>NZ_ALOU01000052.1 GCF_000292345.1 Cupriavidus sp. BIS7
CCCCCAACCCCTCTCCCGCAGTGCGGGAGAGGGGAGTAACAATTGGCAATTTCACGCTGGCGTGGCGTTTTCGGAGCACTACACTGGAAACCCGCGCCAGTTTTGTTTTGGAGGGCCGATATGAGATCGAATTTGATTACGGCCGCCGCTGCAATCGTTTTCGCTATGACGCTGTCACCGCACGCCGACGCCCAGCCCGCCACTACTGGCCCCATCGTCGTTGGCGGATCGGCTCGGGTTGAAGGGCCGGCAACCATCACCGGCACACTCAGGGTCGACGGCAATGTCTTTGCCAACGGTCCGCTGACGGCGGACTGGTTCGCGTCGCCGGGCGGATATGGGCGTCCGCCGGAGGCCGGGCTCCTCAAGGTGTTCCATGGCCCGTTGACGGTGCACGGGACGATGGTGGTGCGTGGCGATCTGTATGTCGATGGGCCGCTGACCGTGAATGGCGCCCTTGAGGCTGCGGGGCACATCAGCGCCAGCGGCCCGATGGTCGAGCGCGAGGGGGGACGCTAGCACCGGCGCGCGGATGACAGCACAATGGCGACTTCGACACCTTCTCCGATTTCGCCATGGCTCACTCCGGATCACCACTGGGACTCAAGGGTATCGCGCTGTTCGAGGCCGCCAAGGGGGCGCTCGTCATCCTGGCCGGTGTTGGCCTGATGGCGCTGCTGCACCGTGATGCACAGGCCCTGGCCGAGGCCATCATCACCCGTATTCATGTCAACCCGGCCAGCCACTATCCAACCATCTTTCTTTCCCTGCTGGCGAATCCGTCCGACGGGCGCCTCTGGGCCATCGGCGGGTCTGCCGCCGTGTACGCAGTGATGCGCTTTGCCGAGGCCTATGGCCTGTGGAAGGGGCTTGCCTGGGGCAACTGGATCGGCGTGTGGTCCGGCGGCATCTATATTCCCGTCGAGATCTACGAGGCGGTGCGGCATCCTACCTGGCTGCATATCGGCCTGGCCATTGCCAATGCGCTGGTGGTGGTCTACCTCGTGCAAAGCCTTGCAAGGCACAAGGTCAGCGGCTGAGCAGGGGCGCACGAATCTGCTAAGGTAGACGCCATGCGGCGCGGCTCCGCGCCCGGTCAGACATTCATCCAGCAAGAAACCAGAGAGACCCATCATGATTCATGAAATTGCCCAGATCACGATCAAGCCCGGCATGGAAGCGCAGTTCGAAGCCGGCGTGGCAAAGGCCAAGCCGCTGTTCCTGAGCGCCCGGGGCTGCCACGCGATGAACCTGCAGCGCGTGATCGAGGAGCCGTCGCGCTACACGCTGGTGGTGGCCTGGGAGACCGTGGAAGACCACATGGTGCACTTCCGCGAGTCGGATAACTTCCAGGAATGGCGCAAGCTTGTCAGCGACTGCTTCGCCGCGCCGCCGCAGGTGCATCACGTCAACACGGTTCTGTGAGTGGCGGTGCCACCTGACGAAGGAGCAGAGCGCATGTCGACCCCTCAACAGCGTCCCCGGCATTTCTCGATGCTGCGCGACCTGCAACTGGCCGACTTCTTCACGCTGGCCAACGCGGCGTGCGGCATGGGCTCGGTGTTCTTTGCGATGTTCTTCGTTGCCGAGCCGTCGCTCAGCAACTTCTACATCGCGGCGGCGCTGGCGCCTGCCGCGTTCATCTTCGACGTGCTCGACGGGCGCATTGCCCGCTGGCGCCATGCGCACTCTGCGCTAGGCCGCGAACTCGATTCGCTGTCCGACATCATCTCCTTCGGAGTCGGCCCGGCCACGCTGGCATTTGCGGCCGGCATGCGTGGCGGCTGGGACCTGGCCGCGCTGATCTATTTCGTGTGCTGCGGGGTGAGCCGTCTGGCACGCTTCAATGTCACGGCCGAGACGCTGGCTGAAGATTCCGGCAAGGTCAAATACTTCGAAGGCACGCCGATCCCGACCAGCGTGGTGCTGACCGCGATCCTGGCCTGGTGCGCGTCCCATGGCCGTATTGGCGATGCACTGGTCGGCGGGGCGTGGGACATCGGCCCGGGAACGCTGCATCCGATGGCACTGCTGTTCGTGCTGTCGGGGTCGTTGATGATTTCCAAGACCCTCCGCATCCCAAAGTTCTGACTGCCTTTGCGAGTCGCCGATCCCGCCGCCGAGCCCGAGAGTTGTGGCTGGCGGGATCGGCACGCCATCTGGCGAAAATAGCTCTATCTGTCATCCCCCGGTTTGCCTGACCATTGCTGCTGGTGGAAAGCGGCCTGCCCGCTGCCGCCACGACAACAAAGCAAAACAGGAGAGAGACAGATGACCCCACGCATTGCGCGCGGTGCGGTCGTGCTTGGCACGGCCACGCTGGCGGCTGCTGCCCTGAGCGGCTGCGCCACCGGCAACGGCAACTGGAGCGACCAGGGCCTCAGCGCCGAGATTCGCCGCACGTCCTACGGGATTCCCCATATCCGCGCCAACGATTACGCCAGCGTGGCGTTCGGCATGGCCTATGCCTTTGCGCAGGACAACGTTTGCCTGATGGCCAATCAGGTGGTGACGGTCAGCGGCGAGCGTTCCGCGACGTTCGGGCCGGATGGCAGCACGGAAGTCTCGTTCAAGCCGATGCGCAATGCCGATGCCGACGCGTTCTTCCGCGCGATCATCGACGACGATGCGCTGCAGGCCGCTGCCGCGCAGCAGTCGCCCGAGGCGCATGAGCTGCTGCGTGGCTATATCGCCGGCTATAACCGCTACCTGCGCGATACGCCGCCGTCGAAGCGTCCCGCCGCGTGCCGCGATGCGGCGTGGGTGCGGCCGATCACGGCCATCGACATGGCGCGTCTGGCTGAAGAGAAGAGCATCCAGGCCAGCGCTGGAGCGCTCGCGGCCGGCATTGTCGCCGCTGCGCCGCCGCAGGCTGCAAAGACCGCAATGGCTGCAACGGCCGCAATAGCGGCTGGAGCGCCCGCGCAGGTGGACGTCGCCTCGATCGATTTCGATGCCGTCAATCGTGACCTGCAACTGCTCGATCCGCCGATCGGCAGCAACGGCTGGGCGTTCGGCAAGTCGGCCACCGCCAATGGTTCCGGCCTGCTGCTTGGCAACCCGCACTTTCCGTGGACTACGACCAACCGCTTCTACCAGGCGCACCTGACGGTGCCGGGCAAGCTCGACGTCATGGGCGCGTCGATCGCGTCGTTCCCGATCATCAGCATCGGCTTCAACAAGGACGTGGCCTGGACCCACACGGTGTCCACGGCGCGCCGCTTCACGCTGTTCGAACTGAAGCTGGCCGATGGCGACCCCACGACCTACCTGATTGACGGCAAGCCGCACAAGATGACCACCAAGACGGTCACCTACTCGGCGAAACTGGCCGACGGCCGCACCGAGCAGCGCTCGCATACGTTCTACATGACCGAGTACGGCCCGGTAGTGTCGATGCCTGCCGCAGGGCTGCCGTGGACCGCGCAGAAGGCCTACACGCTGCGCGATGCCAATCAGAACAACATGCGTTCGATCGACACGTGGCTGAACATTGCACGCGCGCATAACGTTGGCGAGATCCGCAATGCGGTGGGCAACCTTGGCATTCCCTGGGTCAACACGATCGCTACCGACCGCTCGGGCCGTGCGCTGTTTGCCGATGTCTCGGTCACGCCTAATGTCTCCGCCCAGATGCTGCAGCGCTGCGCCCCGGCCGGCGATGGCGCCATGTTGGCGAAGAAGCTGATGGTGGGTACCGGCATGGTGCTGCTCGACGGCTCGCGCAGCGCCTGCAACTGGACGGTCGATCCGGCGTCGCCGGTGCCGGGCCTGGTGCCGCCGTCGGCGATGCCTGTGCTGGAGCGCGACGACTTCGTGGCCAACAGCAACGACAGTTCTTGGCTGACCAATCCGGCGCAGAAGATGGAAGGGTTCTCGCCGGTGCTTGGCCCCCAGGCCGTGCCGCAGCGCCTGCGCACGCGCGTAGGCCTGATGGAAATCGGCAAGCGTCTGTCGGGTGTCGATGGTCTGCCGGGTAACCGCTTCGATATCGAAAGCCTGCAGGCTGTGCTGTTCCGCGACCGCAACCTGGCCTCGGAACTGGTGCTCGATGATTTGCTGCGCGCGTGTCACGCCAAGGCCGTGCAGGCCGATAGCGAACTGCGCGACGGCTGTACGGCGCTGGGCAAGTGGGACCGCCGCAGCAACCTGGAAAGCCGTGCCGCGCCATTGTTCCGCGAGTTCTGGATGCGCGCCCACGTGATCCCGCACGTCTATGCTGTCGCGTTCAACCCGGACGATCCGGTCAACACGCCGCGCGGCCTGCACATGCAGGACCCGGCGGTCAGCACCGCGGTAATCAAGGCGCTCAAGGACGCCGTGGCGGCCATGCACAAGGCCGGTTTCGCGCTCGATGCGCCGCTCGGCGAAGTGCAGGCAGCCCGGTCACCGAAGGGCCTGATCCCGCTGCACGGTGGCGAGGAGTACGAAGGCGTGCTGAACAAGCTGACGAGCAAGCCGGTGTCCGCGGATGGTCTGCAGGTGTATTTCGGCACCAGCTATGTGCAGACGGTGGGCTTCGACGCGAACGGTCCGGTGGCGCAGGCGCTGCTGGTCTACGGCCAGTCGGTCGATCCGGCGTCGCCGCATGCCTGGGACCAGATGCAGCAGTTCTCGGCCAAGCGCTGGATCTCGCTGCCGTTCTCGGAGCAGGCCATCGCCGCCGATCCGCAGTTGACCGTCACGAAGCTGAGTCAGTAAGACGCTTCAAGGATGACCCGCCGCGTTGCGGCGGGTCATCGAAACCTCGTGCATCGAAATTCCTTATATCGGCGCCAAAGACTTTGAAATCGACGGGGCAGGGTGGCTGCGCTATGTTGCGGGTTTCGTACCCGTCACCAATGGAGCCGTCTCCCGTGTCCCTTTCCGCTTCCGCCAAACTCGGCTGCCTGGTGCTGCTGGGCGCAGGCCTTGCCGCATGCTCGACGCAGCAGGCGCCGTCGACCTACCGGATGACCACGCCGATTCCGCCCGAGATCACCACACCATCTTCGGTCGATACGCGCATTGGCAGGCTCGAGTATTTCGACGGCGTGCCGACGCCGGAGACGGCACGGAAGGTCTTTGACAACCTCGACTTTTCGCGTGGGGTGGAGGCATTCCTGAACGGTGTGCCCGGCGCCTCCCTGGTCGCGATTCGTACCGGCCTGCGCAGTGTCGGCGCGGTTGGCAGCACGGTGGGCGTCTACGAGCAGTTGATGGACTCGAAATCGCTGTACCTGACGGCGAATTCGGAAACCATCTACTTCTGGAACTGGATGGACCTCAAGGACGGGCCGGTGGTGGTTGAAACCCCGCCGAACATTCTCGGGGTGGTGGACGACTTCTGGTTCCGCTATGTCACCGACATGGGCAATGCGGGACCGGACAAGGGCAAGGGCGGAAAGTACCTGTTCGTGCCGCCGGACTACAAGGGCACGCTGCCGTCCAGCGGTTACTTCATCATCAAGTCGCCTACCTACGGCAACCTGCTGTTCGGCCGCGCCTTCATGCAGCATGGTGATCCGAAACCGGGCGTGGCCAGCCTGAAGGCCGGGCTCAGGGTCTATCGTCTGGCCGATGCGGCGCGTCCGCCCGAGACGAAGTTCATCAACCTGTCCGGCAAGGTGATGAACACCGTCCACGCGAACAACTTCAAGTTCTTCGAGGAGGTCAACCAGATCATCCAGGAAGAACCGGCGGGTGCCTATGGCCCCGACATGACCGGTCTGTTCTCGGCCATCGGCATGGAGAAAGGCAAACCGTTCGCGCCTGATGACCGCATGAAGCAGATCCTGACCGATTCGGTGGCCGTGGGCAACGCGTCGGCGCGGGCGATAGATTTCCGCAATCGCGACAAGGCCTCGCTGATCTTCCCGGACCGGCGCTGGACCACGCCGTTTATCGGCGGCAGCTATGAGTGGCTGAATAACGGCGCACGCAACTTCGATGCGCGCACACTGTTCTTCTACGCGGCCACGATTGATACACCGGCGATGGCCGTGGCGATGCCGGGCATCGGCTCGCAGTATGCCGCCTCGAACCTGGATGCCGCAGGCAATCCGTTCGATGGCGGCAAGACCTACCGCATGCACGTGCCGGCGAACGTGCCAGCCAAGGACTTCTGGTCGGTGGTGGTTTATGACACGCAGACACGCTCGATGCTGCAGACGGACCAGCAGTTCCCAAGCCTGTCCAGCGAGAAGTCGCTGACGAAGAATGCCGATGGGTCGGTGGATATCTACTTCGGCCCGCAGGCCCCGGCCGGCAAGTCCGGGAACTGGATCCAGACGATCCCGGGCAAGAGCTGGTTCACGATCTTCCGGCTTTACGGGCCGCTCAAGCCCTGGTTCGACAAGCAGTGGAAGCTTGAGGATATCGTCGAGGCGTCGTAGGCGCACGCAAGGCGGCCGACGCGGGGCATGGGTGGTAATCCATGCCGGCGGCAGGGTCAGCAGGGCTTTCCAACGGCGACTACAATCGCCCGGACCACCACGCCCCGCAAGGACTGCCCGCATGCCCCATCTCTTCGATCCATACAAGATTGGCAATCTGGAACTCGCCAATCGCATTGCCATTGCGCCCATGTGCCAGTACTCGGCCGACGAAGGCTGCGCCACTGACTGGCACATGATCCACCTTGGCCATCTGGCGTTGTCCGGCGCCGGCCTGCTGATCATCGAAGCCACGGCCGTCTCGCCCGAGGGCCGCATTACGCCGGACGACCTGGGCCTGTACAACGATGCAAACGAAGCCGCGCTCGGCCGTGTCGTCGATGCCGTGCGCAGGTATTCACCGATCGCCTTGACGATGCAGCTTGGGCACGCGGGCCGCAAGGCATCGAGCCATGTGCCCTGGGATGGCGGCAAGCAGATCCGGCCGGACCAGCCGCGCGGCTGGCAGAGCGTTGCACCGTCTGCAGTGCCGCATGCCGACGGTGAGGCCCTGCCGGCTGCGCTCGACCGCGCCGGCATGAAGAAGATTCGCGACGACTTTGTCGCGGCAGCAAAACGTGCAGCGCGCCTCGGCATTGAAGGTATCGAGGTGCATGGCGCGCACGGCTATCTGCTGCACCAGTTCCTCTCGCCGATTGCCAATCACCGCACTGATGAATATGGCGGCAGCCTTGAGAACCGCATGCGCTTTCCGCTGGAGGTGTTCGATGCGGTGCGCGAAGCATTCCCGGCCGACAGGCCCGTGTGGATGCGCGTGTCGGCAACGGACTGGGTGCCGAACGGGTGGGATATCGACGGCACCATCGCGCTGTCGCACGAACTGAAGGCGCGCGGCAGCGCCGCGGTGCATGTGAGCACCGGAGGCGTGTCACCGCAGCAGGCCATCAAGCTTGGCCCCGGCTATCAGGTGCCATATGCCCAGCGCGTCAAGGCGGAAGTGGGCCTGCCGACGATGGCGGTCGGTCTGATTACCGAAGCGGAGCAGGCCGAAGCGATCATCGCCAACAATGAAGCCGATGTGATCTCGATTGCGCGCGCCATGCTCTACGATCCGCGCTGGCCGTGGCATGCGGCGGCCACGCTTGGTGCGAGTGTCGATGCGCCAAAACAGTACTGGCGATCGCAGCCACGCGGGCTGGAAAAGTTGTTCAGGGATGCAAATTTCGGCCAGCGGTAGGCTGGCAGTCGGCGTCAGCCGGGCATAAACAAAAAGGCAGGGCTGACCCTGCCTTTCAACATTTGCGATGTGACGCCTCAGGGGCGCGTCTTGCGCAGGATCGCGTAAAGCTCGTCCTTGAGCCGCAGCTTTTCCTTCTTCAGTCTCTCGATCTCCATTGACGTGGACGGGTCCAGCCCCGCTTCCATGTTCCTGATTTTCTGGTCCAGGTCGTTGTGCATGTCGAACAACCTGCCGAAGCGGGCGTCATGCACCTTGAGCATGGAAATCTGTTCGCGATATTCCGGAAACATCGTCAACTCTCCTGCAGTGGATCAAACGTTGGGAATCTTCGTCTGCAGATTCTAGGGAGATGGCGATTCGGCCAGTTTGACAATGGTCACGCAGGGGCCGCGTTGCGTCCGCACATTTACTCATTGACTTCGGCCTGCGCCAGAAGCGGTGACGCAAGCGCCGCGATCTGCGGCGCTGCAGCATCGAAAATTGCCAGAAACGAAGGGATTACCATGATTGTCGCGTCCGGGTGACAAGCGCGACCATGGCCTCAATAGATTGCGTTGGGCAGTAAAGACGGGAGCCCCCACATGCGAATCCCGCCTTCACAGAAGTAGTCGAAGAACGAACTCTGGGAGACATCCATGCAAGTCTATGACGGCCTTGTCTTCGGTTGCGCCATGGTCCTGGTCTGCATGTACGCCTATCTGGGCGTGCAATCGCAGAGTATTGCGCTGAAGTATGTGTCGCCAGCAATCGTTGGTGCGCTGACGGTTGCCTACGCACTGTTGCCTATGCGGATGATTGGCTGACTGCCGTGTCCCGGCGACAAAGATCCCCGCCCAGTGCGAATCGGGCGGGGCGTGGCTATTGAGTGCTGGCGGTGCTGGCAGACTGCGCGCCTAGCGCAGCGACAGCCAGATCGCTTTCGGCTCCGTGAAGTTCTCGATGGCCGCGTCACCGTGCTCACGGCCCAGGCCCGAGTCGCCGCCGCCGCCCCATGGCAGGCGCACATCGGTGTAGCCATAGGTGTTGATCCACACGGTGCCTGCCCGCAACTCGCCGGCCACCTTGTGCACGCGCGCGATGTCGGCACTCCACACGCCCGCTGCCAGGCTGAACGCAGTGCCATTGGCGATGCGCACCGCATCGGCTTCATCCTCGAACGGAATCACGCTGGCCACCGGGCCAAAGATCTCCTCCTGCGAGATCCGCATCTCATGCTCGACGTTGGCGAACACGGTCGGCTCCACAAAGAAGCCGCGTTCGCCGATGCGTGCGCCGCCGGTCACCGCGCTGGCACCTTCGCGCTTGCCGATTTCCACATAGTCGAGCACCGTCTTCATCTGCGCTGCGGACACCACCGGGCCCATCGTCGTATCGGGGGCGGCGGGGTCGCCCACGCGGATCGCCCTGGCGCGTGTGGCCAGCCGTTCCACCACTTCGTCGTAGATTTGCCGCTGTGCCAGGATGCGCGATCCGGCCGAGCAAACCTGGCCTGAGTTGAAGAAGATGCCCGACGCCGCGGCGCGCGTGGCGGCATCGATATTGGCATCGGCGAAGATCACGTTGGCGGACTTGCCGCCAAGCTCCAGCGTCACGCGCTTGAAGTTGCCAGCCGCGCCCTGCATGATGCCGCGCCCAACGCCAGGTGATCCGGTGAACGTCACCTTGTCGATGCCCGGATGGGCGACCAACGCGTTGCCCACGACACTGCCCTTGCCGGTGACCACATTGAAAACGCCCGGCGGCACGCCGGCTTCCAGCGCCAGCTCGGCCATGCGCAGCGCCGTCAGCGGCGTGATCTCGGCTGGTTTGACGATCAGCGTGCAGCCACACGCCAGCGCCGGAGCAATCTTCCACATGCCGATCATCAGCGGGAAATTCCACGGAATGATCGCGGCCACTACGCCCACCGGCTCGCGCACCGTATAAGTCAGCGCATCCGGGCGCGCCGGTATCACGCTGCCATTGATCTTGTCGCACCAGCCTGCGTAGTAGCGCACGGTGTCGATCACCGCGGGCATGTCCTGGCGCCGCACTGCGGCAAGCGGTTTGCCGGCGTCCTGGCTTTCCAGTGTGACCAGTTCCTCGGCGTGGGCCTCCAGCAGATCGGCAAAACGGTAGAGGATGCGGCCCCGGTCGGCCGCGCGCATGCCGGCCCAGCCCTTGAGCGCCGCGCGGGCGGCGTGCACAGCCGTGTCGACGTCGGCGGCGCTGCCTTGCGCCACCAGTGCAATAGGCGCTTCAGTGGCCGGATTGATGTCGGTGGAATACTCGCCGTTGCCAGGCGGCAGGCGTTTGCCGTCGATCAGCAGGTCGTGTTTCGGCAAGTCCAATAGTGGGGCGGTGTTCATGCAAGGCACCTCGCTTGGGTCATGGTTCTGGAATGACGTGAGCGTTGGCCGTGGAATCAGGCCTGCTTTGCCTTGCAGTGTGGTCGGGCGCCTGACCTAAGTCCAATTAATAGGAATGATCCATTCATGTTTTTGTTGCATGAATGTGGTTCGGGCTTATTGCTCGGCCCGATACCATTCAGACTCGCGCAGCAACGTGCTGATGGCCGCGTGGAGTTCGCCTGGCACCACCGGCTTGTGCAGCAACGTGGTGCCACCGGCGTGGACATTGCGCAGCCGGTCGGCGGCGGTGTCGCCGGTGATGATGATGGCAGGCAGCGCCGAGCCGATGCGTGCGCGGATGGCAGCGATGGCCTCCTGCCCGGTGCGATGCCCGCGCAGCCGGTAATCGGCAAGGATCAGGTCGGGCGTGAAGGCGTCCAGAATGGCCAGTGCCTCTTCCTCGGATTCGGCGGTGCGGCACGGGCAGTTCCAGACAGCCAGCAGCCCGGCCATTGCTTCGCGAATCGCGGGATCGTCATCGATGACGAGTACGCGCAATCCGTCCAGCCGCATCACGCTACCGGGGAATGCGGTTTCTTCTGGTGCGGCCCAGGCCTGCGGCAGCCGCAGCCGGAATACCGATCCGCGATCGGGGACCGAGGCTACCGTCACGCGGGTTTCCATCGTGCGGGCCAGGCCTTCGACGATGGCCAGGCCGAGGCCCAGGCCCTTGCGCTGGTCGCGTTCCGGATTGCCAAGCTGGTGGAACTCGCGAAAGATCTCCCGATGCTGCGCGACTGGAATGCCGATGCCGGTGTCCCAGACCTCGATGGACGCATGGAATCGCTTTGGCCGGCAGGCAACCAGCACGCCGCCAGCGCGGGTGTAGCGAATCGCATTGGCAATCAGGTTGCGCAGGATCAGTTCGACCAGCGACGGGTCGCCAAACAGCGTGGCAGTGGTGTCCCGGGTGCGATAGATTAGGCCGCGTGCATTGGCCTGTGGCGCGAACTCGTTTTCCAGCTTGTGCAACATCGGCTGCAGCCGGAACGGCCGTGGCCTTGGCGTGATGACGCCTGCTTCCAGCTTCGAGAAATCGAGCAGCGTGTTGAGCATCTCGCGCGCGGCGCCGGACGATGCCTCGATGTGATCGAGCAACTGGCGCTGGTGCGAGTCAAGCGGTGTACGTCCGAGCGACACAAGAAACAGCCCCAGCGCGTGCAGCGGTTGCCGCAGGTCGTGGCTGGCCGATGCCAGGAACACCGACTTGGCGCGATTGGCATTCTCGGCCTCGCGCTGGGCCTGTCCGGCACGCGCGGTCTGGTCGCGCAGCTGCGAGATCAGCTCGATATTCTCGAAGCGCAGCGCAATCGAATGGCTCGCCACACGCGAGTAGTTGCGCGCAAAGATCAGCAGTACCACCAGGTAAAGCGGCGTGCCAAAGAACATCGGCAGGTAGGCGATGTCGCGCGTGGCCAGGAATACGATCCACACGGGCAGGATCGATGGAATGAAGAAGCCGATGGCCACGGGCAGGCACGCGGAGAAGACCGCCAGCGCGGCCGCGCTCATGCCCGCGATCAGCGACAGCACGCAGATCACCACGGCGGGCGAACGGATATCGAGATACAGCCACGCCACCAGTCCCCACAGGCCGCCAATCAGCACCAGCATCGCCGTCATGCTGCGCGCATAAAGCCCGGCGCGGGCTTCCGTCAGCCGGTCCGGCACGGCAAGCCGGCCAAAATGTGCGATGGCGCAGAGCACCACCATCGCCGCGGCCCACGGCATGGCACCCGGATGGCCGCCGGTGAGCATCAGGCCCGTACCCAGAATGATCGCCGCAAGCGAGCAGCCGAGCATGGCAATGCCGAAACTCTGGTCGATCAGCTCCATCTGCGCCGCCAGCAGGCGCGGTTCGTCGTAGCGGGGGAGCAGGGACAGCGGCATGCCGTGCGCGGGTTAGCGCTGGGCCTGCACCAGCCCGCGGCGCTGGGCTTCGAGAATCGCTTCCACGCGGCTGACCACACCAAGGTGGTCCAGTATTGCCGCCACGTGCACGCGCACAGTGTTTTCCGACAGGCCAAGGTGATAGGCGATGACCTTGTTGGAACGGCCCAGGTTCAACTGGCTCAGCACCTCCAGCTGGCGCGGCGTGAGCTGGCTCGGTTCATAGACGGGCGCCTGCGGGAGGCAGCCGCATGGGCTTTCGGATGGGAAATACGTGGCGCCTGCAAGGCAGCAGGCAATCGCTTCCTCGATCTCGCGAGGATCGGCCGATTTCGGCAGAAAGCCGGCGATATCCTTGCGCGCCTCGGGCGGGATCGTCTCGACACCGGACGTGCCGGATACGATCAGGATCGGTGCCCTGGCAAAGTGACGGCGCAGTACCTTGATGCCTTCGATGCCATTCAGGCCCGGCATCTGGATATCGAGCAGCAGGATATCGACAGCCTTGTCGCCATGGTCCTGGACAGCCTCCATGACGGAGCCGGCCTCGACGATCGACGCAACGCTCGGGCTGTCGGCCAGCAGAAGCCTTAGCCCCGTGCGGAACAGCGTGTGGTCATCGATCAACAGGAGCTGGGCACGCGACATGAGAAGTGCGGAGGACGACAGACAAGCAGGATTGGACTCGATTCCGCTCCGCTTGTCCATGTGTGCACGGCCCCACGCGCATGGGGTAGTCCAGAAAGATTATTGGCAGGTCAGTGTGCGGGTGCCACGATGCTGACGTGGACAGATTCCGCGACTTGTCCATACCACTTTGGATACCCGCACCTCCCGGCTGCGGGTATTTTTTTGGGTCATCGCCGATTTGCGGGGTCGATAAGGGGCGTAGAACGGCCCACTACTCTGTTTATTGCTGCGAGATCGGATGCGCAGCCTGCGCTGGTCGGACGAAACCATTTGTACGCACCATGTCACTTGGTTGCGAAAACAACGACAAGGTCTGCATCGCCATCCTCTGGCAATTACCGCGGAGTTGCCTAGAGTAGCTAAAGCCTAATGTGGTCGACACTTGCATTGAGGTGGCGTAGTTCATCCAGCTTTTTCTTTCCTTTCAGGAGGAATTTGCATGAAAAACGCTTCGTTGGCGGCATTGTTTGCAGCAATGGGGGTCAGTCTTTCTGCGTGCGTGATTGCGCCTCAACCTCCGCCGGCGACAGTCGCTGTCGGCTGGCACGGAGACCGCTACTACGATGGTCATCGTTACTGGGAGCGAAAGGAATGGGAGGAGCACCAGCAACACGAGCACGGTGATCACGACCAAGATCGCTGCCCACCTGGACTCGAAAAGCAAGGCAGGTGCTGAAGAGCGATAGCGAGCATCAAGCGGGGCGACTTGGCGCCGCCGGCGCTGGCCTAGGTTGCCGGCGCCAGCTAATCCGAGAGAACAGCGACTGATGCGGCGGGCTGGCATGCTCGCGGCGGTCAGACCATCGATGGAAGGGGGCATTCAGCCATGAAAGCGTTCTTCATTGCCGCCTGGATCGGCATTGTCACGGTAACCGCCACCGTACCGGTGGGGGCTGCCACCAAGCACACCGCTGCCAAGTCGGCCTCGAAGCCGGGCAGTCAGGCTGCCCCCCGCGGCGAGAAGTGGCAGTGCGAACTGGGCAACACACTGTACATTGCCGGCGACATGCAGCGTGACGCGATCCTGACACTGCACTGGAAGGGCCGTGACTACAAACTGCCGCGCGAGGCTACCCATACCGGCGCGGACCGCTTCCACGATGCGCGTTCTGGGCTGGACCTGGTTGTAATCCCCAGCAAGGCCATGCTGTTTAACGATAACTTGGGCCAGCGCCTAGCCGATGAATGCCAGACCGCCGCAATGCAGGCCGGCGCCGCCGCCCCCACCCAAGCCGGCGGCCTGCGCGCACCGGTGACATCGCCCCTGCTGGTGGCGCCGACACCGAAGCAGTAAGCACGCACGCCACGCAGCGCCGTGGCCGGCCGCCGGGCCCGGAAGCGGCCCCGGCGGCCGCTTCCCTCATCGGGTGCCGCTGGTAGATCGCGTGCAGATTTCCCTTGTTGCAAAAGCCATCACGCACGCGACCCTGCGCGAAGCCCCGTGATGCTGGTCCTTATCTCGGATTGCCCGCCTGCTGTCAGGCCGCTTCACTTGCAACTGCCTCAGCCAGCGCGACTTCCGTCTCGTCGGTCACCGTGCTTTCCGCGATCACGTTGTCGCCTTCGGAAACCAGGTCGCCAAGACCGATGACGACCGTGATATTCGGCGTCCAGTTCTTGCGATCGGTACTGACCTCGGCAAACGTGGTCACCGTTGCGGTGTAGCCCTGCGCTCTGAGGTCGTCGGCTAGCCGTTGCGCGCGCGGTTCCAGCGCTGCTTGCGGATTTTCTTCGTTGATGTCGAGTACCAGTCTGGTTTCGAATTCGTCCTTGCCCCTCTGGATTGCCGTTTGCATTGCCTTGAGTTGCTTGTTCGCGAGCGCGACGAGCTTGCTGTACCTGGATTCTTCCTGGCTGGCGCGCAGTGCCTTGGCGGCGTTAATGATTTCGGTACGGTCCACGAACATGATTGCCTTTCGAGGGTGGGGGAGAGAAAGCGCAGGCGCCGCACGGGCTTGACTTCAGGAGCCAGCTTTTCCGGGGTGCGACGACAACTGTATAAATATACAGTGTGCGCCGTCTGGCCGGCAAGAGTCCCTGGCAGAAATTCGCTGCACCAGCGCGTCAGATTGCGCAGGCGCTCAAGGCGTCATTGGGGTAGGTTGGCGTTCGGCAAGAAACTGATGAATTTGCGCGACGACGGCAGCACCTTCTCCTGCGGCAGACGCTACGAACCATTCCTTTTGGTTCGTCCGTCACACCTTCCGGACGAACTCCGATTTCAGGCTCATGGCGCCAAAGCCATCAATCTTGCAGTCGATATCGTGGTCACCGTCTACCAGGCGAATGTTCTTTACCTTGGTACCCATCTTGATCGTGCCGGCCGAACCCTTCAGCTTGAGATCCTTGATGACGGTGACGGTATCTCCATCCTGCAATACGTTGCCCGCCGAGTCGCGATAAACCCTGGCTTCCGCTTCGGCCGGTGCCGATGCCTGCGGCGACCACTCATGAGCGCATTCCGGGCAAATATAGAGCCCCCCATCCTCGTAGGTGAACTCGGAATGGCATTTCGGGCAAGCGGGTAATGCGCTCATCGGTAATCCTTGGTGCGTGGCGATAGACGAAGGGCGAAAGTATACTGCCCCGCCTCGGGGCCATGCTCGGGCGGGGCGTCAGGCCTGCAAGTACTCTGCGGCTCCCAGCCCGGCAACCCGCCCGCTGGCGAAGCAGGCCGTCAGCAGATAGCCGCCGGTCGGCGCTTCCCAGTCCAGCATCTCTCCCGCACAGAACACGCCTGGCATCGCGGTCAGCATCAGCCGGGCATCCATCGCCTCGAAACGGACACCGCCCGCCGTGCTGATGACTTCGTCGATTGGCCGCGCGCGAACCAGCCGCAGTGGCAGCGCCTTGATGGCCGCAGCCAGCGCCACGGGGTCATGCATCGCTTCCTTGGTCAGGATCTCGCGCAGTATTCGCGCCTTGACGCCGGTAATGCCGAGCCGGCTCTGCAGATGGCTGGACACCGAGCGCGAGCCGCGCGGCCGTCCGATCTCGGCGGCAACGTCCTCGGCCGAGCGCCCCGGTGCCAGGTCCAGCGTGATGGTGGCGAAGCCGTTTGTGTCGATCAGGTCGCGAATCGGTGCGGACAGCGCATAGACCAGGCTGCCTTCGATGCCGGATTCGCTGATAACGAATTCTCCCTGCCGGTGCAATGTCTCGCCATCGACCGTGGTGACGCCGATCGCCACGGACTTCACTGGCTCGCCCGCGTGCTGCGAACGAAACACCTCGCTCCATTCGATATCGAAGCCGCAGTTGGCGGGCCGCAGCGGAGCCACGTCCACCCCGCGCGCCGCCAGCATCGGCATCCAGGCGCCATCGGACCCGAGACGCGCCCAGCTACCGCCACCGAGCGCCAGTACCACGGCGCGTGCCGCTACCTCGATCTCGCCGTCCCGGGTGGCAAAGCGCAGCACGTGCCAGCCATCGACGGATTCCGAGAAGCCGATCCAGCGGTGCCGTACGTGAAGACGTACCCCCGATTCGCGTAGCCGATGAAGCCACGCGCGCAGCAGCGGCGCGGCTTTCATATCAGTGGGAAACACGCGCCCCGAGCTGCCGACGAAGGTATCGATGCCCAACGCATGGACCCACGCGCGCAGTTTGTCGGCGTCGAAGATGTCGAGCAACGGGCCAATCCGGTCCGCGCGCGTGCCATAGCGGCGCAGGAATGCGTCGGCCGCTTCGGAGTGGGTGATATTCATGCCGCCCTTGCCAGCCATCAGGAACTTGCGTCCAACCGATGGCATGGCGTCGTAGATATTCACCGAAATACCCTGCGCGGCGAGCATCTCGGCCGCCATGAGACCGGCCGGGCCGCCGCCAATAACAATGGCGCCATGGTGGCGGGCGGGATGGGCGGAAGAGACAGCGGGCATGGAACAAGGCGATGGCGGGAGGCGGGCGAATTATAAGCGTAGCCAAGCTGTCAGCCATTTTCGTGCCCGCTGGCGAGCCGCGACGAATTTGTTCATGTCGGGGCACTAAAGTACTGAATTCACTGCTTTCTCCATTGTCGATAGCATCCACTGATCATGGAGCGCCTGGCGCACCCGGACATCTTCTGGCGTGCGCTCGGTGCAGGAGAGAACAGAGATGCGGCAGAAGTTGATCCGGGTGGCAGTAGCGCTTCAATTGGCGGCGGGGCTTGCAGGCACCGCCTACGGCCAGACGTCGAGGTACGACGCCATCGCAAACACACCAATGCAAGGTGGCTACCCCACGGCCCAGGGCATCTCGGCGCTGAAGGACGAGCTTTATTTCCAGCGTGCGGTGCAGTCGTACATCTGGGCATTGCCAGCCCTGAACATGTACGGCATGAAAGAGGGCTCGGAAAAGGCGTTCGGCAAGGGGTACAACGTACTGCCGATCTGGAAGGACCGGCTGAACGCCAAGACCCAGGTCACCACGCCCAATTCCGACGTGATCTACGCAATGGGTTACCTGGATCTGAAGGACGATGGCCCGATGGTGATCGAGGTGCCGCCTGGCCTGCAGGGCATCCTGGACGATTTCTTCCAGCGGCCGATCTGTACCGAAGGAGAGTTCGAGGGCCGCAAGTGGTGCGGGGACGTGGGCCTTCCCGGCCCGGACAAGGGCAAGGGTGGCAAGTACCTGCTCCTGCCGCCTGATTTCCGTGGCGAAATTCCATCGGGCTACATACCGATGCGCTCGCGCACGTACGGCGTGTTCGTATTCTGGCGCGGATTCTTCCAGGACCCCAAGTTACTGGAGGCGCCCGTCAAGGTGATGGAGCAGACTCGCATCTATCCGCTTGGCAAGGAAGCCAGCGCACGCCCGATGCAGTTCCCGAATGCCTCGGGCGTGCCTGTCAACATGCTCTATCCGCGCGATGGGTCCGCATTCGACATGCTCGGCCGCTTTATCGCGCATGAGTACGCCGACCCGCAAGACATGGAAATGCGGGGCATGCTCGCTGCGCTCGGCATCATCAAGGGCAAGGACTTCGCGCCTGACGCCAAACAGCGTGCTCTGCTGGACAAGGCCGCCCGCACGGCATTCAGGATGGGCCATGCCATCTCATCGTCTCCGCAGACGATCGTGGACGATGGCACGTGGTACGGCGACCGTCGCTGGCTCAACGTATTCCCGGGCAACGCCACGTTTACGGCCGAGACCTTCAACTACATCGACCCCCGTACCGGCTTCTTTACCAACGCCTATTCCGCGAGCCCAGGCATGGCGGTCACCATGGTCAAGGTGGGCGCCAAGTACCCGACGACCTTTGTCGATGCCGATGGCAACTTCCTGAGCGGCGGCAACCGGTACAAGGTCACGCTGCCCAAGGACGTACCTGCTGCGCTTTTCTGGTCCGTCTCCATTTATGACGCGCTGACCTCGTCGGGCGTCGACAACGGCCAGCCGTTCCCGTCGATCAACACGATGGACAAGCCGGTGCAGAACGCGGATGGCTCCACCGACCTCTATTTCGGGCCGACCTCGCCGGGGGCAGGCAAGAACTGGCTCAAGACGCTGCCGGGCAAGGGCTACTTCGTGATCCTGCGCCTGTACGGACCGACGCAGCCGTTCTTCGACAAGACCTGGAAGCCGTCTGACGTCGTCAAGCTCAAGTAAGCACCGGCTCCTTTCTTCTGGAATCATGCAAAAAACCGACCCAACCGCCGACCCAACCGCCGACCCAACCCCTGTGACTATCCGCGCGGTCGAGCCCGGGGACTTTGCTGCCTGGAAAGTGCTCTGGGACGGGTATAACAAGTTCTACGGCCGGCATGGTGCTACTGCGCTGCCGGCGGAAATCACGCTCACCACGTGGTCACGCTTCTTCGACGCATACGAGCCAATGCACGCGCTGGTTGCAGAGCAAGCGGGCGAGGTGGTTGGGCTGGTGCATTTTCTGCTGCATCGAAGCACGATCCAGCTGCATCCGAACTGCTATCTGCAGGATCTTTTCACCGCCGAGGCGGCAAGAGGAAAGGGCGTAGCACGGCGCCTGATCGAGGCGGTCTACGCGCGTGCAAAGGCCATGCGCGTGGAACGGGTCTACTGGCAGACACACGAAACCAATACGACTGCCATGCGTCTGTACGACACCGTCGCCGAGAAGTCGGGGTTCGTCGTCTACCGCAAGCTGCTTTGAGTCGAGAAAGAGCGCGAACCGCGAGCGCGCTCAATCCGTCAATCAGTCAGTCAATCAACTTCCCGCTCGCGTCGTAGAACGGATGCAGCGCGCCATAGTCGCCGCTGGCAGCCAGATGCGTCACCAGGCCATGGACCGGATGCCACCAGTGCAGCAGGTACCCCGGCGGCTCCATCCGGAAGCGCGACGCCGCGTCCGGGTCAAGGTCCAGCGCGACCTGATGCGCGGGGCCCGGTGCCGTCATGGCGATGGTGCCGCCGAATCGGCGCGTGATATGGCGGTGCAGGTGGCCACAGACGACGCGCTCCACCTGAGGATGGCGCGCGATGACGCTCTCGAACGCGGCGGCATTCTCAAGGCCCTGAACGTCCATGTGGCCGATGCCGGTATAAAACGGTGGATGATGCAGCATCACCAGCGTCGCGCGAACCCGTTCGGCCGATAGTGCCGCATCAAGCCACGCCAGCCCTGCATCGTCGGCGCGGCCGCCCGGCTTGCCCGGCACCGTGCAGTCAAAGCCCACCAGCCGCAATGGCCCGGCATCGATCGCGTAATGAACCGGCGCGTCGCCATCGCCATTCGCGAAAAGATAGTCGTGGTCGATGAACACGCTGCGCAGCGACTGGCGGTGATCGTGATTGCCGGGCAGCAGCCGGACCGGCATCGGCAGGCGCTGCAGGATGTCGCGCAGGAAGCGGTATTCGGGCTCGCTGCCGAAATCGACCAGATCGCCGGTCACGATGACGATGTCCGGCTGTTGCGGCGCGGCCAGCAAGGTGTCGATGGCGGTATGCAGCGCGCCGGCGGTGTCCACCAGCCGGTATGAGAGCTTGCCGCCTGCCTTGATATGCAGATCGGTCAGTTGCGCGACCAGGTAGGGGGCTGTGCTGTTCATGCGGCCTCGGGAAGCGTAATCAGGTGGTCGGTATCGATGCGCAGGCCGATGCGTTCGCCAGCCCGCCACGCATCGCGGCGAGCGGTATCAACGATCAGCGGCTGCGTGGCGCCCACATCCACCAGCAGACGGGTATGGTTGCCGAGGAACAGCGCGGTGACGATCGTGCCTTCCACATGTGCGTGGTCCGCATGCGCAAGCGCCACGTCCTCCGGGCGGAACATCAGGCGTGCAGAGGCCGATACCGGCGCATCAGCGGGCGGGCCCATCGGCACGGTTCCGCCCGGCACGCGCCAGCGGCCCGCTTCGGCCATTGCCGGCAGGTGGTTCATCGTGCCGATGAAGTCGGCCACGAACGCGTTGGCAGGCGCGCGGTAGATCTCCTGCGGCGTGCCGGCCTGCGCGATGCGCCCCTTTTCCATCACGATGATGCGGTCGCCCAGCGCCATTGCCTCGGCCTGGTCGTGCGTCACGTAGACGGCGGTGATATGCAGGCTGCGCAGAAGTTGGTTGATGTCGGCGCGCAGCGCGTCGCGGAGCTTGGCGTCAAGCGCGGTCAGCGGTTCATCGAGCAGCAGCACGCGCGGCTGTACGGCGATGGCGCGCGCCAGTGCTACGCGCTGGCGCTGGCCACCAGAAAGCTGGCCGATGCGGCGGTCGGCGAACGGCCCCAGATGCATCATCGCCAGCATGTCATCGACGCGCCGGCGGCGCGTGGCGGCATCGGTTCGCCGCACGCGCAGGCCGTAGGCGATGTTCTCGGCCACGGTCATGTTCGGGAACAGTGCATAGTTCTGGAACACCATGCCGACTCCACGCTGCTCGATGGGCTGGTTGGTGACGGGGGTATCGCCAAACCAGACTTCGCCGCCCGCGTCGGGCTGTTCCAAACCGGCGATGATGCGCAGCGTCGTGGTCTTGCCGCAGCCCGATGGCCCGAGCAGCACCACGGTTTCCGCGGCGCCGATATCGAGATCGAGCGGCTGGAGCGCCGTCGTCCCATCGGCAAAGGTCTTGGCGCAATGGCGCAGGCGGATCGTTGTTGGCTCATGCATGGCGGGTCTCGGCGGGTTGGGGCGCGGCTGCGGGCGATATCGCGGGCGCGGCTTCCGTTTGGGGCGCATGGCGGCGCGCACGTGCGCCCATGGCGCTCAACGTCTGCATGAACACCAGCAGCGGAATGATCATCACGAAGAACACAATGGTGTAGGCCGAGCCAATTTCGAGCCGCATCGATGCATAACTGTCGGCCAGCCCCACGGGCAGCGTCTGCGTAGTGGGCGTATGGAGCATCCAGGTCAGGTTGAATTCGCCGACGGACAGCGTCACCACCATCAGCGCGCCAGCCAGGATGCCCTGGCGGCAGTTGGGCAGCACCACCGTAAAGAAGCGCTGCAGGCGCGTGGCGCCAAGGCTGGCGGCGGCGTCCTCCAGCGTGCGGATGTCGATGGCTGACAGAATGGCCAGCACCGACCGCACCATGAACGGCAGCGTGAACAGCACGTGGCCGATCAGGATGAACACCCAGCTTGTGCGCAGGGCCTGCCAGCCGCCGTAAAGCAGGATCAGGCCCAGCGCCGTGGCCAGCCCGGGCACGGCGACGGGCAGCATCAGCAATTCCTCGATCAGCCGCGTCACGCGATTGCGCCGCAGTGCCATGTAGTAGGCGGCGGGCACGCCGATCACGAGCGTGCAGGCCAGGCAGGCCAGCGCAATACCCAGCGACAGGAAGATCGTGTTGCGATACAGCGACCAGACTTCGAGCAGCCAGCGCGTGGTCAGGCCGCTGGAGACGCCGATGAAGATATTGTTGGTCAGGCCGGCCAGCACGGACAGCACCACGGGCACCGTCATGAACGCGCAGACCGCAAGCGTGAGCGCCAGTTGCAGCCAGTAGGCAGCGCGGCGGGGTTGTGAGGTCATCAGTGGTCCTCAGGTGGGCTCATTGGGACACAGGGAGCTTTGGGGAGGCGCTATCAAAATGAAGCGAAGCGGTTCTGGCTAGGGTGAAGCAGGGGTTTCGGCTCGCGTGCGAGCCGCCTGCGTAACGGCATGTGCCTACGAGCACATGCGCGCCCTGCAAGGGCGCGGCCGCAGACAGTACAAGTGGTACGGCAAGGCCGCGCAACGACGCCAGAATCATTTTGATAGTGCCTCCTAGGCTGTGGCGGCGACGGCGTCGCCGGAGTACCAGCGCGCCAACGCCAGCAGCAGCCACGTGACTGCACCAAGCAGGATCGACAGGGCCGCGGCCATGCCGAAGTTCGCGTAGTTCGTGAATTCGTTGTAGATCGTCAGCGGCAGCACATCGAGCTGTGTGGCCAGCGTGAACGCCGTGCCGAACGCGCCCATGCTGGTGGCAAAGCAGATGGCGCCGCTCGACAGCATGGCTGGCATCAGCGCGGGCAGCATCACGTCGCGCACCACATGCCAGCGGCTGGCGCCGAGCGAACGCGCGGCTTCTTCCAGCGAGGTATCGAGTTTCTCGACGGCCGCCATCACGGTCAGGATCACGCGAGGAATCGAAAAATACAGGTAGCCGACGAACAGGCCGGTCAGCCCGTAGGCAAAGGTCCAGCGGTCGCCCACCAGCAGATCGCCGATCGATGCCAGCAGGCCGTTGCGGCCGCCGAGCATGATGACCATGAAGCCGATCACCACGCCCGGGAAGGCCAGCGGAAACGTGAGCATCGCCACCAGCACCGGCTTGCCCGGCACCGGATGGCGCTGCAGGAACGTGCCGGAAATGCCCGCAATCACCAGCGTGGCGAACGTGACCAGTGCGGACAGCAGCACGGTCACCATCAGGCTATGCAGGTAGCGCGAGCTGGTCAGGACGGTCCAGTAGACCCCCGCGCCGTCCTTGCCGGTCAGGCTGACTTCGATCAGCCGCGCCATCGGCAGGCAGAAGAACGCCAGGAATACGACGAGCGCTGGCAGCGCGAACAGGAACAGGGCGGGGGATCGTCTGGTCATGGTGTATCAGCGGACTTCCTTCAGGTACTGCTCGCTGAAGCCCTTCTGCACCTGCGCCATCTTGCCGAAGTCCACCGGCTTGGCGCGTGCGTACTCGGCGGCAGGCAGGAAGCGCGACTGAACGTCCTTTGGCATCGGCACGTTACGCACCGGGCGCAGGTAGGCGTTGGCCCACAGCGCCTGGCCCTGGTCGGACAGCACGAAGTCGAGCACCTTGCGGCCTTCCGTGGCGTGCGGCGCGTTGTTGACCAGGCTCATCACGTACGGGACAACCAGCGTGCCTTCCTTCGGAATCACGAAGGCCACGTTGGCGTGATCCTTGTATTTCGCGCGATAGGCGTTGAAGTCATAGTCCAGCAGGATAGGAATCTCGCCCGACAGCACGCGCGCATAGGCGGTCTGCTTCGGCACGATCGGCTGGTTCTTCTGCAGTTCGCGGAAGTACTTGAAGGCCGGACCGAAGTTGTCGAGCGTGCCGCCCATCGCCTGGTTGACGGCGACGGCGCCGACGTAGCCGACAAACGCGCTGGCTGGATCGAGATAGCCGATCAGGCCCTTGTACTCGGGCTTGAGCAGGTCGGCCCACGACTGCGGCACCGGTTTGCCGCGCAGCGCGTCCACGTTGACCATGAAGCCGAGCGTGCCCGAGTGAATGGCGAACCAGTTGCCCTGCGGGTCCTTCAGGCCATCGGGAATATCGTTCCAGTTAGCCGGCTTGTACGGCTGCGTCACGCCATCGGCCTTGGCCTGGATGCCAAACGTCACGCCAAGGTAGGTCACGTCGGCCACCGGGCTGGCACGCTCCGCTACCAGCTGCGCCAGCGACTGGCCCGAGTTTTTGTTGTCGAGCGGCACGGTGACGCCGGTTTTTTCCTTGATCGCGCGGATCTGCGCGGCCCAGTCGGCCCATTCGGGCGGGCAGTTGTAGCAGATGGCGGTTTGTGCGGCCACGCCCTGGCTGAAGGCCGCGGCGGTTGCGGTGATGGCCAGCCAGCGCAGCGGACGGCGCCAGAAGGATTGCGTCGACATGTAAAGCTCCCTGGTTGAGATGATGGGACGGCGGGAAATGCGTGAAACGCTTGTTGGCAGGATCTATGGCGGCGCGCCGACGGTACCGGCGACGCGCAGTATGTGTGGCAGCAGGAAGGCGCCTTCTGCTGCGTCATCGTGGATCGTGTTGCGATGCTTGAGCCGGTGCAGAAGCTGCCGTACGGCTTGCGCGCCAATTTCGGAGTTCGGCTGCACCACGGTGGCCAACGGCGGCTCCACCAGTGCGCCCAGCGCGATGCCGTCGTAGCCGAGCACGGAGACGTCGCGCGGCACGCGCAGGCCCAGGCGCTTGAGATCGGAGATCACGCCGATGGCGAGCAGATCGTTGGTGCAGAAGAAGGCGGTAGGGGTATCGGCATGGGCCATCAACTCGCGAATCTGCGCGGCGTTGCTGGCCGTGTGCGATGGCAGGCAGACCGGTGCGAGCGGCGCCAGCCCGTGCGCCCGCATGGCATCCTCATAGCCCGCAAATCGCTGGCGGGCGCGGTCGGAGGCCATGAACGCGCCGGAGACCACCACGATGCGCCGATGGCCTGCGGCGATCAGCGCCTTGACGCCCTCGCACGCGCTGGCGCGGTTGTCCACCGATACCGAATACCGGCCGCGCGGCGTGCCCTGTGGTGACACATGGTGCGACACCTGGTTGTACGCGAGCACATATGGCACGGACTCGCGGTCCAGCTGATCCAGCACGATGCTGTCGGCGGCGTCGGCCACGGTCAGCACCATGCCGTCGACGCGATGGCGCAGCAGGTACTCGATCCGCTCGCGCTCGCGCGCAGGGTCATAGCCGCTTGTCACAAGCATCAGCGAGTATCCCGAGGCCATGGCCTCTTCCTCGATGCCGCGCCAGCACTCGGCAAACACGGCATTCTCCAGCGTGGGCAGCATCACGCCGAGGATGCGCGTCTGCTGCGCGCGAAGCTTGGAACCAAGCAGGTTGGGGCGGAACGAGAGCCGCTTCGCGGCGTCATGCACGCGCTGTGCCGTGGCCTCGCGCACAAGCTGGGGATGACTGAACACGCGTGACGCCGTGGCCAGCGATACCTTCGCCGCCAGCGCTACGTCGGCCAGCGTCACGCCATGGCCCGGTTCGGCGGGGGCGATGCTGGGCAACACGGATCGGCGGGACGTCGACATGGGCTTCCTCGTCGGTTGGGGGCGCGCTATGATGAAAACGTTTTCATTGAAGCGCCGAAAAATCAGACGTCAAGGTTTTCCGTTGTTGCGATGCCGCATCGGCGATGCGGTGCGGCCCGGACCCTGCGCCTGTTATTGCCCCGGATTTTCGCGGGCATGTGTGACTTGGCGATGACAGGCGCGCAGGCGAAAGTTTTGGTAACAGTGTTGCCACGCTCCACGGTCAACCGTTGCGCCGGTCAAGCGTCAAACCGGCATTCCCTCCAGGAAACACGAAAGGGCGCCCCCATGATCACCCCCAAATCGCGCGCGCAGAAGTGGCGGCGCCCGCTGGCACTGCTGGCGATGACCACAATCCTGGCGGCCTGCGCCCAGACGCCACCGTCAGGCGCTGCCCCGCAGGGAAACCTGACGGCGGCTGACCTGCGCTGGCTGAACACCGTCAGCTTTGGCGCGGACCAGGCCAGCGTGCAGCATCTGCAGGCTGTCGGGCGGGAGCGCTACCTGGAGGAGCAGTTGCGCATGCCGATGGCCGACCCGCAGCCGGTGGCGGCCGCCATCTCCACGCTGGAGATCAGCCAGGGCGATGCCGCGCAGCGGTTGCAGGTGGTGCGCACCGAACGCCAGCGCATCAACGCGCTGACCGACGAGACCGAAAAGCAGCAGGCACGTCAGGCGCTCAATCGCCAGGGGCGTGACCTTGTGCTGGATACGGAGCGCCGCCACCTGCTGCGCGCGTTGTATTCGCCGGGCCAGTTGCGCGAGCAGATGACGTGGTTCTGGATGAACCACTTCAGCGTCTATGCCGGCAAGGGGCAGGTCAGGCTGGCGCTGCCCGACTACGAGGAGCGCACGATCCGGCCGCACGCGCTGGGCAAGTTCCGCGATCTGGTGATGGCGACCGTGACCGCGCCGGCCATGCTTGAATACCTCGACAACGCGCAGAGCGCGGTCAATCACATCAACGAGAACTACGCCCGCGAATTGATGGAACTGCACACGCTGGGCGTGTCGGGCGGCGCCAGTGGGTCTCACTATACGCAGCAGGACGTACAGGAACTGGCGCGCGTGCTGACGGGGCTGGGCGTGAACGTGCGCGGCGAGCCGCCAAGGCTCGGGCCGGCGCGCGCGGCGCTGTATCGCAGCGACGGGCTGTTCGAATTCAATCCGAACCGCCATGACTTCGGGCCCAAGACGCTTATGGGTCAGCGGATCGAACCGACTGGCTTTGGTGAAGTGGAGCGGGCGGTGGCTATCCTGTCGCGCGACCCGGCCACGGCGCGCTTTATCTCGATGAAGCTGGCGACGTACTTCGTGTCCGATGCGCCACCGCAGTCGCTGGTTGATCGCATGGCCGCCACGTTTACGCGTACCGATGGCGATATCGGCGCGGTGCTGCGGACGATGCTGCTGTCGAAGGAGTTCGACAGCACAACGCCTCATGGCGCACGCAAGTTCAAGGATCCAATGGTGTTCGTGGTGTCGTCGATGCGGCTGGCCTATGACGGCCGTCCGGTCACGAACCTGCGCCCGGTGATCAACTGGCTCAATCAGCTTGGCGAGCCGCTGTACGGGCATGTTGCCCCCGACGGATATCCTTCTGCCGAGAGCGCATGGGCCAGCTCCGGGCAACTGGTTCGACGCTTTGAAATCGCGCGGGCCATTGGCAGCGGTCCGGCCGGGCTGTTCAGCGGCGACGACGGCCAGCCCACGCAGCGGCGTGGCTTCCCGATGCCGAACAGCCGCATGTTCTACGACACGATCGAGGCCACGCTGGGCCCCGCCACGCGTGGCGCGCTGGCGCAAGCCGGATCGCAGCAGGAGTGGAACACCGTGCTGCTCAGTTCCCCGGAATGGATGCAACGTTGAATGCGCAAGGAGCGTGTCATGAATCGACGTGATTGGCTCAAGGCCATGGGGAGTACGGGGCTCGCGCTGACGCTGCCGACGGTGACGTCGCGCGTGTTCGCGCTGCCGGCTCAGGCGGATGCGCGTTTCCTGCTGGTATTCCTGCGCGGCGGCTACGATGCGGCCAACGTGCTGGTGCCGACGGGCAGCGATTTCTACTATCAGTCGCGGCCCACCATCGCCATTCGCCGTCCGGTGGCGGATGGCGCTGCGCCGGACCCGGCCGCGGCGCTGCCGCTGTCGGTCGATGGGTGGGCGCTGCACCCGGCGCTTGGCGCCACGATGCTGCCGATGTGGCAGCGCCAGCAGCTCGCCTTCATCCCGTTTGCCGGCACCAGCGACATGTCGCGCAGCCATTTCGAAACGCAGGACGGCATCGAAGCCGGGCTGGCTGGGGACGGGCACGCCGGAGGTGTCCCGCGCGGCAGTGGTTTCCTGAACCGGCTCGCTCAGTCGATGGGTGGCCTGGCCGCGCCGGTGGCGTTCACCGATGGGCTGCCGATGGTGATGTCGGGGGGCGCCAACGTGCCGAACGTATCGCTGAAAGGCACGGGCCGCACGCCGTTCGATGCGCACCAGACCCAGGTGCTGGCGCAGATGTACAAGGGCACGCGCTTCGAGTCACTGATCGCCGAGGGGTTCGATCTGCGGCAGACCGTTGCGGAGCAGGCCGAGGCGATGCGGCAGCATGAGGCCGCGATGCACAGCGCGGAAGGGGAATCGATGTCGGGCCGCATGCAGGAAATGCAGGCGGCCAACCGGCGGGCGCTCAGTGCGCGTGGCTTCGAACAGGAAGCGCGCCGCATGGCCGGACTGATGCGCGACAAGTTCAATATCGGCTTTATCGACGTAGGCGGTTGGGACACGCACGTCAACCAGGGCGGGGCGCAGGGCCAGCTTGCCAACCTGCTGGACAACCTGGGGCGCGGTCTTGCCGGGTTCGCCGAGGAAATTGGCCCGGCGTGGCGCAATACCACGGTCGTGGCGATTTCCGAGTTTGGTCGCACGTTCCGCGAGAACGGCACGCGCGGCACCGACCACGGCCACGGGACGGTGTACTGGGTGGCGGGGGGCAATGTGCGTGGTGGGCGCATCGTCGGCGAACAGGTGGCGGTGTCGCCGTCCACGCTCAATCAGAGCCGGGACTATCCGGTGCTGAACGACTATCGCGCTGTGCTCGGTGGGGTATTCCGCCGGCTGTACGGGCTGGACGACAGCCGTCTGGCGCAGGTTTTTCCGGGCAGCCGGGCGCGGGACATCGGACTGGTGTAGCACGCCGCGCGCCGGCGTGTGCCCCCGGCAAGTGGGGTGTGGCGGGGCTCAAGGGGCGGTGGTGATGTGCCGATAGTTTGCGGTGGGAGCGGATTTTCCCACTGCAAGATCCGCACGGTCCAACGCCAGTTTGAGTGCAAAGCCTTGTCGCGACCCCTGACGCCAACTATTGCCGATTGCCTCGAACACAGGTACCTGCGACCGGTTTTCCAACCGATCGGGTCGCTCGCCACGGGCGACATCCTCGGGTACGAGGCACTGATTCGCGGCCCTGCAGGCACGCCGCTGGAGAATCCCGTCGCACTGTTCGCGGAAGCGGCCAGGGCGGGAGCGCTGGTGCGCATGGAGCGGCTGGCCGCGCGCACCGCGATCGCCGCCTTCATCGAAGCGGGCTTGCCGGGCAAGCTGTTCCTGAACTACTCGGCGGATTCGCTGCGCGATATCGAGGACACGCGAGATGAGGTGCGCACCTTCCTGAAAGCCAGTGGCATTCAGTCGGACCGGATCGTGCTGGAGTTGACCGAGCAGGCGCCGCTGGGATCGCTGGAATCGCTGACCAAGGCGGTCTTTTCGATCCGCAGCCGCGGCGCGCAGTTCGCGCTCGACGACTACGGCACCGGCCATGCGAACCTGGGCCAGTGGATCGCGTTGAAGCCCGACTACGTCAAGATCGCCCGCGTGGTGATTGATGGCATCGCAACTTCCACCTTCCAGCATGAGGCGGTGCGCGCACTATGCAAGCTGGCAAGGCTCAGCGGCAGCAAGCTGGTTGCCGAGGGTATCGAGCGCGTGGAAGACCTGATTGCATGCCGCGAACTCGGCATCGATTATGCGCAGGGGTACCTGCTGGGGCGTCCTTCGGCCGAGCCGCCGCTGACGCTTTCAGACGTATCGTTGCGCGCCTTGCGTGTGAAGGCGTAGCGCATCAGTGCATCAACGTATCAGCGTGCTGTTGCCGATGCGGCGTCCGGCGTCGTGGAGTCGGCTGTAGCGGAGGAAGGGGGTTGCGGCGCTGCTGCGGGCGCGGCCGGGCCTGAGGGCAGGGAAGCCGGGGCGGCCGGAGAGGCAGTCGGAGTCGACAGGGCCGACGATGTCGAATCAGGCGCGGCTTCCACCACCTCGCCCGGGTCGAGTGCCATGCCGTTGTCTGCCGTCGTCGCAGGTGCGCTGGCCGGCGGTAATGCATCGCTCTCGGTCTCCGGCAGGGCCGGACGGCGAGGCGAGGGACGTGGTGTCGGAGCGGCTTCCTCCTTCTTGCCGGACGCAAACAGCTTCTGGTACCAGCCCTTGACCTGATCGGTGATGGCGGAGTACCAGCTCTTCTCGTCCACCTCCGCAAATCGCACACGCGGGTCGATGATCCGGGCACGCAGCGCGCGCTGATAGAAATCGCCGACGATCGGCAGTGCGCTGTGTGCGCCCTGGCCCCAGTAGTCGCTGCGCAGCGTCACGCGGTTATCGTTGAAGCCCACCCATGCACCCGCCACGAGCTGGGGATGCATCAGGATGAACCAGCCATCGGCGTTGTCCTGCGTGGTGCCGGTCTTGCCGGCCACGTCGGCACGGATGCCGAAACGCGTACGGATCGAGGTGCCCGTGCCGCGGTCGATCACGTCACGCATTACATCGACGAGCGTTTCGTTGGCCGACGCCGAAAGTGCACGCTGCGGCGACGGCAGGCGGAACTGCGCAAGCACATTGCCATCGTGGTCCTCGATGCGCGTGACCATCGATGGCGCGATGTACTGCCCGCCGTTGGCGATGGTGCCGTACGCGCTGACCATCTCCTTAAGCGTCACCGGGCTTGTGCCGAGCGCTAGCGAAGGCACCGCTTCGAGCTTGCTGTCGCGCACGCCCATCTCGCGGGCCAGTTGCGCCACGCGGTCCGCGCCGATGCTCTGCACCAGTTGCGCGGTGATCGTGTTCTTCGAATAGACCAGGCCGTCGCGCAGGCTCATTGCACGCCCGGTGGGCGCCGAATCATCGGTGGGGCGCCAGATTTCGCCACCGGCCAGCTTGATCTCGACGGGCTGGTCGATAAACGTCTCATCGGGACTCTGCCCGCGCGCGAAAGCAGCGCCATAGACGAATGGCTTGAACGTGGAGCCGGGCTGGCGGCGCGCCTGGGCCACGTGGTCGAACGCATCCACGGTGAAATCGCGGCTGCCTACCCAGGCCCTGATCTCGCCGGTGGTCGGGTCGATGGCCATGAAACCGGCCTGAATGCGCGTCTTCTGCTGGCGCAGGTCCTGCATGAACGCCCGGTTGGCCATCAGGTGCTTCAGTGCATCGTCTTCGGCCCGGCCGCCTGCGACGGCAGCGCGGAACTCCGGCGTTTCACGTACGAAGGCCTGCACCAGCGCGGGATTCTCGGCCCAGCCGGCGCGCGGTGCCCAGGCGGCATTGGCGATCGACTGCAGTTGATTGCCCTGGCGCGCAAGTGCCTGGGTGGCCATGGACTGCAGGCGCGAGTCGATCGTCGTGCGAATGACCAGCCCGTCGGTATAGAGGTTGTAGTCGTTGCGGTCGGCCCAGGCGATCAGCCACTTGCGCAGTTGCTGGGCGAAGTGGGGCGCCGGGCCGGGGGCCTCGATCTGGCGCTCGAAATCGATGCGTAGCGGCCGCTTCTTCAACACCTCGTACCGCGCGGGGGCCAGCTTGCCGCGCTTGACCATCTGCGCCAGCACGGTATTGCGGCGGTCCAGCGCACGCTCGGGGTTCAGCACCGGGTTGTAGTAGCTGTTGCCCTTCAGCATGCCGATCAGCGTTGCCGCTTCGAGCACGTCCAGCTTGTCGGCGGACTTGTCGAAGTACGTGCGCGCGGCCATCTCGATGCCGAACGCGTTGTACAGGAACGGGACGGTGTTCAGGTAGGTTTCGAGGATTTCATCCTTCGAATACAGCGCCTCGATCTTGAGCGCCGTGATCGCTTCCTTGAGCTTGCGCGTCAGCGTGGGCGCGCGGCCAATTTCGTCCGGATAGCGGTTGCGGGCGAGCTGCTGCGTGATTGTGGAACCGCCCTGGCGGTCGCCGGAGAACGTATGCAGCGCGGCCGATGCCGTACGGCGCCAGTCCAGCCCGTGATGCTGGTAGAAGCGGTGGTCCTCCGTGGCGATCAGCGCATCGACCACGTTTGGCGAGATTTCCGAGAGCTTGACCCAGTCGCGATTGGCCCAGCGATAGACCGCTATCTCCTTGCCGTCGGCCGACAGCACCTGGGCCGGCTGCTCGGATTTGGCCTTGCGGATGTCGCTGATGCCGGGCGTAAACGGGATCAGCAGCAGGATGTAGAGCAGCACCAGTGCCGGGATGGCAGCCACCGCCAGCAGGGCTTCCCGCCGCGTTGGTCGGCGCAGACGCTGACGCAGTTGCAGCAGGCGCGGGGCGATGAAGGTCTTGATCGAATCCAGGTGCATTGACGCAGGCACCCTGGGCCCGGCGTACGTACTGTCGCGGGGCTGTCAAATGCCGTTCTCGGAAAAGTGTGAATCCTACCAAATTGCGGCTCGGGAAAACCCGCATTTTGTACCTCGTTTGGGTTCGTACCCTGCCAAGGTGGGGTGTCATTTCGTGCAATGAAAAGCGTTCCGACACACGAATTTCATACTCGACTGGAACAATCGCGCTGCCCCCAATATGTCACCGCGTGTTTCCGGTTGTGCCTTGTGCACTTTTCCCGGATCTGGCGCGGGGCGGGGAAGCGCCTCAATGTCTTGAATAAAACGAGAAATTACAGTGAAGAAAGCTCTATTTGCCCTGGCGGCTGCGGGTACGTGCGTCCTGAGCGGCGTTGCATCGGCACAAACCGCCTCCAACGTGACGCTGTACGGCATTGCCGATGCAGGCATCGAATTCGCCACCCATACGCCGGGCGGCAACAACGGTACCGTGGTTCGGGTCAGCTCGGGCAACATGTCCGGTTCGCGCTGGGGTCTGCGCGGCGTGGAAGACCTGGGCGGTGGCCTGAAGGGTATCTTCACGCTCGAGTCGGGCTTCGATATCGACACGGGCCTGTCGGGCCAGGGCAGCCGCCTGTTCGGCCGACAGGCTTTCGTGGGCCTGCAGGGCGATTTCGGCGCCGTGACGCTTGGCCGTCAGCAGAACGCGCTGTATGACCTGTTTGGCGCCTATGACCCGATGGGCGTGGGCCCGAAGTATTCGCTGAACTCGGTGGACGCGGCGTTCAACGGCCGCGCCGACAATTCGGTCAAGTACACCGGCAAGTTCGGCGGCCTGACCGCCATGGCCCTCTACAGCACGGGCGTGAACAACAACGGCGAAGTGCCGGGCAACTACAAGGCTGCCCGCGACATCGGCGCCGGCCTGGCCTACAACGTCGGCGGCTTCTCGATCGGCACCGCGTATGACCAGATCCAGAGCGCAACGCCGGCCATCTCCGACCGCGCCGTCAAGCGCCTGGCCGTCGGTACGTCCTACGACTTCGGCGCGGCCAAGGTGTTTGCCGGCTATCGCTGGATGCGTGACGACGGCATCGCCAGCGCCACCACCGCTGCCACGCGCAACAACGTCTACTGGCTCGGCGGCCTGTACCGTGTGACCCCGGCCCTGTCGCTGACCGGTGCCGCGTACTACACTGACGTGCACGAGAACAACAATGATTCGTGGATGTTCGTGCTGTCGGCCGACTACACGTTCTCGAAGCGCACCGACGTCTACCTGAACGTGGGCTACGTGACCAACAAGAACGCATCGAACCTCGGTCTGAACGGTGCCGGCACGGCCGTGGCCGGCGCGAACCAGACCGGCACGATCGCCGGTATCCGTCACCGCTTCTAAGACGCCGACATCCACGTGCCTGTCAGGAAACTGCTTCAGAATGAAGCGAAGCGGTTTCCTGGGCGCCGGCAGGCGGGGCCTTTCCCCCCAGCCCTGCCGGACAATAAAACGCCCCTTGCCCGGCGAAAACCGGGCAAGGGGCGTTCTTCATTCAACGCTGGCGGCCTGGCCGGGGGCGACTATGCGGCCGGTGGTTGGGGCGGTTGGGACTGTGCGTCGTGCTTGCGCAACCGTTCGAGTGCCCGGGTCAGGCGGGCGCCTTCTTCCACGTCGGCAGTCCTGTGCAGTGTTTGCACCGCATGCAGCAACTGCTCCTTGTCAGCGACTGTCAGGCGGTCGGTGGCCTCCATGGCCTCGAGTTCCTTGTCCACGCGTTTGCCAAGCTTGCGTACGAATTCGGGGTCAAGCTGCCCCTGGCTCGCGCCATGGGCAATGTGATAGATCAGGGCTGCAAGCCCTTCGGGCGTCGTCTCGGTCACGGCAACAGCATCGCGTTTCATGGCATCTCCGATGGCAGGCCGTTTCATTCTAGATAGATGCAGATGCGACGGACACTGTGTTTGCAGGGATTTGTAAAATGTGCGCTATGCGGCGCCACACCGTCTTACTGCCGAAATATTGCGGGGCCAGAATGTCACACGTTGTCGGCCCGCTGAATAAGTCGGAATCGAAGAAAGAAAGCGACCGGAGGGGTTGCCGCGGGCCGACAGCGCCCAATCGAGGTCTCCTGACGAAATCTTGCCGTCCGGGGCCGACGTGCCTTGGCACACTTCCCACCTCGGCCCCGCCGCACCTCAACTCCATCTGATCAAGCTTGGCCACGCGCCGCTAATGATCGTCGTCAAAAACTCGGCGCCCTCGCGACCGGGCAACGGCCACGTGGCATCAGTCACGGAGGCTTGCGAATCCTCCTTCAGGTTGGCCCGATATCTCCAAATTGCCTTGTATGGCAATGGCTTTGCGCCGGCGGTTGGTGAAGTCATGCACAACCGTGCGATCTCGCTTTGCGCAAATTGAGTTGGTCAATCGACCCAATTGAAACAATCTAATTTCTGCGGCCTTAATGTCCCCGTAATATCGAGCGCAGTAGTTTCGATAATATGTAAGGAGTTAAGGAAAATACTACGTTAGAAAATCATTCACTCTGCCGCGGTGCAAATAGCCAGGGCGAAGTACTTCGCTAAAACGCTGGCGGACGCATAAGCGTTCTGCATGAGGATTGCTCCAACTTCTCCAGTCCCCCGGGCGATTCATCACTGAGGTGCGTGTGTTGATCATCCACACGGGCCGCCCCCACCCAGCCTGATAAGGCTGGCAAACACCACGCCTTCACCATCGCCATCCGGCATGGCATGACTGTTTGCGGGATGAACAGACAGTTTCATTGCCAATCACGGCCATTTGCATGGCGGCAGCGGTTCGACAATCAACCTCACAGGAGTAACTGTTCCATGAATATCAGAAAAACCTTAAAAATCTCCGCGCTGGCAATAGCCGTTTCTGCCGCATTTTCCACCAATGCACTGTTTGCACAAACGAACCCGACACCGAACAGTTTCTGGTGGCCGGAACAGCTGAATCTGCAGCCACTTCGATATCATTCCGCCGAATCCGATCCCATGGGCACGGCATTCAACTATGCGAAGGAATTCAAGACCCTGGACCTTCAGGCTGTCAAACGGGATATCGCAGTCGTCATGAAGACATCCCAGGCCTGGTGGCCGGCTGACTACGGCACCTACGCGCCATTCTTCGTTCGCATGGCGTGGCATAGCGCCGGTGTCTATCGCATCTTTGATGGCCGGGGCGGGGCTTCCGGCGGCCAGCAACGGTTTGAACCGCTCAACAGCTGGCCCGACAACGTAGGCCTGGACAAGGCACGGCGTCTCCTGTGGCCGGTCAAGCAAAAATACGGCAAGAAGATCTCCTGGGGTGACCTCATGGTGCTGGCAGGTAACGTCGCACTGGAGGAGATGGGCTTCAAGACCTTTGGCTTTGCGGGCGGACGCGCGGACGACTGGGAAGCCGAAATGGTGGACTGGGGCCCCGAGAAGAAAATGCTCGCCCATCAGCGACATGATGCGAAGGGCACCCTGAACAAACCGTTCGCGGCAACCGAGATGGGTCTAATTTACGTCAATCCAGAGGGGCCGGGAGGAAAACCCGATCCCATGGCATCCGCGAAGGTCATGCGCGACGCGTTCGGCCGCATGGGTATGGATGATGTCGATACCGTTGCACTCATCGCCGGGGGTCACACTTTCGGAAAGGCCCACGGTGCACACGATCCGGCAAAGTGCGTCGGGAAGGAACCTGCCGCCGCCGGTATTGAAGAGCAAGGCCTTGGCTGGGTGAACAAGTGCGGTACGGGCGTTGGCGTGGACGCCACCGGCAGTGGCCTTGAAGGTGCATGGTCCACCAACCCGACGCGCTGGACCCATGAATACCTGACATGGCTCTATAGCTTCGACTGGGAAAAGTCAAAGAGCCCTAGCGGAGCGATCCAATGGGTTCCCAAGGACAACCGGAGCGCCAATTTCGTTCCGGACGCGCACGATCCGAAAAAGCGGCATCCGTTGATGATGTTTACAACGGACATTGCACTGAAGGTCGACCCCGAGTATCAGAAGATCTCGAAGCGCTTCCTCGAGAATCCGAAAGAGTTCGAACTGGCCTTCGCCAAGGCATGGTTCAAGCTCACGCATCGCGACATGGGGCCCAAGGCCCGTTACCTTGGTGCCGAAGTACCCTCGGAAGATCTGCTCTGGCAGGACCCGATCTCCAAGCCGGATCACAAGCTCGTGGATGGTAACGACGTTGCGAAGCTGAAATCGAACATCCTGGCTTCCGGCCTGACCACCCCGGAACTGGTCAGAACCGCATGGGCATCGGCGGCGACGTTCCGCGTGACGGATATGCGTGGTGGTGCAAACGGCGCGCGTATTCGCCTGGTGCCTCAGAAGGATTGGGAAGTCAACGATCCCGCCGAGCTTGCCAGGGTGTTGAGCCGTCTGGAGGCAATCCAGAAGGATTTCAATCTCGCCCAGAAAGCCAGCGGCAAGAAGGTATCGCTCGCCGACATGATCGTGCTGGGAGGCGTGGCTGCGGTGGAAGACGCGGCGCGCAAGGGTGGCTACCCGGTACAGGTACCGTTCACGCCGGGCAGAATGGATGCATCGCCGGAACAAACGAGTGTCCCGTCTTTCGCGGTGCTTGAACCGGCTGCGGACGGCTTCCGCAACTACTACGGGAAGCAAACCTCGGCTTCCCCGGCGGAAATGCTTGTCGAGCGTGCGAGCTACCTGAATCTGAGGGTTCCCGAAATGACGGTCCTGGTTGGCGGCATGCGTGCGCTGGACGCAAATGCCGGCAAATCCCGGTACGGCGTGTTGACGGATCGCCCTGGCACCCTGAGCAACGACTTCTTTGTCAACCTGCTGGACATGTCGACCAAATGGTCAAAGTCTTCCACGGACCAGGGCACGTATGAGGGACGGGATCGCGAAACCGGAAAGGTCAAGTGGACGGCTACGCCGGTGGACCTGATTTTCGGGTCGAATTCCGAACTGCGTGCGGTTGCCGAAGTTTATGGTGCCGACGACGGCAAGGAGAAGTTTGTCCAGGACTTCGCCAAGGCATGGGCCAAGGTCATGAACCTGGATCGTTTCGACCAGTTCTGATATCAGGCTGAAAGGAAGGGCCCGGTTCTGCGCATTGGGTGGAGTCGGGCCAATGAACGGGTAATTTTTTCCTGTTCAGCGTCGTCCCAAGAAGTTGAAGTCCTGAAACGTCACTTCTGATCGGTAGATGGCGGCGTGCAGTCGCCGCCATCTATACTGACTGCGTTTGACGGTTCACGAACGCGGGTCACGGGAGGCACGCCATGTTCAGAATTGCCATATTCCTGCTGTTGCCAATCAGCCTGGCTGGCTGTGTGTCGATCAGCAGCAGCGACCCAACCCCGCCACAGCACACCACGGTGGTCACGCCTGCCCCAGGATCTTCGACCACGACCTGCAGTCCGAACCCCTGCTAGCCCCACCTGCCAGCCCCCGCCTTGCTAGCGCGCGGGCGGGTCGCCTTCGGCCTGTGCTGCGGGCCGGATCTGGCGCATGATGCCGTCGGCAAACAGTACGGGCCCGTGGATCGGTATGCCAGCCGTACGCAAAGCGTCGGCGGTCCAGGTATTGCAGGTATAGAAGCCGTCGTATTGTGCGGTTGCACCGAAGTACAGGCCGCCCGGATAGGGGCCGTCGCCAAGGCCGACCGGCGCTCCGCTGCCGTCGGTCTGCACGGCGTTGGCAAGGAAATCCCGCAGTTGCGCAATACCTTGTTCGCTGACGCCAAGCCGCACCACGTTGTCAGCGCCGAACGCGGCGGCGGGTGTGTCACGCAGCACGGTCAGCAGGATGGCGCCCGCGCCGGGCAACAGCGCCGACAGCAGCGTCATCGGACCGCGCTCGCGGCTTAGCAGATAGTGTCGGTCACCAAAGCCGAAGCACAGGAAATGCGAGCCGTTGTAGCCCACGACCAGCCGCATCAGGCGCGCATCGGCATCTTCGGTCCGGATGCAGACATCGGTGTGCCAGTCGCGCTCGACCACGTCGATGATGGTGGCGGGGTCGTCCGATGCGGTGGCCTGCGTGGAGGTTGCGCAGCCTGACAGCAACGTGACCAGCAGGGCAATCGCTGCATGGGCGACGAACCGGCGCAGGCTGGTGGTTTTCGTCATTCGGTCCGTACCACTGACGAAAGGATGTGAGCGGCCTTCAGTGTCAGGTAGAGGCTCATGGATTCATGGACTCAGGCCAGCCCCGCAGCATGTACGCCCCAGCCCGCCAGCGCGCAGCCGGCCACAACGGCCCACGGCGGCACGCGCCAGACGGTCAGCGCGGCCAGCGCCAGCAGCGCCAGCGCGAAATCGGCAGGGACATGAATTGCACTGGTCCACACCGGCTGATACAGGGCGGCCAGCAACAGGCCGACCACGGCCGCATTGATCCCCGCAAGGGCCGCGCGGGTGCCTGTATGCCGGCGCAGCCGTTCCCAGAAAGGCAGGGCGCCAAATACCAGCAGGAAGGACGGTGCGAAGATCGCCAGCAGGCACAGCGCGCCGCCGAGCCAGCCATGGGGCGTGGGCCCGCCTGCCGCGCCGAGGAACGCAGCGAAGGTGAACAGCGGACCCGGCACGGCCTGCGCGGCGCCATAGCCGGCCAGGAACGTGTCATTGCCGACCCAGCCGGTTGGCACTACAGCGGCCTGCAGCAGCGGCAGCACCACGTGTCCGCCGCCAAACACCAGCGCGCCCGCTCGGTAAAACGCGTCGGCCAGTGCCAGCGCATGGTTCGGAATCGCACTGGCCGCGATCGGCAACCCAACGAGCAGCGCGCCGAACGCCAGCAGAAACGCCAGTGCAGCGCGGTGGCCGACCGGTATCGGCAGCGGTTCGTGCGGCGCGGTGTCAGCGGTGCGGAAGCTGCGTGCACCGATCAGGCCGGCGATCACCATTGCGCCAACCTGGCACCACGGCGAAGGCACGAGCGTGACGGCCACCGCGCTGAGCGTCATCAGCGTGATGCGAGGAGCGTCGGGGCAGAGCGAGCGCGCCATGCCCCAGACGGCCTGCGCCACCACTGCCACTGCCGCCACCTTGAGCCCGTGCAATGCACTCGCCGGCACCAGGCTGCCATAGTGCGACAGGCCCAGCGCGAACAGGATCAGCGCGATGGCCGACGGCAGCGTGAAGCCGGTCCATGCGGCCAGCGCGCCGGGATACCCGGCCCGGGACAGGCCCACCACCATGCCTACCTGGCTGCTGGCTGGCCCCGGCAGGAACTGGCACAGCGCGACGATATCCGAGTAAGCGCGGTCACTGAGCCACTGGCGGCGCGTGACGAACGCCTCCCGAAAGTACCCGAGATGGGCCACCGGGCCGCCAAAGGATGTAAGCCCCAGACGCAGGAAGACAATAAAGACTTCCCACGCGCTGTGACTGGTCTGATGCGTCTCGGAAGTTCGGACTGCGGTCATGGCGGATGCCGGTCTAGCTCTTGACATGGATGGTTGCCACCAGCCCGGTGCCGTCGGCGGCGGAACGATTGGCAAAGTCGACGGCGAGCCCGTGCAGCACGGCCACCCGGCGCGCGATGGAGACGCCCAGGCCGTTGCCTTTTTCCTGCTGGCCGGCGGCGCGGAAGAACCGGTCGCCAAGCCGCGCCAGCAGTTCGGGTGCAACGCCCGGTCCGTGATCGGATACGGTGATCCGGTCCGGCTCGAACGCCAGCGTGACCACCGTGCCGGCCGGACTATATCTGATCGCGTTGTCCATCAGGTTACGAAGCATCGTGCCAAGCAGCGCGGGGTCTCCGTTGACCGGCAGCGGCGTCTGGTTCGCCCCGGGCCACATGATTTCCATGTCGACATTGCGCCGTTCGGACAGCAGCAGGCAGTCCGACAGCACCTGTCGGGACACTTCATGCCAGTCCACAGGACCGCGCCTCGGCAGCGTTTCCTCATCCTCGAGCCGACTCATCGTCAGAAGCTGCGAAACCAGCCGGCTCATGCCGTCGATGCCGGCTTCGACATTGGCCGAGGCGCGCGCGCGTTCCACCGGGTCCGGCGAGCGTCGTGCGACTTCCCACTGGGCCTTCAGCGCGGCCAGCGGCGTGCGCAGTTCGTGTGCGGCGTCGGCTGTCAGGCGTCGCTCATGCTCCAGCAACGCCGTGGCCCGGTTCAGCAACTGGTTCAGTTCCGTCACAAGCGGCACGAGTTCGCGCGGCACTTCAGTGAGCGAGAGCGGGGTGGGATCGCCCGGCGCACGCCCGGCGATCGATTTCGACAGCGTATGCACGGGCTGCAGCGCACGTGCCACGCCCCAAAGGAGCAGCGTGGTCAGCAGCGGCAGCCCCAGGACCCAGGGCAGCACCTGCGCCTGCAGGTAGGCCACGATCAGTTCGCCGCGCTCGCCCATGGTCTGGCCGACGCATACGCGCCAGCCCTCCACCGGGTCGTCCAGATAGTAGAGCCGCCAGGGCACCCCATCGATCTTGCGATTGGTAAAGCCCTTGACGTCCGGTGCGCGTGGCAGGCGGTCGCCGTCCGGGTCGATATGCAATGGTTCGCCGTCCGGGCGCCATGCGGCGATGGCAAGGTCGCCAAGGCCGGCATTGCCTTCATCGACCAGATCCGCGTCGCCGGGAATCGGCCCGTTCGCCTGCGGCGTCGGCGACTCCCGGGAATGGACCCGAGGCAACAGCGCCTGCATCTGCTGGGCCATACGGACCATCGCCGTGTCATAGAGCTCGTTGATCTCTTCTTCGGCGCTCAGGTATATCAGGACGCTGGTCAGCACCCATGCAAAGGCCACGGCGGCAAGCACGGCCAGGATCAGCCGCCGCCGCAGCGTCATGTCTGGTCCTCGCCCGGGGCGTCGGGCGCCGTGGCACCGATGGCTTCGAGCGTGCCCAGCGTATAGCCTGCGCCGCGCAGCGTTCGCACGATGGCGGGGTGAATCTTGCGGCGCAAGTGGTGGATATGGACTTCCAGTGTGTTGCTCTCTGCCCCCTTGTCCCAGTCATAGAGCTTGTCGCGCAGGAACTCGCGTGTCAGCACACGGTTGGGGTAGGTCAGCAGCAGTTCCAGCAGCATGGACTCCCGGCTGGTCAGGTCGACGGCCTTGCCGTGCCAGATGGCCAGGCGGGCGGCCGGCTGGTATTCCAGTGGACCGTGCCGCCAGACCGGTTCGGGCATGCCGGCCGCACGGCGCGTGACGGCGCGCAGCCTGGCCGCCAGTTCGTCCAGTTCCACGGGCTTGACCAGGTAGTCGTCGGCGCCGGCGTCCAGCCCGCCAATACGGCTGGACACGGCATCGCGCGCGGTCAGCACCACGACCGGCGTCTGGCGGCCCTGATTCCGCCAGCGGGACAGCATCGCCACGCCGTCATCGTCGGGCAGGCCCAGATCGAGCACCACGGCGTCGTAATGCATCATGCCGATGGCGCGGTCGGCCTCGCTGGCGGTGCCAAACCAGTCCACGGCGTGCCCCATCAGCTTCAGGCCGCGCTGGAGCCCGTCGCCGAGCATCGGGTCATCTTCAACGATAAGAATTCGCATCTTGCTAGTGACTGAAACGACTGTTTGGAATATTGGCACCAATCGGGCCGGAAGGTCCACATCAGCCGGTCGGAAGCGTAGCATCGCAGGGAGCCGATCGCAGCATTAATCTGGCGTAAAGGTTTCTGTCATAATCTGCGCGCTATTTTGGCCTACATCATCGCCCGCGCGGACATTCGCCGGCATGGTGTGGGCCTTGGTCTTTCTGCCCGTCCATTTCTCCCTATCTGCCTCTTTTACATGCCGCAACCCACTTCCCAGCAGAGCGCGTCAGTCGCATCCTCGCAATCGGCCCAGGGTACGGTCGGATGGTCGGTTGCTGCCGGTTGGGTGGGCCTGTTCGTCCTCGTAGCCCTGGTGGTCTGGTTTGTCTCGCTGGACATACGCCATCTGGTCGGGCCGGACGAAGGGCGTTATGCGGAGATCTCGCGCGAGATGTTTGCCTCTGGCGACTGGGTGACCATTCGCTATAACGCACTGAAGTATTTCGAGAAACCGCCGTTCCATATGTGGGTAACGGCGCTGGGCTACGAACTGTTCGGCCTGGGCGAGTGGCAGGCCCGCCTTGCCGTGGCGCTGTCCGGGCTGCTGGGGATCGGCGTATCGATGATGGCTGCCCGGCGCTGGTTCGGCGCGCGCGCGGCGATCTTCACCGGCCTGGCCCTGCTGGCTGCGCCGATGTGGAGCGTGGCAGCGCATTTCAATACGCTCGATATGACGCTGGCCGGCGTGATGTCCTGCGTGCTGGCCTTCATGCTGATGGCCCAGCACCCGGATGCCTCCGTGGCTGCGCGTCGCGGCTGGATGGCGGCCTGCTGGGCGGCCATGGGCGTGGCCATCCTGACCAAGGGGCTGGTGGGCATTGCGCTGCCGGGCCTGGTGCTGGTGGTCTATACGCTGGTGACGCGCGACTGGGGGCTCTGGCGCCGTCTGCACCTGGCACTGGGCGCGGTGGTGATGCTCGTGATCACCGTGCCGTGGTTTTACCTGGTCTCGGTGCGCAACCCGGAATTCCTCAATTTCTTCTTTATTCACGAGCACTGGGAACGCTACACGTCGAACATCCACTCGCGTTCCGGTCCGATCTGGTACTTCCTGCCTTTGGTCATCGGTGGATTCCTGCCATGGGCGGGCATGTTCCCGCGCCTCTGGACGGCCATGCGCATGCCGGCCGAGCGCAGCGAAGCACGCTTCCGCCCGGCGATGATGGCCGGCATCTGGGCCATCGCCATCTTTGTGTTCTTCAGCCTGTCCCGCTCGAAGCTGCCCGGCTACATCGTGCCGGTGATTCCCGCACTGGGTATCCTGGCCGGCGTGGCGCTTGACCGCGTGAGCCCGCGCGTCTGGGGCAGGCAGCTTCTGGGCATGGCGATCGTGGCGGCCTGCGGCCTGCTGGCCAGCCCGGTGGTGGCCACGCTCAACGCCAATCACATTCCGAATTCCTTCTACCGGGCCTATGCGATCTGGGTGGCCGCAGCCTTCGTCGTGATGCTGGTCGGTATTGTGGCGGCCCGCCTGCTGCTGCGCCGCGGCGTGCTGCCCAGCGTGGCCGTGTACGCCATGGGGATGTACCTCGGCTTCACGCTGGCGCTGCTCGGCCACGAAACGGTGGGCCGTCCGGCATCGGGTGCCGATATTGCGCCGCAGATCGCGCAGAAGCTGACCCCGGAAATGCCGCTCTACGGCGTGCAGATGCTCGACCACACGCTGCCGTACTACCTGCGCCATCCGCTCACGATGGTGGGCCAGGCCGACGAACTGACCTTCGGTACGACGGTGGAGCCGCAACGCTGGGTGCCCGATATCCCGGCCTTTATCAAACTCTGGAAGAACGGCCAGCCCGCCATGGCCGTGATGACGCCGGAGACTTACCTGACGCTGTCGCCCACCGTGCCGATGTACGTGGTTGCGCGCGACTGGCGCCGCGTGGTGGTGACGAACGTGCCGTCCCCGGCGCCTGTCGCCACGAACTGATTCCGATCCTGAAAACGTTCATGGCCGACTCCGGTCGGCCATTCTTTATTTGTTCTGGTCATATCCATGCATCAAAAGCGAGTCCTGATTCTTGGCATCAACGGCTTCATCGGCCACCACCTGACGCGCCGCATCCTGGAAACCACGCAATGGGAGGTCTACGGCATGGATATGTCGTCGGATCGCCTGGGCGATCTGGTGAA
>NZ_ALOU01000053.1 GCF_000292345.1 Cupriavidus sp. BIS7
CCCTCTCCCCCGGCCCCTCTCCCGCCGTGCGGGAGAGGGGAGCAATTCAGCGGCAACCCACGCTGCGTCACCACGCCGCACGGCACATGTGCGCGTTGGCGCTAGACTGGCGCGCTGTCACCGCTCGGCCCCATTTTCATGAACACTCGCACCCTGCTGGCTTCGCTGCTCGTCATCGCCGCCCCCGTGGCTTCGGCCCATATCGTCTTCGAACAGAAGCAGGCGCCTGCTGGCAGCTACTTCAAGGGCACGCTGCTGGTTGGCCACGGCTGCAATGGCAGTGCCACGCGCGCGGTCACCGTGACCGTCCCCGAGGGCGTGCAAGGTGCGCATCCGCAGCCCAAGCCGGGCTGGCAGCTCGACATCAAGCGCGCGAAGCTGGCCAAACCGTACGCCTCGCACGGCAAGACCATCGACGAGGACGTGCGCACGATCCGCTGGTATGGCAATACGCTCGCCGACGAACAGTTTGACGAGTTCCGCATGCTGATGAAATTGCCCGAGCAGGGCGGCAAGCTCTACTTCCCGGTGCTGCAGGAGTGCGAGAACGGCAAGTCCGAATGGACGCAGATTCCTGCCGATGGGCAGACCACGCGCGACCTGAAGACCCCGGCGGCCGAACTCGAGGTACTGCCGCCCGCGGGCGGCCACGTGCACGCGCACTGAGCGCACGGCGCCCAATCACCAAAGCACCAAGGCACCAAAGCAAAACAGCCGGACAATGTCCGGCTGTTTTGCTTCCTGGCTACCGCGCGGTTACAGCACGTAGCGCGACAGGTCCTCGTTCCCTGCCAGGTCGCCCAGGCGTTCGTCAACGTACGCGGCGTTGATCGTCACGGTCTCACCCGACGACTTCGTCGCGTGGAACGACAGGTCTTCGAGCAGGCGCTCCATGACCGTGTACAGACGGCGCGCGCCGATGTTCTCGACCTTCTCGTTGACCGAGAACGCAATCTCGGCCAGCCGGCGGATACCGTCCGGCGAGAACTGCAGGTCCACCTGTTCGGTCTTGAGCAGCGCCTGGTACTGCTTGGTCAGGCTTGCATCGGTCTGCGTGAGGATGGCCTCGAAGTCCTTCACCGAGAGCGATTCCAGTTCCACGCGGATCGGGAATCGGCCCTGCAGTTCCGGGATCAGGTCGCTCGGCTTGGACAGATGGAACGCACCCGAAGCGATGAACAGGATGTGGTCGGTCTTGATCATGCCGTACTTCGTGTTCACCGTGGTGCCTTCCACCAGCGGCAGCAGATCGCGCTGCACGCCCTGGCGCGACACCTCGCCGCCGCCCACTTCGCTGCGGCTGGCGATCTTGTCGATCTCGTCCAGGAACACGATGCCGTTCTGCTCGACGTTGGCGATGGCCTTGTGCTTGAGCTCCTCTTCATTGACGAGCTTGGCGGCCTCTTCGTCGATCAGCAGCTTGAACGCTTCCTTGACCTTCATCTTGCGGCGCGCCTTCTTGCCCTGGCCCAGGCCGGCGAACATCGAGCGGATCTGCTCGGTCATGTCTTCCATGCCCGGCGGGCCCATGATGTCCATGCTCGGCATGCCGGCGGACACTTCGAGCTCGATGTCCTTGTCATCAAGTTCGCCCTCGCGCAGCTTCTTGCGGAAGACCTGGCGCGTGTTCGAGTCCTTGTCCTCGTGCTGCTGGAAGCCGATATCGCGCGGCGGCGGCAGCAGTACGTCCAGCAGGCGGTCCTCGGCCGCGTCCTCGGCCTTGGTGCGCACCTTCTTCATCTCCGATTCGCGCGTCTGCTTGACGGCCATCTCGGCCAGGTCACGCACGATCGTGTCGACGTCGCGGCCAACGTAGCCGACTTCGGTGAACTTGGTGGCTTCGATCTTGATGAACGGCGCATCGGCCAGCTTGGCCAGGCGGCGCGCGATTTCGGTCTTGCCGACGCCGGTGGGCCCGATCATCAGGATGTTCTTCGGCGTGATTTCCTGGCGCAGCGGCTCGGCCACCTGCTGGCGGCGCCAGCGGTTGCGCAGCGCCACGGCCACGGCCTTCTTGGCCTTGTCCTGGCCGATGATGTGCTTGTCGAGTTCGGAAACGATTTCCGACGGGGTCATGGTTTGCGACATGGGGATCCGTTCAGCGCGTCACTCGAGGGTTTCGATGACGAAGTTGGTGTTCGTGTAGATGCAGAGTTCGCCGGCGATGGTCAAAGCCTTTTCGACCACGTCCTTCGGCGCCAGTTCGGTGTTCTCGATCAGCGCCTTGGCCGCCGACTGCGCATAGGCGCCGCCCGAGCCAATCGCGGCAATGCCGCCTTCGGGGTCAAGCACGTCGCCGTTGCCGGTGATGACCAGCGTGGTGTCGCGGTCGGCCGTGATCAGCATCGCTTCCAGGCGGCGCAGCGCGCGATCGGAACGCCAGTCCTTGGCGAGATCCACCGCGGCGCGGGTCAGGTTGCCCTGGTACTTCTCGAGCTTGGCCTCGAAACGGTCGAGCAGCGAGAAGGCGTCGGCCGTGCTGCCGGCAAACCCGACCAGCACCTTGCCGTTGTAGATACGACGTACCTTGCGGGCCGTGCCCTTCATCACGATATTGCCAAGCGTGACCTGGCCGTCACCGCCCAGTGCGACCTGATTGCCGCGGCGGACGCTGACGATGGTGGTGCCGTGATACTGTTCCATGGTGCCTTCCGTGATAGGTGTCAGCCGCGTAGGTGGCGCCGGGTCTGCCGCTTTCAAGGGCTGCGATGGGGGCAGCAGTCTTCCAAAGCAGTCTTCCAATATAGGAAACCGCGTTTTCGGGCGCCTGCCCTTCGCCACAACCTATCGCCACAACCTCTCTCCGGCACGCGCGAGGGGATCCAGAAGCAAAAAGGCCACGCATCTCGCGTGGCCTTTTCGGCATGAAACTCGGAACCTTCGACTGGAGATCAGTCGGCGTACACACCCGCCTTCTTGATCACCGGCGTCCACTTGTTGATTTCCGACGCCAGGAACGGGCGCAGCGATTCCGGCGTGGCGCGCTGGGCCGGCACGGCCTCGGCACCCAGTTCAGCCATCTTGGCGCGGAAGGTCGGATCGGCCACCGACTTCTGCAGCGCGGCCGACAGCTTGTCGATCACCGGCTTCGGCGTGCCCTTCGGGGCATACATCGCGTGCCAGATCTTCACTTCCACGCCAGGCAGGCCCTGTTCGGCCGCGGTCGGGATGTCCTTGAACGCTTCCACGCGGCGCGGCTGCATCGCCGCATACGGCTTGAGCGCGCCCGCTTTCAGCTGGCCTGCGATGTTGGTGGTCTGGTCGCACATCAGGTTGACCTGGCCGCCGAGGATATCGGTCAGCGCCGGGGCGGTGCCCTTGTACGGCACGGTGGTCAGTTCGGTCTGGATCGCGCTCTGGAACAGCAGGCCGCACAGGTGCGAGGCCGAGCCGATGCCGGCGTTGGCCAGCGACAGCTTGCTGGCATTGGCCTTGATGTACGGCACCAGGTCCTTGAAGCTGGCCGGCGGAAGCTGCTTGTTACCCACGAGCACCATCGGCACGTCGGCAATCTCGCCGACCATCTCGAAGTCCTTGAGCGGATCGAAGCCCAGGTTGCGGTACAGCGCCGGGGCCGTGGACATGCCGATGTGGTGAATCAGGATCGTGTAGCCGTCACCCTTGGACTGGGCCACCTTCTTGGCGCCGATGGTGCCGCCGGCACCGCCGAGGTTCTCGATCACGATCGTCGTGCCCAGGTGCTTGGACATCACCATCGTCAGTTCCCGCGCGACCTTGTCGGTCGGGCCGCCAGCGGCAAACGGCACCACCGCCTGCACGGGCTTGCCGCCCGGATATTCCTGCGCCTGTGCCCCCGCCGAGAAAGCGCCCACGCCAGCAACCGCCAGCACGGCCGCAACTTTCAATGCAACTCGTTTCATATACGTCTCTCCAGATTCCCTCTGTATCCCGTTCCAATGCCGCGTGCCGCCGGGCTCATGTCCCGTGCGTGGCGATCCGGTTGGGATCGTCACGATGACCATCGGCAACCGTGTATGGGTGTATGCGGCAATTCACCCCGCCGACAGGCGGAGCCGGAGGTGGATGTTAGCAATCGCGGACATTCACGAGGTATAGGGGCTAACCCGCGAGAATGTGATGCATATGACCTACTTGAAGTATCCGAACATCTCTTCGAGCAGTGCCTCCGGTACCTCCTCGGGCAGGTAGTGGCCGCACGGCAACGCCGCGCCACTGACCTGCTCCCCCACGGCCTGCCAGAGCGCCAGCGGCTCGAAGCAGCGCGCCACCACGCCGTGTTCGCCCCACAGCACGCGCGCCGGCATGGCCAGCTTGCGGCCCGACTCGCGGTCGGCGCGGTCATGGTCGAGATCGATGGTGGCGGCGGCTCGGTAGTCCTCGCACATGGCATGCACGCGCGCCGGGTCCTTCATTGCGGCGATGTACGCAGCCATCGCGTCAGGCGCGAACGGGTTCGGCCCCGCGTGGCGCAGGCCCAACAGTTTTTCGAGGAAGAATGCCGGTTCGGCGTTGATCAGGGTCTCGGGGAACGGCGCGGGCTGGATCAGGAAGAACCAGTGCCAATAGGCGGCCGCAAAGGCCATGCTGGTGGATTCGTACATCGCCAGCGTCGGCGCGATATCCAGCAGCATCGCTCGGCTGACCGCATCGGGATGGTCGATGCAGAGCCGATGCGCCACACGCGCGCCACGGTCATGCGCGCATAGCGCGAAGCGTGGAAAGCCGAGCTGGCGCATCACTTCCACCTGGTCCTGCGCCATCACGCGTTTGCTGTAGGCCTCGTGCCCTGAGTTGGCGGGCGGCGCCCCGCTGCTGCCGTAGCCGCGCAGATCGGTGGCGATCACCGTGAAGCGGTCTGCCAGCGCGGGCGCCACCTTGTGCCAGATCAGGTGGCTTTGCGGAAACCCGTGCAGCAACAGCAGCGGCGGGCCAGAACCGCCGCGTACCCCGGCAATCTCGACCTCGTCCACCTTCACCCGGAACCACTCGAAATTGGGAAACAGCAACGCGCTGGCGTCGTTCTGCATGGCATCGTCTCCAGGCTTCTTTGTTGAAGCTTCCTGCCGATCATAGGCGCTATCCCACCGCCCCGTCGCCCCAAAAACCCCGCTTGTGCAACTGAATTGCATCGGGCAGAGGGCTATGGTTAAATCACCCGCATGACACGTCCCACCCCAAATCCGGCCGAGTCCGAAGCCGACGCCATGCCCGGCAACTCGCCAGACGCGGCGCAGATGCGCCTGCGCCAGCTTGGCGCGCGCGTGACGCAGCCGCGCTTGACGATCCTGGCCTGCCTGATCGATGCCGCCGAACCGCTCACCCACCAGGCCGTGATCGACCGCTTGCCGGCCGATGGCGACGTGGACCGCGTGACCGTGTATCGCGTGCTGGACTGGCTGGTGGAACAGGGTCTGGCACAGAAACGCGCCGGAGGCGACCGCGTGTTCCGTTTCTCGCTGGTCGAACATGAAGCAGCGCGCGCACAGGTCCATCGGCAGCACAGCCATTTCCACTGCACGCGCTGCGACCGCACCTTTTGCCTGGAATCGGCCGGCAAATCCGTGGCGCCCAAGGTACCCACGGGCTTCGCCATCGAGCATGTGGAGCTGACGGTCAACGGCATCTGCGCGGAATGCGGGCGGACGCGCGACGACAGCACCTCGCACTGACAAGACAGAACAGCAGTCTTTCCTCGGAGTACAAAAACATGTCCAAACTGATTCCGGTCACGATTCTTACCGGCTTCCTCGGCAGCGGCAAGACCACGCTGCTCAAGCGCATTCTCAACGAGCAGCACGGCATGAAGATCGCCGTGATCGAGAACGAATTCGGCGAAGAAAACATCGACAACGAGATCCTGGTGCAGGACGGCCGCGAGCAGATCGTGCAGATGAGCAATGGCTGCATCTGCTGCACGATCCGCGGCGACCTGGTCCAGGCGCTGTCGAACCTTGTCACGCAACGCGACGAAGGCAAGATCGAATTCGACCGCGTGGTGATCGAAACCACGGGCGTGGCCAATCCAGGCCCGGTGGCCCAGACGTTCTTCATGGACGAGGAAATCGCCTCACGTTACCTGCTGGACGCCGTGATCACGCTGGTCGATGCGAAGCACGCCAACCTGCAGCTGGACAAGCAGGAAGAAGCCCAACGCCAGGTGGGCTTTGCCGACGCGATCTTCATCACCAAGTCTGACCTGGTCGACGAGGGCGACGTGGCCGAGCTGCGCCACCGCCTGCTGCACATGAACCCGCGCGCGCCGATCAACACGGCGCACTTCGGCGAAGCACCGATCGACCTGATCTTCGACCTGCGCGGCTTCAACCTGAACGAAAAGCTCGAGATCGACCCCGAATTCCTGCGCGCCGACGATGATCACGATCACGACCATGATCACGAGCACGGCGAGCATTGCGGCGCCGACTGCGGTCACGATCACGATCATGACCACGAACATGGCCACGGCCACGCGCACGACCACCATCATCACCACCACCACACGGACCGGATCGCGTCGTTTGTCTTCCGCAGCGACAAGCCGTTCCACTATGGCAAGCTCGAGGAATTCCTCTCGGGCATCCTTTCCGTCTACGGCGAGAAGCTGCTGCGCTACAAGGGCGTGCTCTTCATGGAAGGCGTGGACCGCAAGGTGGTGTTCCAGGGCGTGCACCAGCTCATGGGCAGCGATATCGGCGCCAAATGGGGCGATGAACAACCGGGCACCAAGATGGTCTTTATCGGTGTGGACCTGCCACGCGACGCCATCCTGAAGGGTCTCGCCGCCTGCCTGGCCTGACCCCGGCCAAGTGCATCAGCCGCCGCACCGGCGTTTCCGGCCCGGCGGTTCCCTCCCTGTTCCCTCCCAAAGGGGGTACCGGGAAAACACGTGGCGATTGTCCGGCTTTCTCCCATATCTACCGGAAAGTTGTTCAAGTACAATAGGCCGGATTTGATACTGGCGGCGCACCTTTAAGCGCCCTGGTATCCGCAGGGCGGCGGTCGTCGTCAGCATGAGGCGGGCCGCCAGCAGGCGCGGTCGTGGGCTTCGTGCGGAGACCGCCCTCCGCTTGGGAATTCCTCGACCACATGCGCCGTCACTCTTCGACGCGTAGAGAGAGGTGTCCCCATGACAGCCGCAACAAAGACGAAGGAAAGCCGCAGCAAGACAGGTAGCGCTGCGGTGGAGACGCTCAAGGCAGCGCCTGAAAAGGCGACGCCAGCTCCCCGCGGCAGTACGGCGCACGCCGATGCGGGCGAGGCCAAGGGAGGCACGCGAAGCAGCAAGACTGCAGCCAGCCAGAGTGAAACAGCCACCCCGCGCAAGCGGACGGCCACTGCACCCGAGCGGACGAAGACGCCGCCGGTCGCATCAACAAGAGAATCAGCAGGAACCATGAGCAGCAACAAACTTCTGACTGAAGCTGAAATCCTGAAGATGAGCGACAAGGATTACATGAACGAGGCGCAACTCGCCTTTTTCAAGAATCGCCTTGAGCAGCTTCGCGACGAAATCCTGAAGAATGCGGACCAGACCACGGAACACCTGCGCGAAACGGTCATCGTGCCGGATCCGGCCGACCGCGCCACGATCGAGGAAGAGCATGCGCTGGAACTGCGCACGCGCGACCGCGAGCGCAAGCTGCTGAAGAAGGTCGAGCAGTCGCTGCAGCGCATCGAGTCCGGCGACTATGGCTGGTGCGAGGAAACCGGCGAGCCTATCGGCGTGCCGCGCCTGCTGGCCCGCCCGACCGCCACGCTGTCGCTGGAAGCGCAACAGCGCCGCGAACTGCGCCAGAAGCTGTTCGGCGACTGATCTGGTCCGGCGAACCGCCCAGCGAAAAGTCAGCCAAGACCCAGACGGCCCGGTAATCCCGGGCCGTTTCCATTTCCGGGCGCAGCGATTGCCTTGAAGACGTAACGATTGCGACACTACTATTGCAGGATGTCTTCGGGCGGTCTGTCCTCAAAGCGGGCTTTCTGCTACAGTCGCAACTTTGTTGCATCAACACCGATAACCGTCATGGCCGCTCGCCTGCCCGTCACCGTGCTGTCTGGATTCACCGGCGCCGGCAAGACCACCGTACTGCACCACCTGATCGCTCAGGCTGGCGCGCGCGTGGCCGTGGTCGACAGCCATGGCGACCTTCTCGCCGAGGTCGAACAGCTGGCCCAGGCCGGCCAGCACGACCACGTGGTGATCGAAGCCGCAGCTACGGACGAACCGCTGGGCATTGCCGAGGGCTTTGCCTTCGAGGACGAGCATGGGGAGTCCGCCGGCGTGGCGCACCTCGACACGCTGGTCACGGTGGTCGATGCCAGCCGCTTCCTGAAGGACTACCACGACGCCGATTTCCTGTCGGCCCGTGGCCTTGCCGCACACGATGACGATGACCGCACGGTGGTTGACGTGCTGATCGACCAGATCGAAGTGTGCGACGTCATCGTGCTCAACAAGATCGATCTCGTCGATGCCGGGCAACTCGGCCGCCTGCATGTGGTGCTGCATGCGCTGAATCCTCGCGCCGACATCATCGATGCAAGCCACGGCCAGGTTCCCGCCGCGCGCGTGCTGGGCACCGGCCGCTTCGACATCGACGCAACGCCCAACGCCGCCGGCTGGCAGGCCGCGCTGCAGGGCGACGCGGTGGCCGACGCCGCTGGCGTTTCGACATTGGTCTACCGCCGGCGCCGCCCGTTCCATCCGCAACGCTTCGCGGACCTGATTCATACCGAATGGATGCGCGAGCACGGCGACGTGCTGCGCTCGAAGGGCCTGTTCTGGCTGGCCAGCCGCATGGACATTGCCGGCGACTGGAGCCAGGCGGGCGGCGTGTGCCGTCCCGGTGCGGCCGGTGCGTGGTGGGCGGCAATCGACGCCACTGAATGGCCGGCAGAAGGCCTGGCGCGCGCGGCCATTGAAGCCGACATGATCGACGACGGCCTGCCCGCCGAGTATGGCGACCGCCGCCAGGAACTGGTGCTGATTGGCGCGGATCTCGATGTCCCCGCGCTGGAAGCGCGGCTCGACGCCTGCCTGCTGACCGACGACGAACTGGCCGCCGGCGCTGAAGCTTGGGCCGCATACCCGGACCCATTCCCTGACTGGGGCAATGCGTTCGAGGACGACGATCACGACCATGATCACGACCACGATCATGGCGACGGGCCGTGCGACTGCGGACATGCGCACTGAGCCTGGCATCCTCTCCCGCTGGCGAGCACGCGGCCCAGGCCTATGGGCCGCGCTGTGGCTGATCGCGTGTCTGCTGCTTGCACAGCACGCGGGCCTGGTCCACCGCGTGGTGCATGGTGGCCTGGCGAATGGATCTCAACCGGCATCGCAATCGGCGTCGCAACCGGCATCGCAGTCAGCATCGCAATCAGCATCGCAATCGGCATTGGCCGGGGCATCCGATGATGCGCCTGATGCCGAACCGTTTTCCCTGAAGCTCGGCCTTCACTCATGCGTGCTGTTCGACGGCGCAACGATCGCCGACAGTCACGTCGGCAGCTTCGCGCTGCCAGCGCTTGCCTTCGGCAAGCCGGTCAAGCCGGCCAACCTGGCCTGGCGCTGGCCGGACCTGCCGTCCGCGCGCCACTTCCATTCACGCGCCCCACCGGCCGCATTCGCTTTCGCCTGATTTAGCCGGGCACGCGTGTAATGCCGCGCGCCCGCGCCTGCCTCACGAGCGCGATACCGGGCTGCCGCCCGCGCAGCATCGCGCTCGTCCAGAACGAAAACGAAATCGCGAGCCATGAACTCGAACAACAAACGCATTCCGGCGATGCATCGCACGCCGCTGGCGGCGCTTGCCGCCCTGATCGTCAGCACCGGTCTTGCCTCGCAGGCAATGGCCCAGGACAACACCGCCGCCGCGCCCGCCACCGCGCCCGCCGCACCGCAGCCGCAGACCCAAGCCCAGACCCAGACCCTCAAGGAAGTGGTCGTCACGGCCAATCCGCTTGGCAGCGACCTGAACGAGATGGTCGCGCCCGTCTCGACGCTCGGTGGCGACGCGCTGGCCGTGCGCCAGACCAGCACGATCGGCGAAACGCTGAACGGCATACCCGGCGTCGCATCGAGCTACTTCGGCCCGAATGCGAGCCGCCCCGCCATCCGCGGCCTGGACGGCGACCGCATCAAGATGCTGCAGAGCGGCGGCTCCACGCTCGATGCGTCGTCGCTGTCCTATGACCACGCGGTACCGATCGATCCGCTGGTCGCCGAGAAAATCGAAGTGGTACGCGGCCCCGCTGCGTTGATGTATGGCGGCAATGCGCTGGGTGGCGTGGTCAATGTGATCGACAACCGTATTCCGCGCGATCCGATCACCGGTGTGTCCGGCGCAGCCGATGTCAGCGGCACGATCGGCGGCGACAAGGGGCGCAACGCCAGCGGCCTGCTGGAAGCGGGCAACGGCACGTTCGCCGTGCACGCCGACGCATTCGTCCGCCAGACCAGCGACCTGCGCATTCCCGGCTTTGCGCGCAGCGGCAACCTGCGCGCCACGCAGCCACTGCCCGAGGGCCAGAGCGAGCCATACGGCACGCTGCCGAACACAAGCTCCCACCAGGAAGGCGGCTCGATGGGCGGCTCCTATACCTGGGCTGACGGCTTTGTCGGCGCCAACTATTCGACCTATCGCAACGACTACGGCACGCCGGCCGACGAGGAAGCACGCATCAAGATGCGCCAGGACCGCATCGGCCTGGCGGGCGAGGCACGCAACCTGGCCGGCGCGACCAACGGCATCATCGAGTCGGTCAAGGCCAACTTCAACTACACCGACTACGAACACCGCGAGCTGGACAACGGCGTGACCGGCACGACGTTCAAGAATCGCGGCTGGGATACGCGCCTGGAGGCCACGCACGGCAAGATCGGCAATATGAGCGGCGTGATCGGCACGCAGTTCGGTCACTCCGATTTCTCGGCGCTGGGCGAGGAAGCCTTTGTGCCGAGCACCACCACGGACAACGCCGCACTCTTCGTCTTCGAGGAAATGCCGCTGAATTCGTCGGGCGATTTCAAGCTCAACCTCGGCGGCCGCATCGACCACAGCAGCGTCAAGTCCACCGCCAACGGCAATGACCGCTTCACCGACGACAGCCGTACGTTCAACGCCGGCAGCGCGTCGGCCGGCCTGCTGTACAAGCTCAACCCGGTCTGGTCGGTCACGTCGAACCTGTCTTACACCGAGCGTGCACCGACGTTCTACGAGCTCTACGCAAACGGCCCGCACCTGGCCACCAACGCCTACGAGATCGGCGACCCGAACGCGAACAAGGAACGCGCCACGTCGATCGATCTTGGCATGCGCTTCAAGCAGGGGCAGCATAGTGGCGGCGTGTCGGGCTACTACAGCCATTTCCAGAACTATCTGGCGCTGCTGAACACCGGCGCGTTCCGCGATGCCGAAGGCAACGTGGTGGCCGCCGGCAGCGAAGGGGCACTGCCCGTGCTGCAGTACACGGGCGTACCGGCCACGCTGTACGGCTTCGAGGCCGAGGGCAAGACCCGGCTGCTGCAGAAGATGCTGACCACCGGCGACACCCTCGACTTCGAAGCCCGCGCCGACTACGTGCACGGCGAGAACCGCAGCAACGGCGAACCGCTGCCGCGCCTGGCGCCGCTGCGCGTGGGCGGCTCACTGGTCTATGCGGCCGGCCCATGGGGCGCACGCATCAACGTGGACTGGAACGCGCGCCAGACGCGCGTGCCAACCGGCGATACCCCGACCGACGCCTATACGATGCTCGGCGTATCGCTGACCTACAAGGTCAAGGTATCGGGCACGCAGACGTTGTTCTATGTCCGCGGCGACAACCTCACCAACACCGAGGCCCGCAGCGCCACATCGATCCTGCGCGAGATTGCACCGCTGCCGGGGCGCAGTGTGAAGATCGGCATGCGGACGATGTTCTGAGCGTTGGATGCTCCCCTCTCCCGCACGG
>NZ_ALOU01000054.1 GCF_000292345.1 Cupriavidus sp. BIS7
TCGAAACCGGGTGGTCTGCGATGTTGCGCCATCGGCACGAGCAGGTAGCACATCATGAGTAGCTCCGCCAGCGGAAGCAGAATCGTCGTGGCGAAGACGAGCACCGCCACCAGCGCCATGTCATCCGCATACAGTGCCTGTACAGCGCCCCATAGCGTGGTCTCCATGCGCGATCCCTTGAGTTCCATGACGACAATCGGGTACGCGTTCGAGATCAGAAACAGGATCAGGGCGGTCACTACGAGCGGCAGCAGGCGACGATAGGCACGCGAACTGTCGCGATAGAGCGCGCCACCGCAGCGCAGGCAGGCGGCACGTTCGCCCGGTTTCAGTGCCACACGTGTATGGAGTGCGTCGCAATGCTCGCATGCGACCAGCCGGTGTGAATCCTGTAACCGGACGGGCGGCGGGAAGTGGTTCTGATGCACGGAGTGTCCTGGGTCTTCGGCCTCGTTGCAGGAGGCAGGCAGTGCGTGGGCGCACCGTAATCTTTCAAGATTCCCGCATTCTGCATCATATTGACTTGCATGTCAGCATGACAATATGTATCTTATTGTCACTGCGGCGGGAACCGCTGCCGCAAAACGCCTGCTTTTCCGCTACGCCATGCGACATGCGGGCCATTTCTCTTCAAAACGCTATCCATGAAAGTAGTCTGCGAAGTCGAAATTCGCGAAGGCCTGCCCCATGACATCCTCGCAGCGGCCGAACGCCTGATCGTCGTGACGGAGACACTGTGCGACGCGGCGCACTCAATGCCGGTTACGGACGGCGCGGAGCTTGTCCGTATCAAGGAGGGGGGGATGTTTATGGCTTACGCCATGTTGTCGGCGTTGTAGCGGCGGATTGATATAATCGCCGCGTCACTTAAGGTCCTCTAACTGAAGATGCCTGCCGATACTGATCCGAAAGACCACCGCCCTCGCGTTGCCGCTGAACGGCGCGCACGGATGCGCATGCGTCTCATTGAAAGCGCGATGATTGTCTTTGCACAACGAGGTATCGGCGTCAGCGTGATCCCTGAAGTCATCGCGGCAGCTGGCGTCTCTCAAGGTTCCTTCTACAACTACTTTCGTACTAACGATGACCTGCTGGCGGCTGTCAGCGAAGCGCTTAGTCACGACATGGTGCAAATGATCGAGAGCGTGGTCGGCGAGATCGAAGACCCGGCGTTGCGTGTTGCAACGGGTATTCGCTTGTATCTCCACCTTGCGCGATCCTATCCTGTTGTGGCGCAGTTTCTTTCCAGTACGGGCCTGAGCGTAGTTGGCAAGAAAAGTGCCGTGTACGAGTACCTGCCCTCGGATATCAAGGAAGGTCTGAAGACGGGCACGTTTGACGGAGCGTCGGCCGATGTTGCATTGGACCTGGTAACCGGCGCTGGGGTAATTGCCGTTCACCGTATGGCCACGGGAAGAACGACCAAGGACTACCCCGAGCAGATCGTCCGGGGAGTGTTGCGGTCGCTCGGCGTGCCTGCATCGCGTGCCACAAAGTTGACCTCTTCGGCTTTGCCAAAGCTGGTAGCCTCGCCTGAATCACTGCTCGAAAAGGCACAGGAGAAGCTCGCCGCCAAGGCCGAGCTCTCCAACTAGCGAGTGCAAAGTGCTACGGCGCATCGCTGATCGCTTCGGCGAGCAGGTGGTCGAACAGCACTTCGCTCGCATCTAGCGGCGACCTGGATATCGCATCGGCCACCGCTTCCTCTACACCTAAGGCGCGCAACGCCACGGCAGCGGCGAGCTCCGAAAAATCCTCACGGCATTCGGTTTCAAGCATGCGATGCATCGCGCTCATTGCAGCGCCGGCAACGATGTTGAACGCCAGGGCGATCGGCATGCGCCTGAAGCGCTTGCGTCGGACGCCTTCCTCTATGTCCCTGCGGACAAATTCCAGCATATTGGTTGCCTGGTAGCCAGCCCAGCCAAGCCGGCCAAGGATTCCAGCTACAGCCGGCTGGTGCATCGCAAGAATCGACGCCAACCGGATCCCCCTTGCGATGCGCTCGGCCGGATCGTCATGGCCACGCACAATAGGGTCAGCCACCCGCACCCACTGTTCAGCAATCTTCTCAACCAGCTCCCGCAGAATCGCGTCAGACGACGGGAAGTACTTGTAGAACGTGCCCCGTGACACTCCTGCCGCCGAAATGATGTCGTCGATGGAAGGCGAGGCGGCGCCATTCCCTACCAACAAACTCAGCGCACTGTTCAGCAACAGCGAACGCATACGCTGCCGTCGCTTTGCTGCAACGCGCTGGCGGTGGTCAGTGGCTTCCCACGGTTCCATTTCCGCTGCGAACCTCTTCTGTATCAGGGTCATTGATCTGTTCTCTCCTTATGGTCAATAAGCTCGACGTGACCGCACGCGCCGGCTTCCCTGCGTCTTCGATCTTCGTCGACCGCATCACTCCGCACATTGCGCTTGTCCTTGCACATCCTCCTCGCGGTCGCGCGCCTTCTTCGCCTCACGTGGTGTCTAGCACATCAAAGTTGATTTGCTTCCGCGCTTGAACTAAATTATACGTCATCATGACACCGACGTCAGTATGATGTATATTCCGGGCTCATCGGAAGGGCGAAAGCCCGAACAGGCCTGCCGTCACTGATACCAGCACGAGTCTGCGGAACGGACTCCGTGGCGTGGACACTGCTGATGAATCGCAGGCGAGCGACGGACCTTATTGGAGGGCAGAAATTGAACGGGAATCATCGAGCGGCAGTGCTCGCCATCATCGCGGCGGCGAGCCTGCTGGCGGCGTGTACAGAGAAACCCGCGTCCGAACACACGGATGTAAGGCCAGTGCGGACCGTGGTGGTCGGGCGTAGCAACGGCTCGGTCAGCGCGAACTATTCGGGCGAGATCCGCGCGCGTTACGAAAGCCAGCTGGGATTCCGCACGGCGGGCAAGATCGTCGCCCGGATGGTGGAAGTGGGTAGCCATGTCAAGCGCGGCCAGCCGTTGTTGCAACTCGATCCCACCCAGGAAACGTTGCAGGTGGCGGCGGCTGGCGCAGAGGCTGACGCGGCGAGAAGCCGGGTAGCCCAGGCGCGGGTCGATGTGAAACGTACCGAGCAGCTGCTGGCGCAGAACTTTGCCTCGCAGGCCGAGCTGGATCAGCAGCGGCTTGCGCTTAACCAGGCGGAAGCACAACTGCGTTCTGCCCAGGCGCGCCAGCAGCTGAATGCCAACCTGCGCGGATTTACCACGCTTGTGGCCGACCGTGATGGGGTGGTCAGCGCCATCAATGCGGAAGCCGGGCAGGTAGTGGCAGCCGGCCAGTCAATCGTCACCGTTGCGGCCGACGGCGAGCGCGAGGTCTCGATCAGCATTCCAGAGTCGCGCGTTGACGAACTTCGCAACGCCCAGAAGCTCACGATCACGGTGTGGGCGCATCCGGAAAAGTCCTGGAGTGGCAAGCTCCGCGAGCTTGCGCCGGACGCTGACAGTGTCACGCGCACGTACTCTGCGCGCATTTCGATCCTGGACGCAGACGCCGATCCCAGCCTCCTGCGTCTGGGTATGACAGCGTCCGTGATGGTTCCCGACGTGAACGGCAGTGGCGCGATTCGCGTGCCGCTGACTGCCATTGTCGATCATGAACGCAGCCGGCAGGTGTGGGTGGTGGACCCCAAGACGTCACGGGTGATCGCACGTGAAGTGAAGCTTGGCGCTGAGCAGAACGACAGCGTCATTGTGGTGGCGGGTCTGGCGGGCGGCGAGACCGTGGTGAGTGCCGGTGGGCATATGCCAGCAGGTGAAGCTGGCGGAGATGGTGACCGTCGCCCAGGCGGGAGGTGCGA
>NZ_ALOU01000055.1 GCF_000292345.1 Cupriavidus sp. BIS7
TCGAAACCGGGTGGTCTGCGGTGTTTCGCCATCGGCACGAGCAGGTAGCACATCATGAGTAGCTCCGCCAGCGGAAGCAGGATCGTCGTGGCGAAGATGAGCACGGCCACCAGTGCCATGTCATCCGCGTACAGTGCCTGTACAGCGCCCCATAGCGTGGTCTCCATGCGCGATCCCTTGAGTTCCATGATGACAATCGGGTACGCGTTCGAGATCAGAAACAGGATCAGGGCGGTCACCACGAGCGGCAGCAGCCGACGATAGGCACGCGAACTGTCGCGATAGAGCGCGCCGCCGCAGCGTAGGCAGGCGGCACGTTCGCCTGGTTTCAGGGTCACACGTGCATGGAGTGCGTCGCAATGCTCGCACGCGACCAGCCGGTGCGAATCCTGTAGCCGAACTGGCGGCGGGAAGTGGTTCTGATGCACGGAGTGTCCTGGGTCTTCGGCCTCGTTGCAGGAGGCAGGCAGTGCGTGGGCGCAACGTAATCTTTCAAGATTCCCGCATTCTGCCTCATATTGACTTTCATGTCATCATGACAATATGCATCTTATAAGGACTGCAACGAGCACCACTGATCGTCGTGGCGGAGACACTGCGCGACGCGGCGCACTCAATGCCGGTTACGGACGGCGCGGAGCTTGTCCGTATCAAGGAGGGGGGATGTTTATGGCTTACGCCATGTTGTCGGCGTTGTAGCGGCAGATTGATATAATCGCCTCGTCACTTAAGGTCCTCTAACTGAAGATGCCTGCCGATACTGATCCCAAAGACCACCGCCCTCGCGTTGCTGCTGAACGGCGTGCGCGGATGCGCATGCGCCTCATTGAAAGCGCAATGATCGTCTTTGCGCAAAGGGGTACCGGCGTCAGCGTAATCCCTGAAGTCATCGCGGCAGCTGGCGTCTCTCAAGGTTCCTTCTACAACTACTTCCGTACTAACGACGATCTGCTGGTGGCGGTCAGCGAAGCGCTCAGTCATGACATGGTGCAAATGATCGAGAGCGTGGTCGGCGAGATCGAAGACCCGGCGTTGCGTGTTGCAACGGGTATTCGCTTGTATCTCCACCTTGCGCGGTCCTACCCTGTTGTGGCGCAGTTTCTTTCCAGTACGGGCCTGAGTGTAGTTGGCAAAAAAAGTGCCGTGTACGAGTACCTGCCCTCGGATATCAAGGAAGGCCTGAAGACGGGCACGTTTGACGAGACGTTGGCCGATGTTGCATTGGACCTGGTAACCGGCGCTGGGGTAATTGCCGTTCACCGTATGGCCACGGGAAGAACGACTAAGGACTACCCAGAGCAGATCGTCCGGGGAGTGTTGCGGTCGCTCGGCGTGTCTGCATCGCGTGCCAACAAGCTAACCTCCTCGTCTTTGCCAAAGCTGGTAGCTTCGCCTGAATCACTGCTCGAAAAGGCACAGGAGAAGCTCGCCGCCAAGGCCGAGCCCTCCAGCTAGCGAGTGCAAAGCGCTACGGCGCATCGCTGATCGCTTCGGCGAGCAAGTCGTCGAACAGCACTTCGCTCGCATCGAGCGGCGACCTGGATATCGCATCGGCCGCCGCTTCCTCTACGCCTAAGGCGCGCAACGCCACGGCAGCGGCGAGCTCCGAAAAATCATCGCGACATTCGGTTTCAAGCATGCGGTGCATCGCACTCATTGCGGCGCCGGCAACGATATTGAACCCCAGGGCGATCGGCATGCGCTTGAAGCGATTGCGTCGAACCCCTTCCTCTATGTCCCTGCGGACAAATTCCAGCATATTGGGTGCCTGGTAACCAGCCCAGCCAAGCCGGCCAAGAATTCCAGCTACAGCCGGCTGGTGTATCGCAAGAATCGACGCCAACCGGATCCCCCTGGCAATGTGCTCGGCCGGGTCGTCATGGCCACACACAATAGGGTCAGCCACCTGCACCCACTGTTCAGCAATCTTCTCGACAAGCTCCCGCAGAATCGCGTCAGACGATGGGAAGTACTTGTAGAACGTGCCCCGTGACACCCGCGCAGCCGAAATGATGTCGTCGATGGAAGGCGAGGCGGTGCCATTCTCTACCAGCAAACGCAGCGCACTGTTCAGCAACAGCGAACGCATACGCTGCCGCCGCTTTGCCGCAACGCGCTGACGGTGGTCAGTCGCTTCCCACGGTTCCATTTCAGCTGCGAACCTCTTCTGTATCGGGGTCATTGATCTGTTCTCTCCTTATGGTCAATAAGCTCGACGTGACCGCACGCGCCGGCTTCCCTGCGTCTTCGATCTTCGTCGACCGCATCACTCCGCACATTGCACTCGGCCTCGCACATCCTCCTCGCGGTCGCGCGCCTTCTTCGCCTCACGTGGTGCCTGGCACATCGAAGTTGATTTGCTTCCGCGCTTGAACTAAATTGTACGTCATCATGACACATACGTCAGTATGATGTATATTCCGGGCTCATCGGAAGGGCGAAAGCCCGACCATGCCTGCCGTCACTGATGCCAGCACGAGGCCGCGGAGCGGACTCAGTAGCGTGAACTGCTGATGACTCGCAGGCGAGCGACGGACCTTACTGGAGGGCAGAAATTGAACGGGAATTATCGAGCGGCGGCTCTTACCATCATCGCGGCGCACCTGCTTGCCGCCTGTACACCGGGCCCCGCATCCAAACACGAAGACATAAGGCCAGTGCGGACAGTGGTCGCGGGACATACGCCAGGTTCGGTCGGCGCGACCTACTCAGGCGAGATTCGTGCGCGTTACGAAAGTCAGCTGGGATTCCGCACAGCTGGCAAGATCGTCGCGCGTATGGTGGAAGTGGGTAGCCATGTCAAGCGCGGCCAGCCGCTGTTCCAGCTCGATCCGACTCAGGAGACGCTGCAGGTGGCCGCGGCGGGTGCGGAGGCTGATGCAGCAAGGAGCCGGGTAGCTCAGGCGCGAGTGGACGTTCAGCGTACCGAGCAACTCCTCGCGCAGAACTTCGCCTCGCAAGCCGAACTGGACCAGCAGCGGCTTGCGCTTAACCAGGCGGAAGCACAACTGCGTTCTGCCCAGGCGCGCCAGCAGCTGAATGCCAATCTGCGCGGCTTCACCACGCTTGTGGCCGACCGCGATGGCGTGGTCAGCGCAATCAACGCGGAAGCCGGCCAGGTGGTCGCGGCCGGACAGTCGATTGCCACCGTTGCGGCCGATGGTGAACGCGAGGTCTCGATCAGTATTCCGGAATCGCGAGTCGACGAACTGCGTAAGGCGCCGACGCTGATGATCACGGTGTGGGCGCATCCGGGCAAATCCTGGACGGGCAAGCTCCGGGAGCTTGCGCCGGACGCGGACAGCGTCACCCGCACCTACTCCGCACGCATTTCCATCCAGGACGCTGATCCGGACCTCCTGCGATTAGGCATGACAGCGTCTGTCGTCGCACCCGACGTGGACGGCAGTGGCGTGGTCCGCGTGCCACTGACGGCCATTGTCGATCATGAACACAGCCGACAGGTGTGGGTGGTTGACCCGAAGACGTCGCGGGTGATCGCACGTGAAGTCAAGCTGGGTGCCGCGCAGAATGACAACGTCATCGTGGTTGGCGGACTGGCGGGCGGCGAGACCGTGGTGAGTGCCGGCGTGCACATGCTGCAAGCTGGTCAGCAGGTGAAAGTGGCCGAGGCGGTGTCCGTTGCCAAGGCGGGAGGTGCGAAGTGAAAGGCATCAACCTGTCCGAATGGGCGTTGAAGCACCAGCAGATGATCGCATTCCTGCTGTTGCTGCTGTCCGCGGCTGGCCTGCTGGCCTACAGCAGCCTGGGCCAGAAGGAAGACCCCGAGTTCACGATCAAGACCATGGTCGTGCAAGCGTACTGGCCGGGAAGTTCCGCGCAGCAGATGGCCGACCAGGTCACCGACAAGATCGAGCGAAAGCTGCAAGAAGTCGCGGAGATCGACTATACGTCCACCTATGTGAAGCCGGGTGAAACGCAGGTCAAGGTCAACCTGCGCGAGGACGTACCCCCGCGCGCCGTGCCGGATGTCTGGTACCAGGTCCGCAAAAAGATGGGGGACATCAAGCAGACCCTGCCACAGGGCACGCAGGGCCCCTTTTTCAACGACGAGTTCGGGGACACCTTCGGTAACCTCTACGCCATCACAGGCGACGGCTTTGACTATAACGATCTGCGACGGATTGCGGACGCCGCACGTAACGAGTTTCTGCGTGTCGACGACGTCAACAAGGTCGATCTTGTAGGCAAGCAGGAGCAGAAGATCTATGTGGAAGTTTCCACCGCCAAGCTCGCTTCGCTGGGGATCGACCCGGCACTGATCGCGTCGACGCTCGCGCAAACCAATGTCGTGACATCGGGCGGGACGGTGCAAACCACCGCGGAACAGGTGCGGTTGGCTGTCAGTGGCGAGTTTGACTCAGTCGAAGGCATTCGGGCCATCGGCATCCGCGCCGGCCAGCGCACCTTCCGCCTTGGCGATATCGCAGACGTCCGTCGCGAATTTGTGGAACCGGCTACCTCGAGGATGCGCTTCAACGGCAACGAGGCGATCGGATTGGCCGTGAGCATGCGCAAGGGCGGCGACGTGATTCGGCTTGGCACCAAGCTGGACGAAACGCTCAAGCGTATCGAGTCCAATTTGCCGGTCGGCGTGCAGATCCACGCAGTCAGCGACCAGCCGCATGTCGTCGAGCACTCCGTATTCGAGTTCAAGAAGAGTCTGGCAGAGGCAGTAATCATTGTGCTCGTTGTCAGCTTCCTGTCGCTGGGCTTGCGGACCGGACTAGTCGTCGCGCTCAGTATCCCGCTCGTGCTGGCCATGACATTCCTGGCCATGTACGTGATGGGCATCGACTTGCAACGCATCTCGCTGGGTGCGCTGATCATTGCGCTCGGACTGTTAGTGGACGACGCCATTATTGCCGTCGAGATGATGGCACTGAAGCTGGAGCAGGGTTGGGACAAATTTCGTGCCGCCACATACGCTTACACGGCTACCGCTTTCCCGATGCTCACCGGCACGCTGATCACAGCGGCTGGATTTCTTCCGGTCGGCTTTGCCAAGTCCGGTACGGGCGAGTATGTGTACTCCCTGTTCGAGGTGGTGGGCATTTCGTTGGTGCTGTCATGGATCGTGGCCGTCCTCTTTACGCCTTACATCGGCTTCAAGCTATTGAAGGAGCATGCGCACGCATCGCATGACGAGGAAGCGGTCTACCAGCGCGGCTTCTATGTCAAGTTCCGCCACTTTATCGACTTCTGCCTGAGGCAACGCGTGTGGGTCATTGGCATCACGCTCGCCGCGTTCGTGGGCGCACTGGTGCTGTTCAAGGCGATACCCCAGCAATTCTTTCCGGCGTCTGACCGGGCCGAACTGATCGTTGACCTGTGGATGCCCAGGGCCGCTACTTTCGACGCGAGTCAGCGCGAGGTCCAGGCGCTGGAGGCCCTGCTCAAGGGCGATCCGGACATCGCAGCAGTGACCAGCTTTGTTGGCAATGGTGCGCCACGCTTCTATCTGCCGCTTGATGTGCAGACACCCAATCTGAACCTGGGTGAAATGCTCGTGATGACGAAGGGCGGCGAGGCACGGGAGCGGGTGAAGGAGAAGCTCGAGAAGCTGTTCGCCGAGAAGTTCCCGAATGTGCGTGGCCGCGTCAATCGACTGGAGAACGGTCCGCCTGTCGGTTACCCGGTGCAGTTCCGTGTGTACGGGCAAGACAACGCCAAAATTCGAGCAATCGGGCAGCAGGTCGCAGACATCATCAGTGAAGAGCCTCACGTCCGCCAGGTCAACCAGGATTGGGGCGAGCGCATCAAGCGCGTGCAAGTCGACGTCGACCAGGACAAGGCGCGTGCACTGGGCATTAGCTCAGGCCAGATCAAACAAGCCCTTGAGGCGTCGCTGTCGGGCACGCCGATCACGCAGTTCCGCGAGGAAGACCAAGGCATTGACGTGGTCTCGCGCCTCGTCGCGGCGGAACGGACGGACCTGAACAACCTGAAGGACGCCAAGATCTATGTGCGCGACGGCAAGTTCGTGCCGGTCTCGCAAGTGGCCCGGCTCACGCTCGACAGTGAAGACAGTGAACTGTGGCGGCGCAACCGCGTGCCAACGCTGACCGTTCGTGCCGATATCGCGGGGGCGCAGGCACCTGACGTCACACGTGTGCTGCAGCCGAAGATCGACGCGCTGGAGAAGGATCTCCCGCTCGGCTATGGCATTGAGATCGGCGGCGCTTACGAATCGAGTGCGAAGGCCCAGCGTTCCGTTTTCGCGGTGATGCCTGTGACGATCATCGCGGTGCTCGTGCTGCTGATGATTCAGCTGCAGGACATGAAGAAGATGGCGATGGTTCTGATGACCGCGCCGCTCGGGCTGATCGGTGTGAGCGCGATCATGGCCGCGTTCCAGATTCCGTTCGGTTTTGTCGCCATGTTGGGCGTCATCGCCCTCGCTGGAATGATTATCCGCAACTCAGTGATCCTGGTCGTACAGATCGATCAGGACGTGCGCGCAGGTGTCGCATTGTGGACGGCTATCGTCGAAGCGGCAGTGCGGCGACTGCGTCCGATCGTACTGACTGCCCTGGCAGCGATTCTGGCGATGGTGCCTCTTACCCATTCCGTGTTCTGGGGCCCCATGGCGTGGGCAATCATGGGAGGGCTCGCCGTTGCCACGGTGCTGACGCTCGTCTTCCTTCCCGCTTTGTATGCGACCTGGTACCGGGCCAAGCGCCCCGCGACCGTCTGATCGCAAGTGTGACGTTGAGAGTTATTTCGATGAAAAGATTGAGTATGGCCCTGCGGGCCGGGCAGGTAGCCTTGGGCTGCATGCTTCTCCTGAGCGCTGGAGAATCAGGCGCTATCGATCTCGTGGGGGCCTATGAGCAGGCATTGGCGCATGATCCGACCAGCCTTGCTGCAAATGATGCGCTCACGGCGGGGCGCGA
>NZ_ALOU01000056.1 GCF_000292345.1 Cupriavidus sp. BIS7
CGACAGGTCGGCAAGCAGAGCCGCCATACCCTCTCCCCCAACCCCTCTCCCACGGCGTGGGAGAGGGGAGCGGGTCAGGCGAGGGCGTCTGATTCTCTCGCCTGATTTCTCTCCCCTCTCCCGCAAGGCGGGAGAGGGCCCGGCGGTTCAAGCTGCGACAGGTCGGCAAGCAGAGCCGCCATGCCCTCTCCCCCAACCCCTCTCCCACGGCGTGGGAGAGGGGAGCGCGTCAGTCTCAATCCGAACTCACCCGCACCACGCCAGTACCATATTGGTCAGGTCGACCATGAACGCCGGCCGCAGGTAAGCCAGGAACCCCAGGGTCAGCACGACCGCAAGGGCCAGGAAACCGAGGCCTTTGGCCAGTCTCACGTCAGGCTCCCACCGGTTGCGGGCGCACCAGCGCGTGCTCGCGGATCGGCAGGTTGACCACCGCCGCCATCAAGCCCAGCGCAATCGCGATCATCCATACCGTGGTGTAGCCGCCGGTCCTGTCGTACAGGTAGCCGCCAAGCCACGCGCCAAGAAAACTGCCGATCTGGTGAGAGAAGAACACCACGCCGGACAGCATCGACAGATATTTCACGCCGAACACCTGCGCGATGATGCCGTTGGTCAGCGGCACAGTGGACAGCCACAGGAAGCCCATCAGCGCGGCGAACACCCAGGTGCTGAATGCGCTCAGCGGCGCCAGCAGATAGCCGGCGATGACCACCGACCGCGCAATATAGATGAACGACAACAGGTAGCGCTTGGGCATGCGTTGGCCCATCGATCCGGCCGTATAGGTGCCGAACACGTTGAACAGGCCAATCAGCGCCAGCGCAACGGTGGCCACCTTGGGGTCCGTAAAGCCACGGTCCTTGAGGTACGGCGCCAGGTGCACGCCGATAAACACCACCTGGAAGCCGCAGACGAAATAGCCAAGCGTCAGCAGCTGGAAGTTGCGGTTGCCGAATGCCTCGCGCGTGGCCTCGCCGATGGTCTGGTGATGGCCGCCGGTCGTCGCCACCATGTTCGGCTCGCGCAGCGTCAGCGCCAGCGGCAGCATGAAGCACGCCAGGAACGCCAGGATGAACAGCGCGTTCTGCCATCCCGTAGTGGAAATCAGCGTCTGCTCTACCGGGATCATCAGGAACTGGCCAAACGATCCCGCGGCAGCGGCAATGCCCATCGCCCATACGCGCTTTTCGGCGCTGGCCACGCGGCCAATCACGCCATACACCACGCTATAGGTGGTGCCCGACTGGGCGATGCCGATCAGCACGCCTGCGCCGGTGGCAAACGCGGTGCCGCTGGTGGCCAGCGCCATGACGATCAGGCCGGCCACATAGAGCGCCACGCCGATGATCATGATGCGCAGCGCGCCGAACTTGTCGGCCAGCGCGCCGGTAATCGGCTGGCTGGCGCCCCACATCAGGTTCTGCAGCGCCAGTGCAAACGCGAAGGTCTCGCGGTTCCAGCCGTGGGTCTGCGTGATCGGCAGGTTGAACAGGCCGAAGCCATGCCGGATGCCCATCGAAAGGGTTACGAGCAGGCCACCGCACACAAGTACGGTGGTCAGGGAGAGTTTGCGGTCGGTCATGTCGGGCTCGGTAGTTATTGTTTCTATTGTTATGTCGACGACAGGGGGGCGCGGTGTGCGCAGTGCGCCGAGTTTACCGCGCGCGCCTCAATTTTGCCGGCAGGGGTTTTGCCCCTCGCCCATTCATGCCCATCCATTACAATGCTGCGCATTCCGGCTGCAGACGGCCGGGCGTCCCACTATCCGCGAAGTGACTCCATGGCGAGCAAAACCAGTCAGTACAGCGAATCTTCCATCCGGGTCCTGAAGGGCCTGGAGCCGGTCAAGCAACGGCCCGGCATGTACACCCGTACCGACAACCCCCTGCATATCGTGCAGGAGGTGATCGACAACGCGTCCGACGAAGCGCTCGGCGGCCACGGCACCGAGATCCTGGTCACGCTGCACAAGGACGGCAGCATCAGCGTTGAAGACGATGGCCGCGGCATCCCGGTGGGTATCCATCCGGAAGAGAAGGTGCCCGTGGTGGAAATCGTCTTCACGCGCCTGCACGCAGGCGGAAAGTTCGACAAGGGCAAGGGCGGCGCCTATGCCTTTTCGGGTGGCCTGCACGGCGTAGGCGTGTCGGTGACCAACGCACTGGCCACGCGCCTGGACGTCACCGTGTGGCGCGATGGCGCGGTATCCACGCTGACGTTCGAACACGGCGGCGAAGTGACCCGGCCGCTGGAAAGCCGCAAGGCCGAACGCGGCGAGAAGAAGGGCGGTACGCGCGTTCAGGTGTGGCCGGACGCGAAATACTTCGATTCCGCAGCGATTCCGATGGCCGAGCTGCAGCGCCTGCTGCGCAGCAAGGCCGTGCTGCTGCCCGGCGTCAAGGTCACGCTGGTGATCGAGAAGACCGGCGAGCAGACGGTCTGGCAGTACGAGCAGGGCCTGAAGGGCTATCTGGTCGAGGCACTGGCCCAGGGCAGCGGCGCCGAACTCGTGATCCCGATGTTCGAGGGCGAACATTTTGCGGACCCGGACAAGAACGCCGGCGAGGAAGGCTTTGCCGAGGGCGAAGGCGCGTCGTGGGTGGTCGCGTGGACCGAGGAAGGCGCGCCGGTGCGCGAGTCCTACGTCAACCTGATCCCGACCCCCGCTGGCGGCACGCACGAGTCCGGCCTGCGCGAAGGCCTGTTCCTGGCCGTGAAGAGCTTTATCGAGATGCACTCGCTGCAGCCCAAGGGCGTGAAGCTGATGAGCGAAGACGTGTTTGCGCGCGCTTCGTTCGTGCTGTCGGCCAAGGTGCTCGATCCGCAGTTCCAGGGCCAGATCAAGGAGCGCCTGAACAGCCGCGACGCGGTGCGCCTGGTCTCCACGTTCAGCCGCCCGGCGCTTGAGCTCTGGCTCAACCATCACGTCGATTTCGGCAAGAAGCTTGCGGAACTGGTGATCCGCCAGGCGCAGGCGCGCACGCGTGCCGCGCAGAAGGTCGAAAAGAAGAAGGGCTCCGGCGTGGCCGTGCTGCCCGGCAAGCTGACCGATTGCGAATCGACCGATGTCGAGCGTAATGAAATCTTCCTGGTGGAGGGCGACTCCGCCGGCGGCTCCGCCAAGATGGGCCGCGACAAGGAATTCCAGGCCATCCTGCCGCTGCGCGGCAAGGTGCTCAACACCTGGGAAACCGAGCGCGACCGCCTGTTCGCGAACAACGAAGTACACGACATCGCGGTGGCGATCGGCGTGGACCCGCACGGCCCGGACGACGAGCCCGACCTGTCTAACCTGCGTTACGGCAAGATCTGTATCCTGTCTGATGCTGACGTGGACGGCGCGCACATCCAGGTGCTGTTGCTGACGCTGTTCTTCCGCCACTTCCCGAGGCTGATCGCCAACGGCAATGTCTGTGTGGCGCGGCCGCCGCTGTTCCGCGTGGATGCCCCTGCACGCGGCAAGAAGCCGGCGCAGAAGCTCTACGCGCTGGACGAAGGCGAGCTTGACGCGATCCAGGACAAGCTGCTCAAGGATGGCGTCAAGGACGGCGCGTGGCAGATCTCCCGCTTCAAAGGCCTGGGCGAGATGAGCGCCGAGCAGCTCTGGGAAACGACGATGAATCCCGACACGCGCCGGCTGCTGCCGGTGGCGCTGGGCGAATACGACCAATTGCAGACCGTCGCCATGATGAACATGCTGATGGGCAAGGGCGAAGCCTCGCAACGGCGGAGCTGGCTGGAAGAAAAGGGCAACGAGGTGGTGGCCGACATCTGACGGCAGGAGGCAGGAGCGCGAATGATGCAGGGCAGAGGCAAAGGCAAAGGCAAAGGCACGATAGGACGACTGGCGGCACGGGCGGCGGGAACGCTGGCCGTGCTGGCGTCGTTCTGCCTTGCCACGCCTGCACATGCCGAACTCTGGGGTTTCATCGATACCGATGGCGTGGCCCACTTTTCGGATGTGAAGCTGGACGCGCGCTACAAGCTGTTCATGAAGGACGGCGGAAGCTTCGATTCCGGCAACTTGCGCCGCGGCGGCCAGCCTGCGGGCACGCTGGACCCCGAACGCGAGAAGCTGTACCGCTACGTGCTCAACCATCCGAACCTGGCCGCAGTCGACCCGATCATCCAGAAGGTGGCGGCCGCGCAGGGCGTGGACCCGGCACTGGTCAAGGCCGTGATGGCCGTGGAGAGCGGTTTCAACCCGACGGCGGTGTCCCAGAAAGGCGCCATCGGGCTGATGCAGGTGATCCCGGACACGGGCACGCGCTTCGGCGTTGCGGCTGACCGCCGCGGCACCGTGGAGCAGAAGCTGACAGACCCTCGCACGAACATCTCGGCCGGCGTGCGGTACCTGCGCTGGCTGATGGACCTGTTCCCGAACAATCTGGAACTGGTGCTGGCCGCGTACAACGCCGGAGAGGGCGCCGTTCAGCGCTACAACAACCGGATTCCGCCATTCCCCGAGACACAACAATATGTCAGTACCGTCCTGGAGTTCTACCGTCTGTACCAGCCTGCCGGGCCATCCGGCGTGCATGTGGTGCGCACGGGCATGGCCGCCGAACGGGTCAGGATGGTGATTGGCGGCCGCCGGCCGATGCCTTGACGCGCTTTCGCGACGTTGGCGGTGTTCGTAAGGGCATCGCCATCCAGTTCCTTTAGAATCCCACGCTGACTGCAACATCCGGCTGCGGGCGCACAGGCGCCCGCCGGGCCGAAATCTTGCCAAACATGGATCAACCGAATACTACGTTTCAGGCCGAAGAGCCGGCCGATTCGCTGACGCTCGCGCGCTACGCCGAGCGAGCCTATCTCGACTACGCCGTCAGCGTGGTCAAGGGCCGCGCACTGCCCGAAGTGGCCGACGGCCAGAAGCCCGTCCAGCGCCGCATCCTCTACGCGATGCAGGCGATGGGGCTGCGCGCCGATGCCAAGCCCGTGAAGTCGGCCCGCGTGGTCGGCGAGGTGCTGGGTAAATTCCACCCGCACGGCGACCAGTCGGCCTATGACGCGCTCGTGCGTCTGGCACAGGACTTCTCGCTGCGTTATCCGCTGATCGACGGCCAGGGCAACTTTGGCTCGCGCGATGGCGATGGCGCCGCGGCCATGCGCTACACCGAAGCCCGCCTGACGCCGATCTCGCGGCTGCTGCTCGATGAAATCGACCTGGGCACGGTGGACTTCGTGCCGAACTACGATGGCTCGGAAGAAGAACCGAAGCTGCTGCCCGCGCGCCTGCCGTTCGTGCTGCTGAACGGCGCGTCGGGTATCGCGGTGGGCATGGCGACGGAAATCCCGCCGCACAACCTGCGCGAAGTGGCCGGCGCCACCGTGGCGATGATCCGCAACCCGAATATCACGCTGGCGGAACTGCTGGCGCTGATGCCGGGGCCGGACTATCCCGGCGGCGGCCAGATCATTTCGCCGGCCTCGGAGATCGCCCAGATCTATGAAGGCGGCCGTGGCAGCCTGAAGGTGCGCGCGCGCTGGACCATCGAGGAAATGGCGCGTGGCCAGTGGCAGATGGTGGTGACGGAGTTGCCGCCGAATACGTCTTCGCAGAAGGTGCTCGAGGAAATCGAGGAAATCACCAATCCGAAGATCCGCGCCGGCAAGAAGGCGCTGTCGCCCGAACAGACCCAGCTCAAGACGTCGATGCTGGCCGTGCTGGACGCCGTGCGCGACGAGTCCGGCAAGGATGCGCCGGTGCGGCTGGTGTTCGAGCCCAAGAGCAAGAACACTGATCAGCAGGAATTCATCCAGACGCTGCTGGCCCATACCAGCCTGGAATCGGGTGCGCCGATCAACCTCGTGATGATCGGCACCGATGGCCGTCCGCGCCAGAAGGGGCTGCAGGAAATCCTGCGCGAGTGGATCGCGTTCCGCTTTGAAACGGTGACGAAGCGCTCGCGCTTCCAGCTCAACAAGGTCGAGGACCGCATCCATATCCTGGAAGGCCGGATGCTGGTGCTGCTGAACATCGACGAGGTGATCCGCATCATCCGCGAAAGCGATGAGCCGAAGCCGGCGCTGATCGAGGCATTCCGCCTGAGCGACCGTCAGGCCGAGGACATCCTGGAAATCCGCCTGCGCCAGCTGGCTCGCCTGGAAGCGATCAAGATCGAGCAGGAACTGGCGAAGCTTCGCGACGAGCAGGCCGAGCTGGACGTGCTGCTGAAGTCCGAGACGATGATGCGTCGCAAGATCATCAAGGAGATCGAGCAGGACGCCAAGCAGTACAGCCCGGAAGACAAGGACCCGCGCCGCACGCTGATCCAGGAAGCCAGCCGCGCCGCCGCCGAGGTGAAGGTGATCGACGAACCGGTGACGGTGATCGTGTCCGGCAAGGGCTGGGTGCGCACGCGCCAGGGCCACAGCCACGATCCGTCGCAATTCACGTTCAAGGCCGGCGACAACCTCTATGGCACGTTCGAATGCCGCACCGTCGATACGCTGCTGGCGTTTGGCAGCAATGGCCGCGTGTATTCGGTGGCCGTGTCAAGCCTGCCCGGTGGGCGTGGCGATGGCGTGCCGGTGACCACGTTGATCGACCTGGCCGCGGGCTCGCAGATCGCGCATACGTTCGCCGGTTCGGCCGAACAGCGCATGCTGATTGCCACGGCTGGCGGCAACGGCTTTGTCACGAAGGTTGGCGACATGATCGGCCGTCAGAAGGCGGGCAAGGCGTTCGTCACGCTCGACGAGGGCGACACCTTGCTGCCGCCCGCGCCGATTGGCGATGATGGTACGCATGTGGCCTGCTTCTCCGCCAATGGCCGTCTGCTGCTGGTGGGCCTTGACGAGGTCAAGGTGCTGTCGGCAGGCGGCCGTGGCGTGATCCTGATGGAGCTGGAGTCGAAGGAAACGCTGGAACAGGCCGTGGCCGTGGGCGCGCCGGGCCTGATGATCTCGGGCGCCGGTATTCGTGGCGGCAAGGTGCCGCCGCAGAAGCTGGCCGGCAAGACGCTGATGCCATATGTGGGCAAGCGCGCCCGCAAGGGCCGTGCCATCGAGCCGCGCCTGAAGGACGTGAAGATCGAACCGGTGAAGGCCGCGGAGTAATTCGCTGCAGTCTCTCGGTCTTCTCCCCTCTCCCGTATGCGGGCGAGGGGCGGGGGAGAGGGCCAGCCGTTCAAACTGCGACAGGTCGCGGCTTGAACCTCAACACCCTCTCCCCCAGCCCCTCTCCCACAACGTGGGAGAGGGGAGCGAACCGGCAGTGTTTGATTTGCCCCGGCTTTTCTCCCCTCTCCCGCATGCGGGGGAGGGGCGGGGGAGAGGGTGAGCCGTTCAAACTGCGACAAGTCGTAACTTGAACCACAACGCCCTCTCCCCCAACCCCTCTCCCACAACGTGGGAGAGGGGAGCGAACCGATAACGTTTGATTTGCCCCGGGTTTTCTCCCCTCTCCCGCATGCGGGAGAG
>NZ_ALOU01000057.1 GCF_000292345.1 Cupriavidus sp. BIS7
GTGTTCATATAAGGGGAGAACACCGTCGGTGTTCTATTCGCCCAGATAAGCCGCACGCACCTTCGGGTCGTCGAGCATCTGCTTGGCGTCGCCGCTCATCGTGATGAGGCCAGACTCCATCACGTAGCCACGGTGGGCCGCCTGCAGCGCCAGGCGCGCGTTCTGCTCGACCAGCAGCACGGGCACGCCCTGCGACGACACGGTGCGCACCACCTCGAAGATCTTCTCGACCATGATCGGCGAGAGTCCCATCGAAGGTTCGTCCAGCAGCAGCAGCTTCGGCTGGCTCATCAGCGCGCGGGCCATGGCCAGCATCTGCTGTTCGCCGCCCGACATCGTGCCGGCAAGCTGGTTGGCGCGTTCCTTCAGGCGCGGGAACGTTTCGAACATGCGGTCGATATCGGCCTTGATACCGGCCTCGTCGTTACGCGTGTACGCACCCATCTGCAGGTTCTCGGTGATCGTCATGCGTGCGAACACGCCGCGGCCTTCCGGCACCATCGCCAGGCCCTGCTTGAGCAACACGTAGCTGGGCACGCCCTTGATCGACTTGCCCATGTACTCCACGTCGCCGCCGGCCCAGCCCTGCAGGCCGGTGATGGCCTTCATGGTGGTGGTCTTGCCGGCACCGTTGGCGCCGATCAGCGTCACGAGCTCGCCGTCTTTGATCTCCAGGTCCACGCCCTTGACGGCCTGAATGCCGCCGTAGGCCACCTTCAGGCCGGAAATCTTCAGAATCGTCTGTGTCATTTGCTTCTCTCCCGCCTCAGTGCGCCGCTGCGCCGAGGTATGCCTCGATCACGGCAGGATTGCTTTGCACTTCCTGCGGCAGGCCCTGCGCGATGACCTTGCCGTAGTCGAGCACGGTGAGCCGGTTGCACAGGCCCATCACTAGCTTCACGTCGTGTTCGATCAACAGGATGGTCTTGCCATCGTTCTTGATCTTCTCCAGCAGGCCGCGCAGCTCCACCTTTTCGGTGGCGTTCATGCCGGCGGCCGGTTCGTCCAGTGCCAGCAGCTTCGGCTCCGTGGCCAGCGCGCGCGCAATCTCCAGGCGGCGCTGGTGGCCGTACGACAGGTTGCGCGACGTGAAGTTGGCGTACTTGCCGATGCCGACGTAGTCGAGCAGATCGTGGGCCATGTCCTCGATGCCCTCTTCTTCCTTGCGCACCGAAGGCGGACGGAAGATGGCGCCGAACAGACCGGCCTTGGTACGCACGTGGCGCCCGACCATCACGTTTTCCAGCGCGGTCATGTCACCGAACAGACGGATATTCTGGAACGTGCGCGCGATGCCGGTCTTGGCCACTTCGTGCACGGCCGTCGGCTGGTAAGGCTTGCCACCCAGCACGAACTCGCCGGAGTCCGGCGTGTACAGACCCGTGATCACGTTGAAGAACGTGGTCTTGCCGGCGCCGTTCGGGCCAATCAGACCATAGATCTCACCGGGCTTGATCTGCAGGCCCACATCGGACAGCGCCTGCAGGCCGCCGAAACGCTTGTTGACCCCCTGTACGGACAGGAGGAAATCGGAATTGCTCATGTTGTCCTCCTGTTCAGAAACGACCGACGCTGCCGGCACGACGCGCCACCGGGCGGTCCTCCTTGCGTGGCGATGGCCACAAGCCCGCCGGGCGATACAGCATCACGCCCACCAGGGCCAGACCGAACAACAACTGGCGCAGCACTTCGGCATCGACGATGACCTGGCCGAACAGACCGGTCTGGATTGGCTCGGCCACGGCGCGCAGCAGTTCCTGGAAGCCGACCAGCAGGATGCCGCCCAGGATCACGCCCGGGATGTGGCCCATGCCGCCCAGCACCACGATGGCGAGCACGTAGATCGATTCCCACAGCGTGAACGATTCCGGCGAGACGAAGCCCTGGAACGCGCCGAATGTTGCACCCGACGCACCCCCAAACGAGGCGCCCATGGCAAAGGCCAGCAGCTTGATGTTGCGGGTGTTGATGCCCATCGCCTTGGCGGCGACCTCGTCTTCACGGATCGCCACGAACGCGCGACCGATACGCGAGTTCTGCAGGCGGATACAAATGAACACGATGACAATGACCAGCGCCACCAACAGGTAGTAGTACATGAACACCGGCGTGAACTTGAGCCCGAATATCTCGTGCGACTTCGAGAAGTCGAAGCCGAAGATGTGGACCGGATCCACTGCCGTGATGCCCTTGGGACCGTTGGTGATGTTCAGCGGACGGTCCAGGTTGTTCATGAAGATCCGGACGATCTCGCCAAAACCCAGTGTCACGATGGCCAGGTAATCACCACGCAGTTTCAGCGTTGGCGCACCCAGCAGCACGCCGAACGTGGCCGCCACGAGCACCGCGATCGGCAGCACGAACCACATCGACAGGTGAAGCCCGTGGGGGAACAGGTTGTGGATCCACTCGAACTGGTTGGACAGGTGTGGCGAACCGAGCAGCGCCATCATGTAGGCCCCCACCGCGTAGAACGCGATGTAGCCCAGGTCAAGCAGGCCGGCAAAGCCGACCACGATGTTCAGGCCCAGCGCCAGCATGATGTAGAGCAGCGCGAAGTCAAGCACGCGCACCCAGTAGTTGCCGCCAAAGGTCTGGACGAAGAACGGCGCACACAGCGCCACCACAAGGAAGCCGACCAGCGCAGCCAGCGTCTTGGCCGGGATGCGCGACGGCGCCGCCACGGCCGTGGATGGAATCGGAGTATTCATGGATTCTCTCCCCTCAGGCGCGGTCAGCCACACGTTCGCCCATGATGCCGGACGGACGGAACACAAGTACGATAATCAGCACGATAAAGGCGAACACGTCCTGGTAGTTCGATCCGAACACACCATTGGTCAGGTCGCCGATATAGCCCGCGCCAAGTGCTTCGATCAGGCCCAGCAGCATGCCGCCGACCATCGCGCCGGCCAGGTTGCCGATGCCGCCAAGCACTGCGGCGGTGAACGCCTTCAGGCCCGGGATGAAGCCCATGTAGAAGTGGGCGTTGCCGTAGTTGGTGGCCATCATCACGCCGGCCAGCGCCGCGAGCGTGGCGCCGATCATGAACGTGGCCGAAATCACGAAGTTCGGGTTGACGCCCATCAGGCCCGCCACCTTCTGGTTCTCGGCGGTGGCGCGCATGGCGCGGCCGAGCTTGGTGCGGTTCACCAGGGCCAGCAGGCCAGCCATCACCATCACGGCCAGGCCGATGATGACGATTTCCTTGCCGGTAATCGTGGCGCCGGTGGAGCCGATGTCGATCGGGTCCGACGGCAGCAGCTGCGGGAACGTCAGCGGGTTGCGCGACCAGATCAGCATCCCCATGGTCTGGAGGATGATCGAGACACCGATCGCGGTAATCAGCGGAGCCAGTCGCGGCGCATTGCGCAACGGCCTGTAGGCCACGCGTTCAATCGTATAAGCCAGAACTGCACAGACGGGCATGGCGATCAGCGTAGCGATCACCAGCGTCAGCCAATCGGGCAGGCCGGGAGCGTATTTCTGCAGCCCCGTGATTGCCGACAAAGCGGTCAGCGCGCCAATCATCAGCACATCGCCGTGCGCGAAGTTGATGATGCCCAGAATGCCGTAGACCATGGTGTAGCCCAGTGCAATCAGCGCGTAGATGCTGCCGAGCACCAGACCGTTCACGATCTGCTGGATAAAGATATCCATGAAAACTCCTGCTTCAGCCCCGTTCCGCCGGCATGGTGTGGATGCCTCGGTTGGGACGGTAATGTTGGATAGGTCGGGTAGTGGTAAAAACTCTGCTGGTGTGCCGCCCGCCCTGTTCCACCCATGGTAAGGATGCTGTCAACACGATGGCGAGACTAAAAAGAACGGCACCGCCATGTATGTACGGTGCCGTTCATATGGGCCGGTAAGCCCTGGTTACATCTTCACGACGTCGAGGACGGACTTCTTCTTGTCCTTGTAGTCGTACAGCGTGATGGTGCCTTCCTTCATGTCGCCCTTCTCGTCGAAGGCGATGTTGCCGATCACGCCCTTGTAGTTCGTCTTCGGCATTTCAGCGAGGATGGCAGCCGGGTCGGTCGAGTTGGCGCGCTTCATCGCGTCGACGATCACCATCACGGCGTCATAGGTGAACGGCGCGTAGATCTGCACCGGGGCGTTGAAACGAGCCTGGTAGCGCTTCTCGAAGTCGGCGCCCTTCTCCATCTTCGACAGTGCCAGACCGGCTTCCGAGCAGATGATGTTGGACACGGCATCGCCGGCCAGCTCGGCCACCTTGTCGGTACAGACACCATCACCGCCAACGATCTTCGACGTGATGCCGAGTTCCTTGGCCTGCTTGGCGAACGGACCGCCGGTGGCATCCATGCCGCCGTACATGATCACGTCCGGCTTCTTGCCCTTGATCTTGGTCAGAATGGCCTTGAAGTCGGTGGCCTTGTCGTTGGTGGCTTCACGTGCCACAACGTTCACGCCGTCGGCCTTCGCGGTCTTCTCGAACTCGTCGGCCAGGCCCTTGCCGTAGGCGGTGGCATCGTCAACGATGGCCACGGACTTGGCATGCAGGGTCTTGGCGGCGTAGTTGGCCAGGGCCGGACCTTGCTGGGCATCGGTAGCCACCACGCGGTAGGTGGTCTTGAAGCCCTGCTTGGTGTAGTCAGGGTTGGTCGACGACGGCGAGATCTGGGTGATGCCGGCATCGCTGTAAATCTTCGAGGCCGGGATCGACACGCCCGAATTCAGGTGACCCACCACGGCAACGACGTGCGCGTCCACCAGCTTCTGGGCCACGGCGGTGCCGGTCTTCGGATCGGCGGCATCGTCTTCGCCGATCAGTTCCAGCTTGATCTTCTTGCCGTTGATGGTCAGGCCTTCCTTGTTGACCTCTTCCACGGCCAGGCGGGCGCCGTTCTCGTTGTCCTTGCCAAGGTGGGCAATGCCGCCGGTCAGAGGCGCAGCATGACCGATCTTGACGATGGTCTCACCGCCGCTCGTGTCGGCAGCCGCCGTGGCAGCAGGTGCCGGTGCGGCCGACTCAGCCGGCTTTTCTTCTTTCTTGCCACATGCAGTGACCAGCGCCACAGCGGCCGCGATCGGCAGAATCTTGGCAAACGTGAATTGCATGAGTGATCTCCTAGGATTCACAAAAACAGGGAAATAAAACACGCCTCCCGGACGCATTCCCTGGACCGCCTTTGTTTAGTTTCAATTTGAAACGCGCGCATTGTATCCCCTTTCTTTGCAGATGCAATACGCGACGCAACAACCTGAACCATTTACCCGCCAAATGAGCTAGGGAATTTCCCCAATGCACAGAATGGGGCAATCTCCGCCCACTTGGCAGACCCGTCACATACCTTACAAGAATCATGCCCGGCACCCCTAGTGCGGCGCTGGCGCCACCGGACAAGCATTGCCGGCGCCACATATAATGCCTCACTATTAATTAGGCATTTCATTTCAAATGCCGGGTGACCTCTCTAATGTGCAGAATATAGACCAGCACCATAATAGGGAAAACCCGATCCCCGGGGATTACCCTGATATTGTCTGCGTGTTAAGACACGTGAGAAACGTATTAATAAGCGAAAGCGGGTTGCAATGGCATTGCGCCAGGGCAAATGTCTGCAGAATCTCGTACAGCAGAAACGAAATCGCGCACCATTGAAGTGCACGAGATATGCAACGAATTTCAGGGGGAGGAACTTCGGACGCGGGCACCGTCACGCGGCTGCGGAACGGTGCCCGGTAGAGATGCAGGGCGGAGGCAGGGCCTCAGAACTGGCTCAGGCGCGGATCGGCCTGGATATCAGTTGGGAGAGCGGTCAGCGCAGATCAGGACTGCACCGATACGCTGGCCAGGCCGCGTGGCAGCGGGAACGCCATGTTCTCCTCCACGCCTTCCAGCGCGCGCACGTTCTTCACGCCGAAGGCACGCAGGCGCTCGACGATCGCCTGCGCCAGTGCCTCGGGCGCGGAGGCGCCAGCGGTCAGGCCAATGCGGCGCTTGCCGGCGACCCATTCAGGCTTGAGCTGGTCCGGATCGTCGACCATGTAGGCCGGCACGCCCAGGCGGTCAGCCAGTTCGCGCAGGCGGCTGGAGTTCGAGCTGTTCGGGCTGCCCACCACGATCACCACTTCCACCTGCGGCACCATGAACTTCACGGCGTCCTGGCGGTTCTGCGTGGCATAGCAGATGTCCTGCTTCTTGGGCTCGCGGATGTGCGGGAAGCGGGCCTTCAGCGCGATCACGATCTCGGCGGTTTCGTCCACCGACAGCGTGGTCTGCGTGACATAGGCCAGTTGCATCGGATCGGACACAACCAGCCGATTGACGTCCTCGACCGATTCCACGAGCAGCATGCCCTGTTCGGACTGGCCCATCGTGCCTTCCACTTCGGGGTGCCCCTTGTGGCCGATCATGATGATCTCGCAGCCCTCGCCGCGCATCTTGCCCACTTCCACGTGCACCTTGGTCACGAGCGGGCACGTGGCATCGAACACGGTCAGGCCGCGTGCGGTGGCATCGGCACGCACTTCCTTCGACACGCCGTGGGCGCTGAAGATGACCGTCGCGCCGGGCGGCACTTCGTCGAGTTCATCGACGAAGACTGCGCCCTTCTTGCGCAGGTCTGCCACCACGTAGGCGTTGTGGACAATTTCGTGACGCACATAGATTGGCGCGCCGAACAGCGCCAGCGCGCGTTCGACGATCTCGATCGCGCGATCCACGCCCGCGCAGAAGCCACGCGGCTGCGCCATCAGGATCTCGGCGTCGGTAGGAATAGCGATTTCGGTCATGCTGCGTTCCATCACAACGGCAGACATCAGAGAATTCCGATCAACTGGACATCGAACAGGATCGTCTGTCCGGCCAGCGGGTGGTTGAAATCGAAGAGCGCCGCAGTCTCGCTGCACTCCTTGAGCACGCCGGCGTACTTGCCGCCGCCGGGCGCATTGAACTCGACGAGATCGCCCGGGGTGTAGTCTTCCTCGAACGAGCTGTTCTCGCGCAGCGTGGCCAGCGAGACCCACTGCAGCAACTCGGGATTGCGCGGGCCGAATGCGTGTTCCGGCGCCAGACGGTAGGTGGTGCGGTCCCCCTCGGGCATGCCCAGCAAGGCTTGCTCCAGCGTGGGCGCAAGCTGGCCCTGGCCAAGCAGCAGCGTGGCGGGCTTTTCCTCGAACGTGCTCACCACTTCGGTGCCGTTTTCAAGGGCGATGCTGTAATGAAGCGTCAGGAAGGAGTCCGCCTGGACGGTCTTGCGCGCAGGCGCGGCGCCGCGGTCGGCTTGCGCCGCAGTAGTTTGCAAAGTCATGGGAATCAACCGGTCAACAGCCGCCATTGTATGCGACTGGGGCCTCCGCCGCCGGCGCGCCCGCGCTCGCATGTCGGAAAAGCTTGCGAAGAACGCAGGCCGAATGCACTGGACATCGCACCGCAGCCCCAGTACATTGTGGCCCGCATCGATGTCCAGTCGATGGCAGAACATGACCGGCCTTCGGCGTCAGCCCCAAGACGTGACGCAGGCAGCACGGCGCAACACCCGCTTCCGAATGTGTCGGAAGGCATTGATTCGCCGCTCGCTTCCGGTCTATAATGTTCGTTTCGCTGAAGTACCAATCCGCTGCAGTCCGGGCCCGCGCGCCTTTTGTTGATCTGTTGCGAACATTGTCCACGAATAAGATTTAGGAGTGCTTCATGGCACGCGTCTGTCAAGTGACCGGGAAAGCGCCGATGGTCGGCAACAACGTTTCCCACGCAAACAACAAGACCAAGCGCCGTTTTCTGCCCAATCTGCAGAACCGCCGCTTCTTCGTTGAATCGGAAAACCGCTGGGTGAGCCTGCGCGTCTCGAACGCCGGTCTGCGCCTGATCGACAAGAAAGGCATCGACGCCGTGCTCGCAGACCTGCGCGCACGCGGCGAAGTCTAATTAGGAGTACACCATGGCCAGCAAAGGCGGACGCGACAAGATCAAGTTGGAATCGACCGCAGGTACGGGTCACTTCTACACGACCACCAAGAACAAGCGCACCATGCCGGAAAAGATGGAGATCTCGAAGTTCGATCCCGTCGCCCGTAAGCATGTGCCTTACAAGGAAACCAAGATCAAGTAATTGATCGACGGTCTTCAGCCAAAAGCCCCGCCTTTCCGCGGGGCTTTTTGCTTTGTGGCGCACGCCGGAACGCCGCCCTGCCCGCGCCAGCCGTTGCCCCACAAGGGAAAGGTGTCACAGTCTGATGCATGTGGGTGTAGACTTGCCAGCTTTCCCCCAACGCTCTTTCGCCCTCGCGCGATCCCTGCACCATGAACTACGATGTCGCGATCGTCGGCAGCGGGCTGGCCGGCCTCACCGTCGCGCTGCAGCTTGCCGATACCCACCGGGTTGTCATCCTCAGCAAACAAGCCATGACAACGGGGGCAAGCGACTGGGCACAGGGCGGAATCGCCGCGGTGCTTGACTCGGGCGACAGCCATGACGAGCACACGCAGGACACACTCGTTGCCGGTGCAGGGCTGTGCGACGAAGAAGCGACGCGCTTCATCGTGGAGCACGGCCGCGAAGCCATCCAGTGGCTGATCGACCGCGGCGTGCCGTTCACGCGGGACGACCAGGCCGAACTTGGCTTTCACCTGACGCGCGAAGGCGGCCACAGCCGTCGCCGCATCATCCACGCCGCCGATGCCACCGGGCACGCCGTGGTGAGCACGCTGGCCGAACAGGCGCGTCAGCATCCGAACATCACGATCCTGGAGAACCAGTTTGCAGTCGACCTGATAACGTCGGCCAAGCTGGGGCTGCCTGGAAACCGCTGCTACGGGCTGTACGTGCTGGACGTGCCCACGGAAGAGGTGCGCACGATCACGGCCACGCATACGGTGCTGGCCGCGGGCGGCGCGGGCAAGGTCTATCTCTACACGACGAATCCGGATACGGCCACCGGCGACGGCATCGCCATGGCCTGGCGCGCGGGCTGCAGGGTATCGAACATGGAGTTCATCCAGTTCCATCCGACCTGCCTGTATCACCCCTACGCGAAGTCGTTCCTGATTTCCGAGGCGGTGCGTGGTGAAGGCGGGCTGCTGAAGCTGCCCGATGGCACGCGTTTCATGCCCGAGCACGACTCGCGCGCCGAACTTGCGCCGCGCGACGTGGTGGCGCGGGCCATCGACTTCGAGATGAAGAAACGCGGCCTGGACTGCGTGTATCTCGACATCACGCACCAGCCCGAGTCATTCCTGAAGGAACACTTCCCGACGATTCATGCACGCTGCCTGGAACTCGGCATCGACATCGCACACGAGCCGATCCCCGTGGTGCCGGCGGCGCACTACACCTGCGGCGGTGTTGTCACCGATACGGCGGGCCGCACCGACATCGGCAACCTCTATGCCGTTGGCGAAACGGGCTGCACGGGCTTGCATGGCGCCAACCGGCTGGCGTCGAATTCGCTGCTCGAATGCATGGTGATCGGCCAGGCTGCGGCTGCGGATATCGCCGCGCAGGGCAAGGCTGGCGCCCCGGATATCGCGTTGCCGGCATGGGATGCCAGCCGCGTGTCGGATGCGGACGAGGAGGTGGTTGTCTCGCACAACTGGGATGAACTGCGCCGCATGATGTGGAACTACGTCGGCATCGTACGCACCGACAAGCGGCTGGAACGCGCGGAGCACCGCATCGGCCTGCTGCGCGAGGAAATCGCCGAGTACTACGCGAATTTCCGCGTCACGCGTGACCTGCTTGAATTGCGCAACCTCGTGGAAGTGGCGTCGCTGATCGTTGACAGCGCCTACTCGCGCCATGAAAGCCGAGGCCTGCACTACAGCCGCGACTACCCGGATACGCTGCCGAAGGCGCTTCCGAGCGTACTGCAACCGTTGACGGGTCGTGCGACCCGCCAACGCAAGGGCTGATCGATCGGATCGGTTGCGATCCGATCAGCCGATGATGCGCAACGAGTAATCGGTCGCGCGCACGTCCTTGGTGAGTGCGCCGACCGAGATGCGATCAACACCGGTTTCGGCGAACTTGCGAATCGTCTCGTAGTTGACCCCGCCCGACACCTCGAGCAGCGCACGCTCGTGATTGATCGCCACGGCCTCACGCATCATTTCAAGCGTGAAGTTGTCGATCAGCACCGACTTCGCACCGGCTGCCAGCGCCTCCTCAAGTTCGGCAATCGACTCGACCTCGATCTGGATCGAGGCATCGGTACCCAGCGCCAGCGCCGCCTCCATCGCAGCCGTGATGCTGCCAGCCGCCGCGATATGGTTTTCCTTGATCAGGATGCCGTCATACAGCGCCAGACGCTGGTTCTCGCCGCCACCAATCTTCACCGCATACTTCTGCGCCAGGCGCAGGCCCGGCAGCGTCTTGCGCGTATCGAGCACGCGCGCCCGCGTATCGGCGATCAGATCGGCATAACGGCGCGTGACCGTGGCCACACCGGAGAGTAGCTGCAGGAAGTTCAGCGACGGCCGTTCGGCGGTCAGCAGTGCACGCGCGGGCCCGGTGATCTCGCAGACCACATCGTCCGGGGCGAGCCGTGCGCCCTCTTCCTTGTGCCACTTCACCCGCAGCCGTTCGTCGACGGCATTCATGCAGGCCTCGAACCACGGCCGGCCGCACAGCACAGCCGACTCGCGCACGATCACACGTGCATGGACCGGCTTGTCCGCGGGCACAAGCAGGCCCGTCAGGTCGCCGGAGCCCACATCCTCGGCAATCGCCGCATTGACGTTGGCGGCCAATGCCGCCTGCAAGGCAGGACCGTAGCTGTCGAATATTGGATTCACGCTCATGCCGGGCCCACTCCGCTGAACAATGCGGCTTCCTTGGCAAGGTCGGCCGCGGGACGCACATTGGCCTTCTGATGGGCGGCGAAGTCGAGCATGCGGTTGATGCAGGTGACGGCGCGCTGGCCGATCCCGGCATCGACATGCACTTCGTTGCGGCCGGTCTCGAGGACTTCGGCCAGGTTGGTCAGCGCGTTCATGGCCATCCAGGGGCAATGCGCGCAGCTCTTGCAGGTGGCGCTGTTGCCGGCTGTCGGGGCCTCGATAAACATCTTGCCCGGCGCAGCCATGCGCATCTTGTGCAGGATGCCGTTGTCGGTGGCCACGATGAATTCGTTGGCGTCGAGTTGCTGGGCAGCGGCAATCAGCTGGCTTGTGGAACCGACCATGTCGGCCTGTGCCACCACGCTCTCCGGCGATTCCGGATGGACCAGGATCTTTGCCTTCGGGTGCTCGCGGCGCAGCAGGTCAAGCTCGATGCCCTTGAACTCGTCATGCACGAGGCAAGAGCCCTGCCACAGCAGCATGTCAGCACCGGTCTGCTTCTGGATATAGCTGCCCAGGTGCTTGTCCGGCGCCCACAGGATCTTCTCGCCGCGGGCGTGCAGATGCTCGACGATCTTCAGCCCGATGCTGGACGTCACCATCCAGTCGGCACGCGCCTTCACGGCCGCGCTGGTATTTGCATAAACGACGACCGTCCGATCGGGGTGCGCATCGCAAAACGCCGTGAACTCGTCAGCCGGGCAACCGAGGTCCAGCGAGCAGGTGGCATCCAGATCCGGCATCAGGATCGTTTTTTCGGGGCTCAGGATCTTGGCGGTCTCGCCCATGAAGCGCACGCCGGCCACAACGAGCGTGCTGGCTTCGTGGTCGCGGCCGAAACGGGCCATCTCGAGCGAATCGGACACGCAGCCGCCGGTTTCCTCGGCGAGGTCCTGCAGATCGGCGTCAACGTAGTAATGCGCCACCAGTACCGCATTGCGTTCTTTCAGCAACCTGCGGATACGGTCCTTGAGCGCGTGGCGCTCATCCGGGGTCAGCACCGGGGGCACCTTGGCCCAGGCGTGCGCAACACAGCTGCCGCCGGCGGCAGATTCGGCATCCGCCAGGTTCGGTTTCTCGAACTCGACGGTCTTGATCGATTGTGGGGTCATCTCTGCAGTACTCCTCGGTGCACCCGTTGGCTGCCGCGCTCTGGACGCACGGTCTGTGCCAAGACATGGGGGAGTTTAGCGAAAAGAAAAGCCCCGCCGGGGGCGGGGCTTTGTAGCCATGACGGGCGCGCCGGAATTGTATCAGGCGTACCGGCGCAGGCGCAGCGAAAACTCCTGCAGCGCCTGAATGCCGCTGGCCTCGGCGCGGTGGCACCAGCCCTGAAGCTGGGCCAGCAGTTGCTCGCGCGTCATATTCGAACGGCCCCAGATCACAGCCAGTTCGCGACGCATTTCCACGAACGTGTTCAGCATCTTGTTCTGCTCGACGATCGTGGCCAGTTGCTGGCGCTGCGGGGCGGCCAGCTTGGTTTCCTCGCGGTGGAACCACTTGCGGGCCGGCTTGAAGCTCAGGTACTCGGGGGTGCCGCCTTCCTTCTGCTTGCGCAGTTCATCCTTGTATGCGGTCTTGAGCGTCTTGGCGTAGCGGGCCATCACGTCATAGCGGTTGGCGATGATCGCTTCCAGCGTGTTGTGATCCACCGGGCGCGCCTCGACCAGACGGGCCTTGGGCGGGGTCTTCTTGACCTTGGCCAGCCCAACCGACTGCATTGCACGGATGTACCACCAACCCACGTCGATCTCATACCACTTGATCGAGAACTTGGCCGACGTCGGATACGTATGGTGGTTGTTGTGCAGTTCCTCGCCGCCAATGATGAAGCCCCACGGCGACACGTTGGTCGACGCATCTTCGCAGTCGTAGTTGCGATAGCCCCAGTAGTGGCCCAGGCCGTTGATGATGCCGGCGGCGTGGATCGGAATCCACAGCATCTGCACGGCCCACACGGACATGCCGACCAGGCCGAACAGCGCGAGGTCGATGATCAGCATCAGGCCCACGCCCTGCCAGGCGAAGCGCGAGTACACGTTGCGCTCGACCCAGTCATTGGGCGTGCCGTGGCCGAACTTGGTGATCGTTTCCTTGTTCTTGGCCTCGGCGCGATAGAGTTCGGCGCCTTCCAGCAGCACCTTGCGGATACCGCGCGTCTGCGGGCTGTGGGGGTCGTCTTCGGTTTCGCACTTGGCGTGGTGCTTGCGGTGGATCGCGGTCCACTCCTTGGTCACCATGCCCGTGGTCATCCACAGCCAGAAACGGAAGAAATGCTGGGCCACCGGATGCAGGTCCAGCGACCGGTGCGCCATGCAGCGGTGCAGGAAGATGGTCACGCTGGCGATCGTGATGTGCGTCATCACGAGCGTGAAGATCACGATCTCCCACCAGGACCAGTTGGCGAGGCCGTTAGCGGCCCAGTCAAGAATTGAGTCGAACAAACTATGTTCTCCGTCTTAATACGAGGGTTGCAGCGCGGCACCACGGTGCGACGCGCCTAACGCGCAGAAAAAGGACTGCAAAGTCAGCGATTGCTATAGCTTTCTGGCGCTGGCGCATTCCTGCGGATTTGGCAGGGAGCCGGGCCTGGGCACGAACCGCTGCAATCTGGCGGTTGTCTGGAGCGGGGACGGCGGTTTTACTGTCTGCAAATCCGCGTTCAACCCGCTATTCTACCGGATCGCGGCGGAGCGGACATCCGCTATTTCCCCGACTTTGAGCCCCGGCATCGGGATTCGTTCAATCCGGGTTCAATCCAGTGCCGTACCCGCCACTGCAGCCGGGTTCGTACCCAGCACGCGCAATTCACGCTGCGGGTATGGGATCGAGATGCCATTTTCGGAGAACGCGCGCCAGATCGCCCGGTTCATCGCCGACTGCACGCCCAGTTTGCCGTTTTGCGGATCAGCGATGTACACGGCAGCCTCGTACTCGATGCCGCTGTCGGCGAAGGTCACCAGGAACGCGGCGGGCGCCGGTTGCTCCAGCACGCGTGGCAAACCACGCACACAGTCCTGCAGCAACTGGATCACCATTTCCGGATCTGCGGCGTAATCGGCCTGAACCCGCGTGGCCACGCGCACGTTGGTTCCGGAGAACGAATGATTCTGCACCGATTGCGCGACAAGTTGCTCATTCGGCACAAGCGTTTCGCCGTCGCCGTTGCGCACGACCGTATAGCGCGTGCGGATCTGCGACACGATGCCGGTGTATTTGTCGACCGTGATCTGGTCACCAAGCTTGACCGAGCGATCCAGCAGGATGATGAAACCCGAGATGTAGTTGCTGGCGATCTTCTGCAGACCAAAACCCAGACCCACACCAAGCGCGCCGCCGAACACTGACAGCACGGTCAGGTCGATCCCCACCAGCGACAGGCTCAGCAGCAGCGAGACCAGCAGCAGCAGGGCCTTGGCGATGCGCGTGAGCACGACCTTCAGGTTCGAATCGAGCGTGGTCGCGCGCATCAGGCGCTCTTCCAGCCACGATCCAAACCACATCGCCGCAAGCACGGTCAGCAGAATCCAGACCACGGCCATCAGTGAGTCGGCCAGGTTGATATGCTGCTTGCCGCCGATCGAGAAACGTACGTTCTCCATCCACGCGATCACGTCGGGCAGCACGCCGAGCACATACAGCGCCATGCCGATCCAGACCAGCGTGGTCAGCACCTTCTCCACCAGCACCACCATGCCGTGCAACTGGCCATGGCCGGACATCACACGTCGAAGTATGTAAAAGGTCACATACAGCGAAGTGATGCCAAACAGCGGTACCAGGGCCAGCCGCAGTACGCTGATCGACATCATCGGGGCCAGCGCGAAGCGCGCCACCATCACCAGCACCCAGCCGAACAGCGGAAACATGGCGCGCTCGAGGCTGACCGCGGCCAGGCGCAACGAGAAGCTCGATGTCTCGTAGCGCGCTTCAAGCCGCTTGACCACGTGCCGCGCCAGCGGCCATGCAATCAACAGGCAGGCGGCCAGTACGCCGAGCTGCCAGAAAAAGCCCGGACCGCCCGCATCGTGAATCAGGTCGTCCAGCATCTTGCCGAACACCGAGTGCGAACGCTTCAGGTCGGCCAGCGTATCCGGGTTCATCAGCGAACTATCTGCCATCAACGGGTGCGTTCCAGCACGGCGGCAAAGAAGCCATCGGTCTGATGGATGTGCGGATACAGCGCCAACATGCCGCCTTCTGCCGGCAATTCAGGCACCGCGATCTTCTGCTCGGCCAGCACCTCGGCCACCGGCACCAGGCGGAAGTTGTCGTGGGCAGCCAGGAAATTGCGGATGATCGCTTCGTTTTCGGCTTCCAGCACGCTGCAAGTGGCGTACACGACACGGCCACCACCCTTCACCAGCTTCGCGGCCGCGTCCAGGATCGACGCTTGCTTGGCGGTCAGTTCCAGCACCGACTCGGGGTTCTGGCGCCACTTCAGGTCCGGGTTGCGGCGCAGCGTGCCCAGCCCGCTGCAGGGCGCATCCACGAGCACGCGATCGATCTTGCCTGCCAGGCGCTTGACCTTGGCATCGCGCTCCGAGTCGATCAGCACCGGATGCACATTCGACAGCCCGCTACGGGCCAGGCGCGGCTTCAGGTTAGCCAGGCGCTTTTCCGATACGTCGAACGCGTAGAGCCGCCCGGTCGAGCGCATTGCCACGCCCAGCGCCAGCGTCTTGCCGCCCGCGCCCGCGCAGAAATCGACAACCATCTCGCCACGCTTCGGCGCCAGCAGATGGCACAGCAACTGGCTGCCCTCGTCCTGGACTTCCACGCCGCCGTTGATGAACAGCGGAAGCTGGTTCAGCGCGGGCTTGCCCTTGAGACGAATGCCGGCGGGCGCCATCGGCGTCGGCTCGGCCGCGATGCCTGCGGTCTCGAGTTCAGCCAGGGCTTCCTCGCGGGACAGCTTGGCGGTATTCACGCGCAGGTCCAGCGGCGCGGGACGCAGCCACGCATCGCCGAGCGCAGCCGTAAACGCCTCGCCATGACGTGCATGCAGATCGTCGTAGAGCCACTCGGGCAGGTTGGCGCGCACGCGCGGAGCCAGGCTTGCGCGTTCGATCGTGGTCAGCCGGTCCAGCCACTCGGCCTCGTCCGGATAAAGGAACGGCGACAGCACATCGCGTCCGAGCGTTGCAGCCAGGCCCAGCAGGCCAAGGCGGCGCGTGGCCGAACCAGTGCCACTTTCCGCAAACTGACCAAATTCGACGCGTCGGCGCAACACTGCGAATATTGCTTCGGCGATGATGCCGCGATCGCGATGACCAAGTTTGTTATTTTCCCGGAAGTAATGGCTGACCACCGCGTCGGACGGGCGCGCGAACAGCAGCACCTTGCCGAGCAGCCGATCGATGTGCTGCAGGTGGAAGGCCTGCAGAGCGCCGTGCGTGCGCTGGGCACCGTCGGCGCCTTGCGGACGATTGCCGGCCGCCTTGCGGATCGGGCTGGATTTGCCCTTGCCCGAACGCGGGCGCTGGCGGTTTTCCTGGGCTGTTGCGGGATTGCGACTCATGGCTGATTTCCTGCCGCTTGGGGCGAGATGGCCATGAACCATTGGGGTTCGGCCGGTTGAACTTGAACGACACCGTTCTGCAGATGCAGACGGTCTTCTACGAACCAGCGCACTGCGCGCGGGTAAATGACATGTTCGCTATCGAGCAAACGATCGGCCAGAGACTCCGGTGTATCGCCAGGCAGAACATCAAGTGCTGCCTGCACCACGATCGGGCCGTGATCGAGTTCCGGCGTAACGAAGTGCACCGTTGCACCGTGCAGCTTGACGCCCGCGTCGAGCGCTTGCCGGTGCGTGTGCAGCCCGGGAAAACTGGGCAGCAGCGACGGATGGATATTGAGCATGCGCCCGGCGTAATGCTCGACGAAGCCGGGCGTCAGGATACGCATGAAGCCCGCCAGCACAACGAGGTCGGGCTGATAGGCGTCGATGGCATCGCGCATCGCCGCATCGAAAGTCTCCCGATCGGAGAACTGCTTGTGATCCACCACGCCGGTGGCAATACCGTGGCTGGCCGCGAACTGCAGGCCCGAAGCATCTGGCCGGTTCGACAGCACCGCAGCCACGCGCGCCGGCCATCGCTCGGCAGCGCAGGCCCGGACAATGGCTTCCATATTGGAGCCGCGCCCGGAAATCAATATGACAATATTTTTCATCGCCGCGATTCTACCAAGCTGTGGTCCAAAGACTTGCAAAGCGTGCTCATTAGGTACTTAATTAGCGCCAAACGCACAGGGGGCAACAACAACACGCACGCCACCAGTCCCAATACCCCTGTTCGACGGATTGTGACGTGCAACCCGCTCTGTTAGAGTGGGCCCTACGCCCACGCGCCGCTTTTACGAGAAGACGGTGACAACAAGGGCGAAACGGGAACTTAGACGGGAATACGCATGTTGAACGCTGCACCGACTTTGTTGGTGGTCGATGATCATCCTATGGCTCTTTCGGGCACCACTGCCTTCCTGGCAGAAGTGATGCCCGACGTTGCCGTCCATGCTGCTGGCAGCGCCAAGGAAGCCCTCCACTCCCTGAACCAGGGGCTACGTCCCGATATCGTGCTGCTCGACATCTGGCTGAACGATGGTACCGGCTTCGATGCCATGCAGTCGTTCAAGACCGTGATCCCGGGCGCGCGCTTCATCTTCATGTCGGCCGAAGCCACGCCGGAAATCGTCGGCCGCGCCCGCGCGCTGTCGGCCTGCGGCTTCGTCGGCAAGCACCTCGACGCCAATGCCTTCACGGCAGCCGTGCGCAAGGTTCTGGCGGGTGACACCAGCTTTCCCTCGGACGAGGCCCTGTCCGGCCGCTCGCAGTCATTCGGCCCCGCACACGGCATTCCTGTCACGCCAGCCGAACTCGGCCTCACGCCGCGCCAGGGCTCGGTACTTGCACTCGTGCTAGAAGGGCTGCCGAACAAGGTCATCGCACGCAAGCTGGGCCTGACCGAGAACACCGTGAAGGAACACGTCTCCGCCATCCTGCAACGGCTTGGCGTGCGCACGCGCATGCAGGTCATGTCGCGCATGGAGCGGTTCCGCCTGCGCCAGTAAAGCCCTCACCGGCCCAAACAACAACGCCGCCCATAGGCGGCGTTGTTGTTTTCTAAGAGGCTGTTTCAAAATGAAGCGCAGCGGTTCTGGCTAGGCGTGGGGCCGCAGACAGTACAAGTAGTACGGCAAGGCCCCGCAACAACGCCAGAATCTTTTTGAAACGGCCTCTAGGAAGTCGTTAGCCAGCGGCGCAACAGCATGCGCAAATTGGCAGGATCCACGGGCTTCGACAACACAAAGTAACCGGCCTCCTCGGCCGCCTGCAATGCCGCGGACTTCAGGTCCCCCGTCAGCAGCGCGCTGCGCGCCTGGGGCTGGGTGGTCTGCCAGCGCTCGAGCAGGTCGAGTCCATTTTCGTTGCCGGGCAGGCGCAGGTCGCAGAAGATGATGTCCGGCTTCAAGCCCTTGGCAAACAGGCGGTCCGCCTCCTCGCCGTGCGCGGCGCACGCTACGCGGATACCCCATGCCTCCATCAGCGCAATCCATGCCTTGCGGATCTGGCTGTCGTCATCGACCACCAGCACGGTGCCGCGCAGACGATCCTGCCGCGCTTCCTCGGCCTGGGCATTGGCACGCATCGCACGCACATTGGCCACGGTCTCGGCGGGCACCGGAGCCAGCGCGAACCAGAACACGGAGCCCTTGCCAGGCACCGAGCGGACGCCGTACGTCCCGCGCATCAGCCGCACGCATTCCCGGAAGATGGCAAGCCCGAGGCCAAGCCCCTGCGAAGGATCTCGCTGCGGGTTGTGGACCTGGTAGTACGGCGAGAAGATCTCCGGCAGATGCTCTGGCGTAATGCCCGCGCCGGTATCCCAGACCTCCAGCCGCACGTGCTTGCGACGCTGCCGTGCGGTGACCAGGATGCCGCCCCGCTTCGTGTAGCGCAGCGCGTTCTGCACGAGGTTGAACAGCGCTCGCCGCAGTAGCACCGGTTCGGCCATGGCGAACAGTTCGTCGGGCACGCGTGGCGTCAGTGTCAGACCGCTTTCTCGTGCATCGGCCGCGAACTGGCTCATCACATCATGGATCAGCGAATTGAGTTCGCACGGCTCCAGCGTCGGCAGGACCTTGCGGCCCTCGAGCTTGGACAGGTCCAGCAGCGAGCGGAACAGCAGGTCGATGGTCTGGGTTCCGGCTGCCACCTGTTCGACCAGCGGGTGGAGAGAGCTCGATTGGTTGCGCGCACGCAACGCTTCGACCAGCATCACGAGCGCGTGCACCGGCTGGCGAAGGTCGTGACTTGCGGCGGCCAGGAAGCGTGATTTCTCTTCACTTGCGTGAAGTGCACGTTCCTTCTCCTCCTGGAATTGCTTGGCCAGCCGCCGACTTTCCGATTCAAGCTGGATGGCGCGCACCAGCGTGTGCTGCAGGTTCAGCGAGTGACGTGCAAGCATCAGCGCATAGATCGCCAGCAGCAACTGCACATACGTGCCATGGCCGGGGAAGGCAAAGCTGGCCAGCAGGACGTTGGGAACCAGGATCGGCACCCCGGCAAAGACAAGATTCGATGGAATTGGCGACTGCGACGTGGCACCGCCGGCCAGCACGCCAAGCGTCAGCAGGTACAGCACGCTCGAGAACACCACCGACGAGCTGTAGAGATGAAGCAGCGCCGAACTCCCCCAGGTCAGCCCGGTCAGGAACGCAATCGCGCGCATGTTGTTCCACCATTTGCGCGTGTGCGCCGAACGGCTCAATTTGCCGATGTCGCGCTGGAACCCGAGGTAGAACCATGTGCCGCCGGTGGTCAGGAGCAGCATGATGGCGCACCAGATCAGCAGCGCCAGATGGTTGGCTTCGTTCCAGAACGTGTAGGCGGTCAACGCCGGCAGCAGCGCGGACGATGCAATGCCGGTGGGAGAGACGCGATGGACGGTGGCCAGCAGCTTGGCCCGTGTCTCGGTGTCCAGTTGTGGCCCGGGCGGGGGCAGGATCTTGTTGAGCAGCGCGTTCAATTGTGGCCTGGCATGTTAGGCGACGTTCATCGGCTGCAAGGCGGCACCGGCTTGGCGCCCGCCATTGCATCCATCGCGCGGATTTGTCGTGAATCGGCCATATCATGCCGATTTTTGCGGCGCTGCGCCATTGCGGGGCGCCCCGATCGTGCACAAATTTGCCAAAAGCGCCACGTTTGTGGGTAACGTGCGGACGAGAGCGGCGCGGTCTGCCGCCAAATTGGGCATCCGGCAGGCTTTTGGGGAGCAAGCCCGCCCGTTCGCCTTATAATGCCCCCTTTCCCCAAAACGCTCGTCCGCCGTTCTTGTGAAAGTCTTCCGCGGTCTGCCCAACGCCGAAAGCCGGGCGCCCTGCGCGCTCACCATCGGCAATTTCGACGGTGTGCATCGCGGCCACCAGTCGCTGCTCGCGCGCGCCCGTGCGGCCGCCGACGCGCGCGGCCTGCCGCTGTGCGTGATGACGTTCGAACCGCACCCGCGCGAATTCTTCGCCCCGGAGCACGCTCCCACGCGCATCGCACTGTTGCGTGACAAGCTCGACGCGTTGCGCCGCAATGGCGTGGACCGCGTGGTGGTGGAACACTTCAACGCCCATTTCGCCGCCCAGTCGCCGCAGGCCTTTGTCGAGAACGTGCTCTGGCACGGGCTGCATGCGCGCTGGGTACTGGTTGGCGACGACTTCCGTTTCGGCGCAAAGCGCGCCGGCGATTATGCGTATCTGCAGGAAGCCGGCCGGCAGTTCGGTTTCGATGTCGAGCAGATGGGCTCGGTTTCCGAAGGCGGTATCCGCATCTCCAGTTCGGCCGTGCGCCAGGCGCTGGCC
>NZ_ALOU01000058.1 GCF_000292345.1 Cupriavidus sp. BIS7
AGGAAATTAGACCACCACAAGGTGGCAAGTTGAACCTCAACACCCTCTCCCCCAACCCCTCTCCCACAAGTGGGAGAGGGGAGCGCATAGCTACTGGGCGAAGCTTAAGCAGTTCGCCTATCCGGTGTGTTTGCTCCCCTCTCCCGCACGCGGGAGAGGGGCAGGGGGAGAGGGCCAGCGGTTCAAATTGCGACATGTGGCAAGTTGAACCTCAACACCCTCTCCCCCAACCCCTCTCCCACAGGTGGGAGAGGGGAGCGCATCGCTAACGCCATCGCGCTATTTGTCCCGCTTATTTGTCCCGCGTGTTCACCATCTTCGCCGGCACTGACAGCGTCAGCGCCGCGCCAATCACCATGCAGACGGCCAGCAGGTACATGCCTGAGTCCGTGCTCTGCGTCATGTCCTTGAGCCAGCCTACCGCGTAGGGGCTGAGGAAGCCCGCCAGATTCCCGAGCGAGTTGATCAGCGCGATGCCAGCAGCGGCACCCGTGCCGGCCAGGAAGGCCGTTGGCATGCTCCAGAACAGCGGCAGCGTGGTCAGGATGCCGATCGTGGCGAGCGTCAGCGCCAGCATCGCCAGGGTTGTGTCGCCATGCCACTGGACCGACAGCACCAGCCCCAGCGCACCGGCCAGCGCCGGAATCGCGATATGCCAGCGGCGTTCGCCACGGCGGTCCGCGCTGCGTGCGAACAGGATCATGCCGACCACCGCGCAGCCGTAGGGAATCGCCGTCAGCAGGCCCACGTCGAACGCGCCTTTCACACCGGTCTGCTTGATGATCGTCGGCAGCCAGAAGCTCACGCCGTACAGGCCCATCACAAAGCTGAAGTAGATCGCGCTCATCAGCCACACGCGCGGACTGAATAGCACCTTGGCCACTGGCGGGTCTTCCTTGTGCTGGTCCTCGCTGGCGATATTGCGTTCGAGCAGCGACTTCTCGTCATCGGTCAGCCACTTGGCGTGCGTGATGCGGTCGTCGAGATAGGCCAGCACCCACAGGCCCACCAGGATCGACGGGATGCCTTCGATCAGGAACATCCATTGCCAGCCCGCCCAGCCGTTGTGGCCATCGAACGATTGCATGACCCAGCCGGACAGCGGGCCGCCGATCACGCCAGCCAGCGCGACCGCGGTCATGAAATACGTGGTGGTGCGCCCGCGCCGGCTGGCCGGATACCAGTACGTCAGGTACAGGATGATGCCGGGGAAGAAGCCTGCCTCGGCCACGCCCAACAGGAAGCGCAGCACGTAGAACATGGTCGGCGTGCTGACGAACATCATCGCGGCGGAGATCACGCCCCACGTAATCATGATCCGCGCGATCCAGATGCGCGCGCCCACCTTGTGCAGGATCACGTTGCTCGGCACTTCGAAAATGAAGTAGCCGATGAAGAATATCCCCGCGCCCAGACCATATATGGTCTCGCTGAACTTGAGGTCGCCAAGCATCTGCAGCTTCGCGAAGCCCACGTTGACGCGGTCCAGGTAGGCCACCACGTAACAGAGCAACAGGAAGGGCACCAGGCGCCAACTCACCTTGCGGTAGGTGGCGTCCTCGAAGCCGGCATCTTGCGCGCCGGAACTGACTGCGGTCGTTGTCATTGCGTCTCCTCTTTGGGTCTTTGCGTTGTTTTACGACGTTACCGCTCGGTTGGAAAAATGAATGCCGGGGATGGCCTCAGACGCAGCGTCCTCCGTCCACTTCGATGCAGGTGCCCGTGATAAAGGCCGCTTCGTCGGACGCCAGGTACAGGCAGGCGTTGGCCACGTCCTGCGGCGTTGACATGCGTCCCATCGGAATCGTTGCCAGGAATTTCGCGCGGTTCTCGGGCGTATCGGGCAGACCCATGAACTGTTCGAGCAGGCCCGTGGCGCCGATCACCGGGTTGACGCAGTTCACGCGGATATTGTCGGGGCCAAGCTCGGCGGCCATGGCCTTGCTGGCGACGATGACCGCGCCCTTGCTGCCGTTGTACCAGACCAGCCCGGGGCGAGGCCGGATGCCTGCGGTGGAGGCCACGTTGACGAAGTTGCCGCCGCCGCGCTGGCGGAAATGCGGGATGAAGTGGTGGGCCGACCAGTAGATGCTCTTGACGTTGACCGCGTAGACGCGATCGAACTCGGCCTCGGTGACTTCCAGAATCGGCTTGTTGCGATGGGTCGTGCCCGCGTTGTTGACCACGCAGTGGACATCGCCAAACGCGGCCAGCGTGGCATCGCGCATCGCGGCAACGTCATCGCCCAGCGAGACATCGGCACGCACCGCGCGGGCAATGCCGCCCGCCTCGCGAATCGCAGCGGCCACGCGCTCGGCCGCATCGACGTTCAGGTCCGCCACCATCACACTGGCGCCCTCGCGCGCAAACGTATGCGCAATGCCCTCGCCAAAGCCCGAACCGCCACCTGTGACTACCGCTACCTTGCCAGCCAGCCTGGTCATCGTCTGTCTCCTGTTGTGAGGTCCGGCGCGGTCTGTGCCGCGCTCGGCTACCGGGAATGCTTAGTGAAAGGGGCCTTTGCCTTTTAATGCATTGCCGACCATCATGATCGCCAGCAGAAAGGGCAGGGCGACGTACAGGCACCAGTGGATGCGGTCCCCGAGCGTGTCGCCCCATTTGCGCCGGAACACTTGCAGGCGCGGCATGCCGGACGGGTTCGTGGCGCGCTTGTTTCTCACGTGCCAGGCCATCCAGAAAAAGAAGATGGCGAAAGCGACCGACAGGAAATTGATGTTACCCATGTTGAATTGCAATGGTTTTCAGAGTGGTGAATCCGTACAGGGCTTCGAAGCCCTTTTCGCGGCCATAGCCTGACTGGCCGGTGCCGCCGAACGGCAGTTCTACGCCGCCGCCGGCGCCGTAGTTGTTGATGAATACCTGGCCAGCGCGCAGCTTGCGGGCCAGCCGCAACTGCCGCGCGCCGTCGCGCGTCCAGAGTCCGGCCACAAGGCCGTAGGGGGTGCCGTTGGCCAGATGCACGGCCTCGTCCTCGGTGTCGAACGGCATCGCCGCCAGCAGCGGGCCGAATACTTCCTCCTGGGCCAGCCGGTGCTTGGGCGGCACGTCGCGGAACAGCATCGGCACCTGGTAGTAACCGGCCTCGGGCGCCTCGGCCACGATCTGGCCCTGCGCCACAACGGCAATACCAGCGTGCTGCGCGTCGGAGACGAAATCCCAGACACGCTGCTGCTGCTTGCGGCTGATCAGCGGGCCGCATTCGAGATCGAGTTCGGACGGCCCCACGCGCAGCGATTCGAACACGCCAGAGAGCCGGTCGAGCAGGTTTTCGTAGACGGGCCGCTCCACCAGCAGGCGGCTGCCGGCCGAACAGGTCTGGCCTGCATTCTGCACGATGCCGTTGACCACTACGGGCAGCAGCGCATCGAGGTCCGCATCGGCAAAGACGATCTGCGGCGACTTGCCACCAAGCTCCAGCGTCACGGGCACATGGTTCTCTGCCGCAAGCTGCGCCACGAGCTTGCCTGTCTCCGGTGAGCCGGTGAACGAGATATGGTTGATGCCGGGGTGCCGGGCCAGCGCCGCGCCCGCTTCATGGCCGTAGCCGGTGACGATGTTCAGCGCGCCTTCGGGCAGGCCGGCCTCGGCAGCCAGTTCAGCCACGCGCAGCAGCGACAGGCAGGCATCCTCGGCCGGCTTGACCACGCAGGCGTTGCCGGCGGCCAGCGCCGCGCCCACGCTGCGGCCGAAGATTTGCAGCGGGTAGTTCCACGGGATGATGTGGGCGGTCACGCCGTGCGGCTCGCGCACGGTCAGCACCGTATATCCGGGCTGATACGGGATGGTCTGGCCGTGCAGCTTGTCCACGGCGCCCGCGTAGAACTCGAAGTAGCGGGCCACCGCGCGCGCGTCGGCACGGGCCTGGCGCAGCGGCTTGCCGGTGTCGCGCGCTTCCAGCGCGGCCAGTTCATCCTCGTGATCGATCAGCTTGAGCGCCACGCGGTTCAGCAGGCGCACGCGATCGGCCGGGGACATCGTGCCCCAGGCGCCATCGGCGGCCCTGCGGGCCGCGTGCACGGCCACGCTGATATCGGTGGCGTTGCCGCGTGCGATCTCGGCGAACGGCTGGCCGCTGGACGGATCGAATACCTTGATGCGCAGGCCCGAATCCGGGGCGATCAGGCGGTTGGCGACGAAATGCTGGGCATGCATGCAGGTCTCCACGGCTCTGTTATGGAGCCATTGCTGAATTCGGGAATGCCGCATTATCGCGCACCGCGCGCGGCGTGCAAGGCACCCCGATGTCAGCCAGCGGTAAGAAGCAAACCGCTATAATGCCGGCCATCCCATCACACAGGCATTCGGAGAACTCTCATGAGCTTCAACCTCGTCTCCCCGGGCAAGGACCTTCCCAACGATTTCAACGTCATCATCGAGATCTCGGCCCAGAGCGATCCCGTGAAGTACGAGGCCGACAAGGAAACCGGCCTGCTGTTCGTGGACCGTTTCATCGGCACGGGCATGCGCTATCCGGCCAACTACGGCTTCATCCCGCAGACGCTGTCGGGCGACGGCGACCCGGTGGACGTGCTGGTCATCACCCCGTTCCCGATCCTGGCCGGTGCCGTAGTGCGCTGCCGTGCACTGGGCATGCTGAAGATGACCGACGAGTCGGGCGTGGATGCCAAGCTCGTGGCCGTTCCCGTGGACAAGCTGAGCCCGGCCACCGCCCACATGAAGGGCCTGTCGGATGTGCCGCAAAACACGCTCGACCAGATCAAGCACTTCTTCGAGAACTACAAGGCACTCGAAGCCGGCAAGTGGGTCAAGGTGGAAGGCTGGGCTGGCATCGAGGAAGCCCACAAGGAAATCACCGACGGCGTGGCGAACTTCAAGAAGTAATTCGCTGGCTGTTGCGTAGTTGAAGAAACCCCGCCGAATCGGCGGGGTTTCTTGTTTCTGGGCGGCTACTCACGTCCCCCCGCAAACGGATTCCTTTCGTTCAGCTCATCCAGATAGGCGTCGATCCCCTCGCGCTCGCGCACCAGAAAGCGTTCCACCGCATCCGCGAACGACGGGTGTGCCAGCCAGTGCGCAGAACGCGTGGCCACGGGCAGGAAGCCGCGTGCCATCTTGTGCTCGCCCTGCGCGCCGCCTTCGAACGTGCCGATGCCCTCACTGATGCAGAACTCCAGCGGCTGGTAGTACGCGGTCTCGAAATGCAGGCACGCGTGGTATTCGAGCGCGCCCCAGTAACGGCCATACAGCGTGCTGACCGCCGGATCGGCATCGTAGACCAGCAGCGAACTGGCGATGTCGCGGCCTTCGCGCTCGGCCACCACCAGCAGCAGGTGCTCGGGCATCGCCGCGCCGATGCGTCGGAAGAAATCAAGGTTCAGATAGGGCGAGGAGTGGTGCTCGCGGTAGGTCTGGCGATAGCAGCGGTTGAAGAACTTCCATGCGTTGTCGTCAATCTCCGCCCCGCGCAGATGGCGGAACGTGATGCCGGCTTCAGCCACGTGGCGGCGTTCGGCGCGGATGTTCTTGCGCTTCTTCTGCGATAGCGTGGCCAGGAACGCCTCAAAGCTCTCGTAGCCGGGATTGGTCCAGTGGAACTGCACGCCGTGGCGCATCATCATGCCGGCTTCGTCCATCAGATCGGCCTCATGGTCCGACGGAAACAGCACGTGCAGTGACGACAACTGGCTTTCCTTGGCCAGTCCCAGCGCAAAGCGCAGCAGCACGCGGCGCGAGAGTTCGTCCTCGGCCAGCAGGCGTGCGCCGCGTACCGGCGTGAAAGGGATCGCGGCGAGCCATTTCGGGTAGTAGGGCAGGCCGTGCTGACGGTAGGCATCGGCCCAGGCCCAGTCGAACACGTATTCGCCGTAGGAGTGGGATTTGGCGTAGAGCGGCATCGCCGCAGCCAGCCGATCGCGCCCGGGGCCCTTGCCGTCTGGCACCCACAGCGTCACGAAGCGTGGGGACCAACCCGTATCGTCAGTGGCGCTGCCGCTGGCGTGCAGCGCTTGGAGGAACGCATGGCGCAGGAACGGCGTGGGTTCATCCTGCGCGGCAAGCAGCGCATCCCAGTCGGCGGCGTCGATTTCGGCGAGGTCCTGCACGATTTCCGTGCGGTAGTTGGGGCTGAGGCGCGATTCGCTCATGAATGCGGGGAAGGGCAGGTTGTCCACGGCCAGATGCTGGCCGAGTCTACCGGAAACGATGCTGCGGTGCAGGGTGCGGGGGCAGCACGCGCCGCGTGTGCGTCGTAGAATGCAGGCATCCTCAGCCCCCTCCATCCTGGGCCATCCATGACTCACCCGTTCTTCAACCTCTATTCCCACGGCTTTGCGCGCGTGGCCGTGGGCGTGCCCGAGTGCCGCGTGGCCGATCCTGCCTTCAACGCCGAGCAGACGATCGCGCTGGCGCGCAAGGCTGCCGACGGCGGCGCCGTGCTGGTGGCGTTCCCTGAACTGGGCCTGCCGGCCTATACGTGCGATGACCTGTTCCACCAGCGTGCGCTGCTGCGCGAATGCGAATTGGCGCTGCAGCGGATCGTGGAGGCGTCGGCGGGCATCAACGCGGCGATGGTTGTTGGCATGCCGGTGCTGGTGGAGCACCAGTTGTTCAACTGCGCGGTGGTGGTGGCGGGCGGCAAGGTGCAGGGTGTGGTGCCCAAGACATACCTGCCGAACTACTGGGAGTTCTATGAGGCGCGCCAGTTCAGCTCGGCGGACTGCGCGGCCACGCCGCTGGTCACGCTGCTCGGCGCGGAGGTGCCGTTCGGCGCCGATCTGCTGTTCGAGATCGAGAACATCCCGTTCTTCCGCTTCCATGCGGAAATTTGCGAAGACGTATGGGTGCCGATCCCCCCTTCGTCGTTCGCGGCGCTGGCCGGGGCCACGGTGCTTGTGAACCTGTCGGCGTCGAACATCGTAATTGGCAAGTCCGGCTACCGCCATCAGCTCGTATCGCAGCAATCGGCGCGCTGCCTGGCGGCCTACCTGTACACGTCGGCGGGCAAGGGCGAGTCCACCACTGACCTGGCCTGGGACGGCCAGGCGCTGATCTACGAGAACGGCGAGTTGCTCGGTGAATCGGAGCGGTTTGCCGACGATTCGCACCTGGTGTTTGCCGACGTCGACCTGGAGCGGCTGTCGCGCGAGCGCATGCACCAGACGTCGTTTGGCCAGTCGGTGCGCCGCCATCGCGAGGAGGTGGAGCGATTCGATACGGTGTCGTTCAGCGTGGAGGTGCCGTCCACGCAGGCAATGCCGCTGCAGCGCAAGGTCGCGCGCTTCCCGTATGTGCCGTCCGACCCGCGCCAGCGCGACGAGCGCTGCATGGAGGTCTACAACATCCAGGTGCAGGCGCTGGTGCAGCGGCTGTCGTCCAGCAAGATCTCCAAGGTGGTCATTGGCGTTTCGGGCGGGCTTGATTCCACGCATGCGCTGCTGGTCTGCGCGAAGGCGATGGATCGCCTGGGCCTGCCGCGTTCGAACATCCTGGCCTATACGATGCCCGGCTTCGCCACGAGCGACCGCACGCTGCAGCAGGCCCGGGAACTGATGAAGCTGGTGGGCTGCACCGCGCGTGAGATCGATATTCGCCCAAGCTGCCTGGCCATGCTCAAGGATCTCGATCATCCGTACTCGCGCGGCGAGCCGGTCTACGACGTCACGTTCGAGAACGTGCAGGCCGGCGAACGCACCAACCACCTGTTCCGGCTGGCCAATCACAACCATGCGATCGTGATCGGCACGGGCGATCTCAGCGAACTGGCGCTGGGCTGGTGCACCTATGGCGTGGGTGATCACATGTCGCACTACAACGTCAACGCCAGCGTGCCCAAGACGCTGATCAGCCACCTGGTGCGCTGGGTGGCCGAAACCGGGCAGGTAGCCAGCGCCGGGCAGGATGTGCTGATGGCTGTGCTGGCCACAGACATCAGCCCGGAACTGGTGCCGAGCAGCGCATCCGGCGCAGGGCAGGACAAGGCACCGGAGCAGAAGACCGAGCAGATCATTGGGCCGTACGAATTGCAGGATTTCAACCTGTACTACACGCTGCGCTTCGGGTTTGCGCCGTCGAAGGTCGCCTTCCTGGCACTCCACGCCTGGGGTGACGTCGAGCGCGGAACCTGGCCGAACGGCCCGCATGTGACCCGAAACGCCTATCAACTGCCGGAAATCAAGCGCATTCTTGGCATTTTTGTTGACCGCTTCTTCCGCACGAGCCAGTTCAAGCGGTCCTGTGTGCCTAACGCGCCCAAGGTGGGCTCGGGCGGGTCGCTGTCGCCGCGCGGCGACTGGCGCGCGCCTAGCGACGGGGAATCGGCGGTCTGGGTGCGCGATCTGGACCGGATTCCCGACTGAGCGGCCGGCCCCTGGATCAACCCTGAGACGGGTGTGATGGGTGTGTGACGGGGGCGTGATCTGGGGTGGATTGCGGTTGTGTGGGCATGCCCGCAATCGCCATGTGGTGTTTCGGGCTAGAATCTGTCATCTTCCGAAACCATGAGAGACAGAGGCCAGCCATGAAGCAGATTACCGCCATCATCAAACCGTTCAAGCTCGACGAAGTGCGTGAGGCACTTGCCGACGTCGGCGTGACGGGGCTGACGGTGACCGAGGTCAAGGGTTTCGGTCGCCAGAAGGGCCACACCGAGCTCTACCGCGGCGCCGAGTACGTGGTCGACTTCCTCCCGAAGATCAAGATCGAGGTGGTGGTGGCCGAGAACCAGCTCGACACGGTGCTCGACTCGATCGTCAAGGCTGCCCACACCGGCAAGATCGGCGATGGCAAGATTTTCGTCACCGAAATCGAACGCGTGATCCGCATTCGTACCGGCGAGCAGGACGAAGCGGCGATCTAAGCGGGATAGCGATTGAGGAAAGACCGGCAAACGCCGGTCTTTTTGTTTTTGGGGTTTGCTCCCCTCTCCCGCAAGGCGGGAGAGGGGCTGGGGGAGAGGGCCGGCGGTTCAAAACGCTGTCGTGCTGGAGCAAACCGACAGCTTTGCTCCTTGTGGTTCCTTGGCTAGCCCACCCCTCTCTCCCACTCTCTCCCCATGAGGGGAGAGAGAGCCAAGACGCTACCTCCTGACACCACTTGGGCGTGGCTCGCGGCGTTGGCCGTCAAACAACCAACAGCCTTGCCGAGGTCGGGTCGCGCTAACTCGGCAGCTTCCACCCCAGCTGCACCGAAAGCAGCCGCATCCCCATCGTCACCAGCGCGCCGGACAGCAGCGCCACTTCCTGATCTGCGCGCAGCCATGTCAGGCCCACGTAGACCCAGCAGCCGACGAACGAACAGGTGGCGTACGGTGACCGGTCACGCAGGATCATCGGGACTTCATTGCAGAGCACGTCGCGCACCACGCCGCCGAACACGGCGGAGATGATGCCCATCATCACGGCCACGGTCGGCGTCATCTGCGCCACCAGCGCCAGCGAGGTGCCGGTGACCGAGAACAGTCCGAGTCCGATCGCGTCGGCCACGAGCATCGTGCGGTCCGATGCCACCTTGCTGACCACGCGGAAGACGAACGAAGCGCCGAACGACATCACGAAGATCAGCAGCACGTAGTACTCGTGATCGACCCAGTAGAACGGGCGGCGGTCCAGCAGCACGTCGCGCACGGTGCCGCCGCCGAACGCCGTGGCGAATGCCACGACGAACGTGCCGACCACGTCGAGCCGTTGCTTGCGGGCATCGACCACGCCCGAGACGGCGAACGCGAGCACGCCGATCACTTCCATGACGTGCAGGATCAGGGGCAGCCGCCCCATCAGCAGATCGAACGGCAGGTGGAGATGCATCCGGTCCTCAGGTCTTCGGCTGGCGAAGCAGGACCATCAGCGCGCCGGCGCCGCCCTGCGATTCGCGCGCCTGGACGAAGGCGATGACTTCTTCCTTCTGGACCAGCCAGCTACGCACCTTGCCCTTGAGCACCGGCAGCTTGTCTGGCGACCCGATGCCCTTGCCGTGGATCACGCGCACGCAGCGCACGCCATTGCGCACCGAGCGGCGCAGGAAATTGGCCAGGGCCTCGCGCGCTTCGTCGGAGCGCATGCCGTGCAGGTCGATCTTGTCCTGTGGCACCCACTCGCCACGGCGCAGCTTCTTGATGATGTCCTCACCGATGCCGGGGCGGCGGAACGACATGGTCTCGTCGATATCGAGCAGGTTCTCGACATCGAACTCATCGGACAACGACGCTTCCAGCACTGCCTTGTCGTTGCGTTGCGTCTGCACCGGGATCGGGGCCGGCTTGGCAGATGGATGCTGGACGCGATTGCGGTCGCGCAGGTTGCTGACCTGCCCGACGCTGGAACGGAAAACGTTGGCTTCTTCCTCGGCGCGCTTCGCGGCGGCCTCGGCGGCTTGCCGCTCGGCCTCGCGCCGTTCGGCGTCGGCCTTGAGATTGTCACGCACGCGGGCCAGATCGTGCAGGCCCATTCGCGTGGGGGGCTTGGATGTGGGTTTGGCGCCGTGCGACATGGAGGATTTCTCTAGGAGGGCAGGGGGCTCGGCGTCGATTATAAAGAATCGGGCCGGTCAAAAACCGGCCCGATTCAGTGGGGATGCCTATTCGGCAAATCCCGAGGATTACTTCAGGGCTTCCACGAAGCGCTGGGCGTCCAGCGCGGCCATGCAGCCCGTGCCGGCGCTGGTGATGGCCTGGCGGTAGACGTGGTCCTGCACGTCGCCAGCGGCGAACACGCCCGGGATGTTGGTGGCCGTGGCGTCGCCCGACAGGCCGCTCTTGGTCACGATATAGCCGTTCTTCATCTCGAGCTGGCCTTCGAACAGGTCCGTGTTCGGCTTGTGGCCGATGGCCACGAACACGCCCGCCAGCTTCAGTTCCTCGGTCTGGGCGGCGTCCTTGGTGCTGCGGATGCGCAGGCCGGTCACGCCCGATTCGTCGCCGAGCACTTCGTCAAGCGTGCTGTCATAGCGCAGTGCGATGCGGCCTTCTTCCACGCGCTGCATCAGGCGGTCCACCAGGATCGGCTCGGCGCGGAACTTGTCGCGGCGGTGGATCAGCGTGACCTTGCTGGCGATATGCGACAGGTAGAGCGCTTCTTCCACGGCCGTGTTGCCGCCGCCGATCACGGCCACTTCCTGGTTCTTGTAGAAGAAACCGTCGCAGGTGGCGCAGGCCGAAACGCCGCGGCCCATGAAAGTTTCTTCGGACGGCAGGCCAAGGTACTGGGCCGATGCGCCGGTGGCGATGATCAGTGCGTCACAGGTGTACTCGCCCGAGTCGCCGATCAGGCGGATCGGCTTTTCCGTCAGCTTCGCCGTGTGAATGTGATCGAAGATGATTTCGGTGTTGAAACGCTCGGCATGCGCCAGGAAACGCTGCATCAAGTCCGGGCCCTGCACGCCGTTAGCATCTGCGGGCCAGTTTTCCACGTCGGTCGTGGTCATGAGCTGGCCGCCCTGGGCCAGGCCGGTGATCAGCACCGGGTTCAGGTTGGCGCGGGCAGCGTAGACGGCGGCGGTGTAGCCGGCCGGACCGGACCCGAGAATCAGCACTTTTGCGTGTTTTGCGGACATGATGCATTCCTGTAGGCAGCGAGTGCGCCGGCGCGGCGGTTGCGCCGGTGTCACTCGAAACCGCCATTATATGTGGCATGGCGTTTTGTCGACTGTTGCAAATTCCAATGGGGGCGATAGTGCCGGCCAAGGTTAAAATGGCCGCCATCGTCCACTTCGTACCCACGAACCGACCCTGACGCATGGCGCGCGCTACCACGACTACCCGGACCGACCCGTCGGCACTTCCCTCTCGAATCGGCAAGCTGCTGGGCGAGGTGCGCTGGTTCCTGCTGCTCGCCGTCACGCTTGGCTTCCTCTGCGTACTGGCCAGCTACAGCAAGGCTGATCCAGGCTGGTCGCACGCCAGCCAGGTCGCCGAAATCCATAACCTTGGCGGCCGCGTGGGTGCCTGGCTGGCCGACGTCCTGTTCTTCATCTTCGGTTTCTCTGCCTACTGGTGGAGCGTGCTGCTGATCCGCCGCTGCTGGCGCGGCTGGCGCGAACTGACGGCCGAACTGCCCGAGCGCGTGGCCGAAGCGCAACACAGCGTGGCCATCAGCTGGATCGGATTCGCGTTGACACTGGTCTCCAGCATGGGTCTGGAGGCCATCCGCATGTATCCGCTGCGTTCGGCGCTGCCGCGCGCGCCGGGCGGCGTGCTGGGCGACCTGCTTGGCGGCTGGCTGCAACTGGCGCTCGGCTTCTCCGGCGCAACGTTGCTGTTGCTGCTGATGTTTGCGATCGGGCTGTCGCTGTTCTTCCACTTCTCGTGGCTGTCGGTGGCGGAGCACGTCGGGGCCTTCGTCGAGACGCTGTTCATGGGCTTCAAGGCGCGCCGCGAGAACAAGCAGGACCGCATCATCGGCGCCGCGGCCAAGGTCGAACGCACCGAGACCGTGGAAGTGCAGCGCGTGAAGCAGGAAGAGGCCACGCCGGTGCAAATTGTGCGGCCGCAGGCGGTGCCGAAGCACGAGCGGGTGGAGCGCGAGAAGCAGCAGCCACTGTTTGCGGACATCCAGGATTCGGACCTGCCGCCGCTGTCGCTGCTCGATCCGATGCCCACGCACCTGGAGACGGTCAGCGCCGAGACGCTCGAATACACCTCGCGCCTGATCGAGAAGAAGCTCAAGGACTTCGGCGTCGACGTCAAGGTGGTGGCCGCCTATCCGGGCCCGGTTATTACGCGCTATGAAATCGAGCCTGCCACCGGCGTCAAGGGCAGCCAGGTGGTCAACCTCGCACGGGATCTGGCCCGCAGCCTGTCGCTGGTGTCGATCCGCGTGGTAGAGACGATTCCGGGCAAGAACTACATGGGCCTGGAACTGCCGAATCCGAAGCGCCAGACCGTGCGCCTGTCGGAGATCCTTGGCTCGCAGATCTACAACGAAAGCGCGTCGAACCTGACCATGGCGCTTGGCAAGGACATTGCCGGCAAGCCGATGGTGGCCGACCTCGCCAAGATGCCGCACTGCATGGTGGCCGGCACCACTGGCTCGGGCAAGTCCGTCGGCATCAACGCGATGATCCTGTCGCTGCTCTACAAGGCCAAGCCGGAGCAGGTCCGCCTGATTCTGATCGATCCGAAGATGCTGGAAATGAGCGTCTACGAGGGAATCCCGCACCTGCTGTGCCCGGTGGTGACGGACATGCGCCAGGCCGGCAACGCGCTGAACTGGGCGGTCGGCGAGATGGAGCGCCGCTACAAGCTCATGAGCAAGCTCGGCGTGCGCAACCTGGCCGGCTACAACAAGAAGATCGAGGAAGCGGCGGCCAAGGAAGAGAAGATTCCGAATCCGTTCAGCCTGACGCCGGACGCGCCGGAACCGCTGGAAAAGCTGCCGACGATCGTGATCGTGATCGACGAACTGGCCGACCTGATGATGGTGGTGGGCAAGAAGGTCGAAGAGTTGATCGCACGGATCGCCCAGAAGGCGCGTGCGGCGGGCCTGCATCTGGTGCTGGCCACGCAGCGCCCGTCCGTGGATGTGATTACGGGCCTGATCAAGGCCAACGTGCCCACGCGCATCGCATTCCAGGTGAGCAGCAAGATCGACTCGCGCACGATCCTGGACCAGCAGGGCGCGGAAGCGCTCCTTGGCATGGGCGACATGCTCTACCTGGCACCGGGCACCGGCATGCCTGTGCGTGTGCACGGGGCATTCGTGTCCGATGACGAAGTGCACCGCGTGGTCGAGAAGCTCAAGGAAGGCGGCGAGGCCAACTATATCGAAGGCATTCTCGAAGGCGGTCTGGCCGAAGGCGACGGCGCGGGCGACAGCCTGGGCGGCGGTGCCGGTATTGGCGGTGGCGGCGGCGAAGCCGATCCGCTCTACGACCAGGCCGTGGAAGTGGTGATCAAGAACCGCCGCGCATCGATCTCGCTGGTGCAGCGCCACCTGCGTATCGGCTACAACCGCGCAGCTCGCCTGCTCGAAGACATGGAGAAGGCCGGGCTCGTCTCGGCAATGTCGGGCAACGGCAACCGCGACATCCTCGTGCCGGCCGGCAGCGCTGTGCACGACGAGTGAAGCGGCCACATCAGTCCCAGGCGGTTCCGGGCCGCCGATGTGACGGGTAACATACCGTTACGCCCGTCACACACGTTGCGCGGAATTCCCGATTCCGTGCAACGCTCCAACCGGACATCAGTGACTCAGGAAGGGATTCGATCCATGCGATACCGCATTCTCGCGCCACTGTGCGCCGCACTGGCACTGCTTGGTGCCGTGCCTGCCGCCCAGGCGGCGGCCACCGACCAGTTGCAGAGCTTTGTCACCAGCGTGAAGTCCGCACGCGGCGAGTTCACGCAGCAGCAAATGAAGGGCAAGGGCGCCGATGCCAAGGTGGCGGGCACGTCCAGCGGTACGTTCGCTTTTGCGCGCCCGGGCAAGTTCACGTGGCGCTACATCAAGCCTTACGACCAGTTGTTGCAGGCGGACGGCCAGACCCTCTATATCTACGACAAGGACTTGAACCAGGTGACCGAGCGCAAGCTCGATGGTGCGCTGGGTTCGAGCCCGGCGGCGATCCTGTTCGGCAGCAATGACCTGACAAAGAATTTCGACGTGAAGAACGGCGAGACGCGCGATGGCGTGGAATGGCTGGAGCTGACGCCGAAGGCGAAGGACACTCAATTCGAGCGGATCGGCATCGGCTTCAAGGGCGGCAACCTTGAGGCGATGGAGTTGCGCGACGCGTTCGGCAATACCACCATGCTGACGTTCTCGGCGATCCAGAAGAACCCGTCGCTGCCGGCGGACACTTTCCGTTTCACGGTGCCGAAGGGCGCTGATGTCATGAAGCAGTGAGGATCGACATGAAGGACGCCCCCGCATTCATCCCCCTTCGACGCCTGGCAATGCCGGGCGCCACGCTGGCTGCGGCGCTGGTGTTGTCCGCCTGCGCGGCCTCCCAGGCCAGTCACTTTGACGTCGATGCGTTCCTGCGCGGTTCGGATACGGCGCTACCGGAAGTGCTCGGCAACCCGGACTTCCTCAAGGCCACGCGCATTTCGCAGACCGACTGCGCAACGATGCTGCAATCGCCCTACAACGGCACGCTGGAAGATCTGCCGGCCAGCAATACGGCGCGCGGCCCGGCATGGCTGTTCCATCCGAGCGCTACGCCGGACAAGGTCTGGCTGGTGGTGGGCGAGGCCGGCGGCGAGCGCAATTGCCATGGCCCGCTGCCCGCCGATGCGATGAAAAAGCTCACTGAACGGGCCAAAGGCTAAGAGGCTGTTTCAGAATGAAGCGAAGCGGTTCTGGCTAGGCGCGCGGCCGCAGACAGTACAAGTGGTACGGCAAGGCCGCGCAACGACGCCAGAATCATTCTTAAACAGCCTCTAGGTTTGGCTGTGCCCTTCGCGCGCGTAGCGCTGGCGCGGTTTCGGCAGAGCTTGTAACTGCTCGCGCCGGACGCGGATCGCCTCGGCATCGCCACGCTTGATTGCCGCGCGCAAATTCAGCACGGCTTTGCGGTATTTCTTCTTCTTGCGGACGCGGGTCGTGATGGCCATGGCAGCGGCTTCCTCCTGAAATGCCGGCACCAGTGCCGGACTTGGTCATGGTAGGTCAGCCCCGGCCGCCCCGGTCCCCGATATCGAAATAATTCAGATCGGATCGCAAACCTGCTCAATGCTGCGAAGCAGCATATGACGCATGACTCTCGCGATGCCGCGTTGCGCCGCCGCATTGTGCTCAGAGTTTGCGCTCAGAGCAGGAAGCGCCGATTGTCGTTCTCGGCGAAGCGCGGCTCCACCTTCTTGAACTTGAGCTTTGTGCTGCTCTTTAGCTTGCGGCCTGCCAGCTTGCGCTGCAACTGGCGATGCACGGCGCGGATATGGCCGACGGAGTCCTGCGCATAAGGCTTGCCGTCCGTGGCGCCGGCCAGGCCGCCGCCCGCTGCGAGTGCCGCATTGTGCGCGGCTGCCGATTTTTCGATCAGTACGTCCAGTGCCTGGCGCGCGCGAACGGCTGCGTGAAGCGGGCCGTCGGCCGGATTGGCGCGGGCCCGGACCGCATCCTGCGGCAGGCGCACGTTGCCCGCCACGCGGCGCAGTGCGGCCCGCAGTTCGGCGCCATCGAGCGCGCCTTCCTGCACGATCCACACTGCATCGTGGCGCAGCCAGCCTTCCACGTCGGCCAGGCGGCGCAGCAGCGCCGACATCAGCATCCGGCCGCCAAAGCGGCGTGTACGCCGGATGGCGGCAAGGCCGATGCGGCGTACCTGCGGATTCACATGATCGACCAGGTCCGCGATGATGCGGTCGGCTTCCTCCTGCGATTCGACCAGCTCGGCAAACTGTCCCGCCAGAGAAATCTCTTCCACGCCGCTGAGCTTGTTCTTGCTCACCAGCCGGTTCAACTTGAACATCAGCATGCGGTAACGCAGCATACAAATCCCCGAATATCGATATAGCGACAAAAGTCCGCCAGGGTCTTCGTGGCCGGCAGCCGCACCCGCGCGATGCGTGCCGCATCGGTCGAGACGCGGGCCATTGGGTGTTATCGGCGCTGTCGCAGCGGACTTTAGGGGTGAGCCGGGGCGGATCTAGGCGTCCGGCGTGAGCCGGGCCGGATCGGGGCATGGTGTGGCGAAGATAGGGTTCCCCCGTACATCGAACCGGAAGCGTCACAAATAGACTATGGTCCAGCCGCACCCAACAAGACCTTCTACAGAGGAGAGAACATGCAAGCAGACTTCGGGCGGACACTCCGCCGACTCGCAGGCGTGGCAACGTTGTCGGCGCTTGCGCTGACCGCATTACCGGCCAGTGCCGACCAGTTGGCGGACATCAAGGCCAAGGGCGAACTGGTGTGCGGCGTGCTTGGCACGGACGAGCCGTTCAGCTATGTCGATCCGGGCAGCCGCGAGATCGTCGGGTATGACGTCGACCTGTGCAACGCGGTGGCCAAGAGCCTCGGCGTGAAAACCGTGCTCAAGCAGATTTCCGTGGCGGCCCGCCTGCCGGAACTCCAGCAGGGGCATGTGGACCTGCTGGCGGCATCGCTGACGCACAACAAGGAGCGCGAATCGCAGATCGACTTCTCGCTGTCCACCTTCATCACCGGTCAGAAGGCGATGGTCAGGAAGGACAGCGGCATCACCACGCTGGCGCAGCTGGACGGCAAGAAGATCCTGACGGTCAAGGGTTCCACGATGGAAACCAACATTGCCGCGAAGATCAAGAATGCCTCCGTGGTGTCGTTCGACAACAGCCCGCAGGCGCTGCTGGCGCTGGAGCAGGGCAAGGGCGTGGCCTACGTCAACGACGAGACCTCGCTGGTGAGCAACCTGGTGAAACTTGGGCCGGCGGCCAAGGACTACACGCTTGTGCCGCAGTACCTGTCCAGCGAGCACCTTGCGCTGGGCATCCGGAAGGGCGAGACCGGGTTCCGCAACCAGGTCAACCAGGTGCTGACCAAGATGGAAGCCGATGGCGACGCGCAGAAGCTCTTTGACAAGTGGTTCGGGCCGAACACGAAGATGAAGTTCCCGCCGCGCTCGTTCAAGATCTCCACTGACAAGATCGACTGAGGCTAGATAAACCTCCCTGGCGCTGTCCGGCACCACGCCGGACAGCCGCATGCCATGCCCACCTTCAACCTGTCGATGTTGCTGTCCGGGCAGTATCACGAATGGCTGGTCAGCGGCTTCGTGATGTCCGTCAAGCTGTCGGTCCTCGCGTTTGTGATATCGCTGCCGCTGGCTATCGTGATCGCCCTGTTGCGGCTCGCGCCAGTGGCCCCGCTGCGGGCCATCGGGCAAGCCTATGTGGAAGCCATCCGTAACGTTCCGCTGCTGGCCCACATGCTGTTCTGGTATTTCGGCGCGCCGCAGTTGCTGCCGTTCGCACTCAAGAGCTGGCTGTACGAGCACAACTATGAAGCGGTCAGCGCACTGATCGCGCTGGTGCTGTACACGGTCGCCTATATGGCGGAGGACATCCGCAGCGGCATTCGCTCCATTCCGAAGGAGCAACTGGAAGCCAGCCGCGCGCTCGGTTTCAGTTTCCTGGCTTCGATGCGGCTGGTGGTCCTGCCGCAATCGCTGCGCGTCACCGTGCCGCCGCTGGTGAACCAGACGCTTAACCTCTGGAAGAACTCCAGCATCGCCATGGTGATCGGCGTGGCCGAATTGATGTACCAGGCGCAGCAGGTGGAAAGCGCCACGTTCCGCGGCTTCGAGTCATTCGCGTTTGCCACGCTGGCCTACCTCACCATATCGATGTCGATCACGCTGTTCTCGTTGTGGTACCAGCACCGGTACCCGGTACGGACCATCTAGCCATGCTCGACGTCATCCAGAACTACGGTCTCTACTTCCTTATCGGCCAGTATCCGAATGGCCCGCTTGGCGGGCTGGTGCTGACCGTGATGCTCGCATCGGCCGGCCTGGTGCTGGCGCTGCCGGTCGGCATCGTGCTGGGGCTGTGCCGTGTGAGCCCGTTCAGCGCGTTGCGCTGGCCCGCCACGGCCCTGATCTACATCGTGCGCGGCACGCCGCTGCTGATGGTGGTGTTCTGGGCGTACTTCCTGCTGCCCTCGGTGACGGGGCTTCGCACGCCGCAGTTCGCGACGATGCTGGTTGCGCTGGTGGTCTTCGACGGTGCGTACCTGGCGGAAATCGTGCGGGCTGGCATCCAGGGGCTGCCGCGCGGCCAGATGGAAAGCGCGCGGTCGCTCGGGTTGTCGTACGCGCAGGCAATGGCGCTGGTCATACTGCCGCAGGCGCTGCGCAACATGCTGCCGTCGCTGGTCAACCAGCTTGTCTCGACGATCAAGGAAACGTCACTCGGTTATATCATCAGCCTGCCGGAAGTGTCGTTTATCGCCGGTCAGATCAGCACCCAGATGCTGACCCAGGCGGCGCAGGTCTATCTGCTGCTGGCATTCAGCTATTTCGTGATGTGCTTCGGGCTGACGCGCTGTGCGTATCTGCTTGAGCGCCGGCTTGCATCACGTTCCGCAGTGAAGGTGTAAATCATGATCAGCATCGAACATGTCAGCAAGTGGTATGGCGACTACCAGGCGCTGGTCGACGTCAATGAATCCGTGGCAAAGGGCGAAGTGGTGGTCGTGTGCGGACCATCGGGCTCTGGCAAGTCCACGCTGATTCGCACGCTGAACCGGCTTGAGGCCATCCAGAAGGGGCGGATCATCGTCAACGGGCAGGATGTCCATGCGCACAACGTGGACGTCAATGCGCTGCGCAGTGGCATCGGCTTCGTGTTCCAGCAGTTCAACCTGTTTCCGCACCTGACGGTGATCGAGAACTGCACGCTTGCGCCGGTGCGGCTCAAGCGGATGTCGCTGCAGGAGGCCAGGGCCTTTGCGATGAGCCTGCTTGAACGCGTGGGCCTGCCGCACAAGGCATCGGCCTATCCGGGGCAGTTGTCGGGCGGCCAGCAGCAGCGCGTGGCAATTGCCCGTGCGCTGGCGATGAAGCCGCCGGTCATGCTGTTCGACGAACCGACCTCGGCGCTCGACCCGGAAATGGTCAACGAAGTGCTGCAGGTGATGAAGGGGCTGGCGCGCGACGGCATGACCATGGTCTGTGTTACGCACGAAATGGGCTTCGCTCGGGAAGTGGCGGACCGCGTGCTGTTCATGGATCAGGGCGAAATCCTCGAGCGCGCCACGCCGGAACGCTTCTTCCAGAAGCCCGAGCATCCGCGCGCGCAACGCTTCCTGTCCGATATCCGGTCGCCCTGGGAGTCCGTCGTCGCCTCCTGATGTCGATGGTGACGGCGAGGGTGACGCCGATGGCACGCGGTGCCGATGGTCTACACTGTGGCGTTTGCGGGCCGCGCTTGCGGCTGCACCACTTTGAGAGGCTCAAGCACCGTGGCGGATTCGCTGTTCTCCGATCCCCCTGACCGTTCCCGCATGCCGCTGGCCGAGCGCCTGCGCCCGCGCAACATAGACGAAGTCATCGGCCAGCAGCACCTGCTGGGCCAGGGCAAGCCGCTGCGTGTGGCGTTCGAGTCGGGCGAGCCGCATTCGATGATCCTGTGGGGCCCGCCAGGCGTGGGCAAGACCACGCTGGCGCGGCTGATGGCGGATGCGTTCGATGCCGAGTTCATCGCGCTGTCGGCAGTGCTGTCGGGCGTCAAGGACATCCGCGAGGCAGTCGAGCGTGCCGAGCAGTTCCGCGCGCATGGCCGGAGCACGCTGGTGTTCGTCGACGAGGTGCATCGCTTCAACAAGAGCCAGCAGGACGCGTTCCTGCCGCATGTGGAAAGCGGCCTGTTCACGTTTATCGGCGCCACGACCGAGAACCCGTCGTTCGAGGTCAATGGCGCATTGCTGTCCCGCGCGGCCGTCTACGTGCTCAAGAGCCTGGACGAGGGCGAGTTGAAGCAGCTCGTGCTGCGCGCCAGCGAGGAGCTTGGCGGCATCCGATGGGACGATGAGTCGATGGGCCTGATCATCGGCTCGGCCGATGGCGATGGCCGCAAGCTGCTCAACAACATCGAGATCGTGGTACGTGCCGCGCGCAACGCCGGTGCGGACTTGATCGACACGGCGCTGCTGGGCAGCGCGCTTTCCGAAAACCTGCGCCGCTTCGACAAGGGCGGCGATGCGTTCTACGACCAGATCAGCGCGCTGCACAAGTCCGTGCGCGGATCGGACCCGGACGGTGCGTTGTACTGGTTCTGCCGCATGCTCGACGGCGGCGCGGACCCGCGTTACCTGGCGCGCCGCATCGTGCGCATGGCATGGGAAGACATCGGCCTGGCCGATCCCCGTGCGGCACGCATCACGCTCGATGCGTCGGAGACCTACGAACGGCTTGGCTCGCCTGAAGGCGAACTGGCACTGGCGCAGGCGCTGCTGTACCTGGCCGTGGCGCCCAAGTCGAACGCCGGCTACAACGCCTACAACGCGGCGCGAGCCTTTGTATCGAAGGACAAGTCGCGGCCCGTGCCCGTGCACCTGCGCAATGCGCCGACGAAGCTGATGAAGGAACTCGGCTACGGACACGCGTACCGCTACGCCCATGACGAGCCCGAGGCGTACGCGGCAGGCGAACACTATTTGCCCGACGATCTGCGCCGCCAGGACTGGTACCAGCCGACGCCACGCGGGCTGGAAGGCAAGATCGGCGACAAGCTGCGGCATCTGCGCGAGCTTGACGAAGCCTGGCGTCGCGACCAGCGCGGCAAGTCCGGCAAGGACTGATCGGGGCCAAAGTCCGGCAAAGTCCGGCAAAGTCCGAACAGAGACGGATTTCCTTTCAGATTCGTACCGGGCAGGTCATGCCAGTGCAGTAAAATGTCGCGTTCGCCGGCATGTTGCCGGCACTGCACATCGACCAAGCAACATGCTCGACATCCAGCTGCTCCGCAAAGACATCGACGCCGTGGCCAAGCGCCTTGCCACGCGCGGCTTCCAACTAGACGTGGCCCTGTTCCAGGGCCTCGAAGCCGAACGCAAGCAACTGCAGACCCAGACTGAGGATCTGCAGGCGCGCCGCAACAGCCTGTCGAAGCAGATCGGCATGCTCAAGGGCAAGGGCGAGGACGCCTCTGGCCCGATGGCCGAAGTCGCCGGTATCGGCGATACGCTGAAGGCCTCCGCCCAGCGCCTGGCCGAGATCCAGGACCAGATCAGCGACGCAATGCTGTCGATCCCGAACCTGCCGCACGAAAGCGTGCCGACGGGCAAGGACGAAACCGACAACGTCGAAGTCCGTCGCGTAGGCACGCCGCGCACGTTCGACTTCGAGGTCAAAGATCACGTCGACGTCGGCGCCAAGCTCGGCCTCGACTTCGAAACCGCATCGAAGGTCACCGGCTCGCGCTTTGCGTTCCTGCGTGGCGGCGTGGCGCGCATGCACCGCGCACTGGTCCAATTGATGGTGGACACGCATACGCTCGAACACGGCTACACCGAGATGTATGTGCCGTACATCGTCAATGCTGCGTCGATGCGTGGCACCGGCCAGTTGCCGAAGTTCGAGGACGACCTGTTCAAGGTACCGCGCAAGGTTGGCGGTGAAGATGGCCAGGATGCCATCGAGAACTTCTACCTGATCCCCACCGCCGAAGTGCCGCTGACCAACATGGTCCGCGACGCGATCGTCGCCGCGGAAAAGCTGCCGCTGCGCTTCGTGGCCCATACGCCTTGCTTCCGCTCGGAAGCGGGTTCGTACGGCAAGGACACGCGCGGCATGATCCGCCAGCATCAGTTCGACAAGGTCGAAATGGTCCAGGTGGTGCAGCCCGAGCAGTCGATGGACGCGCTCGAGCAGATGACCGGCCACGCCGAAACGATCCTGAAGAAGCTGGAACTTCCGTTCCGCACCGTGGTGCTGTGCACGGGCGACATGGGCTTTGGCAGCACCAAGACCTACGACATCGAAGTGTGGATCCCGGCGCAGAACACGTACCGCGAAATCAGCTCGTGCTCGAACATGGGCGACTTCCAGGCGCGCCGCATGCAGGCCCGCCTGCGCGCGGGGCAGGGCAAGCCGGAACTGGTGCACACGCTGAACGGCTCGGGCCTGGCCGTGGGCCGCACGCTGGTGGCAATCCTCGAGAACTACCAGAACGCCGATGGCTCGCTGACCGTGCCGAAGGCGCTGCAGCCGTATATGGGCGGCATCACGCGCCTGGAACCGGAAGCGTAAAAATAGTTGCCGCAGGGACTTGCACAGAACATAGCAATGTCCCTATAATCTTGGTTTCGCCGCTAACGCAGCGACGTGATGTGGCCACAAGCAAGAGTTACCGGAGAGGTGGCAGAGTGGTCGAATGTACCTGACTCGAAATCAGGCGTACCGGCGACGGTACCGTGGGTTCGAATCCCACCCTCTCCGCCAAACAAAAAGCTGCCGACGGATTCGACCACCGGCAGACAAAAACAGCGTAGTTAAGCTAAGAACCGACACCTGCGAAAGCACGTGTCGGTTTTGTTTTTTCGGCGTGCAATTCTGGCGGATTGCATCGGCAACGATTGCTGCTGTGCTGGCACTGGATGGCATGGAAGCTGGCCATAGTGTTCGCTCAATATCCCGCCCTCAACCGATTCAGCAAGCGACGTCGAATTTGGCAATTGGGGTCTTCATAACGAAAAAGGGCGCCCGAAGGCGCCCTGACCAGCATCTAGCTAACTATTACGTACGGCAGTTTGCAGGACGCAGGTTGTTCGGAATGTCGCCAGCAATACCGCAAGTCCATTGGCCCGGCCAGACCGTGCCAGCAGCGGAGAGATCAAGAGCGCCGCCAGCCGCGCTCGTCGGGGTCAGCGTCAGGGTGCCGGCCGCGCCAACAGCCGCAGCAGTATAGGTGATCGTGATAACTCCAGCTGCACTGACAGCAATGCCGGTCACGTTTTGCGTCGCGCCGGGGAATGCATAGCCAATGTTGTTGGCACCATTGTCGGCGATCGCGGTTGCCATGCTGATCGGACCGCGAGTTTGAAAGGTTTCGCCGATTGCCGTCTTAACCGGATCCGCGAGTCCCAGACCTTCCGACACGCGAGCACGGCGAGTGTAGTCCTGATACTGCGGAATTGCGATAGCGGCCAGAATACCGATGATCGCGACGACGATCATCAGTTCGATCAGCGTGAAACCCTTTTGAGCGCGACGGCCCAGGTTCTTCAATTGTTGTACCCGTTGCATGATTTGACCCCTCGAAGAGATTTTTCAAAGGCAGCGTAAGTGCTGCGGGGGAGATGTGAGCAATCCTTGTGCCATACCTTTTAGGTGCTTATAAGGCACAAATTGTGACAAAATCTGGCAATTCATGGCGTGCGGAATGACAAATTCTGTCAGTGATGGTTTGGCTATATGAGAAGTGTGACAAATTGTGTCACTCTGCACTGACGGAAATTGTCATCCGGCCCTAGCTGTCTTCCCCAGCAAGCGCCGTCTGCGTAGCCGCCGTCGGCAACCGCGACACCAGCAACTGGTCGATCTTGTGATGGTCGATGTCGACCACCTCGAAGCGGAAGCCTGCCACGGTGATCGATTCCGACTTCTTCGGGATACGTTTTAGCGAGTAGATGACCAGCCCGGCGGCGGTGTCGACATAGTCCTCGCCGGGCAGCATGTCGAGGTCGAGCGCTTTTTTCAGGTCCACCAGCGGGGTCAGGCCGTCTACCAGCCATGACGAATCGTCGCGGCGCACGATCTGTTCGTCTTCGTTCGAGTACAGGATGTCGCCCATCAGCGCGCCGACGATGTCGTCGAGCGTGACGATGCCGACAACCAGGCCGTACTCGTTCATCACCACCGCAAAGTTCTCGTGCATCTCGCGGAAGCGGGTCAGCGATTCGGACAGCGTCAGCGTATCCGGTACCACCAGCACGTTCTTGTCGTAGTGCTTGCCGATGCTGTCCAGCGCCGCGCCGGATTCGTCGGCCAGCAGCAGTTGCAGGATGTCTTTCGAATCGATATAGCCGAGCACATCGTCGATGCTCTTGCCGCACACCGGGTACTGCGCGTGCGGTTGCTTGACGAGTTTGCGGCGCACGCTGTCGGCGGTCTCGTCCAGCGTCAGGAACACCACGTCGTCGCGCGGGGTCATGATGGCCGTGATTGGCTTCGAGTCGAGTTCGAACACGTTTTCGATCAGATGCAGCTCGTGCTTGTGCAGCACGCCGGCTTCGGCGCCCGCATCGACCATCGCGGCGATGTCTTCGGTGGTGATCTGATCGACCGGCTTGGTGGGGATGCCAAACAGCTTGAGCGTGGCATCGGCCGCCGTATTGAACACCCAGACCACCGGCTTGAAGATCCTGAGCAGCGTGAGCATCGGGCCGATCACGTGCACGGCGCATGTCTCCGGGAAGGTCATGGCGATGCGCTTGGGAATCAGGTCTGCGAACTGGATGAACAGCAGCGTAACGATCAGGAATGAGCCGATGTTGGCCACGCGCTGCGCAAGGCTGGCGTCCACATACGGCAGCAGAAGTCCGTAGACAAGGTCGGACACATGCTTCTCGCCAAGAATACCGGCCAGGATGGCCACGCTGTTGACGCCGATCTGCACCACGGTAAAGAAGTTGCCGGGCTCTTCCTTGAGCAGCAATACCTTGGTTGCGCGTCGGTCGCCACGCTCGGACAGGACTTGGAGCTTGGTGCGCCGGGCAGCGGTCAGGGCGATCTCGGAGATCGAGAAAAACGCGCTCGCCAGCACGAGGAGGATCAGGGTAAGGACGAACATAGGGGTTACGCGCCGATCGGTGCGTGTTGATGATGGTGCACCGCGTGTGGCGCTGTCAATTGTCTGGTCAATGTCTGCTCCTGCCTGCTTCGGCCTGTTCCGGTCGTCCTTGTCATCCCTATCTAGTCGCTAGCGGGTGGCCGGGTCGAATTGCACGATAGGTGCTTCCAGACGGTCGCCCAACGTGGCGGCCAACGCCGTGGCGGACGCCGCGAACTGTTCCTGCATGTCGTCGACCAGACTCGATGCGCCGCGATGGGTGGCGCGCAGCATCTGGATCTCGAACGGCAATTCGGGTTGCACATCGTGCAGCGCGACGTTGGCCGGGTTGGCGCTCAACGCTGTGTATTGATCGAGCAGCGTCACGCCGAGCCCTGCATCGACCAGGGCCAGCGCCAGCGAGTAGGTTTGCACCTCTAGCGTCGAGTGGGGCTCCAGGGCGTGGCGCGCCAGCGTTTGCCGAACAAGTAGCCCAAGAGAGCTGTCGTCGTCATAGCCGATAAACGGGCGATCCATCAGCTTGCGGATTGCCACGATGCCACGCTTGCCGCCGGACGGGAGCGGCTGGGGGCGAGGCACGGCCAGCAGCATGCGTCCCGCGGCCACGGGTTTGCTGGTGATCGCTTCATGCCGCGGCGGCGCGAAGGCGAAGCCCACGTCGATCTGGTTGGCCAGCAGTGCCTCGACGATCTCGCTGGTATGGTGCGTCAGCACCTGGACCTGCGTTTCCGGATGTCGCGCACAGAACCGGCGAACCGCAGGCACCAGCAGTGGATTGGCCAGGCTTGGCGTGGCGGCTACGCGCAGGCGCCCGGCCCCCTTGTGGCGCAGGCTCTCCGAAACGCGCCGCACGCGCTCGATCTCCCCATATAGCCTTTCGACATCCCCATAGAGCGCCATGGCCTCGGGCGTTGGCTGCAGCCGGCCTCGCTGCCGATCGAACAGGCGGAAGCCGAGCGAGGACTCTGCATGCTGCAGCACGCGGGAAACCACGGGCTGGGAGACATGGAGCAGGCGCGCTGCCTCGCTGACAGTGCCGGTCAGCATGACGGCGCGGAAGACTTCGATCTGGCGTAGGCGCATCGTTCAGGTGCGATGGAGTATTCGGCGTGGTGCGGGGAAATGGTGCTTTGCACTACGGGTAGACCCGGGTGGCGGGCATCTATAGCTTGAGGACATATTCTGGCACGTATTGGCATTGGGCAAGCCGCGCAGGGTGATCTACGCTCTGGCCCATTGTTTGAACGGGATGCAAGGCTAGTCGATGCGCGTAGCGATCGTGGGTGCGGGCGTGGTTGGCATGACCACCGCCTGGCGGTTGGTCAACGATGGTCATGAAGTGACAGTGGTGGAACGCCATGACGGGCCGGGAGAGGAAACCAGCTTCGCCAATGGCGGGCAGCTCAGCTACAGCTACGTGGCGCCGCTGGCCGGGCCGGGCGTGCTGTCGAAGGTGCCGGGCTGGCTGCTGGACCGCGACTCGCCCATGCGCTTCCGTCCGTCGATGGACCCCGCGCAATGGCGCTGGCTGCTGGCCTTCGTTGGCGCGTGCAATGCATCGACGAGCGAGGCCACCACTCGGAAGCTGCTGCGCCTGGCCTTTTATTCGCGAGATCTGATGCAGGCGTTCGTCAGCCGGCCGGATGCACGGGAGGAGGGCGGAGGTTTTGACTTTGCGCGGCGCGGCAAGCTGATCGTGCATCGCGATGCTGCGGCGTACGAGTCGGCGTGTCGACTGCTGGATTACCAGGCGAGCCTTGGCTGCGAGCAGCAGGCGCTGGACCGCGATGCAACCGTCGCGCTGGAGCCGGCGCTGGCCGGCATCAGACAGGACATCGCCGGTGCAATCTACACGCCGAGCGAAGAAGTGGGGGACTGTCACCGCTTCTGCGTGTCGCTGGCCCATCTGTTGCAAGGCAGGCCCGGTGTCACGCTGCGCTTCGGTACGCGTGTGACCGAACTGGTGCGCACCGGCGACCGCGTCACCGGCCTGCGTACCGATACGGGGGAGATTCGCGCCGATGTGGTGATCGTGTCAGGCGGGATCGGTAGCGTGCCGCTGCTCAAGCCGCTCGGCGTTAGGCCGATGTTGTGGCCGCTCAAGGGCTACAGCATCACGGTGCGGATTGCCGAAGGCGTGCTGGCGCCGCGCATCAGCGTGACGGACTTCGCCAACAAGATCGTCTACGCGCGCATTGGCGACACGCTGCGCGTGGCGGGGGTGGCGGATATTGTGCGCGGCGGCGCCGTGATCGACCGGGAGCGTGCGCAGACGCTGGTCACGCAGACACGCGCCGTGTTTGGCGACGTGGCCAGCGGTGCCGGCCTTGACGCGCTGCAGCCATGGGCAGGATTGCGCCCGGCTACGCCGACAGGGATGCCCATGATCGGCGAATCGCGCGTTCGCGGCCTGTGGTTGAACCTTGGCCACGGCGCACTCGGCTTTACGTTGGCCATGGGCAGCGCCGGGCTGCTGGCCGACAGGCTGGCTGGCCGCGAGCCGGCCATCGATGCCGGAGATTTCAGTGCAGCGTCTGCCTAGCTTTTGAGGCCGACGCACACGGGTTGTGCTGGAAGTCGTAGTACGTAGATTGAGATTGCCTCGAGTTGTGACATTAGCCGTGCCATTAAACCAAGCCCCATCAAGGAGCCGAACCATGAAGTCACTGTCTGTCCGTCCGACCACCATCACCCGCCTGCTGGCTGCCGCCGCGCTGGTCTGCGCCGCTGCCGGCGCGCATGCCGCGGATGGCGATACGCTCAAGAAGATCAAGGACAGCGGCGTGATCTCGCTCGGCTACCGCGAATCGTCGATCCCGTTTTCGTACTCGGACGGCAAGGAAGTCATGGGCTACTCCCACGATTACCTGCTGTCGATCGTCGACAAGGTGAAGTCGACGCTGAACATGCCGAACCTGCAGGTCAAGATGATCCCGATCACGTCGCAGAACCGCATTCCGCTGATGCAGAACGGCACGATCGATATCGAGTGCGGCAGCACCACGAACAACCTTGAGCGCCAGAAGCAGGTGGCGTTCTCCAACAGCCTGTTCATCTACGGCATTCGCATGCTGACGAAGAAGGATTCGGGCGTGACGGATTTCCCGCAGCTCAAGGACAAGAACGTGGTGACCACGGCCGGCACCACTGGCGAGCGCCTGCTGGTCAAGATGAACGGCGAAGGCATGAACATGAACCTAACCAGCGCCAAGGACCATGGCCAGGCCTTCCTGATCCTGGAGTCGGGACGCGCCGTTGCATTCGTCATGGACGAGCCGCTGCTCTACGGCGAGCGCACCAAGGCAAAGAACGCCGCCGACTGGGTAGTGGCCGGCAAGCCGCTGCAGACCGAAAACTACGCCTGCATGTTCCGCAAGGATGATCCGTCGTTCAAGAAGCTCGTTGATGGCGTGGTGGCCGACACGATGAAGAGCGGCCGCGCCGAGAAGCTCTACGCAAAGTGGTTCCAGTCCCCGATCCCGCCGCGCGGCATCAACATGAACTACCCGCTGTCGCCGGATATGAAGCAATTGTTTGCAGAGCCCAACGACAAGGCATTCCAATAAGGACAGTTTTGCAGTTCAGTTTAAGCGGGGGTCTCTCCTACTTGATCGACAAGTAGGGGGAGGGGAGGGTGTAGATGCATCCAGAAAAACAGAGCGCTGTACAGCGGCGTATCAGCATCGAGCCCTCTCCTCATCTGGCGGCACAGGGAACTGCGAAGCGCGTTGTTATGCGCTCCCCTCGCCCACTTGTGGGAGAGGGGTGGGGGAGAGGGCTTTGAGGTTCAAATCACGATCACACGCATCTTGAGCCGCTTTGCCCTCTCCCGCGCGGCGGGAGAGGGGAGCAACCCACTGGCATGTGAGACGGGATCGATGTTCTTCCCCTTCCCGCAGGCGCAGCGGGAGAGGGGAGCACACAACGGGTGAATTACTGCTCAGCGATGCGCTTTGCGATGTGGTCTAGCGCTTCTTCCACCTGGTCGATCAGGATCAGGCACAGGTCGCCGGGCTGCAGATGGCTCAGTGCGGTGTCGATGGCCACGAACTCGCCGCGGATTTCCTCGACCTGGCTCGTGCGCTGGGCGCCTTGCAGGCCCTCGCGCAGCAACGCCAGTACCTCGCCATCCTCACGGCCGCGCTGGCACTGATCCTGGTACAGCACCACCTCGTCGAACACGCCGCCGAGAATTTGCGTCTGCTTGCGGATGTCCTCGTCGCGGCGGTCGCCCGCGCCGCTGATTACCACCACGCGGCGCTTCGACGGGATGGACTGCACTGCATTGCACAGCGCCTGGATCGCGTCGGGGTTGTGGCCGTAGTCGGCAATCAGCGTGGCACCCTTGTAGTCGAACACGTTGAAGCGGCCAGGGGCCGTCGCGGCGTCGTTGACGAAGGTGGCCAGTGCGCGGCGGATCACTGCCCAGTCGATGCCCAGCGCCCAGGCGGCGGCCACCGACGACATGGCGTTCTCCACCTGGAATCCGATCGAACCATTGCGCGTGAGCGGAATATCCGCGAGTGCGATGCGCACCGAGTTTTCGCCTTCGGTTGCCACGATATGGTCGCCGTCGACGAACACCACGCGCTTGCCCTGCGCACGGTGCAGCGCCATCGCTGGCAGGCCTGCGTCGTGGGCGAAGAGTGTGACGGAGCCAGGGCAGGCATCGGCCATGCGCGCGACCATCTGGTCGGCCGCATTGAGCACGGCCATGCCGTGCGGCGCCACGTTCTGCACGATCACGCTCTTCAGCACGGCCAGGTCTTCCACGGTGCTGATGTACGACAGGCCAAGGTGGTCACCTTCGCCGACGTTGGTCACCACGGCCACGTCGCAACGGTCGAACGCCAGGCCCTCGCGCAGCAAGCCGCCGCGCGCGGTTTCGAATACGGCCGCGTCGACATCCGGGTGCAGCAGGACGTTGCGCGCGCTGCGCGGACCGCTGCAGTCTCCGGTATCGATGCGTTCGCCCTGGATGTACACGCCGTCGGTGCCGGTCATGCCCATACGCAGGCCGTTGGATGCCAGGATATGCGTGATCAGGCGCACCGTGGTGGTCTTGCCGTTGGTGCCGGAAACCGCCACCACCGGGATGCGGCCGTCGTCGCCATCGGTGAACATCGTCGAGATGATCGCTTCGCCAACGGCACGGCCCTTGCCGTACGACGGCTGCAGGTGCATGCGCAGGCCCGGCGCGGCGTTGACTTCCACGATACCGCCGGCCTGTTCCTCGAACGGCTTGAGCATCGTCTCGCAGACGGCATCCACACCACAGATGTCCAGGCCCACCATCTGCGCAGCAGCCACGGCGCGTGCGGCGATGTCCGGGTGGACGTCGTCGGTGACGTCGGTGGCGCTGCCGCCGGTGGACAGGTTCGCGTTGTTGCGCAGAACCACGCGCGTGCCCTTGGCCGGCACGGAGTCGGCGGTCAGGCCCTGCTTGGCCAGCGTGGCCAGCGCGATGTCGTCAAAGCGGATCTTGGTCAGCGACGTGGCATGGCCTTCGCCACGGCGCGGGTCGCGGTTCACTTCCTCCACGAGTTGGCGCACCGTGTGCGATCCATCGCCAATCACCTGCGGCGGATCGCGGCGTGCTGCTGCCACGAGGTGCTTGCCCACCACGAGCAGGCGGAAGTCGTGGCCAGGGATGTAGCGTTCGACGATCACGTCGGAAGAAATGTCCGAGGCCACTTCATAGGCCGTCATCACTTCCTCGCGCGTACGGATGCGCACGGCTACGCCCTTGCCCTGGTTGCCGTCACGCGGCTTGACCACCACCGGGCCGTTGATTTCCTGCGCGGCGGCCCATGCCTCTTCGGCGCTGGAGACCGAGCGGCCCATCGGCACCGGCACGCCGGCCGCGTGCAGCAAGCTCTTGGTCAGATCTTTGTCCTGCGCGATCGATTCGGACACGGCGCTGGTCATGTCGGTTTCGGCGGCCTGGATGCGGCGCTGCTTGCTGCCCCAGCCGAACTGGACCATTGAGCCCTGCGTCAGGCGGCGATACGGAATGCCGCGCGCCACGGCTGCGTAGACGATCGAGCCCGTGCTCGGGCCCAGGCGTACGTCTTCGTCGAGTTCGCGCAGGCGGTGCAGTGCATCGTCGAGATCGAACGGCAGGTCGTCACGTGCGGCGATGCAAAGCTGCTCGGCCAGTTCGAACGCCAGGCGGCCCACTTCCTCTTCGCTGTACTGCACCACCACCTGGTAGGTGCCCGGCTCGAGCGTGGGGGACGTATTGCTGAACGTGACCGGGCAGCCGGCCGAGGCCTGCAGCCCAAGCGCGGCCACTTCGAGCACGTGGGCCATTGATGGTGAACCGGCATCTTCGTCGGGGCGCAGCGGGCCGATGGCCGGAAAGCGCCCGCGCAGACGGTCTTCGAAGCCGGGCAGTTCGGCCAGAAGATGGGACTTGTCCGAGCACGCCACGATGGCTTCGATGGCCGTGTGACGGCACCAGAGATTCGGGCCACGCAGGGCCCGGATGCGAGAAACTTCCATAGAATCAGTCTTCCGTTTTTCTTCGCGGCTCGCGCATCACGCGCGGCGTCCGGCGCGGCCCATCCACTGGTGCACCTGCTCCACCGTGCTTTCGGTCGAGCCCTCGTCGCATTGCAGGACCAGCAGGTCGCCCGCTGCAAGCTGCGACAGCGCGGCTTCCACCGCTGCGCGGCGCGCGCCTTCGTCGATGATCTTGGTCACGCGGCGGCCTTCGTACAGGCCCTTCTTGAGCAGCGCGCGCGCCTCGGTCTCGGGCAGATCGCGCTTGACGCTGTGGTCCTCGCACAGGAACACGCGGTCGAACGTGGCGCCAATCACCTTGCCTTGATCGATCAGGTCCTCTTCGCGGCGCTGTACGCCCGCGCCAAACACGATCATGCGTCGTTCCGACGGGAAGCGGTCCAGCGCGGCGGCCAGCGCCTCGAGTGCGGGCGCGTTGTGCGCGTCGTCCACGATGACCGTGGCGCCATGGTGCTCGAACAGCGTGAAGCGGCCCGGCACATCCACCTGGCCCACGTCGAACGTGACGATGCCGGCGCGGATCAGGTCGTTCGAAATGCCGAGTGCCCAGCCCGTGGCCACGGCGGCCAGCACGTTCTCGATCTGGAACGCAACGCGGCCGGCGTAGGTCAACGGAATCGCCGAGACATCGGTCAGCGCCGTTTCGCTGCTGCCGGTGGCCAGCACCACCTTGCCGTCGCGCACGAACACAGCACGCTTGCCTGCCGCGCGATGCGTGGCGATGGCCGGCAGGTCGGCCGACAGGCCAAAGAAGATCACGTCGCCATCGCACAGCTCGGCCATCTCGACCAGGCGCTCGTCGGCGGCGTTCAGCACCCCCACGCCTTCCTTGAGCACCACGTCGACCTGCGTGCGCAGCACGTTGTACATGCGGTCTTCATCTTCGACGTAGAAGTCGCCGATGTGATCGGGCTTGCCGAAGTTCGTGACCACGCCCACCTGGCAGCGGTCATAGGGCAGGCCCTGCGACAGGATCATGCCGCTGTCGTTCTCGAACACGGCAGCTTCCACCGCGCGGTTCATCAGGATGCGATGACCGGCATCCCAGCTCGCGCGGTCGCCACGGCCGCCTTTTTCCACCTGGCGGCGGTCCAGGAACAGGCCGTCGCTGCACGCCAGCCCCGTGTGCTTGCCCGACAACTGCAGCAGGCGCGCCACGAGCTTGGCCACCACGGTCTTGCCGTTGGTGCCGGTAATGCCCACCACGGGGATGCGGCCATCGTCTTCCACGCCGTTCCGGCTCGGGAACAGGTGATCGACGATTGCACGGCCCACCGGGCGCGGCTCGCCTTCGGCGGGCTTGATGTGCATCAGCAGGCCAGGGCCGGCGTTGACTTCCACGATGGCGCCGCGCTGCTCGCCCAGCGGACGCGAGATGTCCGTTGCGACGAGGTCCACGCCGGCGATGTCCAGGCCCACGATGCGTGCAGCCAGCGCAGCATGCGCGGCCACGCTCGGATGCACGCGGTCGGTGACATCGAACGCGACGTTGCCGTTGCGCTGGATCAGCACGGTGCGGCCTTCCGGCGGCACGGCGCTGCCGTCGGCATAGCCCTGACGCTTCAGCTCCAGGCGCGCGGCGGAATCCAGGCGTACGCGGTTCAGCGGATGGTCCTCGGTGGCCCCGCGGCGCGGATCGGAGTTGATCTGCGATTCGATCAGCTCGTCGATGGTCGACTTGCCGTCGCCGACAACCGAGGCGGTCTCGCCCATCGCGGCGGCCACCACGCGGCCGCCCACCACCAGCAGACGGTGTTCGTTGCCGGGGATGAAGCGCTCGACGATCACGCCGTTGCCTTCTTCGATGGCCACGGCGTAGGCCGTTTCCACTTCCTCGCGCGTCATCAGGTTGGTGAATACGCCACGGCCATGGTTGCCGTCGTACGGCTTGACCACCACGGGCACGCCGATGTCCTCGGCGGCGTCCCAGGCGTCCTCGGCGCTTTCGACCATGCGGCCTTCCGGCACGGGCACGCCGCACGATTGCAGCAGGCTCTTGGTCAGGTCCTTGTCGCGCGAGATCGACTCGCCGATGGCGCTGGTGCGATCGGTCTCGGCCGTCCAGATGCGGCGCTGGCGGGCACCGTAGCCAAGCTGCACGAGATTGCCGTCCGACAGGCGGATCGACGGGATGTCACGGTCGTCGGCGGCATCGACGATGCATGCGGTGCTCGGACCCAGGCAGTGGTCGTCGACCAGGCGGCGCAGGTTGTCCACCGCGGCGGGGACGTCGAACGGACGGTCCTCGATGGCGGCCATCACCAGGTCGCGGGCCGTGAATAGCGCGGCACGGGTCACTTCCTCGTGCCAGGCGCGCACGATCACCTTGTAGACGCCGCGGACCGGGGTCTCGCGGGCTTTGCCGAAGCCGCCCGGCATGCCTGCCAGGTTCTGCAGCTCAAGCGTGACGTGTTCCAGGATGTGGCCTGGCCAGGTGCCTTCCTTCAGGCGCTGCAGGAAGCCGCCGCGCACGCCGGGGCTGCAGCGGTGTTCGATCAGCGTCGGCAGCCAGGTCGAAAGTCGCTCGTAGAACCCCGGAATCGTGTTGGAGGGGAAATCCTCCAGTTCGCCGATGTCGACCCATGCCTCCAGCACCGGCCGATATGTCCACATATTCGGGCCGCGCAGCGACATGACATCGAAAATCTCAATGTCCTTCTTTTTCATTGATTTAGCTTTGAGGCAGTGGGCTGAATACCCGAGAAATGGAAGCCTAACCTTTCGTTAACGTTACTACGGCTTCAGGGTTGACCCTTTGGCCCCCTTTCAGGATCGGAACGTTTTGTGCAGCGCACCAGGCACCCGGCTTGTTTGCGTTATGTATACTTGCGGGCAAAATTGCGCGCCGCCAGCCGGCGGCACGCCTAAATTGTTTCAAGTTATGTCCGTTTTTGATCCCTTCGGGACCCATTGCGGACGCGCTTTTCTTTCGCTTTACGCTTTTCGCCTTACGCGCCAACAATGACCCAGTCTTCCCCGTCCGTCCCTTCCAACCCCGGTCTGCAAGGCCCCTGGGGCGCCGAACTCGGCACCATCCTTTTGCCCGGGGAAATCGTCCTGGCCGGACTGACGCTGGACCTGGACGCAAGGCTGCATTTTACCCAAGGGTGGCTGGTTGTGACGGATCGTCGTCTGATCGCGCTCCCGCCCGGTGAAAAAGTCGTCCAGAACTGGGAAATTGCCCCGGGCCTGACCCTGACCCACGGCGACCACGCCGGGGTCGGCATGCTGGAATTGGCCGACGGCCAGCGCCGGCTGGCAAGCTGGCGCTATACGCTTGGTTACAATCCCGACGCATTGCGGCTGGCCGACCAGTTCGACGCGCGCCGCGACGAACTGACCACGGGCCGGACGCCGGCGCCGGCCGATACGGAAGTCTGCCCGACCTGCAAGGCGCCGCTGCCCCCGGGCGAGGAACAGTGCCCGCAATGCAGCCGCGAGCTGGAGACGCCGCCGTCGACCTGGGCGCTGCTGCGCCTGTGGCGCTTCGCGCGGCCGTATCGCTGGGAACTGCTCGGCGGATTCGTCCTGCTGCTGCTGGGTACCGCTGCCACGCTGGTGCCGCCATACCTGACCATGCCGCTGATGGACAAGGTGCTGATTCCCTATCAGAACGGCGTGCCGATCGACGTCGGCCTGGTCAAGCTCTACCTGTCCGGCCTGCTTGGGGCCGCGCTGGTGGCGTGGTTGCTGGGCTGGGCACGAACCTACCTGCTGGCGCGCGTATCGGAACGCATCAGTGCCGACCTGCGCACCACCACGTACGAGCACCTGCTCAAGCTGTCGCTCGAATACTTCGGCGGCAAGCGCACCGGAGACCTGATGGCGCGCATCGGCTCGGAGAGCGACCGGATCAGCGTGTTCCTGTCACTGCACCTGCTCGACTTCGCCACCGACGTGCTGATGATCGCGATGACCGCCATCATCCTCGTGTCGATCAATCCATGGCTGGCGCTGGTCACGCTGGTGCCGCTGCCGTTCATCGCATGGATGATCCACCTCGTGCGCGACCGCTTGCGCCATGGCTTCGAGAAGATCGACCGGATCTGGTCGGAAATCACCAACGTGCTGGCCGATACGATTCCCGGCATCCGCGTGGTGAAGGCGTTTGCGCAGGAGAAGCGAGAAGTGGCGCGCTTCCGTGAAGCGAACAAGCACAACCTGGCTATCAACGATCGCGTCAATGCGGTGTGGTCGCTGTTCACGCCGACGGTGACGTTCCTGACCGAGGTGGGTCTGCTGGTGGTGTGGATCTTCGGCATCTGGCAGGTCAGCCACAATGCGATCACGGTCGGTGTGCTGGTGGCGTTCCTGACGTATATCAGCCGCTTCTACACGCGACTCGATTCGATGAGCCGTATCGTATCGGTGACGCAGAAGGCCGCGGCCGGCGCCAAGCGGATCTTCGACATTCTCGATCACGTGTCCAGCGTGCCGGAGCCTCAGAAGCCTGTACATATCGACAACGTGCAGGGCGCGATCGAACTGCGCGACCTCGGCTTCCGCTATGGCAACCGTGCGGTGATCCGCGGATTGAACCTGTCGATCCAGCCCGGCGAGATGATCGGCCTGGTGGGCCACAGCGGCTCGGGCAAGAGCACCATGGTCAACCTGATTTGCCGCTTCTACGATGTGTCGGAAGGCGCGATCCGGGTTGACGGTGTCGATATCCGCTCGCTGCCGGTATCGGAGTTCCGTCGCAATATCGGCCTGGTGCTGCAGGAGCCGTTCCTGTTCTTCGGCACGATCGCCGACAACATCGCTTACGGCAAGCCCGATGCCACGCGCGATGAGATCATCGCCGCAGCACGCGCCGCGCATGCGCACGAGTTCATTCTGCGCCTGCCGCATGGCTATGACTCGCTGGTGGGCGAACGTGGCCAGGCGCTGTCCGGCGGCGAGCGTCAGCGCATATCGATTGCCCGCGCGTTGCTGATCAATCCGCGCATCCTGATCCTGGATGAAGCCACGTCGTCAGTGGACACCACGACCGAGAAGGAGATTCAGAAGGCGCTCGACAACCTCGTGCAGGGCCGCACAACGATTGCCATTGCGCACCGTCTGTCCACGCTGCGCAAGGCTGACCGTCTGGTGGTGATGGATCGCGGCCAGATCGTCGAAGTGGGCAGCCATGACGAACTGCTGGCGCGCGAAGGTGCGTACTACAAGCTGTACCAGGCGCAGGCGCGCAACGTTGATGCCGAAGGCGATGTGACGAGCGAAGGCGAGCGCACCGACGCTGCGGAGACGGTCAGTGCTCAGTAATCAATTTCCCGAAGATACGTCCATGCAGACGCCCGATCAGACGCCCGGTTTCAACCTGACCCGTAACAATTTCGGCAAGCTGGTGCTGACGCTTGCCGATGGCACGTCGCATGAAGGCGTGGTGCCGGTGCGCGCGTTCCCGATCTCGGCGGCGGACGACGGCGTTGGCATGATGAGCACCGATGGCCGTGAGCTTGTGTGGATTCCGCGCCTCGACGGCCTTCCGGCATCGACGCGTGAATTGATCGAGACAGAACTGGCGGGGCGCGAATTCATGCCGGAGATTCGCAAGATCCTGGGGGTCTCCACGTATGCAACGCCGAGCGTGTGGACCGTGCAAACCGATCGCGGCAGGACCGATCTGGTGCTGCGCGGCGAAGAGGATATTCGCCGTCTGGCCGGCAACACGTTGTTGATTTCCGACAGCCACGGCATCCACTATCTGATACGTGACCTGCTCGCCCTAGACAAACCAAGTCGCAAGATTCTGGACCGTTTTCTCTGATACTCTTTGACGCTGCCGGTACCCGCAGCATGAATGAAAACGGCACGCGCTTGCGTGCCGTATTTATTTGGTCGTCGCGAAGATTCGGGTGTGCTCAGTGGAGCATCGACGACACGTCGTCGTCCTCATCGTCCCAGTCTTCGTGCTCGATCGGCGTATCGGGCGCCATGTCCCACACCATCGAATGAAAGCGCGGTGTGAACCACTGGCGGAACATGTCCAGCGAGATCTGCTCGGGCCAGAGTGAATCGTCAAACCATTCGCCAAGCATGAACTCGAAGAATGTGCGCCAGCGCTTTTCTACCCAGCGAAGTGCGTTCTCCGGCGTGTCAGCGACTTCCGGCAACAGGAACACGCTGGCGTCGTCGCGGATCGTCTCCAGGGTCATGGCCGGCACGGGCTCTGGATCGACCGCCTTGACCCAGTCAAGGAAAGGTTGCTCCGGGATCAGCATGAACACGGAACGATTGACGGTGAAGCGTGGTTGGTCGGACATGAGGGCAGGGCGGGGAAGCAGTGGTCACCTATTGTATCCGCCCACCCGCCTGCATCCTATGGATGCGGTGGTGGTAAAGATGTGAAGTGTGCGTATCTGACGGTGTGCCGGAAATGTGACAAGTTCGCCAAAAATTCAAATCTGGCTACAGTTTCCGGCGATTTCTGCCGTCATTGCGTCATTGATTTGAGACGGGATTGGAGGGGTGTAATGAGCCAAATGTTTCAACAGGCGGGCGACGGGTTTGTGTCCACCGTGACTGAACGCTTTGCCGAGGCGGAGAAACTTGCGGATCGCCAGGCGCGCTGGACGGCACAGGCGACGGTAGCCTTGGAAACCGGCGATATGTACCTCGTGGGCCTGGTGCTGTTCAAGGCGATTCAGGAATTCGGCATCGAGGCATTTGCCGCGCGCTCGGGAGAATCCACGCAGCGGCTGCAGCGGCTGTGGATGCCTGGCGTGCTGACGTCGCCGGATCAGGCCGTGCGGTTGTATTCCGACCTGGGCGTAACGGTGGGCATGGAGCGGTTTCACGCGGCGCGGCTGGCAAACATGCCGATCGACGGGGCGTCCGTGCACTGATGCATATCCCGCCGCGGCGCGGCGGTCTGCGCGATTGCGCGTGAGGGAAATAAAAAACCCAACCGGAGCCGGTTGGGTTTTTTTGTGTTTGGTGGAGCCGGCGGGAATCGAACCCGCGTCCGCAAGCCCTCCACAGAGAGTTCTACATACTTAGTTCTGTCATTTGATTTAACCGCCGCATCGCGGACGAACACGCTCTACGACGGCGAGTCACTAGGTTTTCGTCCTCGGGCCCGTGACACTCCCGAAGCTTATCTGACGTAAATGACCTCGCGTGGTCTTGCGACCCTAGCCCGTCAGCGAGCCAGTGCGAGGACGGCGGCCCTTAGGCTGCCAGTGCGTAACGTTCGTCGTTAGCAGTTATTGCGTTCCCATTGATTAACGAGGTGACGGGTCCTCGGTATGCCCTCCACTGCTTCGTAACCCACGTCGAAACCAGGTCGGCCCCAATGTGCGTCGAAAACGCGAAAGAAAACGGATTGTACTCGCTTTCGACGCACACTGCGCGGGTTCGGTTCCCTCGGTCAGGCGAACAGAGCGATCAGTTCGGCCGGCTGGCGGATCAGGTAGTCGGCCCCCCAGCTTTCCGGAGGATCGTCCTCGCCGCAGTAGCCATAAGCTGCTGCGACGGTCTTCATGCCAGCGGCCCGGCCGGCCTGGATGTCGCGCAGGTCATCGCCAACATAGACGCAGCGGGCCGGCGCCACGCCGCTTAGTTCGGCGGCGCGGAGCAGCGGGGCGGGATGGGGCTTGGCGTGCGGCGTGGTATCTCCGCTGACCACGGCGGAGGCGCGTGGCGTGAGGCCGATGGCGTTGACCAGCGGCACCGTGAATCGTGCAATCTTGTTGGTCACGATGCCCCAAAGAATCCCTTCGGCATCGAGCCTTTCCAGTACTTCGTCCATGCCGTCGAACAGACGCGTGTGCACGGCGATATCCGCCTCGTAGTAATCGAGGAACGTGTCGCGCAGGGCCGGGAACTCGGGGTCCTCGGGGCGCTTGCCAAAGGCTGCGCCAATGAGCCCACGCGCACCGTGCGATGCCACCGGGCGAAGTTTTTCATAGGCGACTGGCGGCATGCCGCGCTCGGTGACGAGGCGGTTGGCGGCTGCGGCAAGATCGGGGGCGGTATCGGCCAGCGTGCCGTCTAAATCGAAGAAGATTGCGTCGAACATCGTCATGGCTCAGGCTGCCTTGCGGAAGGCCATCATGTAGTTCACGTCCGTGTCGCGGCCGAGCGAATAGATCTGCGTCAACGGGTTATAGGTCATCCCGCGCATCTCGATCAGATCCAGTCCCACATTGCGCGCAAAGCGGGCCAGCTCGGACGGCGTGATGAATTTCTCGTAATCATGCGTGCCGCGGGGCAGCATGTTCAGTACGTACTCGGCGCCGACGATCGCCAGCAGATAGGCCTTGAGGTTGCGGTTGATCGTCGAGAAAAAGAGATAACCGCCGGGTTTGGCCAGCGTCATGCACGCGCGGACGATCGACTGGGGATCTGGCACATGCTCGAGCATCTCCATGCAGGTGACCACATCGACGCTGGACGGCGCGCGCGCTGCCAGGTCTTCGACGGCAATTTCCTCATAGGTCACTGCCACCCCGGACTCAAGGCTGTGGAGGTCGGCTACCTTGAGCGCCTTGGTGGAAAGGTCGATGCCGCGCACCGTGGCGCCTGCGCGGGCCATGCTTTCGGAAAGGATGCCGCCGCCGCAGCCAACGTCGACCACCTGCTTGCCCGACAGGCGCGCGATGCCGTCAATCCAGCCCAGGCGCAGCGGGTTAAGGTCATGCAGTGGCTTGAATTCGCTGTTTGGGTCCCACCATCGGTGAGCCAGTTCGCTGAACTTGTCGATCTCCTTTGGATCGGCATTGCGGCTTGGGGTATCGGGGGAGGAGTGCAGGGTAGTCGATTGCGACATCATGGGTGCCGGCGAGCGGCAAATCTGGTGAGAAGTCTGCGGCAACTTTACCAAAAAAAAAGCCCAGCTTGCGCTGGGCTTTTCTTCATCGGAGAGGATCCGATTAACGTGCGCTGCGGGTGCCGACCACTTCGACTTCCACGCGACGGTTCGGCTGCTGGCAGGCGATCTGAGCGGTGCGGTTGCCCTTGCACGACTTCGGATCAACCTTCAGCTGACGCTTGCCCTTGCCTTCGGTGTACACGCGGTTGGCTTCAACGCCCTTGCTCACCAGGTAAGCCTTGACCGATTCAGCACGACGGATCGACAGGCGATCGTTGTACTTGTCCGAACCGAACGAGTCGGTGTGACCAACGGCAATGATGACTTCCAGGGTGATGCCTTGCAGCTTCGAGACCAGGTCGTCCAGCTTGGACTTGCCTTCGGGCTTCAGAACGGCCTTGTCGAAGTCGAACAGGGTGTCAGCAGCGAAAGTGACCTTCTCGCTCGACACAACCGGCGGAGCCACCGGGGTCGGCGGCACTGCAGCAGCAGCCGGAGCCAGTGCGCCGTCGCACAGGGCATTGGCCGTTGCCGGGGTCCAGGAGCTGTCGCGCCAGCAGAGCTCGTTCGTGCCATTCTTCCACACGTACTCGCTCGTACCGTTGCCCCAGTTGTCGTTCACTGCCTTCTTTTCATAGGGGACGGACTGGGCTTGAGCGGATGCAGCCATTACTGCGGTAGCTGCAACGAGCGCGAGCTTGGCAAATTTTTTCATATTTCTCCTCTCAGGATGAGATCACCGCAGGGTTACTGCGAGCAAATGGACGAAAACAAGACATACATTCTTCGGAGTATAACATTCTCGACGTGGAGTATGCTCCACTTCGAACAATGTCTGGCTCTTCGCTGGGGAATTGTGCCACAAGGCTCGTTTCCTAAGAAGTAAATATATTCGATTCAACCACGTGCTTTTAGGCCTGTGGTGTTTGTGCAACATCAGTCTTGCGGCGCCCGCAAAGCCTTGTCCTGTATGGGTTGCCGGGTGCAGGGGGTGGTAACGGGGAGCGTCACCGGAGGCTGTGGAAGAGGGGTTCCGGCGGGGGCGGGAAGGGGTTCCGCGCATGATAGAATGCCATGTTCGCCCGATGCCGGTACGCCGACTTCCGCATGCCAGGAATCCGGGCTTCATTTGCTTAAACCCGCCGCATAAACCACGCCGCAATGGATCAATTCGCCAAAGAAACCCTTCCGGTCTCGCTGGAAGAGGAAATGCGCCGCTCATACCTGGATTACGCGATGAGCGTAATCGTAGGGCGCGCGCTACCCGATGTCCGGGACGGCCTGAAGCCGGTACACCGGCGCGTGCTCTTTGCGATGCATGAGCTCAATAACGACTGGAACCGGCCCTACAAGAAATCGGCCCGTATTGTCGGCGATGTGATTGGTAAATATCACCCGCACGGCGATACCGCGGTCTATGACACGATCGTCCGTATGGCGCAGAATTTTTCCCTGCGTTACATGCTGGTGGACGGCCAGGGCAACTTCGGCTCGGTGGACGGTGATAACGCCGCGGCAATGCGTTATACCGAAATCCGCCTGGCGAAGATCGCCCATGAAATGCTCCACGATATCGACAAGGAAACTGTCGATTTCGATCCCAACTATGACGGTTCGGAGAAAGAGCCCGGTATTTTGCCGGCACGTATTCCGAATTTGCTGATCAATGGTTCGTCGGGTATTGCGGTCGGTATGGCCACGAATATCCCGCCGCATAACCTGAACGAAGTTGTCGACGCCTGCCTGCATCTGCTGCGTAATCCGGATGCCACGGTCGACGACCTTATCGAACTGGTTCCGGCGCCCGATTTTCCGACCGCCGGCATTATCTATGGCATCCAGGGCGTGCGCGAAGGCTATCGCACCGGGCGCGGCCGCGTTGTCATGCGCGCCCGTACGCACTTCGAGGATATCGACCGTGGCCAGCGCCAGGCGATCATCGTCGATGAACTGCCGTACCAGGTGAACAAGCGCACCCTGCTCGAGCGCATTGCCGAGCTGGTGACTGAAAAGAAGATCGAAGGCATTTCGGACATCCGCGACGAATCTGACAAGTCAGGCATGCGCGTGGTGATCGAGCTCAAGCGCAACGAGGTGCCCGAGGTCGTTCTGAACAACCTATATAAGAACACCCAGCTTCAGGACACGTTCGGCATGAACATGGTGGCGCTGGTCGACGGCCAGCCGCGCCTGCTGAACCTGCGCCAGATGCTGGACGCGTTCCTGTCGCACCGGCGCGAGGTCGTCACCCGCCGCACCGTGTTCGAACTGCGCAAGGCGCGCGAGCGCGGCCATGTGCTGGAAGGCCTGGCCGTGGCGCTGGCCAATATCGACGAGTTCATCGCGATCATCAAGGCCGCGCCGACGCCGCCGATCGCCAAGCAGGAATTGATGACCAAGGCCTGGGACTCGGGCCTGGTGCGCGAAATGCTCGCACGTGCCGAAAGCGACACGGCGGGCGGCCGCGCATCGTATCGCCCCGATGGGCTGCCGGCGGTGTTCGGCATGCAGCCCGATGGCCTGTATCGCCTGTCCGATAGCCAGGCGCAGGAAATCCTGCAGATGCGACTGCAACGCCTCACGGGTCTCGAGCAGGACAAGATCGTCCAGGAGTATCGCGAGGTGATGGGCCTGATCGCCGACCTGCTGGACATCCTGGCCCGGCCGGAACGCATCACGACGATCATTACCGAGGAACTTGGTGCGATTCGCGCCGAATTCGGCGATGAGCGCCGCTCGCAGATCGAACTGAACGCGACCGAACTCGATACCGAGGACCTGATCACGCCGCAGGATATGGTCGTGACGCTGTCGCACTCGGGCTATATGAAGAGCCAGCCGATTTCCGAATACCGCGCCCAGAAGCGCGGCGGTCGTGGAAAGCAGGCCACGGCCACGAAGGAAGACGACTGGATCGACACGCTGTTCGTGGCCAACACCCACGACTACATCCTGTGCTTCTCGAACCGCGGCCGGCTCTACTGGCTGAAGGTGTATGAAGTGCCGCAGGGCTCGCGCACCTCGCGCGGCCGACCGATCGTGAACATGTTCCCGCTGGCCGATGGCGAGAAGATCAACGTGATCCTGCCGGTACGCCAGTTCGACGCCGAGCATTTCATCTTCATGACCACCGCACGCGGTACGGTCAAGAAGACCGCGCTGACCGAGTTCTCGAACCCGCGCAAGGCCGGCATCATCGCCGTGGACCTTGATGAAGGCGACTTCCTGATCGGCGCGGCCGTCACGGATGGCCAGCACGATGTGATGCTCTTCTCCGATGCCGGCAAGGCGGTGCGCTTTGACGAGAACGATGTGCGTCCGATGGGGCGTCAGGCGCGTGGCGTGCGCGGCATGAACCTCGACGAGGGGCAGGCAGTGATCGCCATGCTGGTTGCACCGGCCGAATCTGCCGATGCGGAATCTGCCGAAGGCAGCGCCGCTCCGGTTGGCAGCGTGCTGACGGCTACCGAGAACGGTTACGGCAAGCGCACGCCGATTTCCGAATACACTCGACACGGCCGTGGCACCAAGGGCATGATTGCGATCCAGACGAGCGAGCGCAATGGCCGCGTGGTGGCTGCGGCGCTGGTCTCGCCCGAAGACGAGATCATGCTGATCACGACCGGCGGCGTGCTGATCCGCACCCGTGTGGCCGAAATCCGCGAGATGGGACGCGCCACGCAGGGTGTGACGCTGATCAACGTCGACGAAGGCACCAAGCTGTCGGGTCTGCAGCGCATCGTTGAGAGCGATGCGGACAACGGCGCAGGTTCGGAAGATGGCGAAGTGGCAGACGATGCCGCTGGCGCTACCGATGCCGGTGCTACAGACGCGGATGCGAATTCGTAATTAGTTGCAACAACAGGACGGTGGCCGGAACTCGCCAGACGGCCGCGCGGACTAATCCGGACGTATTTTCCAGGGAGTCATAATGCTCAAAACCTATCGACGTATCGCTGTTCTGGCTGCTGTTGCTCCGATGATGATGCTGGCGCAAGGTGCGCACGCACAAGCGGACGACAAGGACAAGACTGCGGCCATCAAGGAACTGCTGACCGTCATGCAGGCCGACCAGGCTGTCAAGGGTCAGGCCGACAACTGGCAGCAGGGCGCGAAGCAGGAAGCGCCGCTGGTGCTGGAGCAGGTGCTGGTCGAGAACAAGACGCTGAACGACAAGCAGAAGCAGGCCGCCGTCGAGAAGCTCAAGAAGAACGGCGCAGTGCAGCGCATGGTCGACGGCGCCGGCACGGCGTTCACGACTGACGGGTTCAAGCAGGATGCGATCAAGGCTCACTACGACGCCTTCGGCAAGTACTACTCGACCCAGGAAATCAAGGACCTGACGACGTTCCTGAAGTCGCCGACCGGTCAGAAGTTCATGGCCAACCAGGGCAAGGCCACCCAGGAAATCTGGGGTTCGATGATGCAGAAGTACGGCCCGCAGGTTGGCAAGTCGATGCGCGACGCCGCCGAGAAGGAAATCGCCGCTGCTGCGAAGTAATCGGCAAGTGATCGGCAAGTGATCGACGACTGGCCCGGTAAGACCACCGGGCCAGTTTGCTTTTCCCGCCGCGCCTGCCAACACCCACGGCACGGCCATGCCGCCCCAAGCGGCGCGGGTTTGAGGGATAATGGCTGCCTGGTTCAAACGGCAGCCATTTTTCCATCTTCCCTCCATGAACGATCCCCAGAATCCCGCCCTCGCCGGCCTGCAACGATCCCTGGCCGAGCGCGTGTTCAATTTCTCGCCTGGCCCGGCCGCATTGCCGACCGAAGTCCTGCAGCAGGCCGCCGAGGAAATGCTGTCATGGCGAGGTACGGGTGTGTCGGTGATGGAGATGAGCCATCGCAGCCGCGAGTTCGAAGGCATTCATAACGAAGCGCTGGCCGACCTGCGCGAACTGCTGCAGGTGCCGAAGAACTTCCGCATCCTGTTCATGCAGGGCGGTGCAATTGGCGAGAACGGCATCGTTCCGCTGAACCTGGCCAATCGCGTCAATGCCGAGAAGCCGAAGACCGATTTCGTCGTCACCGGCACCTGGTCAGTCAAGACCGAGCAGGAAGCGCGCCGCTACAGCGAAGTCAACATCGCCGCTTCGAGCAAGGACGAGAAGTGGCACAAGATCCCGGATGTGAATTCGTGGAAGCTGTCGCATGACGCCGCGTACGTGCACCTTTGCACCAACGAGACGATCGTCGGCACGGAATTCCAGGAAATTCCCGACATCGGCCAGACCGGCACGCACGACAAGGGCCGCATTGTGGTGGCCGATGCGTCAAGCCACATCCTGTCGCGCCCGATCGACTGGTCGCGCGTGCAGGTGGTCTATGGCGGTGCCCAGAAGAACATCGGCCCGGCCGGCGTGACGATCGTCATCGTGCGCGAAGACCTGATCGGCTTCGCGCATCCGCTGTGCCCGTCGGCGTTCAACTGGCGCCTCGTGGACGAACATGATTCGATGTACAACACGCCGCCCACCTACGCGATCTATATCGCGGGGCTCGTGTTCAAGTGGCTCAAGGCCCAGGGCGGCGTTGCCGCTATCGAACAGCGCAACATCGCCAAGGCGCGCGCGCTGTATGACTTCCTGGACCAGAGCGATTATTACCGCAACGAAATCGACCACAGCTGCCGCTCGCGCATGAACGTACCGTTCTTCCTGCGCGATGAATCGCGCAACGAAGCGTTCCTGACCCAGGCGCGCGCGAACGGCCTGGTACAGCTCAAGGGCCACAAGTCCGTGGGCGGCATGCGCGCCAGTATCTATAACGCGATGCCACTCGAGGGTGTTACCGCGCTGATCGAATTCATGCGCGAATTCGAGCGCACCGCCGCCTGACGGCGGACTAGCGCCGCACCGCCACGCAGGCAAGCGAGCGGTGTGGCTTCGCCCCAGACTTTCCGCGGCCGCCGAACACGCGGTCCGCCAGGCCTTGATATGACAGAGCAAGACAAGTCTCGCGCCAATGCACCCGAACCGGATGCGGAGCGCAACGACACTTCCGGACCCAGTGCGCAGGAGCAGGCGCTGTCCGCCGACCTGGCGCCCCTGCGCAACCAGATCGACGCGGTGGACCGTGAGCTGCTGGCGCTGCTCAACCGTCGTGCCCAGCTCGCGCTGGACGTGGGCGAGGTGAAGAAGAAGTACGGCGCACCCGTGTTTCGTCCCGAGCGCGAGCTGCAGGTGATTCGCAAGGTGCAGGGCGCCAATCCGGGGCCGCTGCTCGGTGAAAGCGTTGCGTCGATCTGGCGTGAGGTGATGTCTGCCTGCCGGGGCCTGGAGAAGCCGCTGGAAATCGCCTTCCTCGGCCCGGCCGGAACGTTCTCCGAGCAGGCGCTCTACGCGCACTTCGGACACGAAGTGACCGGCGTGCCGTGCACGACCATCGACGAAGTCTTCCGCGCCGTGGAAGCGGGCACCGTGGAGTACGGCGTGGTGCCGGTCGAGAATTCGACCGAGGGCGCCGTTTCGCGCACGCTCGATCTATTCCTGCAGACGTCGCTCAAGATCAGCGGCGAGATCGCGCTGAAGGTTCATCACAACCTGATGGCATCGAAGCCGGACATGACCGGCGTGACCGTGGTGCGCGCCCACGCGCAGGCGCTCGCGCAGTGCCAGCACTGGCTTGCCGCGAACTATCCGCACCTGGAGCGCCAGGCGGTGTCCAGCAACGCCGAAGCGGCACGCATGGCCAGCGAGGACCCTACCGTCGCCGCGATTGCAGGTGAATCCGCAGCCAACCGCTACCACCTGCATATCATCCGCTCGCATATCCAGGACGATCCGCACAATCGCACGCGCTTTGCCGTGATTGGCCGCTACGAGACCGAGCCGTCCGGCAGCGATCAAACGTCACTGATCCTGTCCGTGCCGAACAAGGCAGGCGCCGTGTATCAGCTGCTGGCCCCGCTGGCCGAGAATGGCGTATCGATGTGCCGGTTTGAGTCGCGTCCCGCGCGCAGTGGTGCGTGGGAGTACTACTTCTACGTGGATGTGGAAGGCCACCAGCACGAGCCGGCGGTCGCGCGCGCAATCGAAGAGCTGCGCCGCAACGCCGCATACCTGAAGGTGCTTGGCTCGTACCCGTCCAGCAAATAACGTCAGCGAGGAGACAAACATGGCAGAGCAGGGCAACGCGGCTGACTTTTTTGGTCCGTCCTACGTGCGCAAGATTTCGCCGTATATCGCAGGCAAGCCGATTTCCGAGGTTGCGCGCGAGTTCGGCCTCGATGAATCGCGCATCGTCAAGCTGGCGTCGAACGAGAATCCGCTCGGCATGCCGGCATCGGCGAAGGCGGCCATTGCCGCCGCGATGGAGGAACTGGGCCGCTATCCGGACAGCAATGGCTTCGAACTGAAGGCAAAGCTGTCGGAAAAGTTTGACGTACCCGCCGAATGGCTGACGCTTGGCAACGGGAGCAACGACATCCTCGAGCTGGCCGCGCATGCGCTGGTGCGCAATGGCGAGTCGATTGTCTACGCCGAGTACTCGTTTGCGGTCTACGCACTCGCCACGCAGGAAGTGGGCGCACGCGCGATCGAGGTGAAGGCGCGCAATTACGGCCATGATCTGGAAGCGATGGCCGCGGCGATCGCTCCCGACACCAAGCTTGTATTCATCGCCAACCCGAACAACCCGACCGGTACGTTCGTGTCCGCCGCAGAGATCGAGGCATTCCTGGCCAAGGTGCCGTCCCATGTGGTGGTGGTCCTTGACGAGGCCTACAACGAATATCTCGATGCCGACCAGCAGTACGAGTCGATCGCCTGGGTGCGCAAGTATCCGAACCTGATGGTGTCGCGCACGTTCTCGAAGGCGTATGGGCTGGCGGGCTTGCGCGTTGGCTATGGCGTGGCGCAGCCCCCGCTTACCGACCTGCTGAACCGCGTGCGCCAGCCGTTCAATGTCAACAGCCTTGCGCAGGCGGCTGCGGTAGCGGCGCTCGACGATGCCGGCTTCCTGCAGCGCAGCGCCGAACTGAATCGTCAGGGCAAGGCGCAGCTTGTGACGGCGTTCGAGCGTCTGGGGCTGGAATACGTCAAGTCGTCGGGCAACTTCGTCATGGTCCGCGTCGGTAACGACGATGGTGCCGGCGCACGCGTCAACCTGGCGCTGCTCGAGCAGGGCGTGATCGTGCGTCCCGTGGCCAACTACGGTTTGCCGCAGTGGCTCCGCGTGACGATCGGCCTGCCGGAAGAGAACGACGCGTTTGTCGTGGCGCTCGAACAGGCCCTGAAGTGAACCTCAAGCATGTCTGAAACCGTGAGCGCATTGCATTTTTCAAAAGTCGTGATTGTTGGCGTCGGCCTGATTGGCGGATCGCTGGCGTTGTCGCTCAAGCGCGCAGGCGTGGTGGGGACGGTGGTGGGCGTAGGCCGCTCGGCGGCCTCGCTGGAGAAGGCCAGGGCGCTTGGCGTCATCGACGAGGCAGCCTCGCTCGAGGATGCCCTGCGTGGTGCAAGCCTGGTGGTGCTGTGCGCGCCCGTCGCGCAGAACTTCGCACTGCTGCATGCGCTGGAGCCGCACCTGCAGCCGGGCACGATCGTGACCGACGCCGGCAGCACCAAGTCCGATGTCATCATGGCCGCGAAAACCGCGCTCGGCGACAAGGTAGCCCAGTTCGTGCCGGCGCATCCTATCGCTGGCCGTGAGCTGAATGGCGTGGAAGCGGCGCTCGGCGATCTCTATGTCGGCAAGAAGGTGGTGCTGTGCCCGCTGCAGGAAAACGCGCGAGCCGATGTGGCGGCGGTACGTGCCATGTGGGAGGCCGCCGGTGCCGATTGCCACGTGATGTCTGCCGTGCAGCATGACGCGGTATTTGCCTCTGTCAGTCACCTGCCTCACGTGCTGTCGTATGCGCTGGTGGCCCAGGTTGCCAATGCCGAAGACGCGGCGCTGAAGCTGGATTTCGCGGGCGGTGGATTCCGCGATTTCACGCGCATCGCGGCGTCATCGCCCGAAATGTGGCGCGATATCTGCATCGCCAACAAGGATGCCCTGCTGGGTGAGATCAGCACCTATGAAGCTGTACTCGCCCACCTGAAGGCACAGATCAAGGCCGGTGATGGTGCGGCGCTGGAACGGTTGTTCACGCGCGCCAGTGACACGCGTCAGAAGTGGGGCGCCGCGCGCGCGGCCGCCAACAACGTCGAACCCTGAAGCCGCCCACGCGCTGCGGCGCGTAGCGGCCATGCTGCGAGAACCATGGAACATCTGACCCTTGGGCCCCTGACCAGTGCTTCCGGCACGGTCCGCCTGCCCGGCTCGAAGAGCATCTCCAACCGCGTGCTGTTGCTGTCGGCGCTGGCCGCCGGCGAGACGCGCGTGCGCGATCTGCTGGATTCCGACGATACCCGCGTCATGCTGGAAGCCCTCAAGGTGCTCGGCGTGGCATGGCGGCGTGAGGGGGATGATTGCGTCGTCGTGTCCGGCGTGGGCGGGAATTTTCCGAACAAGTCGGCAGACCTGTTCATGGGCAATGCCGGTACCGCGATTCGTCCGCTGACGGCGGCGCTGGCGCTGCAGGGCGGCACCTACAAGCTGAGCGGTGTGCCGCGCATGCACGAACGGCCCATTGGCGATCTGGTCGATGGCCTGCGCCAGGTCGGGGCATCGGTTGACTACCTGGGCACGCCTGGCTATCCGCCGCTGCAGATCAATCCGGCGACGATCCGCATCGATGCGCCGATTCGTGTGCGCGGCGATGTGTCAAGCCAGTTCCTGACTGCGCTGCTGATGACGCTCCCCATGGCCTCCGCGCCTTCGGGCCGTATCGAGATCGAAGTGATCGGCGAACTGATCTCGAAGCCGTATATCGAGATCACGCTGAACCTGCTTGCGCGCTTCGGCATCAAGGTGGAGCGGCAGGGCTGGGAGCGCTTCATCCTGCCGGCCGGCGCGCAATACCGCTCGCCGGGCGAGATCTATGTCGAAGGCGATGCATCCAGTGCATCGTACTTTCTGGCAGCCGGCGCAATCGGTGGCGGCCCGGTGCGGGTGGAAGGCGTAGGCATGGCGAGCATCCAGGGCGATGTCCGCTTTGCGGAGGCGCTGAACCGGATGGGCGCCAACGTGATGGCCGGCGACAACTGGATCGAGGTGCGCGGCACCGAGCGCGACGACGGCCGTCTGAATGGCATCGAACTCGACTGCAACCACATTCCCGACGCCGCAATGACGCTTGCCGTGGCTGCTCTGTTTGCGGAAGGCACGACCACGCTGACCAACATCGCCAGTTGGCGGGTCAAGGAAACTGACCGCATCACGGCCATGGCGACCGAGCTTCGCAAGCTCGGCGCGGATGTCGAAGAGGGGGCGGACTACCTGAAAGTGACGCCGCCAGCGTCGGTGTCGGCATGGCAGACCCCCGCCGACGGCATTGGCACCTATGATGACCATCGGATGGCAATGTGTTTCTCGTTGGCCGCATTCGGCCCGTTGCCGGTGAGGATCAATGATCCGGGTTGCGTGGCAAAGACGTTCCCCGAGTATTTCTCGGTGTTTGCCGGAGTGGCGCGGTAATCGTGCGGTAAGTGATTACTCTGCGTGAGCGGCGGGAAGTCAGGTGGCGGCGTATCGGGCCGCCGCTGTTGCTTCGGGCGCTAACGCGCGCGCTTTGGCCTGGCGTTCGCGGTGTTCCCAGAACTTGTCGAAAAAGTAGTGGGCCACCGTGTTCACGGCAGGTTCGATAAACGTAATTGCGCCACTGATGGCCAGGCTGCCGGTCAGCGCATAGGTCACGCTGAAAGCGATGCCCAGGTGCATGATGCCGAAGGTCAGGGTTTTGGCCATGGTAGATTGCCTCGCGTTTGAGAATTCAGGTAGGTTGCGCGGCCGCTTTTGTGGGGGTCGGGAGAGGGAAAAGACCGACGACCGCGCAACCATGGAGCTGATGATAATCATTATCAATTGACGCGCCAAATCAATAGTATTTAAGTAAGCAATAATCAATGACTATCGTTGACGTCATTACAATAGACGGACCAACCGCGTCCGGCAAAGGCACCGTTGCGCACAAGGTGGCGGATGCCCTTGGTTTTCACCTGCTCGACAGCGGCGCGCTGTATCGCCTCGTGGCCTTGGCCAGCGACCGTGCCAATGTCGACTTGCAGGACGTCGACACCCTTGCAAAGATGGCCGCACGCCTAGATGTGAAGTTCGGCCCGGACCGGGTCTGGCTGTCCGGGGAGGAAGTCAGTCAGGCGATCCGCCAGGAGGCGATCGGCAACCGCGCCTCGGCCATTGCCGTGCATCAGTCGGTGCGCGATGCGCTTACGGCACTTCAGCGCGGCTTTCGCAAGCTGCCGGGCTTGGTGGCCGACGGCCGCGACATGGGTACGGTGATCTTTCCCGATGCCCGCCTGAAGGTGTTTCTGACCGCGAGTGTCGAGGCGCGCGCCCGGAGGCGCTATAAACAATTGATTGATAAGGGAATTTCTGCTAATATCGAAGACCTTTTGCGTGACCTTGAGGCGCGCGACGCGCGGGATCGCACCCGTGCCGCCGCACCACTGCGTCCCGCGGAAGACGCGCAACGGCTCGATACCTCCGAAATGACGGTGGATGAGGCCGTGGCGCAGGTGCTGGAGTGGTTCGCCGCAGTGCGGTGATTAAAACCACGAGGCACCGATCTGGGCCAGTACCGGAACCCAACCCGTCCGGTACCGGTTGTTCAACTTGACCCCGCTGCACTGGCAGACTGAGCGCGACAGGCGTGCCCGGCCAGCGTACTGCGGATTGCTAATTTACGTTTATGTCCGACCTGCAAACCAACGAATCCTTTGCCGCACTGTTCGAGGAATCGATCGCCCGCTCCAATATGAAGGCTGGCGAAGTGATCTCCGCTGAAGTCGTGCGCATCGACCACAATTTCGTGGTCGTCAATGCCGGCCTCAAGTCCGAGGCATTTGTGCCGGTGGAGGAGTTCCTGAACGACCAGGGCGAACTCGAAGTGCAGGCCGGCGACTACGTCTCCGTGGCCATCGACGCACTCGAGAACGGCTATGGCGACACCATCCTTTCCCGCGACAAGGCCAAGCGCCTGGCATCGTGGCTGAACCTCGAGAAGGCGCTGGAAGACGGCGAAATCATCTCGGGTACCGTGACCGGCAAGGTCAAGGGCGGCCTGACCGTGATGGTCAACGGCATCCGTGCCTTCCTGCCCGGTTCGCTCGTCGACGTGCGTCCGATCAAGGACACCACGCCGTACGAAGGCAAGACCCTCGAATTCAAGGTCATCAAGCTCGACCGCAAGCGTAACAACGTCGTGCTGTCGCGTCGCGCCGTGGTGGAAGCCACGCTGGGCGAAGAGCGTCAGAAGCTGATGGAAACGCTGAAGGAAGGCGCGATCGTCAACGGTATCGTCAAGAACATCACCGACTACGGCGCGTTCGTGGACCTCGGTGGCATCGACGGCCTGCTGCACATCACCGACCTGGCATGGCGTCGTGTGCGTCACCCGAGCGAAGTGCTGTCGGTTGGCCAGGAAATCACCGCCAAGATCCTCAAGTTCGACCAGGAAAAGAACCGCGTCTCGCTGGGCGTGAAGCAACTGGGCGAAGATCCGTGGGTGGGCATCTCGCGCCGCTACCCGCAAGGCACCCGCCTGTTCGGCAAGGTGACCAACCTGACCGACTACGGCGCGTTCGTCGAGATCGAAGCCGGTATCGAAGGTCTGGTGCACGTGTCCGAAATGGACTGGACCAACAAGAACGTGGCTCCGTCGAAGGTTGTCCAGCTGGGCGACGAAGTGGAAGTCATGGTCCTGGATATCGACGAAGACAAGCGTCGTATCAGCCTGGGCATGAAGCAGTGCAAGGCCAATCCGTGGGACGATTTCAGCCGCAACCACAAGAAGGGCGACAAGCTGGCCGGCCAGATCAAGTCGATCACCGACTTCGGCGTGTTCATCGGTCTGCCTGGCGGCATCGACGGCCTGGTGCACCTGTCCGACCTGTCGTGGCAAGAGACCGGCGAAGAGGCTGTGCGCAAGTACAAGAAGGGCGACGAAGTGGAAGCTGTCGTCCTGGGCATCGACGTCGACAAGGAACGCATCTCGCTGGGCATCAAGCAACTGTCGGGCGATCCGTTCAACAACTTCATCTCGGCCAACGACAAGGGCTCGATCGTGAATGGCACGATCAAGGCCGTTGACGCCAAGGGCGCCGTGGTGCAGCTGGCTGACGACGTGGAAGGCTACCTGCGCGCTTCGGAAATCTCCGCAGACCGCGTGGAAGACGCCCGCAACGTGCTGAAGGAAGGCGAGCAGATCACCGCCCTGGTGGTGAACGTCGACCGCAAGTCGCGCAACATCAACCTGTCGATCAAGGCCAAGGACTCCGCAGAGCAGCAGGAAGCCATGCAGAAGTTCCAGGCTGACACCGGCACGGCTGGCACGACCAACCTCGGCGCACTGCTGAAGGCCAAGCTCGGCCAGGACAACCAGTAATATCGAGCAGCGCCCCGCACTGCGAGACCGCCCATGACCAAGTCCGAGCTCGTCGAAAAACTGGCTGCCCGCTTTCCGCAGTTGTTGCTGCGGGATGCGGACATCTCGGTGAAAACGATTCTCGACGCGATGTCCGAAGCCCTGGCCGATGGCCATCGCATCGAGATCCGTGGCTTCGGCAGCTTTGGTCTGAACAAGCGGCCGCCCCGCGTGGGCCGCAACCCCAAGTCCGGCGAACGCGTGCTGGTGCCCGAGAAACGGGTACCGCACTTCAAGGCGGGCAAGGAGTTGCGCGAGCGAGTTGATCGTCCGGTTACGCCGGGCGGTGGCATGAACGGAAACGGTCATGCCCCGCACGGCAAGCCCGGCCAGGCACAGCAGCCTGCCTCGCAGCCTTCGGCCTCGGCCGGCGCGCTGCATGAGGACGGTCAGCTCAATCTGGTCCGGTCCTGACCGGCCCGGTAGGCTCGCTCGCCTTACTGGCAAGTCTGTTGGAAAGCGCTCCTCCGGGAGCGCTTTTTCGTTGGTTGACGGTCCGGTTCCATTTGCCGCGATGCGACCAATGGTTACCGTTTGTGATAAGTGATTCCGCTACAATGCCGGGAATCCGTCGCCGGAGATGTCCGGATGCGTCAAGCGCATATCCTGACGATTCCGATCCAATTTCGATGGCTCTGACCGCATGAAACTCGTCGCCTGGATTCTTCGTATTGTCCTGTTCGTCCTGTTGTTCGTGCTGGCCTTGCGCAACACTGGCGATGCATCACTGGAACTGTTTTTTGGTGCCGTGTGGCATGCACCGCTGATCCTGATCCTGCTGGCGGCGTTCGGCCTGGGCATTCTGGCCGCGCTGGCTGCAGTTGCACCGGGGTTGATGCGGCAGCGCATGGAGGCCGCGCGGTTGCGTCGGGCACTGGGCGAAGCACGGAGCACCATGCCCTCGGGTGCGGAGCCTCCGCCGGAAGCCAAGCCTGGCGTCCCCTATAACGTAGTCGGTCCGAAAGTCTGACCCATGATGTTTGAAACCTGGTGGCTGCTGGCGCTGCCACTTGTCTTTGGCCTTGGCTGGATGGCGGCGCGCTTCGATTTGCGCCAGCTCATCAGCGAGCAGGGCGCCCTGCCGCGCTCGTACTTCAAAGGCCTCAATTTCCTGCTCAATGAACAGCCGGACCAGGCCATCGACGCCTTTGTCGAGGTCGCACGCCTTGATCCGGAAACCACCGAGCTTCACTTCGCGCTCGGCGCGCTGTTCCGCCGCCGCGGCGAAACGGAGCGCGCGATCCGCGTGCACCAGAATCTTGCCACGCGTCCAGATCTTCCCGAGCCCGAGCGCGAGCATGCGCTCTACGAACTCGGGCAGGACTTCCTGCGTGCCGGCTTGCTCGATCGGGCCGAGGAGTCGCTGCGGCGGCTGATGTCCGGCCCTTATGCCGCATCGGCCAAGCGCGTACTGCTGGAACTGTACGAGGTCGAAAAGGAATGGCAGAAGGCGATCGACGCCGCGCGTGAGCTGCAGACGCTTGAGCAGAAGGACTATCGCGTACAGATCGCCCAGTTCTGCTGCGAACTGGCTCAGGATGCGCTGCAGAAGAAGCGCCCCGAAGACGCCGTCGAGTGGCTGCGCCGCGCCACGCAGGAGAACTCCGCCAACGTACGCGCCCCGATTCTGCTGGGCGACGTGGCCGCCGCGGCCGGCGACATGCAAGGGGCGCTCAGGCAATGGCTTGCGATTGAAACGCAGGACGCCGCGTACGTGCCGCTCGTGGCCGACAAGGTGGTCAAGGCATATGGTGCGCTGGGCGAGCAGGGCAAGGCGCTGCAATGGCTGCGCGGCCTGCTCAAGGGCAGCCTCGCCGCCGAACTGCTCGACACCGCGTACCGTACCGAACTGGAAGTGAACGGACCGGTGGCCGCTGCCGCGCTGATGCGCGAACAGCTGCGACGCCAGCCGACGCTGCTGGCCCTGACCAAGTATTTCGAGGCGCAGGCCGAGGAGAACCAGGCTGCGGGCAATCCGTCTGGCGAAACCGCCGATGTCGGCGGCGATGCGGTGGTCGATGCGCAGGCGCAGGAAACCGCCGCCATCCGCGATCTGCTGCAGGTCCGCACGCGGAATCTGGCGCGCTATACGTGCCGCGAATGCGGCTTCCGCGCCCGCCTGTTCTACTGGCAATGCCCCGGCTGCAACCGCTGGGAAACGTATGCGCCGCGCCGCTCCGAAGCGCTGGGCTAAGCCGCATCACGCAACGCCCCGGGCGATCAAGATCATTACCATTCTGGAGCTTCCGCAATGAAAGTCACGATTATCGGTAGCGGCTATGTCGGTCTGGTGACCGGCGCCTGCCTGGCCGAACTCGGCAATTCCGTGTTCTGCCTCGATGTCGACGAAAAGAAGATCGCGCTGCTGAACGCTGGCGGCGTGCCGATTTACGAGCCGGGCCTGAAAGAGCTGATCGACCGCAACCGCGCCGCGGGCCGCCTGACGTTCTCCACCGACGTGGCCGCCAGCGTCGAGCACGCCGACGTGCAGTTCATCGCCGTGGGCACCCCGCCTGACGAAGACGGCTCTGCCGATCTGAAGTACGTGCTGGCTGCCGCGCGCAATATCGGCCGCCATATGACCGGGTTCAAGGTCGTAGTCGACAAGTCGACCGTGCCGGTGGGCACCGGCGATCGCGTCGCCGCCGCGATCCGCGAGGAACTGGCCGCGCGCGGCCTCGAGGACCTCCAGTTTTCGGTGGTCTCGAACCCCGAGTTCCTCAAGGAAGGCGCCGCTGTCGAAGACTTCATGCGTCCGGACCGCATCGTGCTGGGCTGTGCGCCCGACGCCGCGGGCCGCCACGCGCAGGCGATCATGCGTCAGCTCTATTCGCCGTTCAACCGCAACCACGAGCGCACGTTCTACATGGACGTCCGCTCGGCGGAGTTCACGAAGTACGCCGCCAACTCGATGCTGGCCACGCGTATCTCGTTCATGAACGAGCTGGCCAACCTGGCCGATGAAGTCGGCGCCGACATCGAACTCGTGCGCCTTGGCATCGGTTCCGACCCGCGTATTGGCTACAGCTTCCTCTATGCCGGCGCGGGCTACGGCGGCTCGTGTTTCCCGAAGGACGTGCAGGCGCTGATGCGCACGGCCAGCGCTCATGGCAAGCCGATGCGCGTGCTGGAGGCCGTCGAGGAAGTCAACGATTCCCAGAAGCAGGTGCTCGGCAACAAGATCGTCAAGCGCTTTGGCGAGGACCTGGGCGGCAAGACGTTTGGCCTCTGGGGCCTGGCGTTCAAGCCGAACACGGATGACATGCGCGAAGCGCCGTCGCGCGTGCTGGCCCGCGAACTGATCTCGCGCGGTGCGACGCTGCGCGTGCACGATCCCGTGGCCATGGAGGAAGCGCGCCGCGTGCTGGAAATCGATCTGGCCGATATCCCCGACGGCATGGCGCGCTTGCATTTCTGCGAGGCGCAAATGGATGTCCTCCAGGGCGCCGATGCGCTGGTGATCGTGACCGAGTGGAAGGTGTTCCGCAGCCCGGATTTTTCGCAGATCCGCAGCATGCTCAAAACGCCTGTCATTATTGACGGTCGTAATCTGTATGAACCCGATGCCATGGAGGAAGCCGGCATCGAGTATCACGCGATCGGGCGTTCCAGCTCGGCGCGCTGACCTGTCAATCCGCGTATCCGTGAGAGCCCGAACGGGCCGCGTCCCGGTTGGGCGCGGCCGGGGCGCAAAGGGAAGTTCATGAGCAAGAACCCGATTTCGCTCGATCAGATCCGGCAATCGCAAGTGCTGGTGGTGGGCGACATGATGCTGGACCGCTACTGGTTCGGCGACGTCGACCGCATTTCTCCCGAGGCACCCGTGCCGGTGGTGCACATCAAGCGCAGCGACGAGCGCCTGGGCGGCGCCGCCAACGTGGCGCGCAATGCCGCCGCGCTGGGTGCGAAGGTTGGCATGCTCGGTGTGGTCGGTGACGACGAGCCCGGCCGTACGCTCGAAGCACTGCTCAATGCCAGCCACGTTGAGCCATATCTGCATCGCGACGCAAGCCTGAATACGACAATCAAGCTGCGCGTGGTGGCACACCAGCAGCAGCTCCTGCGCGTCGACTTCGAGAACGCGCCGGCCACCGAAGTGCTGGCATCGGTACTGGATCGTTTCACTGCACTGGTCAATGACTACCAGGTGCTGGTGCTGTCCGACTACGGCAAGGGCGGGCTGACCCACGTCGGCCGCATGGTCGAGGCAGGCCGCGCTGCGGGCCGCGCGGTGCTGATCGACCCGAAGGGCGACGATTACTCGCGCTATCGCGGCGCCACGCTGATCACACCGAACCGCTCGGAAATGCGTGCGGTCGTTGGTGCGTGGAAGACCGAGGCCGACCTGACGATCCGCGCCCAGAACCTGCGGCGCGAACTGCAGCTCGAAGCGCTGCTGCTGACGCGCTCCGAAGAGGGCATGACGCTCTATACCGAGGCCGAGGTGCTGCATGTCTCGGCGCAGGCGCGCGAAGTCTATGATGTATCGGGGGCCGGCGACACCGTTATCGCCACGCTGGCCACCATGCTCGGCGCGGGCGTGCCGCTCAAGGAGGCCGTCCAGCACGCCAACCGCGCCGGTAGCATCGTCGTCGGCAAGCTGGGTACTGCCGTTGTCACTTATTCCGAATTGTTCGGCGCCGCCTGAGGCGCGCCACCGAGCCTGAATCCGCCATGACCATCATCGTGACCGGCGCTGCCGGCCTTATCGGCAGCAACATCGTCAAGGGCCTGAACGAACGCGGCGAGACCCATATCGTCGCCGTCGACAACCTGACGCGCGCCGAGAAGTTCAATAACCTCGTCGACTGCGAGATTTCCGACTACCTGGACAAGACCGAGTTCGTTGCCCGCTTTGCACGCGGCGACTTCGGCAATGTCCGCGCGGTGTTCCACGAAGGCGCCTGCTCCGACACTATGGAGACCGACGGCCGCTACATGATGGAGAACAACTACCGCTACACGCTGGCGCTGATGGAGGCGTGCCTGGAGCAGGGTGCGCAGTTCCTGTACGCGTCCTCGGCAGCCACGTATGGTGCATCCACGCTGTTCCGCGAGGACCGCGAGTACGAAAAGCCGTTGAACGTCTACGGCTACTCCAAGTTCCTGTTCGACCAGGTCGTGCGCCGCCGCCTGCCGTCGGCCCACTCGCAGATCGTGGGCTTCCGCTATTTCAACGTGTACGGGCCGCGCGAATTCCACAAGGGCCGCATGGCGTCCGTGGCATTCCACCATTTCAACCAGTTCCGCGCCGAAGGCACGGTCAAGCTGTTCGGCGAATACAACGGCTATGCCCCGGGGACGCAGAGCCGCGACTTCGTCTCGGTGGAGGACGTGGTCAAGGTCAACCTGTTTTTCCTCGACCACCCGGAGAAGTCCGGCATCTTCAACCTTGGCACCGGGCGTTCGCAGCCGTTCAACGACATCGCGGTCTCGGTCGTCAACGCACTGCGAGAGTCGGAAGACAAGCCGGCGCTGTCCCTTGAGGAAATGGTCCAGGAAGGGCTGGTCGAGTACGTCAAGTTCCCGGACGCGCTGCGTGGCAAGTACCAGTGCTTCACGCAGTCGGACGTGTCGCGCCTGCGCGCGGCCGGCTACACCGATCCGTTCCTGACGGTGCAGGAAGGCGTCAGCCGCTACTGCAAGTGGCTGCTGGAACGTAGCGCCTGAACCTCACTCTGTTGTGAAATGGCTGCGGATTGCAACGTAGTCATTTCAGTTGGACACACATCCGCGCGAGGGTTGTGAACCTTCGTGTCCAGCCGTTTCCGACGTCCGTTCGGACTCCTATCCTGACCGTTCCCTGTCGCCATCCGGTGCCGGGGAGTCAACTCAAACGGAACAGGAGTCTTTCAGATGCGCAGGACGTTCGATCTTCCCTTCAATTCCTTCTCTGGCATTTCCCTGAGTCGTTGCATGCGAGCCGTGCGTCTGGCTGGCGTGGCCGCCGGGCTGTCGTTGTCGGTGCTTGCCATGAATCCAGCCTATGCAGACGTCGATGTGAATAGTGCCGATGAAACGGCGCTGGCCACCATCAAGGGCATTGGGCCGGCCACTGCCAGGCGCATAGCCGAGGAACGCGACCGAAACGGGGCGTTCAAGGACGGCAACGACCTGGCGGACCGCGTGGCAGGCGTTGGCCCCAAATCGGTGGCCAACCTTCAGGCTGCAGGGCTGACCTTCGGCAAGGCCGCGCCCGCGCGCAAGGACGCGAAGCCGGCGCCCAAGGCTGCGGCTTCGCGCTGACGGCTGCCGCCGCATCCCGGGTCAACAGACCCGGGCTGGTATGCGTTGTGCTTGCGGCACGACGTGTCGTTTGCAGGGCCCGGGGTGCGGGGTATCATGCGCAACGCCGCTGCCAACGGTGGCGGTTGATGGCTGTTGCATCGCGTCGCACGACAATTTCATCGAACAAGACAGACCAAAAGGCGCGCCTGGTACAAGCTGGGCCGCTCTGAAAGGGAGAGAACAATATGGCGAATGGCCCGGAAAACGCGGGGGATGCGGGGTTCCTGCCGAAGTGGCGGCTCAAGACCGAGGGCGTGATCGCCCCTGACGAGCGCCTGCCGGCCGGGCAAACGCTGCTGGCCGGTGTCCAGCACGTGGTGGCGATGTTCGGCTCAACCGCCATCGCGCCGATCCTGATGGGTTTCCATCCCAATATCGCCATTCTTTTCTCGGGCATCGGCACGCTGCTTTTCTTCCTGTGCGTGCGCGGGCGCGTGCCGAGCTATCTCGGATCGAGCTTTGCGTTCATCGCCGTGGTCATCGCCGCCACGGGCTATTCGGGCAGCGGTCCCAATCCCAATATTCCGCTGGCGCTCGGCGGCATCATCGCGGCCGGTGCGGTATATACGGTGATCGGCCTGATCGTGCAGGCCGTCGGCTACGCGTGGGTGGAAAAGCTGATGCCCCCGGTGGTCACCGGTGCGATCGTCGCGGCCATCGGCCTGAACCTGGCGCCGGTGGCGGTCAAGGCTGTCAGCGGCGCGCCGCTCGATACCTGGGTTGGCCTGCTGACCGTGCTGGCCGTAGGCCTGATCGCGGTGCGCGCGCCGGGCATGCTGGGGCGTCTGCCCGTGCTGCTGGGCGGCCTGGCCGGTTACCTGGCCTACTTCGTTGCCACCAATCTGATGGGACTGGGCAAGGCCATCGATTTTTCCGGCGTGGTGGCGGCAAGCTGGTTCGGCATGCCCGAGTTCACGGCGCCTGTTTTCCAGGCCAACGCGATGCTGCTGATAGCGCCTGTCGCCATCGTCCTTGTGGCCGAGAACCTGGGCCATATCAAGGCCATCGGCGTCATGACGGGCCGCAACCTGGACCCGTACATCGGTCGTGCGTTCATCGGTGACGGCGTGGCGACGATGCTCTCCGCGGCTGGTGGCGGCACCGGCGTGACCACTTATGCCGAAAACATGGGCGTGATGGCCGTTACCAGGATCTATTCGACGCTGATCTTCGTGGTGGCGGCCGCGGTGGCCATCCTGCTCGGCTTTTCGCCGAAGTTTGGCGCGCTGATCCTGACAATCCCGGGGCCGGTGATCGGTGGCCTGACCATCGTCGTGTTCGGCCTGATCTCGGCCACGGCAGGCCGCATCTGGGTGCAGAACCACGTTGACTTCTCGAGTTCGCGCAACCTGATTACCGTGGGCGCCACGCTGACCGTGGCGGCCGGTGACCTGACGCTGAAGCTGGGCGGCATGACGCTGGGCGGCATCGGCACCGCCACGTTCGGCGCAATCCTGCTGTATCACCTGCTTGGCAACGGTCGGGAGCAGGAGCAGGGCCTGACCCACTGATCGGGCAAGCCGGGTCCAGGTTGCAGGGCCATCGGGAATGGCCCGGCCGCCGGTGCGGGAAAGGAGGGTGCATTACAATGGCCTGCGAAAAACCGACCATTCCGTACCCCCATGGCTTACAAAACGATTGAAGACACCATCGGCAAGACGCCGCTGGTCAGACTCCAGCGCATTCCCGGTGCCGCGATCGAGGCACGCGGTAATGTGATTCTGGGCAAACTGGAAGGCAACAATCCCGCCGGCTCGGTCAAGGACCGCCCGGCGCTGTCGATGATCCGGCATGCCGAGGCACGTGGCCGGATCAAGCCTGGCGATACGCTGATCGAAGCCACCTCGGGCAATACCGGCATCGCGCTGGCCATGGCCGCAGCCATTCGCGGCTATCGCATGGTCCTGATCATGCCGGAGGACCTGAGCCTGGAGCGCCGTCAGAGCATGGCGGCATACGGTGCCGAGATCATCCTGACGCCGGTCAAGGGCGGCATGGAATACGCGCGGGACCTGGCGGACGCCATGGAGCGCGAAGGCAAGGGCGTGATCCTCGACCAGTTCGCCAACCCGGACAACCCGCTGGCGCACTACGAAACGACCGGCCCGGAAATCTGGCAGGATACGGAGGGCCGCGTGACCCACTTCGTTTCGGCGATGGGTACCACCGGTACGATCACGGGCGTGTCGCGCTACCTGAAGGAGCAGAACCGGGAGATCCAGATCGTTGGCGCGCAACCGGCGGAGGGCTCGCGCATTCCAGGCATCCGCAAATGGCCGGAAGCATATCTGCCGAAAATCTACGATCCGAAGTTCATCGATCGCCAGGAGCCGGTGACGCAGGCCGACGCTGAGCATATGGCACGCCGCATGGCCCGCGAGGAAGGCATCTTCTGCGGAATCTCGGCGGCCGGCGCATTGTGCGTGGCACTGAGGATCGCCGAAGAGGTCGAGAACGCGACGATCGTGTTCGTCGTGTGCGACCGAGGCGATCGCTATCTGTCGACGGGCGTGTTCCCGGCCTGATCAGTCGAGCGACACTCTTGGTTTTCTCCCCTCTCCCACTTGCGGGAGAGGGGAGAAAATCTTCGTCAGCCCATCGCCGCCTTCACCGCCTCCCCAAGCTGATACACGGCCAGCGCGTAGAAGAAGCTGCGGTTGTAGCGCGTCAGCACATAGAAATTGCGCAGGCCGATCATGTATTCGGTCGGCTGGTCTGGCGTGGGCAGATCAACGATCAGCACGCCGGTTTCGCCTTCGCGGGCCACGTCGATCGGCTCATCCACACGCAGTCCGGCACGCGTGAGCTGGTTCAGCGTGCGCGTCGGCCACGGTTCGCCGTCTGCCGCGGCTGCCGCCACGCCGCGGCTGCCGTCGTCATTGGCGATGTTCCAGACCACGGGGCGCCCTTGTTCCCAGCCGTGCAGTTGCAGGAAACGTCCCACGCTGCCGATGGCGTCGGTTGCACTGTTGCGCAGGTCGATATGCCCGTCGCCGTCATAGTCGATTGCATACTCGCGCAGGCTCGTCGGCATGAATTGCGGAATGCCGATTGCGCCGGCATAGGACCCAAGCACCGAAAACACGTCGGTCTTGGTATCGCGGCACCAGATCAGGTAGTCGGCCAGCTGATCGCGAAACAGTTTGGTGCGCGCCTCGCGGTTAGGCGTGTCGGGGTAGTCGAAGGCCAGCGTCGAAAGCGAATCGAGCACACGGAAATTGCCCATGTCGCGCCCGTAGATCGTTTCCACGCCAATGATGCCGACGATGACCGACGCCGGCACGCCGAACTCGGCTTCGGCACGGCGCAGCGTGTCGCGATTCTGCTGCCAGAAGCGTACGCCCGCGTTGATGCGGATCGGCTCGATGAAGCGCGACCGATAGGCGCGCCAACTCTTCTTGCCAGGTGTAGTCGGCGGCATGATCAGGCGCGACACCGTTGCCGAATAGACTGCCTGGCCGAACCATGACTCGAGCACATCGCGCTGGAAGCCGTGGCGGGCCACCATGTCGTCGATGAATGCGCGGGTTTGCGGGTGATTCTGATAGCGGCCCGGTTCGATTTCTTCTTCCCGGACGCTCACGCGGCGTTTGCCTGCGGCCAGAAGTTGCGGAGAAATGCCGCACAGGCCCAATGCGGCAGCGGTGAGTGCGGCGCCGATCAGCGGGCGGCGCAGGGTGCGCTGTTGGTCGGTCATGTTGTCCTTTGCAAGTCGCACCGAGTATAGCGGATGCGATGTTCGCTACGCTCCGCCCGGGCGTGTTCGGGTTCGCTGTGCGCGACAGTCGACAGGCATCGAAACGCGGGCACGTCATGTGCTAACGTAACGTCTGGAGACAAACTTGACCCAGAACGAAAAATGTCAACGGGCTACTACACGCATCCGTCGTTCCTGATGCACGAGATGGGACATTTCCATCCTGAATGCCCGGAACGCCTGCAGGCGATCGAGGACCACCTGATCTCGCACGGGATGGAAGGCCTGCTGGACCGGCGAGAGGCGCCGGCCGCCACCGAGGCACAGATCGAACGCGTGCACCGGCCCGACTACGTGGCCAGTCTGGCGGCGATGAGTCCGGCCAGTGGCTATCACCCGATCGATCCCGATACCTCCATGAACCCCCACACGCTCACAGCCGCGACGCATGCGGCTGGCGCTGCAGTGGCTGCCACGGATGCCGTCATCGCGGGCGAGCTGGAGAATGCGTTCTGCTGCGTGCGCCCGCCCGGGCACCACGCCGAGCCCGATCGCGCCATGGGGTTCTGCTTCTTCAACAACGTGGCGATTGCCGCGCGGCACGCGCTGGCGGCGCATGGACTATCGCGCGTGGCAATTGTCGATTTCGACGTCCACCACGGCAACGGCACCGAGGCGGCCTTCCGGGATGACCCGCAAGTGCTGATGTGCAGCTTCTTCCAGCACCCGTTCTATCCATACAGCGGCACCGAGCATCTGTCGACGAACATGTCGAACATCCCGCTGCCGGCATACACCAACGGCATGGCCGTGCGCGAGGTGGTGGAAACGATCTGGCTGCCGCGCCTGAACGAATTCAAGCCCGAGATGTTGTTCATTTCCGCAGGCTTCGACGCGCACCGGGAGGACGACCTCGGACAGATGGGTCTGGTCGAACAGGACTATGCCTGGATCACCGGGCAACTGGTCGACGTCGCGCGCAAGCACGCCAACGGGCGCATCGTGAGCTGCCTGGAAGGCGGCTACAACCTCAGCGCCCTGGCGCGAAGTGTGTTCGCCCATCTGAAGGTGCTGATGGAAGCTTGATGTGTCGTATGAGGCATTTTAAATCGCTTCTATATGACGCCAGCGCATAAAGCCATCAAAAAAATCTCGTTTGAGGTATGAAGCGGATCGCATAAAATGTGCGCTTCACAAAAATAAAGTGCGGCAACAACGCAGGAGACCCCCGCGATGTTGCCGTTTTCTTTTCACTTTCCATGATTGAACTGCAAGGACTCTCGCAGCGGTTCCCCGGCGGGTCGGGGGAAGTCCATGCGCTGCGGGATGTGTCTCTCTCCATCGCCGCCGGCGAGATCTTCGGCATCATCGGCCGAAGCGGCGCCGGCAAAAGCACGCTGGTGCGTGCCATCAACCTGCTGAATCGGCCTACCAGCGGCCGCGTGATTGTCGACGGTCAGGACCTGACCGCGCTCGGCAACGGCGCGCTGCGCGAGGCGCGCCGCGAGATCGGCATGATCTTCCAGCACTTCAACCTGCTGTCGTCTCGCACGGTTTATGACAACGTGGCGCTGCCGCTGGAACTGGCCGGCAAGTCGAAGCAGGAGATTGCCTCGACAGTGGAGCCTCTGCTCGAACTGGTGGGCCTGTCCAAGCTGAGTGACCGCTATCCAGCGCAGATCAGCGGTGGGCAGAAGCAGCGCGTGGGCATTGCGCGCGCGCTGGCCAGCAAGCCGAAGGTGCTGCTGTCGGACGAAGCGACGTCCGCGCTGGACCCGGAGACCACGCGTTCCATCCTGGATCTGCTCAAGCAGATCAACAAGGAACTGGGGCTGACCATCGTGATGATCACGCACCAGATGGAAGTGATCAAACAGGTCTGTGACCGCGTGGCCGTGCTCGAAGCCGGGCAGGTGGTGGAAACCGGCCGCGTGATCGACGTGTTCCTGCGCCCGCAGCATGAAGTCACACGCGCGATGATCGGCGACGTCATCGCCCAGGAACTGCCGGTGAGCGTGCTCAAGCGCGTGGAAAGCCGCCTTGGCAACGGGCGCGATCACGTCTATCGCCTCGCATTCACGGGCGAGAACGTCGATCGGCCGGTGCTGGCCCAGGCAATCCGCCAGCACGGGCTCGACTTCAACATCCTGCATGGCCATATCGACGAGATCCAGGGCCAGGCGTTTGGCTCGCTGGCGATCATGGCCACGGGCGACCTGGCCGACGTGCGCGCGGCCATGGATTACCTGCAGACGCAGGGCGTAGTTGTGGAGGAGATCGAACATGTGGTCTGAAATGTTTGACCTGTTCCTGTCGTCGTTCGGCGAAACGCTGCTGATGGTGGCGATCTCCGGCGTGGTCGGTTCGCTGCTCGGCGTGCCGCTGGGCGTGCTGCTGCACCTGACCAACCGCGGCGGCGTGCTGTCGCACCCGCTGTTCAACCGCACGATCGGCGTGGTTGTGAATGCCGTGCGTTCGATCCCGTTCATCATCCTGTTGGTGGTGGTGATTCCGTTCACGCGCTTTATCGTCGGATCTTCAATCGGGACGACGGCAGCCATCGTGCCGCTGACGATCGCCGCAATTCCATTTATCGCGCGCCTGGTGGAATCCGCGCTGCGCGAGGTCGACAAGGGGCTCGTGGAAGCTGCGCAGTCGATGGGCGCCACCACGGGGCAGATCGTCTGGAAGGTACTGCTGCCTGAAGCGATGCCGGGCATCGTGGCCGGCCTGACCATTACGTTCGTGAGCCTGGTTGGCTATTCGGCGATGGCCGGAGCGATTGGCGGCGGCGGCCTGGGTGACCTCGGCATCCGCTATGGCTACCAGCGCTACATCACCGAAATCATGGTGGCCGTGGTGGTGATCCTGATTGTCTTCGTGCAGGCCGTGCAGAGCTTTGGAGACTGGCTCGTACGTCGCATCAGCCACCGATAGATTTCTTGGGAAGAAGGGGTACAAAAATGCAACGTCGTAACGTGCTGAAGGGCGCCATCGTCGCGCTGGGTGTGGTGGTATCGGCTGGCGCATTTGCGCAGGAGAAGCCGATCAAGGTTGGTGTGACGGGCGGCCCGCACGCGCAGATCATGGAGCAGGTGAAGAAGGTGGCGGCCAAGGATGGCCTGAACATCCAGGTGGTGGAGTTCAGCGACTACATCCAGCCGAATGCCGCGCTGGCCGCCGGTGACCTGGATGCCAACAGCTACCAGCACCTGCCGTACCTCGAAGCCCAGATCAAGGATCGTGGCTACAAGTTCACGAACGTGGCATTCACGGTGACGTTCCCGATGGGCATCTATTCGAAGAAGATCAAGTCGCTCGATCAGATCAAGCAGGGCGCCCGCGTTGGCGTGCCAAACGATCCGACCAACGGCGGCCGCGGCCTGCTGCTGCTGCAGAGCAAGGGCCTGATCAAGCTGCGTCCGGACGCCGGCCTGAAGGCGACGCCGCTCGACATCGTCGAGAATCCGAAGAAGATCAAGATCGTGGAACTCGACGCCGCCCAACTGCCGCGCTCGCTCGACGACCTGGACGCCGCCGCGATCAACGGCAACTACGCGGAGTCGGCCGGCCTGTCGCCCACGCGTGACGCGATCGCCATGGAAGGTCCGAAGGGTCCGTACGCCAACCTGATCGCAATCCGCGAGGCCGACAAGAACAAGCCGTGGGTGGCCAAGCTCGTGAAGGCTTACCACTCGCCGGAGATCAAGCAGTACATCCAGGCCACGTTCAAGGATTCCGTGATCACCGCCTGGTGATCTTTTCGGGACTTTCGTAAAAAACCCTGTGCGCGCAGGGCATCCTGCGGCACAATCGCTGCAAAATTTTTGGATTGCCGGCTATGCCCGGCAATTCTTTGTCTATAAAATAGTACGATCGTTCGAAAATCAGTACCGTCGCCAACCCGGTGGTTATAATGGCGAGCGAATCAAAACTTTGGACTATCAGCTATCAGTGGAGTGAGCGCATGAAAGTACTCGTCGCAGTCAAGCGGGTGGTGGACTACAACGTCAAAGTCCGCGTGAAGTCGGATGGCACGGGCGTCGACCTGGCCAACGTGAAAATGAGCATGAACCCGTTCGACGAAATCGCCGTGGAAGAGGCCGTTCGTCTGAAGGAAGCCGGCGTCGTCACCGAGGTCGTTGCCGTGTCGTGCGGTGTGGCCCAGTGCCAGGAAACCCTGCGTACCGCGATGGCCATCGGCGCCGACCGCGGCATCCTGGTGGAATCCGCCGAAGACCTGCAGCCGCTGGCCGTGGCCAAGCTGCTGAAGGCCCTGATCGACAAGGAGCAGCCGAGCCTGGTGATCCTGGGCAAGCAGGCGATCGACGATGACTCGAACCAGACCGGCCAGATGGTGGCCGCGCTGGCCGGCCTGCCGCAAGCTACGTTCGCCTCGAAGGTGGTGGTGGCCGATGGCCGCGCATCGGTGACCCGTGAAGTCGATGGCGGTCTGGAAACCGTGTCGGTCAAGCTGCCGGCCGTGGTGACCACCGACCTGCGCCTGAACGAGCCGCGCTACGTGACGCTGCCGAACATCATGAAGGCCAAGAAGAAGCCGCTGGATACCGTCAAGCCGGAAGATCTCGGCGTTGACGTGAAGCCGCGCCTGTCGACCGTCAAGGTCGTCGAGCCCGCGAAGCGCAGTGCTGGCGTGATGGTCCCGGATGTGGCCACGCTGGTGCAAAAGCTGAAGACGGAAGCCAAGGTTATCTGAGCGCGGGGGAGATAGAACATGACTGCACTCGTCATTGCTGAACACGACAATCAATCGATCAAGGCCGCCACGCTGAACGCCGTGACGGCAGCCGCCCAATGCGGCGGTGATGTCCACGTGCTGGTGGCCGGCTCGAACGCCAAGGCCGCCGCCGATGCCGCCGCGAAGATCGCCGGCGTTTCGAAGGTCCTGCTGGCCGACGCACCCTACTTCGGTGACGGCCTGGCCGAAAACGTCGGCGAGCAGATCCTGGCCATCGCCAGCGACTACTCGCACATCCTGGCTCCGGCTACCGCCTCCGGCAAGAACATCCTGCCGCGCGTTGCCGCCAAGCTGGACGTGGCCCAACTGTCGGATATCACCAAGGTCGATTCGCCCGATACGTTCGAGCGCCCGATCTACGCTGGCAACGCCATCGCCATCGTGAAGTCGTCGGACAAGATCAAGGTCATCACCGTGCGCGGTACCGGCTTTGACGCTGCCGCTGCTGAGGGTGGCTCGGCTTCCGTGGACACGATCCCGGCCGTGGCCGACGCGGGCATCTCGCAGTTCGTGTCGCGTGAAGTGACCAAGAGCGACCGTCCGGAACTGACCGCCGCCAAGATCATCGTGTCGGGTGGCCGTGGCGTGGGCTCGGGCGAGAACTACACTAAGGTGCTGACTCCGCTGGCCGACAAGCTCGGCGCCGCGCTGGGCGCATCGCGTGCCGCCGTGGACGCCGGCTTCGTGCCGAACGACTACCAGGTGGGCCAGACCGGCAAGATCGTCGCGCCGCAGCTTTACATTGCGGTCGGTATCTCGGGCGCGATCCAGCATCTGGCCGGTATGAAGGACTCCAAGGTGATCGTCGCGATCAACAAGGACGCGGAAGCCCCGATCTTCTCGGTGGCGGACTACGGCCTGGTTGGCGACCTGAACACCGTGGTGCCGGAACTGGTTGCTGCGCTGGGCTGATCGGTACCTGACCGGCGGCTGAGCCGGCCGGTCGAACCAGAAGAATGAAGCCGTTCCGGGTACAGCCCGGAGCGGCTTTTTCACGGATGTAGGAGACAAGCTATGACTTATCGCGCACCGCTCAAGGACATGCAGTTCGTCATGAACGAACTGGCCGGCATGGAGAGCATCAGCCAGTTGCCTGGCTACGAGGAAGCCACGCCGGATACGGCACAAGCCGTGCTGGAAGAGGCCGCAAAATTCAACGAACAGGTTGTGGCGCCGCTGAACCGCGACGGCGACCTGAACCCGAGCGCCTGGAAGGACGGCGTGGTCACCACGACGCCTGGCTTCCGCGATGCATTCCGCCAGTTTGGCGAAGGCGGCTGGCAGGGCGTGCTGCACCCGGTAGATTTCGGCGGCCAAGGCCTGCCCAAGGTGATTTCGGCAGCCTGCAACGAGATGCTGAACTCGGCGAACCTGTCGTTCGCACTGTGCCCGCTGCTGACCGACGGCGCGATCGAAGCGCTGCTCACCGCCGGCACCGACGAGCAGAAGGAAACCTTCCTGCCCAAGCTGATCTCGGGCGAGTGGACTGGCACGATGAACCTGACCGAGCCGCAGGCCGGTTCGGATCTGGCTGCGGTGCGCACGCGCGCCGAGCCGCAGGGCGACGGCACGTACAAGGTGTTCGGCACCAAGATCTTCATCACGTACGGCGAACACGACATGGCGGACAACATTGTCCACCTCGTGCTGGCGCGTACCCCCAACGCACCGGAAGGCGTGAAGGGCATCTCGCTGTTCATCGTGCCGAAGTTCCTGGTCAACGCTGACGGATCGCTCGGCGACCGCAACGACGTGCACTGCGTGTCGATCGAGCACAAGCTCGGCATCAAGGCCAGCCCGACCGCGGTGCTGCAGTTCGGCGATCACGGCGGCGCCATTGGCACGCTGGTTGGCGAGGAAAATCGCGGCCTCGAGTACATGTTCATCATGATGAACTCGGCCCGCTTCTCGGTGGGCATGCAGGGCATCGCCGTGTCCGAGCGCGCTTACCAGCAGGCCGTGGCCTACGCAAAGGACCGTGTGCAGAGCCGCCCGGTAGATGGTTCGGCGCGCGAAGCCGTGACGATCATCCACCATCCGGACGTCAAGCGCATGCTGATGACGATGCGCTCGCTGATCGAAGGCGCACGCTCGGTGGCCTATGTGGCCGCTGCCGCCAGCGACATCGCGCACCAGCACCCGGACGAAGCCGTGCGCCGCCAGAACATGGCGCTGTACGAATTCCTGGTGCCGGTGGTGAAGGGCTGGAGCACCGAGCTGTCGATCGACGTGACCAGCCTGGGCGTGCAGGTGCACGGCGGCATGGGCTTTATCGAGGAAACCGGCGCCGCGCAGCACTACCGTGACGCGCGCATCCTGCCGATCTACGAAGGCACGACCGCCATCCAGGCGAACGACCTCGTCGGCCGCAAGACCGTGCGCGATGGCGGCGCCGTGGCACGTGCAATCTGCGCGCAGATCGCCGAAACGGAAGCTGCGCTTGGCAAGCATGGCGGCGCCGCGTTCACGGCGGTCCAGGCTCAGTTGAAGCAGGGCCGCGAAGCGCTGGAAGCCGTGGTTAAGTTTGTCGTCGACAACACCAAGGCCGATCCGAATGCCGTGTTCGCCGGCAGCGTGCCGTACCTGAAGCTGTGCGGCATCGTGTTCTCGGGCTGGCAGCTCGGCCGTTCAATGCTGGCTGCCGATGCCAAGCGTGCGGAAGACCCGGCGTTCTACGACGCCAAGGTCGCTACCGCGCATTTCTTCGGCCAGCACATCCTGTCGCAGGCTTCGTCGCTGCGCGCAGCGATCGTTGAAGGTGGGGCGCCGGTCAATGCGCTGAACGCCGATCAGTTCTGATCCGCCGGCCTGAAGCAATGAAAATGGGCGACCCCTAGGGGTCGCCCATTTTTTTGCCTGGTGGCGCTGAGGTATCAGGCCGGCAGCGGACGCGGCACGTGGTGCGTGCGCGGTTGCTTGCGATAGCGGTCGACGGAGAGATCGTCGGCGCGGATCGCCGGGCGCGTGCCCGAGACGAGGTCCGACAGCAACTGGCCAGAGCCGCATGCCATCGTCCAGCCCAGCGTGCCATGGCCGGTGTTGAGCCACAGGCCGCGAATACCGGCCGGCCCGACTACCGGCGTGCCATCTGGCGTCATCGGACGCAGACCGGTCCAGAACGTCGCGCGGCTAACGTCGCCGGCGCCCGGGAAGAGGTCGGTTACCACATGCTCTAGCGTGCGGCGCTTGTTCGCATCCAGCGAGCGGTCGTAGCCAACGATCTGCGCCATGCCGCCCACGCGGATGCGGTCGTCGAAGCGCGTGATCGCCACCTTGTAGGTTTCGTCGAGCACGGTCGATACCGGGCTCTTCGATGCGTCGGTGAGCGTCACCGTGATCGAGAATCCCTTGAGCGGATAGACGGGCAGGTTCGACAAGCCCGGCAGCACGTGCTTCACGAACGGTGTGGACCAGCTACCAAGCGCGACGACTACGGCATCGGCCATCATCGGCTGGCCCTCGACGATTGCACCGGTCACGGCGTCGCCCTGCGTCAGCAGGCCGTCGATGGAACGGTTGTAGTGGAACTGCACGCCGATCGATTCAGCCATCGCTGCCAGCCGTTCGGTAAACAGCTGGCAGTCGCCGGTTTCATCGTTCGGCAGGCGCAACCCACCGGCCAGCTTGTGGCCGACGGCGGCGAGCGCCGGTTCGCTCGCGGCGAGTTCATCGCGCGAAAGCAGTTCGTACGGCACGCCCGCTTCCTTGAGCACTGCGATGTCGCGCGACGCGGCTTCGAGCTGCGCGTCGGTACGGAACACCTGGAGCGTGCCTTGCTGGCGGCCTTCATAGTTGATGCCGGTTTCCGCGCGCAGCGCGCGGATGCAGTCGCGGCTGTACTCGGCCAGACGGACCATGCGTTCCTTGTTGACTGCATAGCGGTCGGCCGTGCAGTTCTGCAGCATTTGCCACATCCACTGGAGCTGGAACAGCGTGCCGTCGGGTTTGATCGTCAGCGGCGCGTGCTCCTGGAACATCCACTTGATGGCCTTGAGCGGAACACCAGGCGCCGCCCATGGCGACGCGTAGCCCGGCGAAATCTGGCCGGCGTTGGCAAAGCTGGTGCCAAGAGCCGGGCCGCCTTCGCGGTCGACCACGATGACTTCGTGACCGGCCCGCGCCAGATACCAGGCGCTGGTAACGCCAATCACGCCACTGCCAAGAACTAGAACGCGCATTTTGGGGGCTCTCAACTGCAATATGGTGGTGTGGAAGAATTCGCTTCTATACTATTGACTTCAAAGCAGTCATAGTTACCGAATTTCGTCGGGAAACAGGAAAAAATCATGAGAACGAGTCGTCAGCCGGTGCGCTCGCTCGATCGGCTGGATCGGAAGATCCTTGGGGTCCTGCAGGCGGACGGACGGATATCGATGAAGGACCTGGCGGAGACCGTCGGCCTCACGATTACGCCGTGCATCGAGCGCGTGAAAAGGCTCGAACGGGACGGGGTCATCATGGGCTACTTCGCCCGGTTGAATCCGGCGCTGCTTGGCAGCGCGCTGCTGGTGTTCGTGGAGATTTCGCTCGGCAACAAGTCGGGCAACATGTTCGAACAGTTCCGGCGCGAGGTGCTGCGGATTCCCGAGGTGCTCGAATGCCATCTGGTCTCGGGCGACTTCGATTACCTGATCAAGGCACGCATTCGCGAGATCGGCGAGTATCGCCGGCTGCTCGGCGACATCCTGCTGCAGCTGCCGGGCGCCGCGCAGTCCAAAAGCTACGTCGTGATGGAGGAGATCAAGGAGACGCTGGCGATTGCCGTGGACGAGAAGGAGCGTGGTCCGGCGGGCGCGGCCTGAGCGCAGCAGGCCAGGTTCGTGTACTCAGAACAGGCTGCCCTGCGGCCCGTCATCCGCCGGCACCTGAAACAGATCCGTGCGAAGCGCGTGACGCTCCTGGTTCAATCCAAGCCTCCTGCAAGCCAGATCGAATCGCTTCCGCACAAGCTCAGCGAAAATCCCCGTGCCGCGCATGCGCCGCGTGAATTCGGCATCGTTATGCTTCCCGTCACGCATGTCCTCGATGATGCTCAGTACATGCTGCTTTCGCCCAGGGAAGTGTTCACCAAGCCATTCGACGAAGATGTCGTGCACCTCCAGCGGCAGGCGCAGCATGACGAACCCGGCAGATGTTGCGCCAGCTTCACGGCAGGCCTTGAGGATGTTCTCAAGGTCATACTCGTTCAGGGCGGGAATGACCGGGGCAACTAGTACCCCCGCAGGCACGCCTGCCTCGGCAAGCATCCTGATGGCTTCAATCCGCCGCATCGGCGTACTGGCGCGCGGTTCCATCTTTCGGGCGAGATCGGCGTCAAGCGTCGTGACCGAGACAAACACGCGAGCCAGGCCCTTCACCGCCATTCGGGCGAGGATATCGATGTCACGTGTCACCAGGAACGACTTGGTTGTGATCGCCACCGGATGGTTGAACCGCTCCAGCACTTCCAGGATCTCGCGCGTGAGCTGGAACTTCCTTTCGATCGGCTGGTACGGGTCGGTGTTGGTGCCAAGTGCAATGACGCTGGGCTTGTACGTCTTTCTGCGAAGCTCGCGCTCAAGCAGTTCCGCGGCATTCGGCTTGGCAAACAGCTTGGTTTCGAAGTCGAGCCCAGGCGACAGGCCCAGATACGCATGGGTCGGGCGCGCGAAACAGTATGAGCACCCGTGCTCGCAGCCTCGATAGGCATTGATCGACTGGTCGAACGGGACGTCGGGGGATTGATTGCGCGAAATGATCGACTTCGCGGGCTCTATCGCTACCGTGGTTTTCGGTGGGGATTGCTCGCCGTGCAGCGCTTCCAGATCGGTCAGGATGGCCGCATCCGCCTCCCGGGACAGGCTGTCAAAACGCGACTCTGCGTTGGACAGTGCGCCTCTTCCCTTGCGGAATCCATCTGTTAATGAAGCCATGGGGAGCCTCCCGCCTGCTCAAGTACTAATACTGTATAAATATACAGTATCTTGGGCATGATAGTGGGGCCTTGAAGGGAAGTGCGCCTGCCGTGCCGGAATCTCATGCCGGCGCATTTCCCTGAATGTGCCGGGGCCGCATTGCCCCGGTATTGCTACAGATGCTTCGAACCCGACAGGCTGCTGCTCCGTCCCCCGCCGAGACCGAAGGGCCGACCGCGCAAGGCAGCCGGCAGGCAAGGTTCGTTTTTCTGGGCCATGGCGTCGTCGATCATGTGGCAGGCCAGTTCCAGTGCCGCTTTTGCATTGGCTGGCGGCAGGCCAGACGACATGGCCAGCCGTACAGCGATCGCCGCGAGGCGTCCTTCCTCATAACTTGGATGCTCCATCTGGTCCCCCTTTGCCGCGCCGGGAGCGTGGCGCTGCGTGTCAATCTAAACAGTATGGGCGATACGCGGAGGAGGGGGCGAATCGTCGCGATCCCAGTAGGGTGGCGAGCCGAACCTGTTGGCGAAGAAGTCGACAAAGGCGCGCGTCTTGGCGGGCACCAGATGGCGGCTGGGGTACACGGCCCAGATCGAGACCGCCGGCAGGACCGGATATTCGTCGAGCACCGTTACCAGTTCCCCGCGGCGCAAATGCACCGCGACATCCCAGGTCGACTTCAGCGCGATACCCATGCCTGCGAGAATTGCATCGCGAATCACCTCGCCGTTGTCGACGCGCAGGTTGCCGCGCACGCTCACCGAGGTTTCGCCCACGGGGGTGTCAAAGCGCCAGGTCGACTGATCGCCAAGAACCAGGCAGTTGTGCTTGCGCAAGTCTTCCGGGTGGCGCGGCACGCCGTGGCGGGCAAAGTAGGCCGGCGATGCGCAGATAACGCGATGACTTGGGGCGAGCGGCCGCGCCACGAGCGTGGAGTCAGGCAGGGCGCCCATGCGCAGCGCGACGTCGATGCCGCTATCGACAAGACTGACAATCTGATCGGTAAGGCGCAGGTCCAGCATCAGGCCGGGGTAAGCGGCCAGGAATGCGGGAATCGCGGGGGACACATGCTGACGGCCAAACGATGCCGGCGCAGCGACGCGAAGCGCGCCGTGTGGTGCTTCCGCGCCTCGGCCAACCGACTGCGCGGCAAGTTCCGATGTGGCCAGCAACTGCTCTGCATGCTCAAGGAAACGCTCGCCGTCGCTGGTGAGGGAAAGACGGCGCGTGGTACGGTGCAGCAGCCGCGTGCCGAGTTGATCCTCAAGCCTCTGGAGGCGGGCGCTGGCGGTGGAGGTCGACAACGCAAGATCGCGCGCCGCCGCCGAAAGGTTGCCGAGCGCCGCCGCGCGCACGAATACCGCGATATCGATCAGATCGAAGTGCATCGCCGTGGCACGAGGCGCGATTCGCAGTGTGCCCTTTATTCCTGCGAGAGTGCCTTCGCGGCTTCCACCTGCGATTCGAAGAATGTCTGGAAGCTGATCGCAAGTCCGGCCATCAGCAGGCCCGTGCCGATCATCAGCGAAAGGATGATCAGGATCACCACGGGCCAGCCCGAGCGCGTGGGTGCGCCGTGCGGGTTATAGCGCTCGTCCCATTTCTCGTCGGGACGCAGGCCGAACACGATGGCCGTCAGGAAGGCACTTGTCAGCGAAATACCGCCGGCAACGGCGAATACCCAGTTCAGGGCCGTGTTGCCGACTCCGATCATCAGCGACGCGATGCCGATGGCACCAGCCACGGTACCGATCAGATGGGCCCAGCCAAACTTGTCGCCAAGCCCCTTCAGATAGAAACGATGCGCGCCCAGGCTGCCGAACAGGAAGGCCAGTGCAACGGTGACCAGTTTGGATTTGCCGCGCGTGTCGGGCGTCTTGCGGGCTTCAGTGGCGATGGCGGGGGCTTGGCTGGCAGCAGACATCGTATGGAATTGGTGGCGGGTGGCGGGCAATCGGTCGCACATTGTACGCCCGCGCCCGGACGATTTTGCTGTCGTCGGGATGACCAGATGGCAGCAACAACGTTCGAGGCCAGATCGGAAATATGCTTTTCGCTGTACAGCACGACAGTGTGCAGCAGCATGTAGCTACGAAGGCGATAAACGACCCGGATGACGGCCCGGAAGCCGTGTCAGGTCGTCAATAAGGGAGGCATGATGAATGGAGGCTGCGCCCGACCGTGGAGGCAATGCAGTGGGTGCCGGACAGAGGCAGGTCAGGTCGATTGCCGTCTGCGCAACGACGGCACACTGTACGTCCCCGGACAGCGCCGGGCGGCAGCCTGTGCGGCGCTAGTTCGCGCGCACGAATGTAGAGACAAAGAAAAACGGCCGGAAGTTCCGGCCGTTCGGTTGGTGCTTGTTGACAGGTCTAGCGGCCGCCTTCGCGCCCACGTGCCTGCCAGCCGGGGCCGCCGTTGCCTTGCCGCGCTTCATTGCCACGCATTGTGGCCTCCCCGGGGGTGTTGCGGTCCCCTCCAGGATGATGTGCACGTTCGTCTTCACGCCCGCCAGCGGTCGGTGGACGCCCGCTCAGGCGGTCATCGTTGCGAGCGCGCGCCTCCATGCGGTCGATCTGCGCCTGCACATGGTCACGATTCTCGGCGCGTACACTCGCCATTTCCCAGCCGCCAAAACGCCCCGCACGCACCGGGTGATCGGTGTGGTTGTGCTGCCAGAAGGCGACTTGCGCGTGGCCGGTGGCAATACTGCCAACAAGGCCGATGACGGCCACGGTACCAGCCACCAGAAGGCGCAGGCGGGGGCGGGTAAGCATGCGGAATCCCAAGATCCTGTAGCAGAGATAAGTCAGGAGTTGGGTTCATGGTACGCAGGGGCCGTGTGACCGCCTATGCCAATCCCGTTACCGGTGTAACGGATTGTTTCGTCATTTTTGACAGCTTTGGAGCGTCTGTCGCAACTCCGCCGCAACGCCGCGCCAGGCCTGCCTTGGCGGGGTTGGGGCGGGATTTCCAGCGATGCTTCAAGGCGCGTACCGGATGCGGTAGATCGTATTGGCCATGTCGTCGCTGACCAACAGCGAACCGTCGGGGGCGACCTGCACATCGACCGGTCGGCCCCAGGCCTTGCCATTCTGCAGCCAGCCTTCGGCAAAGATCTCCTGGTGCAGCACATGCCCGGCGTCATCGAGCACAACCCGCGCGATCCGGTAGCCGATGGGCACCGAGCGGTTCCAGCTGCCATGCTCGGCGATGAAGATGTTGTTCTTCCGATATTCGGGCGGAAATTGTTTGCCGGTGTAGAAGCGCATGCCAAGCGCCGCGACATGCGGTCCGAGCTTGGCAACGGGAGGTACAAATGCCGAGCACGGGCGTTGCTTTCCGAACTCGGGATCGGGGACCGTGCCAGCGTGGCAATAGGGGTAGCCGAAGTGCTCGCCCTGACGTGTCAGCCGATTGAGTTCATCGTCGGGCTGATCGTCGCCAAGCCAGTCGCGCCCGTTGTCGGTGAACCAGAGTTCATGCGTGACCGGATTCCAGTCGAAGCCAACCGAGTTGCGCACGCCTTTGGCCACCACCTGCAGATCGGAGCCATCCGGCTTCATCTTCATGATGTTTGCGTAGCGGTTTTCGTCTTGCGCGCAGATGTTGCATGGCGCACCCACCGGAACATATAGATAGCCATCCGGACCGAAGGCGATGAATTTCCAGCCGTGATGCGTTTCGGTTGGAAACTTGTCACTGACCGTGACGGGGCGTGGCGGATTGTCGAGCCGGGCCTCGATGTCATCGAGGCGCACGATGCGTGAGGTCGACGATGCGTACAATGCGCCGTCGCGGAAGGCGACGCCAACCGGCATGGTGAGTCCCGACGCAATCACGCGCGTCTTCGGATGCGGTTCAAGCGGCGCCGTCAGCGCATACACCTTGCCTTCGCCGCGGCTGCCCACGAACAGCGTGCCGCTCGGGGAAAACGTCATGCCGCGCGCGCCCGGCACGTCGTCGCTGAGTACTTCTATCCTGAACCCCGGCGGCAGCCGGATCTGGTCGATCGGTGGGGCGGCCAGTGCAGCGGTTGCGGACCACGTGGCGCCAAACAGGGCCACGATGCTGGTGAATCTTGTGATGTGCTGATTCAGGCGCATGACTTGTCTCCGGTTCGCGGTTTTTGCCACGCTGCGCCCCAGGCCATGTTGCGTCAACATCGCTCCGGACGCGCCACTTGCAGCGGGAAAGCCGTAAGTGTTTGTTTGGACTCGGGAAGTGGGCTATACTCTTGCGTTTCGTGTTCGCACACCCCCGTTTTTTCGAGGAATAAACATGGTCGTAATCCGTCTGGCTCGCGGCGGCAGCAAGAAGCGCCCGTTTTTCAACATCGTGGCAACCGATTCGCGCAACCGTCGCGATGGCCGTTTCATCGAGCGCGTTGGCTTCTACAACCCGCTGGCTTCCGAAAAGGAAGAGGGCCTGCGCCTGGTGCAAGACCGCCTGGCCTACTGGCAAGGCGTTGGCGCTCAACTGTCGCCGACCGTTGCCCGCCTGGTCAAGCAAGCTGCCAAGGCTGCTGCCTGATAGCTTTGAGCAGCGTGCCACGCAAGGCACGCGCCTGAAGCAATATTGACGCTCCGCTAAAGTGACTGGCAACGCCTCCGGCCGCAAGCCGTTGAACCTGGCCGCCACGCCAGGCGGTGCGCCCGGCCGGCAGGATAAACTGCCCGCCGCGCTGTTGTTCGCAGATAGCCTGCCCGACGATCTGGTCGAGGTGGGCTATGTGGGCGCAGCTTATGGTATCCGGGGCTGGATCAAGGTCCAGCCGCATGCGGACGACGCCTCCGCATTGCTCCACGCCCGTCGCTGGTGGTTGCTGCGTGCGCCGCCGGCAGGCGTGGTATCGGCGCCGGCCCAATCGGCCGATGCGATAAGCGTCAAGATCTCCCAGTCGCGTGAACACAGCGGTACCGTGGTTGCGCAGCCTTCCGGCGTTTCGGACCGCAATATGGCCGAAATGCTCAAGGGGCGCCGCGTCTGGATTCGGCGTGCGGATTTCCCCGCGCCGGAAGATGGTGAATTTTACTGGGTCGACCTGATCGGTTGTGCCGTGGTCAACGAGCAGGGCGAAGCGCTCGGCGAAGTGACTGGCCTGATCGACAACGGCGCCCATCAGATCCTTCAGGTGGCTTATACGCTGCCGGACGGCAAGGCCGAGGAGCGGCTGATCCCGTTTGTCGACGCGTTCCTGCGGACGGTGGATACATCGGCCCGGCGGATCGTGGTGGACTGGGGGCTCGATTACTGAAGTGCCAAGGGAGGCGCGATGCAGTTCGATGTAATCACGCTGTTTCCCGAGATGTTTCGCGCGCTGACCGACTGGGGTATCACCAGCCGGGCGGCCAAGCAGCAGCGCTATGCGCTGCGGACCTGGAATCCGCGCGATTTTACCGTCGACAATTACCGGACAATCGACGATCGCCCCTATGGCGGTGGCCCCGGCATGGTGATGCTGGCAAAGCCGCTCGAGGATGCGATAGACGCTGCCGCGGCAGCGCAGTCGGATGCGGGCGTCGACAGGCCGCACGTTGTGTTGATGTCGCCGCAGGGCGCACCGCTGACCCATGAAAAAGTCATGGCGTTGTCGCAGCGGCCAGGTCTGGTGCTGTTGTGCGGCCGGTATGAGGCGATCGACCAGCGTCTGATCGATCGTCGCGTGGACGAGGAAATCAGCCTCGGCGATTTTGTGCTGTCGGGCGGCGAACTGCCGGCCATGGCGCTGATCGATGCAGTGGTGCGGCATCTGCCCGGCGTGCTGGGCGATGCGCAGTCGGCGGTGCAGGACAGTTTCGTCAATGGCCTGCTCGATTGTCCGCACTACACGCGGCCGGAAGAATATGAAGGCGTGCGGGTTCCCGACATATTGCTCGGGGGCCATCATGCCGAGATCGAGAAGTGGCGGCGCCAGCAGGCGCTGGCCAATACCGCGCGCAAGCGTCCCGACCTGATCGTGGCCGCGCGCGAGCAAGGATTGTTGTCCAAGGCCGACGAGAAGTTTTTGTCGGAGTGGGCGGCGAAAGCAGGGCAGGAGTTCGCTCCCGCCAAATGAAATCCCCATCCTCTGCCGGGGCCCAGAACGATCTGGGGCATCCAACGCCGGCACGATGGTTACGGAGAAAACGATGAACATCATCGAGCAAATCGAGAAGGAAGAAATCGCGCGTCTGACGGCGAACAAGACCATCCCCGAATTCGCGCCTGGCGATACCGTTATCGTCAGCGTGAACGTGGTGGAAGGTAACCGCAAGCGCGTGCAGGCTTACGAAGGCGTGGTGATTGCCAAGCGTAACCGTGGCCTGAATTCGTCCTTCATCGTGCGCAAGATCTCGTCGGGTGAAGGCGTGGAGCGTACGTTCCAGCTGTACTCGCCGCTGATCGCCGGCATCGAAGTGAAGCGTCGCGGTGACGTCCGTCGCGCGAAGCTGTACTACCTGCGCGAGCGCTCGGGCAAGTCGGCACGTATCAAGGAAAAGCTGGTGACGAAGGCCAAGGCCACCGTCGCTGCGCAATAAGCTTTCCCTGTCAGGCACCGGGCAACCGGTGCCGTGCCGGAATTGCGAAGGACACCCCTCGGGTGTCCTTTTTCTTTGCTCGTTTCCTTTGTCTGATCCGCAACGCGGGCGCGATTATGCTGCGATGCGACATCGTGCGCTTCTGTCATACTTGTTGGCGTTATGCGCCCTAAATTCGACCCCGAGGCGCTACCGGTCATCGAGACCGATAGCCGCCGCGCGCCGCTTGCCGCGCCGCGTATGAAACCCGACTTCATCCGGCACCGGCTGCTTTCGCCGCCGGCATGGCAGCCAGAGCTGACCGACGAGTCGCGTGTCTACGACAAGACGCGCGGCCTGCGTGAAGCCGCGGTGCTGGTGCCTCTGGTGGAGCGCCCGGACGGCCTGACAGTGCTGCTTACCCAGCGCAATGCCAACCTGAATGCACACGCGGGACAGATCAGTTTTCCGGGTGGTGGCCAGGAAACCTTCGACGCCGACCGCATTGCCACGGCGCTGCGCGAAACCGAGGAAGAGATCGGCCTCGCAAGGGACTACATCGAGGTACTGGGTTCGCTGCCGGACTACATCACGGGTACCGGCTATCACGTGAGTCCGGTTGTCGGGCTGGTGCACACGGGTTTCACCCTGCATGCCGACGAGCGGGAAGTGGCGGAGATCTTCGAGGTGCCGCTGGCGTTCCTGATGGACCCGGCAAGGCATGAGCGCCGGCTGTTCCGCTGGGAAGGCGGCGAGCGCCTGTTCTACGCCATGCCCTATCCGCGCGAAGATGGTGGTCAGCACTTTATCTGGGGCGCCACGGCCGGCATGCTACGCAATCTCTACCACCTGCTGGCCGCCTGATTCGCGCCTGCAGGCTCAGGCAGCCGCCGGTGCGTTCACTTCCGCGCAGTGCGGGCAGCTCTTGCCCACCACGTATTTCGGGTGCTGTTGTTCCTCGGGCGAGACCACCGCGCGGCACGCGAAGCACTGCACAGGCCCGGACGGCTCCAGATTCGGATTCAGTGCGGTCCGGTAGTCAAACACGAAGCAATCGCCGTTGTAGTGGCTGCCGCCGACTTCCTCGAAATACTTGAGGATGCCGCCTTCGAGCTGATAGACGCGCTCGATGCCCACTTCCTGCATGTGGATGGCGGCTTTCTCGCAACGGATGCCTCCGGTGCAGAACGACACGACGGTCTTGCCTTCAAGTGCCGCCCTGTTCTCTGCCACCGCTGGCGGGAAATCGCTGAACTTGCCGATGCCGTACTCCACCGCGTCGTCGAACGTGCCAACCGCCACCTCGAACGCGTTGCGTGTATCGAGCATCACCACCGGGTGCCCTTCGTCGTCGTGCCCCTGGTCAAGCCAGCGCTTCAGGTCCACGGGCCGCACCGACGGCGCACGTCCGGCTTCCGGGCGGATCAGCGGCATCTTCATCGTGATGATTTCCTTCTTGGCACGCACGAGCATGCGCTTGAAGGGCTGGTTTTCCGACACGCTTTCCTTGGGCGCGATATCCGCGAAACGGGCGTCGGCATGCAGCCAGGCCATGAATTCGTCGATCTGTTCACGCGTGCCGGCCAGGAACATGTTGATGCCTTCCGGCGCAAGCAGGATCGTGCCTTTCAGGCCGGCCGCGTCGCAGCGTTCGCGCATGGCGGGGCGCAGGGTCTCGATGTCTTCGAGCGTGACGAACTTGTAAGCGGAAATATTGACGATCTGCATGGGCGCTGCTGCCGGGCCGGCGCACAAGGCGCTCGGTAACTGCCTGATTGGAAAGGCGAAATTATAGCCTCTCAAAGCGTTTCGGGACACCCGTCGACGTGTCGCCGGCGTCTCGCGTTTCAGAAAACTCTCAGACTGCGGGATTTGGGGAGCCGGTACAATGGCGCCCTATGTCTGCACCCCGCTTCGTACACCTCCGCCTGCACTCCGAGTATTCGATCGTTGACGGTATCGTCCGTCTCGACGACGCCGTCAAGGCCGCCGCCCGCGACGGCATGGGCGCGCTCGCGCTGACCGACCTCGCCAACGCCTTCGGCCTGATCCGCTTCTACAAGGAGGCGCGTGGCGGCGGCGTCAAACCGGTGGTGGGCGCCGACGTCTGGCTGACCAACGCCGATGATCGAGACAAGCCGTCGCGCATGTTGCTGCTCGTGCAGGACCGCATCGGTTACCTGAATCTGTGCACTTTGCTGTCGCGTGCTTGGCTCGGCAACCAGCACCGCGGCCGAGCCGAACTCGAGCCGGGCTGGTTCGAGGAACCGGGCGAAGAGGGCCTGCCGCTGGCCACCGGCCTGATCGCGCTTTCGGGTGCGATGGGCGGCGATGTTGGCCAGGCGCTGGCCAACGGCAATGCCGACGCGGCGCGCCGTGCCGCCGAGCACTGGGCCAGCGTGTTCCCGAAGCGTTACTACATCGAACTGCAACGTGCCGGCCAGCCAGGCACCGATGCCTACGTGCCGCAGGCCGTGCAACTCGCCGCATCGATGCAGCTTCCCGTGGTGGCCACGCACCCGGTGCAGTTCATGACGCAGGACGATTTCACGGCGCATGAGGCACGCGTCTGTATCGCCGAGGGCGAACTGTTGGCCAACCCGCGCCGCACGCGCAAGTTCACCACCGACCAGTACTTCAAGAGCCAGGACGAGATGGCCGCGCTATTCGCGGATATCCCGTCGGCGCTCCAGAACTCGGTGGAAATCGCCAAGCGTTGCAACCTGACGCTGGAACTCGGCAAGCCGCGCCTGCCGCTGTTCCCCACGCCCGACGGCATGTCGCTCGATGACTACCTCGTCTTCATGGCCAAGGACGGCCTGGAGAAGCGCCTGGCAGTCCTGTTCCCCGACGAGGCCGAGCGCGAGCAGAAGCGAGCCGAGTACTACGGGCGGCTGGAGTTCGAGACCGGCACCATCATCAAGATGGGCTTCCCGGGCTACTTCCTGATCGTGGCGGACTTTATCAACTGGGCGAAGAACAACGGCGTGCCAGTGGGTCCGGGCCGTGGCTCCGGTGCCGGTTCGCTGGTGGCGTACGCGCTTGGCATTACCGACCTTGATCCGCTCAAGTACGCGTTGCTGTTCGAGCGTTTCCTGAATCCGGAGCGGGTCTCGATGCCCGACTTCGATATTGACTTCTGCCAGCACGGCCGCGATCGCGTGATCACGTACGTGAAGGAAAAGTACGGCAAGGACGCCGTGTCGCAGATCGCCACGTTCGGCACGATGGCCGCCAAGGCTGCCGTGCGTGACGTGGGCCGCGTGCTGGACCTGGGCTATGGCTTTGTCGACAGCGTGGCCAAGCTGATCCCGTTCAAGCCGGGCAAACTCGTCACGCTAGAGGAAGCCAAGAAGGAAGAGCCGGCGCTGGCCGAGCGCGAACGCAACGAAGAAGAGGTGCGCCAGTTGCTGGAACTGGCGCAACGCGTGGAAGGCATGACGCGAAACGTCGGCATGCACGCCGGCGGGGTGCTGATCGCCCCGGGGCGCCTGACCGATTTCTGCCCGCTCTATACGCAGGGCACGGACGGCATGAGCGGCGTGGTCAGCCAGTACGACAAGGACGACGTGGAAGCCGCCGGCTTGGTCAAGTTCGACTTTCTGGGCCTGACCACGCTGACGATCCTCGACTGGGCCGAGCGCTACATCCGTCGCCTGGACCCGAGCAAGGCCGACTGGAACTGCAGCCAGATTCCGCTCGACGACGGCCCTGCGTTCGATATCCTCAAGAGCGCCAACACGGTGGCGGTGTTCCAGCTGGAAAGCCGCGGCATGCAGGGCATGCTCAAGGACGCCAAGCCCGACCGCTTCGAGGACATCATCGCGCTCGTGGCGCTGTATCGTCCCGGCCCGATGGACCTGATTCCGAGCTTCTGCGCGCGCAAGCATGGTCGCGAGAAGGTCGAGTATCCCGATCCGCGCGTCGAACCCGTGCTCAAGGAGACCTACGGCATCATGGTCTACCAGGAGCAGGTGATGCAGATGGCGCAGATCATCGGCGGCTACTCGCTCGGTGGCGCCGATCTCTTGCGCCGCGCCATGGGCAAGAAGAAGGCCGAAGAAATGGCCAAGCACCGCGAGTTGTTCCGCGAGGGCGCGGACAAGAACGGGCTGACCGCGCAACAGGCCGACGACATCTTCGACCTGATGGAGAAGTTCGCTGGCTACGGCTTCAACAAGTCGCACGCGGCTGCGTACGCGCTGCTGGCCTACTACACGGCGTGGCTCAAGGCGCACCATCCGGCCGAATTCATGGCAGCCAACATGTCGCTGGCCATGGACGACACGGACAAGGTCAAGATCCTCTACGAGGACTGCCGCCTGAACAAGATCGAGGTGCTGCCGCCCGACGTCAACGCGAGCGAGTACCGCTTCGCGCCGACCGACGCGAAGACGATTCGCTACGGTCTGGGCGGCATCAAGGGCTCCGGTCAGGGCGCGATTGAAGACATCCTGCGCGCGCGCGCGGAAAAGCCGTTCGAGGACCTGTTTGATTTCTGCGAACGCGTCGACCGCCGCCAGGTCAATCGCCGCACGATCGAGGCGCTGATTCGCGCCGGTGCGTTCGATAGCCTCAACGACAATCGCGCGCAACTGCTGGCATCGGTGTCGATCGCCATGGAGGCGGCTGACCAGAAGGCCGAATCGGCCAACCAGGTGTCACTGTTCGACCTGATGGACGACGCGGGCGAATCCCACCGCCCGGAACTGGTGGACGAGCCGCGATGGTCGCCCAAGCGCACGCTGCAGGAAGAAAAGCAGGCGCTCGGCTACTACTTCTCCGGCCATCTGTTCGATGCGTCGCGCGACGAAGTGCGCAAGTTCGTCAAGGGCACGCTTGCCGCGCTCGAAAAGGAAGTACAGGGCAACGGTGGCGGCTATGGCCGCGACGTGCGCGGCAAGGTGATTGCCGGCATCATCACGGGCATCCGCACCCAGATGACCCAGCGCGGCAAGCTGATCATCGTGCTGCTCGACGACGGGTCCGCGCAGATCGAACTGACGGTATTCAATGAGCTGTACGACGCCAACCGTCACATGTTCCGCGAAGACGAGCTGCTGATAGCCCACGGCAACGCGCGCCATGACACCTTCACGGGCGGCGTGCGGTTCACAGCGGAATCGGTGCTGGACCTGGTTGCCGCGCGCGCGCGCTATGCCGATGCGGTGTGCCTGGGCTTCAATGGCAACGCATCGACCGAGCGGCTGCGAGAACTGCTGACGCCGTACTTGGCCAACGTCTCGCAGACCCCGGGCGTACCGGTGCGCATTCGCTACGTCAACAAGACCGCGCAGTGCGAGGCAATGCTTGGCGACCAGTGGCAGATTACGCCATCCGAAGAAGCGCTGACGAGCCTGCGCAGTGCGCTGGGTGACACTGTGCGCATGATGTATGACTGATCGAATGAGCGCGCCCGGTGCGCCAGTTATGCGTAAGCCGCGCATCCTGTTTCATGTGACGCACTTCCTGCACGGCGGCATCGAGACGTCGCTGGTGTCGCTGCTTGCTGCGCTGGACCATGAAGGGTTCGAGGTCGGCCTGACGGTGACGTATCCGTCGGAGGCACTTGAGACCCATTTCCGCGCACGGCTGCCGGCCAGCGTGAAGCTGCAGGTGTTGGCGCCCGAGCGCTGGCTGTCGCATTGCCGCCAGCTCAAGAAGGCGCGCAAGCTCGGGCCGCTCGGCAAGGTCTACGAGGAATTGCTGCTGCCGCCGGTGCGCAAGCCGCTGATGAATCGCCGTTTCCGGCGGGTCCTGGCGCAGGGGTATGACGTGGTGGTTGACTACGACATGTCGCTGTCGCGCATTACCGGGCCGTTGCCGGTGCCGATGATCGGCTATCAGCACTTCAGCGTGGCGCACCTCGATCGGGGCCACCGACGCAAGTTGCGCAAGCTGCGGCATCAGTGCAAGACGGACTACGACGCCGTGGTGATGCTGACCGACAGCATGCTGAACGATGCGCGCGCGCTGATCCCCGAGGCGGCGGACAAGCTGGTGCGACTCTACAACACGATCGATCTCGACAATATCCGCGCCAGGGCGAACCTGCCGCTCGACGCAGCGGTGGCGCCTTCGGGGCCGTACATCGTATCCGTGGGCCGGCTGGAGGAAAGCCAGAAGGACTTCACCGCGCTGTTGCACGCCTATGCGCAACTGGTGCAGGAAGGGATCGAGGAGCGGCTGGTGCTGGTAGGCGACGGAGCGTCGCGGCCGCAACTGGAAGCGCTGGCGCGCTCGCTTGGCATCGCCGGCCGTGTGACCTTTGCCGGCTTCCAGTCCAATCCGCATGCCTGGATTCGTCAGGCCCGGCTGCTCGCGTTCAGTTCGAAGATGGAAGGCTTGCCCAATGTGCTGCTAGAAGGGCTGGCCGTGGGGCAGGTGGTGGTCAGTACCGATTGCCCGACGGGGCCGCGCGAGATTCTCGATGATGGCCGCGCCGGGCTGCTGGTGCCGGTTGGCGACGCCGCGCAACTGGCGGCGGCGATCCGGCAGGGCCTGCAGGACGCGCCGCTGCGCGAGGCGCTGCTGGCGCATGCCGCGCGCCACATCGAGCAGATGGGCTTTGGGCCAACCGCCCAGGCGTTCAGTGTGCTTGCGGGTCGCCTGACGCAACGGGCTGCCGCGCCTGCTGCTGCAGCAGCCACAGCTTGATGTACTTGTAGTAGCTGGCCTGGCCGTTCATCAGGGCGATGGCAACGCCCTGCGGGCCATCCAGGAAGCCGCGGCGCAGGACATAGGTGCGCAGGAACGCCCAGCTTCCATGGAGCCACGCGCTGGCCGGCGAGGCGGTCTTGCCGCGCTGGAACGCCTGCTGGGCGCCCAGCGTCGAGTATTGGTCGACCTTGCGCAGCACCTGCGAGAAGTTGTCGTAGGTGTAGTGCAGCAGCGGGTTCTGCAGGTGGGCAACCGGGCCGTCGGTCACCACGTTTTCGTGCACAAGGTCGTCGGTGAACCTGGCCTTGCCCGCGCGGAACAGGCGGATCAGGCGGTCGGGGTACCAGCCGCTGTGCCGGATGAAGCGGCCGCAGAAGCGTGACAGGCGTGGCATGTCGTAAGCGTCGGCCTGGCCCGATGCAATCGCCGCCAGGATCTCGTCGCGCAGTTCCGGCGTGACGCGCTCGTCGGCGTCGATGGAGAGTACCCACTCACTCTGCACCTTGGACAGGGCGAGGTTCTTTTGTGGGCCGAAACCGGGCCACGTGGCGGTCTCGTAGACCTCAGCGCCCATGGCGCGCGCGGTCTCTACTGTGCCGTCCGTGCTGCCGGAGTCCACTATAATCGCGCGGTCGCACCAGGAGACGCTTTCGAGGCACTCCCGGATATTGTGTGCCTCGTTTTTGGTAATCAGTACGACAGAGATTTTCATAGAGATGCTTGCAATGGGATACCGCTTGCCGACGCTGCCCGCCATTCTAGCGGCAGTCGCCCCGGCGTCCCTTTCCCGTTGGCAAGTGGAGCGAACGTGAACGACAACAAACAGCAAACGCCCCAGGAATCCGACACCCTCAAGCGCGTCTGGGCCTATCTGCAGCCCGAGAAGCGCAACTTTGTCCTGGCCATCATCGCCATGGCCCTGGTGGCGGGTGCCGAAGGGATTATTCCGAAGGTCGTCAACGACCTCCTCGACAAGGGCTTCGGCGGCACCTACGCCGGCAAGCTCTGGCACGTTCCCGCACTGCTGGTGGGCGTGGCGCTGGTGCGCGGCCTAGCGCAGTTTGCCTCGGGCTACCTGCTTTCGCTGATCTCGAACCGCGTGTTGCTGAAGATGCGCATGCAGATGTTCGACCGCATGCTGCACGCGCCGGCGCTGTTCTTCCACCGCAATACCGCCGCATCGCTGATCAACGCCGTGATCTTCGAGGTGAACCAGGTGATGCAGATCCTCACGGGTGTGCTGATCACGCTGGTGCGCGATTCGTTGACCGTGCTGGCCCTGCTGATCTACCTGTTCTACACGAACTGGAAGCTGACGCTGGTGGTGGCGGTGCTGCTGCCTGCGATCGGCTTTGTGATGTCGAAGGTCAACCGCCGCCTGCGCCGCCTGAACCGCGAACACCAGACGCTGACCAACACCGCCGCCTATGTCGTGGAGGAATCCGTCGGTGGCTTCAAGGTGGTCAAGCTCCACGGCGGCGAAGCGTATGAAATGTCGCGTTTCGAGGTGATGGCCGAGCGGCTGCGCGGATATTCGATGCGCATGGCAGTGGCCGGCGGCCTGAACCAGCCGGTAACGGCATTCCTGGCATCGCTGGCGCTGTCCGTGATCCTGACGATCGCAATGATCCAGGCGCAGGGCAACCAGACCACGATCGGCGCCTTCACCGGTTTCGTGATGGCGATGCTGCTGCTGATCTCGCCGCTCAAGCACCTGGCCGACCTGAACCAGCCGCTGCAGCGCGGCCTGACCGCTGCCGAAATGATCTTCCGGCTGATCGACGAACCGATCGAGCCGCAAGCCGGTGGTCTGCCGCTGGAGCGTGCGCGTGGCGATCTCGTGCTCGACAACGTGGGTTTCCGTTATGGCGACGCCCCGCGTGCCGCACTGAACCATGTGAGCCTCCGTGCCGCGCCGGGCGAGGTAGTGGCGCTGGTGGGCCCTTCGGGTAGTGGCAAGACCACGCTCGTGAACCTGGTGCCGCGTTTCTTCGATCCGACCGAGGGGCGCATCCTGCTCGACGGCCAGCCGATCGACCGCTTTGCGCTGGCGGACCTGCGCCGCCAGATCGCCTTCGTCAGCCAGGATGTCGTGCTGTTCAACGACACCGTGGCCGCCAACGTGGCCTATGGTGTGCATCCGCGCGAAAAGATCGACATCGCCCGCGTGGAGCGCGCGCTGGCGGCTGCCTACCTGACGGACGTGGTCAAGGGCCTGCCAGAGGGGCTGGAGACCAATATCGGCGACAACGGCATGAAGCTGTCCGGCGGCCAGCGCCAGCGCATGGCCATCGCACGCGCAATCTACAAGGATGCGCCGATCCTGATCCTGGACGAAGCTACCTCGGCACTCGATTCCGAATCCGAACGCCAGGTGCAGGCGGCGCTGGAATCGCTGATGGTCGGCCGTACCACGCTGGTGATTGCACACCGCCTGTCGACGATCGAGAACGCCGACCGGATCGTGGTGCTGGAGCAAGGCCGTGTTGCCGAGCAGGGCAGCCATGCCGAGCTGCTCGACAGAAATGGCTTGTACGCGGGCCTGCATCGCATCCAGTTCGCGTCACAGGCGTAAGCTTTCCGTGATTCGACGGCCGTGACAACAACGAGTCACGGCCGGGCATGTACCAACAGGGAAAGATATCCCGAGGAGACAGACATGACCCAGCCACAAGCGCCGATCAGCCGCTACCCGGTTCCCACCATCGAAAACCTGCCGGACGACATCCGGCAGCGTGTCCTGGAAGTCCAGGAAAAGGCCGGCTTTGTTCCCAACGTCTTCCTGACCCTGGCCCATCGGCCGGACGAGTGCCGCGCATTCTTCGCGTATCACGACGCGCTGATGCTCAAGGAGACCGGCAACCTGACCAAGGGCGACCGCGAGATGATCGTGGTGGCCACTTCCGGCGCGAACCAGTGCCTCTACTGCGTGGTGGCCCACGGCGCCATCCTGCGCATCTACGAGAAGAAACCGCTGGTGGCCGACCAGGTGGCCGTCAACTACCTCAAGGCCGATATCACGCCGCGCCAGCGGGCGATGCTCGATTTCGCGATGAAAGTCTGCCAGGCTTCGCACACGGTTGGCGAAGCCGATTTCGACGCGCTGCGCGCTCACGGGTTTGACGACGAAGACGCGTGGGATATCGCTGCCATCACGGCGTTCTTTGGACTGTCCAACCGCATGGCCAACACCATCGGCATGCGGCCCAACGACGAGTTCTTCCTGATGGGCCGCGTGCCCAGGGCGAAGTAGCCTAAATCAGCGGATCTGCGCGCAGCCGCCACTCCTGGGGTCAAACAGCACAGGCCACGCTTCGTCGTAGATCCCCGGGGTGCAATGTTTCTCGCAGCGTGCGTGGGCCAGCGTGATGCGGCGTGGGTCTTGCCAGACCATCAGCGTGCAGCCGCTGCCATCGATCGCATGCAGCTCGATGTGTGGCGTCTGCTGTACCTGCTTGAACTCTGCCAGGTCGAAATGACACCAGCCACGGCGCGATACCCAGAGCTTCCAGGTCAGCGTTTGCACGGCGTTGTGCGAAACGCGTACCGTGGCATCTTCCCGGAAACCGTCTTCCTCCGTGCGCTTGCAAGAGCCTGCAATGTCGATTTCATGCGGCGCGATCGGCGTGGCACGCACCACCTCTGGCTGCTGGGTCGGGTAGGGCGCCGGAAGCGGGCGTTGATAGACCGGCGGCGCCCTGGAGACGAACATGTCCTCACAGGCCGCGCACAAAAAAACAGCCAGCAGTGCTGGCATTGCATTTATTAACTTCATGTCGGCCCCCCTTGCGTGACCCGCTCGCGCCTATTCACTGTAGGGGATGCCATTCCAAAGGCCAGCCCGATATGTTCGGGAAAAATCCTAGCGTGCGGGTTCGGGGCGGCAGCCTATATTTAGAGAATGTGCCGGCGCGATGCAATGCGCCGGCCCTCTCAAGCTTGCGCCGCGTCTCAAGCCACCGCCCGCATTTCCGCCGCACGTGGCGCCGCGTGCTGCACCATCGGGTATCCCGCCGCAAATACCAGCCGACCTGCCGACCACGTGTGTGTGACCAGCGGCTGTCCGGCGACGTTGCCCACGGCGATCACGTCGGCGCGCTTGCCCGGCGCCAGGCGGCCGCGGTCGTTCAGCAGGCAGGCATCGGCCGGGTTGGCGGTGACCAGTGCAAGCGCCTTGTCGAGCGGCAGTTCGGCCAGGCGAGCGGCGGCGAACGCTGCGGCGATCAGCGTCGAAGGCTGGTAATCGGAGCAGAGGATAGTGCCGACACCGGCGTGGATGGCATCGATCGCTCGCATCGACCCGCTCTGGCTCTTGCCGCGCAGTACGTTCGGTGCGCCAAGGATCGTCGGCAGCGCATGGGCCGAGGCGGCCTGCGCCGTTTCCACGTTGATCGGGAATTCGCTCATGCGCACACCGAGCGCGTGCATCGCGGCAATCCGCTGCGGCGAATCGTCGTCGTGGCTCGCCGTGGGAATGCCAAGCTCATGAGCCTTGGAGACGAGCCGGTTGACGCGCTCGGTCGCGCCGTCGAGTGAGGCCGTCTTCTTCGCGGCAGCATCGGCGGCTTCCTCGCGGCTCATGCCGTGGTTGCCCATCATGTACGACAGGTACGCATCAAGCGTCTTGAACTGGCCCTGGCCCGGCGAGTGGTCCATGACCGACAGCAGGTCGACCACGCCTTCCGCCATCAGCATTTCGAGCACGGGCACGGCGGCCCCATCGGTCACTTCGTAGCGGCAGTGGATGCGGTTGTCGACGAGGCTGTGCGTGCGATAGGCCGCCACCGCGCGCACCAGCGTTGCGGCGGTCTCGTTGTTGCGCACGCCGAACTGGTTGCTGGCGAAAGAAAGCGCGTGGTACGGCGTGGTGATGCCGGCCGTGGCGTTGCGCCGGTCCACCTGCGCAACGGCAAAGTCGAGCGGGAACAGCACATTGGCTCGTGGCTCGGCTTCCTTTTCGATGGCATCGCAATGCACGTCGATCAGGCCAGGCATCACGGTATGGCCGCGCAGGTCGATGACGTTGGCGCTGGCGGGGGCCGAGGCGGGCTCGATGGCGGCGATCTGTCCGTCGGCGATCAGCAGCGCGCTGTCTTGCAGCACGCAATCGGGCAACACCAGCGTCGCGTGCGTGAGGTAAGTGGTAGACATGTCCGGTTCCGTTTCAGGTTCAGGCAAGGTCGGTCGGTTTCAGGCGAGTGCGGTGGCAGGCTGCAGCGGCAACAGGCGCGTGGCCACGGCGTCGCGCACGGCTTCGTCGTGGAAAATGCCGACCAGCGCGCGGCCCTCGGCCAGCGCCTCGAGGATCAGGGCGATCACCACGGCCCGGTTCTCGGCATCGAGCGACGCGGTGGGTTCGTCGAGCAACAGGATCGGATGCCCGCCGATCAGGCCGCGCGCAATGTTCACGCGCTGCTGCTCGCCGCCAGAGAACGTGGCAGGCGGCAGTTCCCACAGGCGGCGCGGCAGGTTCAGCCGGTCTAGCAGCGCGGCGGCCCGGATGCGAGCCTCCTCGTGGCTGGTGCCGCGTTGCTGCAGCGGCTCGGCTACCACGTCAAGCGCGGAGACGCGCGGTATGGCGCGCAGGAACTGCGAGACATAGCCAATCACGTCGCGGCGCAGCTTGAGCACGCGCTGTTCCGGAGCATGGCTCAGTTCTACCCACGGTTCGTCCGGCATGCTGGTGTCGCGCAGGCGGATCGTGCCTTCGGTTGCCAGGTAGTTGCCGTACAGGCACCGCAGCAGTGTGCTCTTGCCGGTGCCCGAGCGGCCCGACAGCACCAGGCATTCGCCGCGCGACGCATCGAAATCGATCGCGCGCAGTACCGGCAGGCGGATGCCGCCCTGGTTGTGCAACGTGAACATCTTGCCGAGGCCACGAACCTCGATCAGCTTCTGGTTGTCTGCTTGCATCATGATCATCCCTGCAGGATCGAGGAAACCAGCAACTGCGTGTACGGATGCTGCGGGTCATCGAGGATCTGGTCGGTCAGGCCTTGTTCGACCACCCGGCCACCTTGCATCACCAACGTGCGATGCGCGAGCAGCCGTGCCACGGCCAGGTCGTGCGTGACGAGGATCGCAGCCAGGCCGAGGTCGGTGACCAGGCGGCGCATCAGGTCGAGCAGGCGGGCCTGCACCGAGACATCGAGCGACGCGGTGGGCTCGTCCATGAACACCAGGCGCGGATGCGTGACCAGGTTGCGCGCAATCTGCAGCCGCTGCTGCATGCCGCCAGAGAACGTGCTCGGCACATCGTCCAGGCGTGCAAGGTCGATCTCCATCTTTTCGAGCCATGCACCGGCGATCTCGCGCAGGTCGCCATAGTGGCGATTGCCGACGGCCATCAGGCGTTCGGCGATATTGGCGCCGGCGCTGACCTGCATGCGCAGGCCGTCGCGGGCGTGCTGGCGCACGAAGCCCCAGTCGGTGCGTGCCAGCAGGCGCATGCGCGCGCTCGACAGCGTGGCCAGGTCCGTCAGCCCCGATTCGCGCATGTCGTAGCTGACACTGCCGCGCTGCGCCTTGACCTGCATCGACAGCGCCTGCAGCAGCGTGCTCTTGCCCGAGCCCGATTCACCCACCACGCAAAGCACTTCTCCGGGATACAGGTCGAAGGCTACGTCGTGGCAGCCGTGCACGCCATCCCAGGTGTGCGTCAGGCTGCGTACCGACAGCAGTGGTGTCGCGCTCATTGTTCACCTCCGGCGGCATGCTTTATGGCCTGTGCGGCCTGCGCGGCCTGGCGATCGGCACAGTATTCGGTGTCCGAGCAGACGAACATGCGCGTGCCGGCATCGTCGGTGATGATCTCGTCGAGGTAGCTGTCGGTGGCGCCGCATTGCGCGCAGCAGCTAGACCACTTCTCCACGGTGAACGGATGATCGACAAAATCGAGGCTCTTGACCGACGTGTACGGCGGCACCGCATAGACACGCTTCTCGCGTCCGGCGCCAAACAGCATCAGCGCAGGGCTGCGGTCGAGCTTGGGGTTGTCGAACTTCGGGATCGGCGAGGGCCGCATCATGTAGCGCTGGTTGACGATCACGGGATAGTCGTAGGTGGTGGCGATATGGCCGTGATGGGCGATGTCTTCATACAGCTTCACGTGCATCGAGCCATATTCGGCCAGCGCATGCATCGTGCGCGTTTCGGTCTCGCTCGGCTCCAGCCAGCGCAACGGCTCGGGGATGGGTACCTGGTAGACCATCGTCTGGCCTGCGCGCAGTTTCGTTTCCGGAATGCGGTGGCGCGTCTGGATGATGGTGGCCTCGGCGGTGCGCTCGGTGGTCTGGACGCCGGTCACGCGGCCGAAGAAGCGGCGGATGTTGATCGCGTTGGTGGTGTCGTCCGATCCCTGGTCGATGACCTTGAGCACGTCCTGACGGCCGATGATGGCAGCCGTGACCTGGATGCCGCCCGTGCCCCAGCCATATGGCAGCGGCATTTCGCGGCTGCCGAACGGCACCTGGTAGCCCGGAATCGCCACGGCCTTCAGCAGCGCGCGGCGCAGCATGCGCTTGGTCGATTCGTCGAGGTAGGCGAAGTTGTAGTGGTCGTCGCGTGCGACGGTGGCGGTGGCGTTCATGCCAGCGACTCCTCCTGGGGTTGTTCTTCGGCCGGCTCGGTGGCGGCCGTGCCTTGCTGTTCGGCACGCAGGCGGCGCAGCAGTTCGAGGTTGGCCTGGAAGTCCACGTAGTGCGGCAGCTTCAGGTGTTGCACGAAGCCGGACGCTTCGACGTTATCGCTGTGGTACAGCATGAACTCGATGTCATTGGCCGGGGCATCGCCGGCCTCGCCGAGTTCTTCGGCGCGCATTGCACGGTCGGCCAGTGCCATCGACATCGCCTTGCGTTCGTTGTAGCCGAACACGAGGCCGTAGCCGCGTGTCAGGCGCGGCGCTTCGTCGGCGTTGCCGGCGAACTGGCTCACCATCTGGCATTCGGTCAGCTCGACTTCACCGATCGTCACGGCAAAGCCAAGTTCCTCGACGAACAGTTCGACTTCGGTGCTGCCAAAGCGGATCTCCGCCGCGAACGGGTGCGAGTTGCCGTAGCCGCGCTGCGTCGAGTAACCCATCGACAGCAGAAAGCCTTCGTCGGCACGCGCCAGGTTCTGCAGGCGTGCGGGCCGCTCGGCGGGAAAGGTCAGCGGTTCGCGCGTCAGGTCCGGCGGGGCGGGGTCGCCCGCGGGGATCGTATCGGCTTCGACAAGCGATTCAGCTTCGAGCAGACCGGTGACGCGCGGCATGTTCGTTGTCAGCGGTTCCGGTGACGGCGGCAGCGGAGCGGGATCGCGGCCCGCTTCCAGCGAAAAGTCGAGCAGGCGCTGCGTGTAGTCGTAGGTCGGGCCGAGTACCTGCCCGCCGGGCACGTCCTTGAACGTCGACGAGATCCGGCGCTGCAGGCGCATCTTGCCGGTATCGAGCGCCTGCGTGTAACCGAAGCGCGCGAGCGTGGTGCGGTAGGCGCGCAGCAGGAAGATCGCCTCGATCTGGTCGCCTGCGGCCTGCTTGAGCGCAAGCGCGGCCAGGTGCGGATCATAGAGCGAGCCTTCGGCCATCACGCGTGCCACGGCCAGCGGCATCTGCTCGCGAATCTGGTCGAGCGTGATCTCCGGAACCGAGGTATCGCCACGACGGTAGGTGTCCAGCATCTGGTAGGAGTTCAGGATGGCGCGTTCGCCTCCCTTGACGGCTACGTACATGTCAGTCCTCCACGTGCGTGGTGCGCGTCATCGCGCAGAATTGATCGCCGCTGGCCAGCAGCAGGTCCACGCCTAGCGGGAAGCCCGCGTTGTTGGCGCGCCAGCTTTTGCGGAAGTCGGCCGGCAGGCCGGTCACGCGCAGCGTCTGCGTGGTGTCGATGCCGGGTCCGCGCAGCGTAAGCGCCTCGCCTTCCTGCAGCGATGCGACTTCCACGATCAGCGTGGCAGAGCGATCTGGGTAGGCGGGCAGGCCTTGCGCGCATTCGGCGAGCGCTGGCATGGCATGGCCGGCCGGGACGCAGACAAAGGTGGCTGCATCAAGCGCATCGACAAGCGGGCAACCGCAATGGAAGCGCAGGAACGCGCGCGCCGCGGCCGGTACGCCGGCGGGCAGCCAGACAGGGGTGTCGGGGTCGGCCAGCGTCAGCAGCAAGGCGGTCAGCGCCGCCGACAGGCCCTCGGGCTGTCCACTAGTCACGGGCAGCGATTCAATCCGGCCCGGATGGGCAAACGCGTCGAGCGTGGCGCGAAACACCTGCTGGGCGTCATCGACGGGGTTCTCGAAACCCGGCAGCAGCGAGGTGGCCGGCGTGGCGGTCATCGGCAGGGTGGCAATTGGTTGGATGGCAATCGGTTGGGTGGATGGCATTCAGTCCTCTCCGCGAACCATCGTGAAGAATTCGACGCGTGTTTGCGCGGCAGTGGCTGCCTGGCGCGCGGCGCGCTCGGCCAGGGCCCGCTCCAGCGGTGTGATGACGATGTCCATCACACGCTGGTGCCGCGCGGGTAGCTGCAGCAGTGCGTCCAGCACGGCTGCCTGCTCGGCATGGCGCGTACCGCGCCCCTGTACATAGGCCACGCCGGCAGTGGCGGGCTGGTCTTGCGTCTCATCGAGCACCACGGCGCAACGTGTGACGGACATTTCGCCCAGATTGAACTGGGCCCCGGTGCCGCCTGCACGGGCCCGGACCATCGCCATGCCTGATTCCGGTTTGCGCAGCAGCCGGTAACCGGGCAGCGCAGCCACATTGCCCAACTGGGAGTAGGCCGCATCCAGCGCGTCCGATTGGGCCAGCGCCAGGACCCGCATCCACGCGGCACGCGCCGCATTGGCCTGGCCTGCGGTTTCGCTTTCCATGATCACCCCTATACGTCTATACGTTTAGATGTAAACTAACACAACACGGCGATACTAGACCACAGGCAGATGAACGTTTCGTGACCGGCCCGGCGTTTTCTCGGGCACGCGACAGGCGCGCCGGGCCTGAGGCACAATCGCACGGTAGTGATGAATGCTTGATGACAACAGGACAGGGCAAGATGTCTGATCGGGAAGTCGAACGGGGTTCGGGCGTTGCGGTATGGCGCCAGATTGGCGAGGCGCTGGCGGAGGACATCCGCAACAAGCTGTATGGCCCGGGCGAGCAATTGCCGCCGGAGCCGGAACTTGCATCGCGCTTTGCCGTGAACCGCCATACGATCCGGCGCGCGATGGGCGAGCTGGAGCTGAGCGGTCTCGTGCGGATCGAGCAGGGCCGCGGCACCTTTGTGCAGGAACATGCGATCGACTATGCAATCGGCCGTCGTACGCGCTTTTCGCAGAACCTGGCCGCGCAGGGCATGCGCGGGCACACGGAAATCGTCGACAGCCAGATCCTGCGCGCGCCGGAGATCGCCAAACACCTCGGGCTGGGCCGGACGGCGGAGATCCTGCACGTGCAGATGGTTGGCAAGGCCGAGGGCCGCACGATCGACGTGGCCGAGCATTATTTCGACCCGAAGCGGTTCCCCGATCTCGAAGAGAAGGTGCGTGGCACGCAGTCGATCTCGCGGGCACTCGCGCTGTACGGCATTGCCGATTACACGCGCAAATGGTCGCGCATCACCGCGGCCATGCCGAGCGCACCGGTGGCACGCCTGCTAAACCAGCCCAAGACGCGCCCGATCCTGCAGGTGGAGGCACTGAATGTCGACATCGACGGCGCGCCCGTGCAATACAGCATGACGCGCTTCGCCGGCGACTGGGTACAACTGACCGTTTCCGATAACGAATAGCGATTGAATGAGAGCGTCGCCCGGGCTGTTCCCGGTTTGTCCCGGAAAGGCGATGCAGCCACATTGGTCTAGACATCCGTCTGTCATTTGCCGACGCTAACGTACTGCGCATGCAACCGATCTCTCAAACCACATCGACCCCGCTCAGCGGGATTACTGGCCGCCGCATACTGGGCGCCGATGGCATTGGCCGGGCGACACTGGGCTTTCAAGGCGGCAACGTATCGCGGCAGCCTGCATCGAGCGGGCCCTGCATTGATGCGGGCGATCTGCTGGTGCTGCCCGGTATCGTAGATATCCACGGTGACGCTTTCGAGCGTTCGGTGATGCCGCGCCCCGGCGTGAGCTTCCCGTACGGGGCCGCGCTGCTTGACGTCGATCGCCAACTGCTGGCGCATGGCATCACGACCGAGTTCCACGGCGTGACATTGTCGTGGGAGGGCGGCCTGCGCGGCGAGGCTTACGCGCTGCGCATGTTCGAAGCTCTGGCCCAGTTGCGGCCGGTGCTTGGTGCTTCGCACAAGGTGCATCTGCGCTTCGAGGCCTATCACCTGGCGGGCGTGGAACTGGCCTTGTCCTGGATGGGCGATGGCCGCGTGGGCCTGCTTGCGATCAACGATCACCTGCCAACCATGGCGCGCCGCATGGGCGACGAGCGCAAGCTCGTGCAGTACGCCGAGCGCGCAGAGTGCGATACCGAAACGTTCCGCAACCGGCTCCGTGTGGCAAGCCGCAATGCGCAGGAAGTGCCCGCCGCGATGTCACGGCTGATTGCCGCCGCGCGGGCCGCAAACCTGCCCGTCGCGTCGCATGACGACCCGGACGTGGCAACGCGCCAGCACTATCACCGCCAGGGCTGCACGATTGCGGAATTCCCGCTGACGGTGGAGGCCGCTACGCTGGCCCGCCAGATCGGCGATGACACCGTGTTCGGCGCCCCCAACGTGCTGCGTGGCATGAGCCATACCGGCGCACCCAATGCCACGGAGATGGTGGCGGCGGGGCTGTGCACCGTGCTGGCATCCGACTACTACTACCCCGCGCCGCTGCAGGCCGCGTTCAAGCTCGTGCAGCTTGGCGTGTGCGCGCTGCCCGATGCGTGGCATCTGGTATCGCGCAACCCGGCACGTGCCGCGGGCCTGCGCGATCGCGGCGTGCTGGCTCCGGGCATGCGTGCCGACGCGATTCTCGTCGACGACAGCCAGCCGGGCTTGCCGCGCGTCTGCGCCACCATCGTCAATGGCGAGTTGCGTCACGCCACGGTTGCGCTGCCGATGACCGACCTGGCCGATCTCACCGATCTCACCGATCTTGCCGACGATCGCGGCAGCCTGGCGGCATGACGATGCAGGCGCACCGTTACGCGATCTATCTCGCGCCGGCCGAACCGTTCCGCACGTTTGGCGCGCAATGGCTCGGCCGCGACGCCGACACCGGCGCAGCCGTGCCGCTGCCTGCGGGCATGGCGGACCGTCCGGCCGAATGGGTCGAGGCCCCGGCGCATTACGCGCTGCACGCGACGCTGAAGCCGCCATTCCGCCTGGCCGACGGCACCGACGCGCAGATGCTCGATGCCGCAGCCCGCGCATTTGCGCATGGCCGCAAAGCGTTCGACGCACCACTGACGCTGCGCGCATTGCGCGGCTTCCTCGCGTGGTGTCTTGACGATCAGAATGGGCAAGGCGGCCAGCGGATGCATGAGCTGGCTGACGACTGCATCCGTGCGTTCGATCGTTTCCGTGCGCCCGCTACTGTCGAGGAAATGAACCGCCGTCGGCCCCATCGGCTCACGGTTGTTCAACGCGCGATGCTCGACGCCTGGGGCTACCCGTACGCGTTCGACACGTTCACGTTCCATATCACGCTGACCGGCATGCTGGACGCTGCCAGCGAGGCCGCAGCGTTCGCGCAATTGTCGGCCGGTTGCGCAAAGCTGCTGGAGTCGCCGCTGCATGTCGATGGCATCAGCGTGTTCGTGCAGCCCGAGCCCGGCGCGGACTTTATCGTCGCGCGGCATTTCGGATTCGACGGCACCACCATCGACGGGGCTGGCGCGCCGTATCTCCAGGCATGAGCACGCGCTCCGTCCCGCGTACAGCCGCCGATGGCAGCGGCCTGTTCTACGTGATGGGTCCGTCAGGCAGCGGAAAGGATTCGCTGCTGCGCGCGCTGCGTGAACGACTGCGCCACGACGATCGAATCGTCGTGGCGCACCGCTATATCACGCGAGCGGCCGATGAGAACGAGACGTCAGTCGCGCTGTCGGCCGAGGAATTTCACCGGCGCGTAGATCTCGGTTGCCTGGCGCTGCACTGGAACAGCCATGGGCTGCACTACGGCATCGGTGTGGAGATCGAACAGTGGCTCGTACAGGGCCTCACGGTCATCGTCAATGGCTCGCGCGAGTATCTGCCGCAGGCGGTGGCGCGCTATCCACGGCTGTGCGCCGTGCATGTGCGCGTGAAACCAGAGGTGCTGGCCGCGCGCTTGCGGATGCGCGGGCGCGAGTCTGAAGAGGCCATCTCCGGGAGGCTTGCACGCGCGACGCAGGCGTTCGACGTGCCGCCCGGATGCCGGATGGTCGAGATCGACAACAGCGGTGAACTGGCTGAGTCGGCAGCGGTGTTTGCGCAACTGGTGGGTGCGCCAGCGGATTGAAACGCTTGCCCTCTCCCCCGGCCCCTCTCCCGCAGGGCGGGAGAGGGGAGCAAACCAACAGCCGTTGATATGCTCGCGGTGTTCTCCCCTCTCCCGCGAGCGGGAGAGGGGCGGGGGAGAGGGCCAGCGCTTGAATCGCGAACGCCCTACGCCAGCACTCAATTCTCAAAGCGCCGTACTAAAACTGATCCCGTGCTCGGTGAACCCGAGTTGCCGATAGAACTGATGCGCCTGCAGACGCCGCGCATTCGATGACAGGGCAAGCTTCGCCGCGCCAGCCTCGCGGGCCAGGCGCATCGCTTCCTGCATCATCCGCTTGCCAATGCCACGGCCCCGCGCGGGCGGCGCCACGACCACTGCCTCAAGCAGCGCTTCCGGGCGCCCGTCGTGCACCATGACCGGAAAGACCAGCAGACTGAACGTGCCAAGCGGCACGTCGTCGGCATCAGTCACCAGATAGCAGCGGTAGTCGGGATAGCGGCGCATGGCCGCAAAGCGCTCGCGCATCGTTGCCAGTGGCAGCGGCGCTTCGTCGTCCATCGTCGCCAGCAGCGCGGAAAGCTGCAGCAGTTCCGCGTCGGTGCCTTGCACTTCGCGCAGCATCAGATGTATCCCGTGGTCGATCTCGCTCATGCCGTGCGGACGCAGCGTGCGGCCATCTCGAGATAGTGGGAAAGCGGAGGCGTCTGCAGATCCACCACCTTGGCCAGGTCGTCATAGCGGCGCAGGCGCACCGCTGCCGTGGCATGCGGCTGGGCTGCGAACGCGGCGGCCTGCCCGGCGTCGTGCGGGCCACCTTGTAGCGACAGGCTATGCACCGATGCCGGAGACAGCGTTTCAAAGTACGCCGGGTCCACGGCGCACAGGTAGCGCTTGGCCGCTACATGAAGGCGTATCGGTTCCGTCACGTCTTCGCCGAACAGGTCGCGCAGCGCATCGGCGCCGGTTTCCTGATGGCGCATGTCGGTGGTCAGGCTCTCCGCCAGCATCAGGTGGCCGATATCGTGCAACAACGCCGCGACGATCAGCGCCTCTGGGTCGCCAGCCTGCTCGGCAAGCTGCGCGCACTGCAATGCGTGGGCCGTCTGGCTGATGGCCTCGCCGCCGTAGTACGCGGTGCCGTGGTTTTCAAACAGCGATGCAATGCGCGGAAGTGTCAGCATGGTCATACGAGCACCTTGCGAATCTGGGCGGAAACGATGTCGAGGGCGGTCACGAATGCAATGATGATAATCATCACCGCGCAAGTCTGCGCATACTGGAAGCTGCGGATGATCTCCCACAGCACGGTGCCGATGCCGCCGGCGCCGACGATGCCGACCACCGATGCCGAGCGCACGTTCGATTCGAAACGATACAGCGCGAACGACAGCCACAGCGGCAGCACCTGCGGGATCACGCCGTAGACGATCTCCTCGATCGGGCCGGCGCCCGTGGCGCGCACGCCTTCGACGGGGCGCGGGTCGATCGCCTCGACCGCTTCGGCAAACAGCTTGGCAAGCACGCCCATGGTGTGGATCCAGAGCGCCAGCACGCCGGCGAACGGACCAAGACCAACGGCGACGATGAACAGCATCGCGAAGACCATTTCGTTGATGGCGCGGCAGGCGTCCATCAGGCGGCGCGCAGGTTGATAGACCCACGCGGGAACGATGTTGGCCGAGCACAGCAGGCCAAATGGCACGGCCATGACCACGGCCAGTGCGGTGCCCCACAGCGCGATCTGCACGGTGACGAGCATCTCGTCGAGATAGGTGTGCCAGTCGCGGAAGTTGGGCGGGAAGAAATCAGCGGCGAACTGGGCCATGTTGCCGGAATCGCGCAGCAGGTCCAGCGGGCGCATGTCGGCGCCTTGCCAGGACATGGCCAGCGTGGCCAGTACGGTTGCCCAGATCAGCATCACGGAGAGGGAATTGCGCGGCGGCCGGACGGAACTCTGTGGCGTGGGGGGCAGGCCGGGCTTGGCAGTGGCAGTCATGGGCAGTCGGGAAAGGGAAATCTGAAGCGGGGAATCTGAAGCTGGAATGCTGAAGCAGGAACTGCAGGTCCGATGGCGCACCGCGTGGCACACCATCGGCTTCAGGCGAGGCTTACTGCGCGCTGGTGGCGTGGTCGAGTTCGGCCAGGCGGCGCGACACATCGGCCAGCTTCTTTTCCTTGTCGGCGGCGGCCAGCGTGGTATCGGATTCGATCTTGGCCTTTTCCTTGGCCAGTTCGATCTGGCGGATCGGCACCAGCTGGGCATCGCTCGATGCGCGGAAGCCCTGGTACGTCAGCGTGGCCAGCGCCTGCTTTTCGCGTGCGGCGTCGGCACCCTTGCCGTAGTTGACGAAGAAGGCCTGGATCTTCTTCTTCAGCTCGGGCGGCAGGTCCTTGCGATAGACGAGCGGATCGGCCGGGATCAGCGGCGACTTCCACAGCACGCGCACATCGTCATAGGCGTTCTTGCCCGTGTTGATGCGATAGCGCTCGAAGTTCTCGGTGTTGTTCACTGCCACGTCCACCTGCTTGTTCAGCACGGACAGCAGGTTGGTCTCGTGGTTGCTGATGCGCACGGCCTTGAACAGCGTCTTCGGCTCGACCTTGTTGGCGCCCCACAGGTAGTAGCCCGGTACGGCGGTGCCCGAGGTGGAGTTGGGATCGCCGGCGCCGTAGGTCAGGTCGCGGCCGCGCTTGATGACGTCCTCGACAGACTTCAGGTCGCTATCCTTGCGCACGATCAGCAGCGACCAGTAGCCCGGGTTGCCGTCCTTGTCGATCACCGAGGCGAACACTTCGCCATTGGCGCGGTCCACGGCTTCCATGGCCGACTTGTTGCCGTACCACGCGATCTGCACCTTGTTGAAGCGCATGCCTTCGATGATGCCGGCGTAGTCCGAAGCAAAGAACGGCTTGACCTGCACGCCAAGCGCTTTGCTGAGGTCGTCGATCACGGGTTGCCAGGCGGACTTCAGGTTCGACGACGTCTCCGTCGAGATGATGCCCATGTTCAGGACTTTGGCGTCCTGGGCGAAGGCGGGCAGTGCGACGACACCCGAAGCGACCACGGCAAGAAAGGTTCTGCGAAGCATCGAAAACTCCGTTTGGAAAGGCTGAGGGGAAAAGCGGTTGGGGAAGGCGACTGGTGTGCGGCGGTCGGGGCAGAGCTTCAGGCGGCGTTTCAGGCGGCGTTTCAGGCAGCCACGAGTTCCATCCTGACCATGGCCGGTGCGGGCACGCCTTCCGCTGGCTGCGGCGTGTCGGGCACGCTGTCGTGCAGCAGTTCGTCGGCTTCGGTGCCGTACAGGTCGCGCAGCATTTGCGGCGTCAGCGCGGCGGAGGGGCCGTCGTAGACCACCTTGCCGTGGCGCAGTGCCACCACCCGCGGGCAGTAGCGCATCGCCACATCCACCTGGTGCAGCGACACCACCACGGCCACCTTGCGTGTGCGATTGATCTGCGAGAGCAACGACATCACGCGCCGCGACGATTCGGGATCGAGCGAGGCGATCGGCTCGTCGGCCAGGATCACCTGCGCGTTCTGCACCAGCGTGCGGGCGATGGCGGCGCGTTGCTGCTGGCCGCCCGACAACGTCGAAGCGCGTTGAAACGCATAGTCGTCTATACCAACCTGCGCAAGCGCATCGAGCCCGGTCTGCACTTCGGCGGCCTTGAAGATGCGGAACAGGCTGCGCCATTTCGGTACGCGCGTCAGCATGCCAACCAGCACATTGGTGATCACCGGCAGGCGGCCCACCAGGTTGAACTGCTGGAATACGAATCCGATCTCTGCGCGCACGCGGCGCACGTCGCGGGCCAGACGCCCATTGCGCTGCACGGTGCGGCCGTTGACGAGGATCTCGCCGGAACCGGCATCGCCCGTGACAAAGCCGGCCACATGGCGCAGCAGCGTCGACTTGCCCGAGCCGGACGCGCCCAGCAGCGCAACCATCTCGCCGGGGGCGATTTGCAGCGTGACATCGTCAAGCGCCTTGCGGTCCGCACGGAAGGACTTGCTCAGCCCGCGGACTTCAATTGCATGCGTCATGTCGACTCCTTGCTTGAATGACCTGCGCATTCTGGAGGGGGGCGATGACAGAACGATGACGCGCGCCGGCTGATTTTCAGGGTTGCCAGGGCCGGATAGCACATTCCCTTAGTGTCCCGGCTTGTCAAGCCGATGTCACATTAAGTCAAATTGTCATCGTGCGAACCTCCATACTGTTTGCGCACCGCTGAACGCAGCAAAAAAACAGCGGGCATTCAACAAGCCACGGCAGTTGTGACAGGGCCCGTTAGCCGGCTCGCACAGGAGGAGACACTACTTATGCATCACATTTCCGCTGACCCGCAGCAGGAAGACAACAAGGACTACGCCGTCAGCAAGCGGCGAGCCTGGTTTGCGTTTGCAATGACATTCGCGCTGATGTTGTTCGACTACATCGACCGCCAGGTCATCGTCTCGCTGTTTCCTCATCTCAAGGCGGCCTGGAGCCTTTCTGACAAGCAGCTAGGCGCACTGGTATCCATCATCTCGGTGGTGGTGGCGCTTGGTGGCATTCCGGTTGCACTGCTGGCCGACCGCGTCAGCCGCGTCAAGAGCGTGTTTGTGATGGCGGTGGTCTGGAGTATGGCCACGATCTCCTGCATGTTCACGCGCAACTACTCGCAGTTGTTCCTCGCGCGGGCCGTGGTGGGGGCGGGCGAATCGGGCTATGGCTCCGTTGGTGCGGCACTGATCGCGAGCCTGTTTCCGGCGCGGCTGCGCTCGATGCTCCTCGGTGCGTTCTTCGCGGCAGGCTCGATCGGCGCAGTGGTCGGTGTCGTGCTGGGCGGCGTGATCACGGCGCGCTGGGGATGGCAGGCGGCGTTCGGTGTTGTCGGTGTGCCGGGTCTGTTGCTGGCCATTCTCTATTTGCTGGTGCCCGACTACAAGACGGCGGAGCTTGGTGACCGCACCAGCCGTGGGCAGGCAAAGGGTCTGTTCACGCACATGATCGCGGCCCTGACGAGTTCGTCCACGCTCTGGTGGACCTGCCTCGGCGCCGCGTTGCAACTTGTGGTGGTGTCCACCATCTGGGCCTGGCTGCCAAGCTACTTCAATCGCGTGCACGGCATCCCCGTGGACCAGGCCGCCATGCAAGCGGCGTTGATCGTGCTTTGCGGCGCAGTGGGTTCGTTCTTCTGGGGTATCGTCGCGGACGTTGCCGCAGCAAAGCAGCCGCGCAACAAGCTCAAGGCGGTGGCGTTCCTGTGCGTGGTGACCATGCCGATCCTGATGGCCGCATTTGGCGCGGCCGATTCCATGAACCAGCAGTTCCTGATGATCGCGCTCGGCGGGTTCCTGATGACCTGCTCGGTCGGCCCGGCCTCCGGCGTGGTGCTCGACGTGGTTCACCCGGGCCTTCGGTCCACCGGCGCCGCAGTGCTGTCGCTGTTCCAGAACATGTTTGGCCTTGCCATCGGACCGTTCGTCGGTGGTGCGCTGTCCGACGCCCTGGGACTGCAGTCCGCGCTGACGATCATGCCGGCGTTCGGCTTGCTTGCCGCGCTGTGCTTCCTGCGTGCATCGCGCACCTATGAGCGCGATGTGCAGCAAGTGGCGGACGTCCAGGACACCGTCACCACACAGGCTGCGCCCGCGGCATCGATGACGGCATGACACGTTGTGCGGACGTAGCGGGGCCGGATACGGCGCAAGGCGTGCAGGCCGGCCTCCGCTTGCCCAGCATCGGTGCCATGGCGGCCCTGGCCGCCGGGTTGTCGATGCTGGGGCAGTTCGCGATTGCGACTTACCTGCCGGCGTTTGCCGCGATAGCGGACGCCCTGCATGCGAGCACCGCGCAGGTGCAGCAATCGCTCACGGCCTATCTGCTGCCGTTTGCATTGCTGCTGCCCTGGCATGGGGCGATCTCGGATGCAATCGGCCGCCGCCGCATGATTCTGGCCGGCTGCGTGTTCTTCGTGGCCGGATCGCTGGTTTGCGCGGCGGCCACTGGCATCGACATGCTCTACGCCGGTCGGGCCTTGCAGGGTGTCGGCGCGGGAATCGGCGTCATCGTCGCACGCGCGATGGTGCGCGATGCATTCGACGGCATGCAGGCCCAGAAGGTCATGGCGCTGATCGCGATGATCTTTGCGCTGGCGCCGGCCCTGGCGCCCATCTGCGGCGGCTGGCTGCTTGTGTGGATCGGCTGGCGCAGCATCTTCGTGTTCCTTGCGCTGATATCGGGTGGCTTGCTGGTTTCCTGCTGGCTATGGGTGCCGGAGACGTTGCCGCCGGCACGCAGGCATCCGATGCATCCAGCCTTGCTGGCGCGTGGCTACATGGGAATGCTGTCGAGCCGGCGCTTCATGGCACTTGCACTGGCCAATGCCGGCGTCAACCTGGCCATCTACATCTACGTCTTCGCCGCGCCCCGCTTTGTCTATCAGCATCTGGGACTGGGCGCCCAATCGTTTGGCTGGCTGTTCATTCCGATCGTGACGGGGATTATCGCGGGCGCGCTGGTGGCGCATCGCATTGCCGGCCGTACGAGCCCGGAGGCCAGTGTGATACTGGGGCACGCCGTAATGCTGGTGGCCGGTGCCGTCAACGTTGCCGTGACCGTCATGCACGCCCCGGCTATGCCGTGGGCGCTGGTTGCATTGCCGGTCTTTGCGGCCGGGATGATGATGACGCAGCCCAGCCTGCAGTTGCTGGCGCTCGATTGCTTTCCGGAGCGGCGGGGCCTGGCGTCCAGCGGCTACGTCACGGTGCAGCAGGTTGGCAACCTGCTGTCTTCCGCGCTGCTGGTGCCATTGCTGCTGGATTCCACGGTGAAGATGGCGCTCGGCATGGCCGGCCTCCAGCTTGCCGCGTTTGCGGCTTTTCACGTCGCACGGCGCCGTGGCGCGGAAGGTGCTGCGTCTGAATGATGCCGTCGCGAATCTGGCGCGCAATCGGATCATCGAATTGATTTTTGGATGGGACTTTACTCAAGGGATTGGGAACAGAATGTCCAGCACGTCCTTCAATGTCGCACCCGTCGTCGCATCGTCAGGTCCTGGGAAGACCGCCCAGCGCCGCCCATCTTCTCCGCCCGGTGTAGCCGGCAAGGAGAGCCTGGTCACCCAGGTGCACAAGCGCGTCGATCGCGTTTGCATGGTGGTCAACTGGATACTGTTTGCCGCATCGCTTGGCATCGGCTGGCACTTTGGCACGTTAATGACGGCCGTCGAGGCGGGTCTGCCGCTTGCCTTGTGCTCGACTGCGCTGGCACTGGCAAGGCCTGGTCAATTGGCGACACGGTTCGTGTCGGCGGTGACGTTCATGGGCTTCGCCGCGCTGATGGTTCACCTTGCACATGGGCAGGACCTGTTCCATTTCATGGTGTTCGTGCTGCTGTCACTACTGCTGGCCTATCGCGATGCGCGCGTGGTGCTGCTGGCAGCCGCGTTCGTCACCGTGCAGCAGCTTGCCATGAACCAGCTCCAGGCCAGCGGCCTGGGGTTTAGCGTGTACACGCATACGGGGCTCGACGTGGTGGCGCAGCATTGCGCGTTCGTCTGGATCCAGACGGCGTTCCTGGCGATGATCGCCAGGCGTCTGGAGGCCGATGCACTGCTGGCGGGAGAACTCGCGGCCATGGCTGAGCGCATCGGACAGGAGTCCGGCCATATCACCTTGTGCAAGGATGGGAGCCAGCCGAGCACGGCGCTGGCGCGTTCGTTCCGTTCCACGCTCGACGTGGTGCGCGAAACCCTGCTGCAGGTCCGCGAAAGCGTTGACGCGGTGGCTGCGGCGGCCGGCGGGATCAGCCAACGTAACGCCGTATTGTCGGCGCGCACGGATCATCAGCGGCAGGCGCTGGACAGCATCGTGGCGGCCATGGAGCAACTCAAGCAGAGCGTCCATGACAATGCGGACCATGCTGCTTCGGCGCGTGACCTTGCAGGCTCGGCCAGCGATGTGGCAAGAAACGGTGGCGAGGCGATCAAGGCCGTCATCCAGACCATGGGTGAGATAAATCGTGCCTGCGAGCGCATCACGGACATCATCGGCGTGATCGACGGCATTGCATTCCAGACCAATATCCTGGCCCTGAATGCCTCGGTAGAGGCCGCGCGGGCTGGAGAGCACGGGCGCGGCTTTTCCGTGGTGGCGTCAGAGGTGCGCGCGCTGGCGCAGCGCAGCGCGGATGCCGCCAAGGAGATTCGCAGCCTGATCAGCGATTCCGTGGACCGCTCGCGTGCCGGCAGCAGTCTGGTGGAGAGCACCGGCGGGACCATATCGGAAGTGTTGGCCAGCGTCGACCGATTGACATCGATCGTGCATGAAATGGCCCAGGCCACCAGCGCGCAACGCGTTGGCATCGACCAGGTGGGCGCGAATATTGGCGGCATAGGCGACGCCATTCGCGAAAACGCGGCCCATGTGGCCGACACCGCCGAGCAGGTCAGGCATCAGCAGCATCAAACCAGCAAGCTGAACCGCGTGGTGCAAAGCTTCAGGCTGGACGATTGAGGACTCGCCCGCCGGAAGCGCGGGCAGTCCGGACGCGGGCGGCTGGATGCTCCACTCGGAAGCATGCCGCCTGCGCCTTGGGTGTCACATCAGGATGATGTCGTACTGTTCCTGATGGAACGTCGATTCCACCTGCAGCGAGATCGGCTTGCCGATGAAATCGCCCAGCATCGCCAGATGCTGGCTTTCCTCTTCCAGGAACAGGTCGATCACTTCCTGCGATGCCAGGATGCGGAACTCGCGCGGGTTGAACTGGCGCGACTCGCGCATGATTTCGCGCAGGATGTCGTAGCAGATCGTACGCGGCGTCTTGACCTGGCCCTTGCCCGAGCAGACCGGACATTGTTCGCACAGCACATGCGCGAGCGATTCGCGCGTGCGCTTGCGCGTCATCTCGACCAGGCCAAGCTGCGAGAACCCGTTGACCGTGATGCGCGTGCGGTCACGTGACAGCGCGCGCTTGAGCTCGGAGAGCACCGCGTCGCGATGCTCGACGTTCTCCATGTCGATGAAGTCGATGATGATGATGCCGCCCAGGTTGCGCAGGCGGAGCTGGCGCGCGATGGTGTGCGCGGCTTCGAGGTTGGTCTTGAAGATCGTATCGTCGAAGTTGCGCGCCCCGACGTAGCCGCCCGTGTTGACGTCGATCGTCGTCATCGCCTCGGTCTGGTCGATCATCAGGTAGCCGCCGGACTTCAGGTCCACCCGGCGCGACAGCGCCTTTTCGATCTCCACGTCGATATTGAACAGATCGAAGATCGGCCGCTCGCCGGTGTAGTGCGAAAGGCGCGACAGCACGGCCGGCGTGTACTCCTGCGCGAACTCCACGAGCTTCTGGTAGTTCTCGCGCGAATCGACCTGGATCACGCCAGTGGCGTCGTTGATGAAATCGCGCAGCACGCGCTGGGCCAGGTTCAGGTCCTGATAGAGCAGGCTTGGCGCGGGCAGGGTGGTGGCGTTCGATCGGATCGATGCCCAGATCTTGCGCAGGTAGGCGATGTCGTTGCCGAGTTCTTCGTCGCTGGCTTCCTCGGCGATCGTGCGCACGATGAACCCGCCGCGTTCTTCGGTCGGGACCAGGCCCTGCACGCGCGAACGGAGCGCCTCGCGATCGACTTCGCCTTCAATACGCTGCGAGATGCCGATATGCGGGTCCTGCGGCAGGTAGACGAGCGTGCGACCCGCGATGCTGATCTGCGTGGACAGCCGTGCGCCCTTGGTGCCGATCGGGTCCTTGATGACCTGTACCATCAGCGCCTGGCCTTCGAACAGTGTCTTCTCGATGGCCAGGTGGCCGTTCTTGTCGCCGTCGCGCGGATGCCAGATATCGGCCACATGCAGGAACGCTGCGCGCTCCAGCCCGACGTCGATGAATGCCGACTGCATGCCCGGCAGCACGCGCACGACCTTGCCCAGATAGATGTTGCCGACCAGCCCGCGCGTTAGCGTGCGCTCGACATGCAGTTCCTGCACGGCAGCCTGCTGCACGATGGCGACACGTGTTTCCTGCGGCGTAATGTTGACGAGGATGTCTTCGGTCATATCGATGGATACGCGTTGGTTCGCGTCGCCGGTGCGCCGGCGCTTGTTGTTGTGGCCCGGTTTGTGACCGGACTCTGACCCCTTCACACCTTGTCCGGAAGCTGGAGGCTTTGAGGCTTGAGACTTGAGACTTGAGACTTGAGGCTTTAAGGCGGGGGTGACTCAGAAGCGCAGACCGGCCTCGCGCAGCAGTGCCGCCGTCTCGAACAAGGGCAGGCCCATGATACCCGAATAGCTACCGTCAATCCTTTCGACGAATTCCGCCGCGCGGCCCTGGATGCCATACGCCCCGGCTTTGCCGAGCGGTTCTCCGCTGGCCACGTAGCGATCGATCTCGGCTGTCTGCATCGCACGGAAAGTGACGTGGGAGATCGAAAGTGCGTGGCGCAGTCCAGCCGGTGATGCGACAGTTACGGCGGTCAATACACGATGTGTGGTGCCGGACAGCGCAGCCAGCATCGCGGAGGCGTCACTGGCGTCGGTCGGTTTGCCGAGGATGTCGCCGCCACGGCAGACCGTGGTATCGGAAGTCAGGATCGGCGCTTCAGGCAGGCCACGGCGCTTGCGGCGCTGGACCGCTGCCTCGGCCTTCAGCGCACACACGCGCTGGACGTAGGCATCCGGCGTTTCGCCCGGAAGGACGGCCTCCAACGCCTCGGCATCCTCGCCGGCATCGGCCAGCAGCAGTTCGTAGGTCACGCCGAGCTGCGTCAGCAATTCACGGCGGCGCGGGCTTTGGGAGGCGAGATAGAGAAGGGAGGTCACGGACTATGTCGTAGCAGGAATCGAGTTTGCGCCGATTGTACTCGCGCCGTCTTGCTCCCCTCTCCCGCAGGGCGGGAGAGGGGAGTCGACCACCAGGAAACATCAAGCCCGATGGTAAGGATGATTCTGCGTGACCGACCAGGCGCGATACAGTTGTTCGGCCAGCAGCACGCGCACCATGCCGTGGGGCAGGGTCAGGCTGGAGAGGCGCACCAGCGTCTGCGCGCGTGCCTTGAGCGCCGGGTCGAGCCCGTCGGCGCCGCCGATCAGGAAGGCGACGTCGCCACCTTCACGCTGCCAGCCAGTCAGTTGCTCGGCAAGCTGGACCGTGGTCCAGTCCTTGCCGCGTTCGTCCAGCGCCACGATGCGGCATTGTTTCGATAGCGAACCGAGCACCGCCTCGATGCGCGCGGCTTCGCGCTGCATCACGGTGGCGGCGTTATTGCTCGACGAACGGGTCTCCGGTTTGACCTCGCGAAGTTCGATGCGCAACTCGGGCGGCATCCGCTTCGCATATTCCGCAAAGCCGGTTTCGATCCAGCCGGGCATCTTGTGGCCAACAGCCACGATCACGAGTTGCATGGATATGCCCGGTGGTCAGGACTGCAAGACTTCGACGAATCAGGCCGAGCGCGTGGCACGCTTGCGCGGCGCAGCGGTCTTGGCGGCAGTCTTCGTAGCAGTCTTCGCGGCAGTCTTCGTAGCAGGCCGGGCAGTGGTCTTTGTGGAAGCAGTCTTGGCGGCAACCTTGCGCGCCGGAGCCTTGCCAGCCGCCGTGGCGGTCTTGCGGGCCGGGGCCTTGCCTGCCGTGCCGGCGGTCTTGCGTGCCGGAGCCTTGGCGGCGGTGCCGCTGCTGGTCTTGCGCGCGGGCGGCTTGCGGATCGTGGCGATTGCGTCCGGGTCGGTGTCCTCGTGGCCCATCGGCGGCGACGGTTCCTTCATGCCTTCCGGCAGGCGGGCCAGCGCCGGGCGCAGGTTCGATGCGCGGCGAGCGCGCGGGGCCGGCGCTTCGTCTTCTTCGTCCATCGGCTCGCTGGCCTTGGCCAGGCCCTTGCCGGTTGCCAGCTTTACGCGGACCGGCTTGTCGCCCCAGATCTCTTCCAGGTTGTAGTACAGGCGCAGTTGCGGCTGCAGGATGTGCACCACGGCGTCGCCGCAGTCCACCAGCACCCACTCGCCCGTTTCCAGGCCTTCCACGGCGATGATGTGGCCGCCGGCATCCTTGACCGTGTCCCGTACCGATGCCGCCAGCGCCTTGGTCTGGCGGTTCGAATTGCCGCTGGCGATCACCACCCGGTCGAACAGTTCGGTCAGGTGAGTGGTGTCGAACACCTTGATGTCCTGCGCCTTCACATCCTCGAGCCCGTCGACGATCGCGCGCTGCAGTTTACGAATATCCATGGTGTCTTTCTTGTTCAGCTTCATTCGGGGTAGGGCGCGCCTGCTCAGGGATTCTGGTATAGCCCGTGACGCGCGATGTAGTGTGCCACGCCGGCCGGCAACTGGTCATCCGCCTGATCATCGGAGATCGGGCCATCAGCCAGGCGCTGGCGCAGGCCGGTGGACGACAGGTCGACGGCAAGCGTCTGGTCGATCCACATATGGCCGGAGGGCGAGCATTGTATCAGGTGCGTGTCCGCCAGCCGCTGGTGCATGGCGTCAAGCACCGGGCCATCCAGCGCTTCGAGGTCGAAGCCGGGACGCGTGGCGATGCACAGGTGCACGTGATCGAACAATGCTTCCCAGCCGTGCCACGTGTGCAGGCGCAGCAATTGGTCGGCGCCCATCAGCCACGCCATCGAGGTGTCTGGGCCGTATTCGTCGCGTAGCTGGCGCACCGTATCGATCGTATAGCTCGGGCCTTCGCGATCCACTTCCATGCGGCTCACTCGGATCCTGGCGCGGCCCGGATCGAGTGTGGCGGCCGCCAGTTCCGTCATGGCCAGCCGGTCAGCGGCGGAGGTGACGTGGTCACCCTTTTGCCACGATTGGCCGGTGGGAATCCAGACGAGTTCGTCCAGGTCGAGGTGGTCGATGCAAAGCTGGGCAAGTGCAACGTGACCGCGGTGCGGCGGATCGAAGGTGCCGCCGAGGATACCCAGGCGGTAGGGGCGGTTCTTGCCGGTAGCCGGGGCAGGGGTTGTTTCGGTCATCAACGTCAGGCCCAGTCTCGCGCCGGCAGGAAGTCCGTGTACAGCGCGGCTTCGGGGCTGCCGGGCTCGGGCTGCCAGTCGTAGCGCCATGTGACCTGTGGCGGCATCGACATCAGGATCGATTCCGCGCGTCCGCCCGACTGCAGGCCGAACAGCGTGCCGCGGTCGAACACAAGGTTGAACTCCACGTAGCGTCCACGGCGATACGCCTGGAAGTCACGCTCGCGCTCGCCAAAAGGCGTGTCCTTGCGCGCGTTGAGGATCGGCAGGTAGGCATCGAGGAAGGCGTCGCCGACCGAGCGCATCATCTCGAAGCTGCGGTCGAAGCCAAGCGCCGAGAAGTCGTCGAAGAAGATGCCGCCGATGCCGCGCGCCTCGCCGCGATGGCGCAGGTAGAAATACTCGTCGCACCATTGCTTGAAGCGCGGGTAGAGATCGTCGCCGAAGCCGGCAAGCGACTCCTTGCAGGTGCGATGGAAGTGGGTGCAGTCGTCAGCGTTGCCGTAATAGGGCGTCAGGTCCATGCCGCCGCCGAACCACCACACCGGGTCTGCATCGGGCTTCACGGCGATGAAGCAGCGCACGTTCATGTGCACGGTGGGCACGTACGGGTTGCGCGGGTGGAATACCAGCGAAACGCCCATCGCCTCGAAGCTGCGGCCGGCCAGTTCGGGCCGGTTGGCGCTGGCCGACGGCGGCAGCGTATCGCCGCGCACGTGCGAGAAACCAACACCGGCCCGCTCCATCACGGCGCCGCCTTCCAGGATGCGCGTGCGGCCATTGCCGCGCAGGCGCTCGGTGGGCGGCTTCTCCCAGTTGTCGGTCAGGAACGCCTGGCCATCTACGGCGGCGATGGCGTCAGTGATGCGGTCTTGCAGGCCGAGCAGATAGTCACGGACTGCCTGGGAATCGATCATGATGGGTGGGTCTGGATGGGCCGGTAGCAGAACGGCCGGGCGGTGCCGGCCGTCATCGCGGTGTCATGATTGTAGCGGCTGGATCCGCCCTGCGGGGATGCGGGGCGAATCCGGCGCCGGACCGGTTCAGCGCTTGATTGCGCGGTAGCCAATGTCGGTGCGGAACTGCATGCCGTCGAAGCGGATCTGCTCCACGGCGGCGTAGGCGTTCTTCTGCGCGGCCTTGACCGTGTCCGCCAGACCAACCACGCAAAGCACCCGGCCGCCGGACGTCAGCAGCGTGCCGTCCTTGAGCGTGGTGCCGGCGTGGAACGTCACGGCGTCGGCGGTTTCCGCCGGAATGCCGGTGATCGCGTCACCCTTGCGCGGATTCTCCGGATAGTCGTAGGCGGCCATGACCACGCCCAGCGCCGTGCGGCGGTCCCAGTCCAGTTCGACCTGGTCCAGCTTGCCGTCCACGGCGGCTTCCATCACGTCGACCAGGTCGGTCTTCAGGCGCGCCATGATCGGCTGCGTTTCCGGATCGCCCATGCGGCAGTTGAATTCCAGCGTCTTCGGGTTGCCTTCCTTGTCGATCATCAGGCCGGCGTAGAGGAAGCCCGTGAACGGGATGCCATCCTTTTCCATGCCGCGCACGGTCGGCAGGATGATCTCGCGCAGCGCGCGGGCATGCAGCGCGGGCGTGACCACCGGGGCGGGCGAGTAGGCGCCCATGCCGCCGGTGTTCGGGCCGGCATCGGCGTCCAGCAGGCGCTTGTGGTCCTGGCTCGTGGCCAGTGCCAGCACGTTCTTGCCGTCGACCATCACGATGAAGCTGGCTTCCTCGCCTTCCAGGAATTCCTCGATCACCACGCGCGCACCGGCATCGCCGAGCTTGTTGTCGGCCAGCATCATGTCGACGGCGGCGTGCGCTTCTTCCAGCGTCATCGCCACGACCACGCCCTTGCCCGCGGCCAGGCCGTCAGCCTTGATCACGATCGGCGCGCCTTGCGCATCGATATACGCGTGGGCGCCGGCGGCATCGGAGAACGTCTGGTAGTACGCCGTCGGAATGCCGTGGCGGTGCATGAAGGCCTTGGCGAAATCCTTCGACGATTCGAGCTGGGCGGCGGCCTTGGTCGGGCCAAAAATGCGCAGGCCGCGCGCGCGGAATACGTCGACGATGCCGGCTGCCAGCGGCGCCTCGGGGCCGACCACGGTGAAGGCCACGCCCTCGCGCTCGACGAAGGCGGCCAGCACTTCCGGATCGGTCAGCGGCACGTTCTGCAGGCGCTTGTCCAGCGCCGTGCCGCCGTTGCCCGGCGCCACGTAGACGACCTGCACCTTGGGCGACTGGGCCATTTTCCAGGCCAGTGCGTGCTCACGCCCACCGGAACCGACAACCAAAACTTTCATGATCCACTGCCAGAAAAGAAACGCATGCGAAAAGCGGCAGCTGGCTGATGCCGGGCTGCCGCCGTTGGGGCGCGGCGCGAGGGTTTATTCCTCGATCACCGCGTTGGTGAAGACTTCCTGTACGTCGTCCAGGTTTTCCAGCGCGTCCAGCAGCTTCTGCATCTTGACGGCGTCGTCGCCGGCAAAGCTCACTTCGTTCTGCGGCTTCATCACCACGTCGGCCACTTCGGCCTTGAAGCCCGCGGCTTCCAGCGCAGCCTTGACCGCACCGAAATCGTTGGGCGGGCAGGTCACTTCAATCGACTCATCGTCGTTGGTGACCACGTCGTCCGCGCCGGCTTCCAGTGCGGCGTCCATGAGCTTGTCCTCGGGCGTGCCGGGGGCAAACAGGAACTGGCCGCAATGCGTGAACATGAATGCCACCGAACCTTCGGTGCCCATGTTGCCGCCGTGCTTCGAGAACGCGTGGCGAACTTCGGCAACGGTGCGGGTGCGGTTATCGGTCAGGCAGTCGACGATGATCGCCGCGCCTGCCAGGCCGTAGCCCTCATAGCGGATTTCTTCGTAGTTTGCGCCTTCCAGGCCACCCACGCCGCGCTGGATCGCGCGCTGGATGTTGTCCTTCGGCATGTTCGCGTCCATGGCCTTTTCCATGGCCAGGCGCAGGCGCGGGTTCGAGTCGATATCGCCGCCGCCAAGCTTGGCGGCTACGGTGATTTCCTTGATCAGGCGAGTCCAGATCTTGCCGCGCTTGGCGTCAGCGGCGGCTTTCTTGTGTTTGATGTTGGCCCATTTGGAATGACCGGCCATGTTTCTCTCCGATGCGGAAAACGTGTCGTGGGCGCAGAGGCGCCGTTGGCGCAGCGCGGGCGTGGTTCAGTTTCCTTGACGGTTGCTGACGATCCGGCGGCCGCGCCATGTGATTGATGTGCCAATCTGCTGGCTATAATCAGCGCAGGATTTTATCACGCGCCCCCGCCGCCCCGAAGCGCCTTGCACGGTGTTTGTGCCCGTGGCTGCGCGCGCTTCCTGCTCCCTAATCCCTGATTCCCGAGATCACATGGCCGATCCCATCCTCATCGCCAAGAATGCCGACCACGAGCTTGTTCTGCTGCCCGAGATGGGCAATCGCCATGGCCTGATCACCGGCGCCACCGGCACGGGCAAGACCGTCACGCTGCAGACGCTGGCCCAGGGATTTTCGCGGCTTGGCGTGCCGGTGTTCATGGCCGATGTCAAAGGTGACTTGACCGGCATTTCACAGCCGGGCCAGCCATCGGACAAGCTCAAGGCCCGGCTGGCCGAGCACGGCCTGCCCGAGCCGGTCTGGGCGGCCTGCCCAACCACGCTGTGGGACGTGTTCGGCGAGAAGGGCCACCCCGTGCGCGCCACGGTCTCCCATATGGGGCCGCTGCTGCTGTCACGGATGCTTGAACTCAACGACACGCAGGAAGGCGTGCTGAACCTGGTGTTCCGCATTGCCGATGCCAACGGCCTGCTGCTGCTCGACTCCAAGGACCTGCGGGCGATGCTTCAGTACGTGGGAGACAACGCCGGCCAGTTCACCACCGAGTACGGCAACATCTCCGCAGCGTCGATCGGCGCGATCCAGCGTGGGCTGGTGGCGCTTGAATCACAAGGGGCGGACAAGTTCTTCGGCGAGCCGATGCTGAACCTCGAGGACTTCATCCAGACCGAGAAGGGGCAGGGCGTGGTCAACATTCTGGCCGCTGACAAGCTGATGAATGCGCCGCGGCTCTACGCGACGTTCCTGCTGTGGATGCTGTCCGAACTGTTCGAGAAGCTGCCGGAAGCCGGTGACCTGGACAAGCCGAAGCTCGTGTTCTTCTTCGACGAGGCCCACCTGCTGTTCAACGACGCTCCCAAGGCGCTGCTCGACAAGATCGAGCAGGTCGTGCGGCTGGTGCGCTCGAAGGGCGTGGGCGTGTACTTTGTGACGCAGAACCCGGTCGATATTCCCGACACCGTGCTCGGCCAGCTTGGCAACCGCGTCCAGCACGCGCTGCGCGCGTTCACGCCGCGCGACCAGAAGGCGGTCAAGGTGGCCGCCACGACGATGCGCCAGAATCCAAAGCTCGATATCGAGCAGGCCATCGGCGAGCTTGGTGTTGGCGAGGCGCTGGTGTCGTGCCTGGATGCCAAGGGGACGCCGTGCGTCACCGAGCGCGCTTGGGTGCTGGCGCCGGGTAGCCGCATTGGCCCGATCACGGACGACGAACGCAAGGCTCTGATCGCGAATTCGCTGGTGGCTGGCACCTACGAGAAGACGATCGATCGCGAATCAGCTTACGAGAAGCTGCGCGGTCGCGCTGCTGCGTCGGGTGGTGGCGCGCCGGCCGATGCAAAGGCAGGTGGCGGCGAGAGTGGTGCGACTGGCGGCGCCACGGACCACGGTGGCGGCTGGCTGGATCAAGCCGGCGAGATCTTCGGCACCCTGACGAAGGGCACCGGCAAAAGCGGGCGAGGGGATTCGATTCTCGAATCGATGGCCAAATCGGCCGCGCGGACGGTAGGTTCGCAGGTCGGCCGGGAGTTGATTCGCGGCGTGCTGGGCAGCCTGCTAGGCGGCGGCAAGCGCAAGTAACAAAGCGCGCAAAAAAATCGCCCGCATCTGGCGGGCGATTTTTTTTTGCCGGGGACGGCAGTGAACGACTGCGCCCCAATTACCGCTCGGTTGCCGCTCAGTTACCACCGCGTCTTGCGGCCTCCGCATCCTCGCGCATCTTGCGCGCGAACATCCGCGCAAAGTACACACCCATGCCGATGATGAACCCGATGACGGCCAGACTGCCGAGCCCGGCGGGCGTTGTGAACAGGATCTTGATGGCTTCCATGTGGGACTCCTTCGCTTTTTGGTTTGACGCACCTAGTACGGCGGCCAGTGTGAAAGAGTCGGTCCACATGGACTTTGAGGCGGGTCAAGTGGCTGGGTCGCAACCTGGAGACGCTTGAGGCACGTCAAGCGCCGCCGTGGTCCCGGCCTCAGTTCTTGGTGCCGAAGAGCCGGTCGCCCGCGTCGCCAAGGCCCGGCACGATGTAGGCGTGCTCGTCCAGGTGGCTGTCGAGCGATGCCACAAAGAGCTTCACGCCCGGATGGGCCTTCTGGAAAACTTCGACACCTTCCGGTGCAGCCACCAGTGCCACGAACGTGATCGACTCGTCCTTGACGCCGCGACGTTTGAGCACGTCCACCGCATGGGCGGCCGAGTAGCCGGTAGCGACCATCGGATCGCACAGGATGAACGAACGGTCTTCCACGTCCGGCAGGCGCACCAGGTATTCCACCGGGCGGTGTTGTTCGTCGCGATACACGCCGATATGGCCGATCCGGGCCGACGGAATCAGCTCGACCAGGCCATCGCTCATGCCTACGCCAGCGCGCAGCACAGGCACGATCGTCAGCTTCTTGCCGGCGATGACCGGCGCTTCCAGCGGCACCAGCGGCGTGTCGATGCGGCGCGTGGTCAGCGGCAGGTTGCGCGTGATCTCGTACCCCATCAGCAGCGTGATCTCGCGCAGCAGCTCGCGGAACGTGCGCGTCGACGTTTCCTTGTCGCGCATGTGCGAAAGCTTGTGCTGGATCAGCGGGTGATCGAGGATGAACAGATTGGGGAAACGCGGATCTTGTTTCATGGCGGCGGGCTCGGGATACGGGATGGCCCTCCCTGGAACGGGAGGGCCGATGCAGCGCGATTGTAATGGATGCGCGGGCCCGCCCGGCGCTCGGTGGGTGCTCAGTGGGCGCTCAATGGGCGCTCAATGGCGCCCAGAAGTGCTCAATCGACCGTGATTGCCGCCGACTTCGCGACTTTTCCGAAACGTTCGTATTCGGTCTGCGTCAGTGTCTGCAACTCGGCCGCGCTGGACCCCTTCGGATTGAAGCCTGCCAGGGCCAGCTTGTCGCGCACATCGGGGCGCGCCAGCGCTTCCACGAACGCCGTATTGAGCGCCTGCACCACCGGGGCCGGCAGGTTTGCGGGGCCATAGACGCCAAACCACGGGTCCACCGCGTAGCCGGGCAGGCCGGCCTCAGCCAGCGTCGGCACGTTTGGCAGCGATGGCGAGCGCGTTTTCCCGGCCACGGCCAGCGCGCGCAGCTTGCCGGCCTGGATGTGCGGCAGCGACGCGGGCAGGTTGTCGAACATCACCTGGATATGGCCGCCAAGCATGTCGTTGATGGCCGGGCTGCTGCCCTTGTATGGCACATGGGTCAGGCCGGTCTGGGTCATCTGCGAGAACATGGCCCCGGCCAGGTGCATCGAGGTGCCCGTGCCCGCCGTCGCGTAGGTCAGGCCCGGATGGGCCTTGGCATAGGCGATCAGCTCCGGAACGGTCTTCACGGGCAGGCTTTCGCTGACTTCGAGCACGATTGTCGACGTGCCGAGCAGGCTGATCGCCGTGAAGTCGCGCCGCGGATCGAACGGCACGTGCTTGTAGATGTGCGGGTTCAGCGCATTGGTCGAGATGGCGCCAAATCCGATGGTGTAGCCGTCGGCCGGGGCCTTGGCCACGGCATCCATGCCGATGTTGCCGCCTGCGCCCGGGCGGTTCTCGATTACCACGGGCTGGCCAAGCTTCTCGGCCACGCGCTGGCCCACCGTGCGCGCCACGAGGTCGGTGGTGCCGCCTGCGGCGTAGGGCACGATGAAGCGGATCGGCTTGCTCGGATAGCTGTCGGCGGCAAAGGCGCTGGGCGCGACGGACGCAATGGACGTTCCGCCAAGCACGAGCAGGGCGGCGGAAAGCATGGCACGGCGGCGGGAAATGGTGCGGTGGGACGGCATGACTTGGGAATCTCCAGTTCTTGTTGTTTCGGCCGGCGCACGGCGCTGGTATGCCCGTCCGGCGCAGGTCATTGTATTGGAAAGAAGGCAATTATGTGACGCCGGCGAGCCTTGCGTCTTTTGGCATACAATCGGCCAGTTCTCGTCGCGCGCCGCACGTGCCGGCCCGGCGTTTCCCCGACTCGCGCCCCCGTCCGTGCCTGCCTCACAGAAGTCCCTGTCTCCGTCCGTTGACGTGCCCGCCGCGCAGCGCTTCGGGCTGGCCGCCGCCGCCATCGGCGCCGTGCTGTTCTCGGCCAAGGCCATCGTCGCCAAGCTGATGTACCGCTACAACATCGATGCCGTGATGGTGATCACGCTGCGCATGCTGTTCGCGGTGCCGCTGTTCATGGCGATTGGCTGGTGGCAGGCGCGCAAGCTGCCCGCGCTCTCCTGGGCCGACCGTGGCCGGGTGGCGTTCCTGGGTTTCATCGGCTACTACCTGTCGAGCTTTCTCGACTTTCTCGGGCTGCAATACATCACAGCCGGGCTTGAGCGGCTGATCCTGTTCCTGACGCCTTCTTTCGTGCTGCTGACCACCGCACTGGTGTTCCGCCGCCCCATCGCGGCTCGCCAGTGGGGCTCGTTGCTGCTGGCCTATGCGGGCATCGTGCTGGTGTTCGCGCATGATCTGGACATCAGCGGTGCGCGCGTGTGGGTCGGTGGCGCGCTGGTGCTTGGCAGCGCGTTGTCATATGGTTTGTACTTGATCCTCAGCGGGGAGCTTGTCCAGCGCGTGGGGTCGCTGCGGCTGGTGGCGTATGCGATGTGCGTGTCGACGTTCTGCTGCGTGGTGCAGTATCTGGTGCTGGGCAGGCCGGTTGCCGAACTTGCACAGCCGGCGCCGGTGATGTGGCTTTCAGTCGTCAACGCGGTGTTCTGCACGGTGCTGCCAGTGTCCCTGACGATGATCGCGGTGGCGCGGATCGGGGCGCCTACTGCATCGCAGGCAGGCATGATCGGGCCGGTATCGACGCTGCTGCTGGCGTTCTGGTTGCTTGGCGAGCCCATCAGCGGTGCGCAGATGATCGGCAGTGCGCTGGTGCTCGGCGGTATGTATCTGCTTTCGACGAAGAAAGCCTGAATTCGGAAAGAATCAACCAAGGAAGGAGAGCAAGACATGGATCTCGGACTGCGCGGTAAGCATGCACTGGTGTGCGGCGCCAGCAAGGGGCTAGGGTTTGCGTGTGCCGACGCGCTGGCGGCGGAAGGCGTGGACGTGGTGATCGTCGCGCGTGGCGCCGAGGCGCTGGAGAAAGCCGCCGCCGGCCTGCGCGCGCGCCACGGCCGCCGTGTGGTGGCGGTGGCCACCGACATCACGACGCCGGAAGGCCGCAAGCTTGCCCTCGACGCCGCGGCAAAGCTTGGCGATCTGGACATCCTTGTCAACAATGCCGGCGGCCCGCCTCCGGGCAACTTCCGTGACTGGGGCCGCGACGAGTGGATCAAGGCGATCGATGCCAACATGCTCACGCCGATCGAACTGATCAAGGCCACCGTGGATGGCATGATTGCGCGCCGCTGGGGCCGCATCATCAACATCACCAGCGGTGCCGTGAAGGCGCCGATCGACGTGCTGGGGCTGTCCAACGGCGCCCGCTCGGGCCTGACCGGATTTGTGGCGGGCCTGGCGCGCGAAGTGGCGCAGCACGGCGTGACCGTCAACAACCTGCTGCCGGGGCCGTTCAATACCGATCGTCTGTTCAAGACGATGGAAGGCGGCGCGCAGAAGGCTGGCATCAGCATCGAGGAAATGGCCGAGCGCCGCGCGGCGACCAACCCGTCGCGCCGCTTTGGCGACCCGGCCGAGTTCGGCGCCACCTGCGCGTTCCTGTGCAGCCGCCAGGCCGCGTACATGACCGGCCAGAACGTGCTGCTCGATGGCGGCGCCTACCCGGGGACGTTCTGATGAGCAGCAAGCCGCGCATTGCACTGATCGCGCACGATCACAAGAAGGACGACATCGTCGCTTTCGCCGGCCGTCATCGCGACTTCCTCGCACAATGCGATCTGCTGGCCACCGGCACCACTGGCGGCAGGATCGCTGCGGAGACTGGCCTTCCCGTCACGCGGATGCTGTCCGGTCCGTGGGGCGGCGACCTGCAGATCGGCTCGCAACTGGCGGAGGGCCGCGTGACAGCGGTGATCTTCCTGCGCGACCCGATGACGCCGCAGCCGCACGAACCCGATATCAACGCGCTGGTGCGCGCGTGCGACGTCCACAACGTGCCGTGTGCAACGAACCTGGCCACGGCCGAACTGGTGGTCGTGGAACTGGCACGTATCTGCTTCGAGGAGGATCAGGCCGCTGCTGATGACGCGGCCTGATTGAGAAACCGCCTTAGAACCGCTGCGCTTCGTTCTGAGCCGGTTTCTCGTTTCCCTTAAGTGCAAACTGTCAGCGCGGCCGCACGGTGGCCGCGCTGGCGCGCATCTCGGCCTGGCGCAGGATATGCGGCGGCAGGCGCTTCAGCATGAAATGCACGGCAAGTGGAATCAGCACGACATCGTCCACGATGCCAAGCCCGGCGATGAAATCGGGAATCAGGTCGATCGGCGAGATCGCATAGAGCAGCAGCCCGGCTGCGGCGGGTTTCAGCCACCGCGGCGCGTCCGGGTGACGCAAGGCAAACCAGAACAGCCGGCCGTCACGCCGTACCAGCGTCAACAGGGCTGAGAGTCGTTTCCACATGGCAGGCCTCCTTGGTCACACGCGCAACGCGTGCATGCACAGGTAGCTTGGGCCAACCAGGGGCGATTCAAGTTCCTCTGATTTTCTCCCCTCTCCCGCCCTGCGGGAGAGGGGCCGGGGGAGAGGGCCTTGCGGTTCAAATTGTGACGGGTTGGCAAGCAGACCTGCCACGCCCTCTCCCCTAACCCCTCTCCCGCGTTGCGGGAGAGGGGAACAAGGCTACGGCAGAAAGCTCAGCCCGGCACGTTCCCTTCGACGCCTTCCACGTAGAACTTGATGTTGTGGAGGAAGTTGTCGTCAGCCACCTGATCCTTGGCCAGTTGCTCCTTGCCGGTGTTGTCCTTGAGCGGGCCCTTCCAGATCGGTGCGGTACCGTCGACCACGCCCTTCTTGCGCTCTGCCACCAGTGCCTTGACGTCTTCCGGCACCACAGTGTTGAAATCCTTCAGGTCGATCATGCCTTCCTTCAGGCCCCACCATGTGGTGTTGGACTTCCACTGGTTGTTGAGCACGTCGTCAACCACCTTGTTGTAGTAGACGCCCCACGAGATCTCGGACGCGGCCAGGTGGGCCTTCTCGCCGAACTTGCTCATGTTGCTGTCCCAGCCGAACGCGTAGACGCCCTTTTCCTGGGCCGTCTGCACCACGGCGGCGGAGTCGGTGTTCTGCATCAGCATGTCCACGCCCTGGCCGATCAGCGTCGTGGCGGCTTCACGCTCCTTGCCCGGATCGAACCACTTGTTGACCCACACGACCTTGACCGTGGCCTTCGGATTGACGCTGCGCGCGCCCAGCGTGAACGAGTCGATGTTGCGGATCACTTCAGGGATCGGCACCGAAGCCACCACGCCCATCTTGCCGCTCTTGCTCATCTTGCCGGCCACCACGCCTGCCAGGTAGGCGCCTTCATAGGTGCGCACGTCGTACTGGGCCAGGTTCTCGGCGGTCTTGAAGCCGGTGGCGTGTTCGAACTTGACGTCCGGGAACTCCTTGGCCACCTTCAGCATGGACTCCATGTAGCCGAACGTGGTGCCGAAGATCAGCTTGTTGCCCTGGCTGGCCAGGTCGCGGAACACGCGCTCGGCATCGGCGGCGGACTCGGGAACGTTCTCGACGAAGGTGGTCTTCACCTTGTCGCCAAACTTGGCCTCCACGGCCTTGCGGCCCTGATCGTGGGCGTAGGTCCAGCCGGCGTCGCCCACCGGTCCGATGTAGACGAACGCCACCTTCAGCGGCTCATTGGCGGCGGCGGCCGGGGCCGATGCCGGGGCAGCGGTTTCGGCCGGCTTCTCGGCTTCCTTCTTGCCGCAACCGGCCAGCGCCAGCACAGCGGTGGCGGCCAGGGCCGCCAGGGTGGTCCTGCGTGTCACGATCATCGATCTCTCCTAGTTGAACGTCTTGTGATGCGTTTGTGATTCGAATTGTGGGTTGACTTCTTCTGACTGCTGAATGCGGGTTACGCGTTGCCGGGGCGGAACGGCTTGCCCAGTGATGCCGGCATGTTCAGGCGGATCCACGCCGGGTTGCGCGAAATCAGCGCGAGCACGACGATCGTGGCGGCATAGGGCAGCATGGACAGGAACTGCGACGGCACCGATACGCCGATGCCCTGCAGGTAGAACTGAAGAATCGTCACACCGCCAAACAGCCATGCGCCAATCAGCACGCGGCCCGGGCGCCAGGTGGCGAACGTGGTCAGCGCCAGCGCAATCCAGCCGCGGCCCGCAACGAGGTTTTCCACCCACATCGGCGTGTAGACCAGCGACAGGTACGCGCCAGCCAGGCCGCAGCACGCGCCGCCAAACAGCAGCGCGCCGAAGCGAATCCAGCGCACCGGGTAGCCGAGCGCATGTGCCGATTCCGGCGATTCACCGATCGCGCGCAGCGTCAGGCCCGCACGCGTGCGGAACAGGAACCACATGATGGCAAAGCACAGCGCCAGGCTGAAATAGACCATCCAGTGGTGCTGGAAGAATGCGGGGCCGACAAATGGCAGGTCGGCCAGGTACGGGACCGACTTGGCCTGGGCCGGCATGGCGTAGCCGACGAAGCGCTGCGCGATGAAGGCGGACAGGCCCGTGCCGAAGATCGACAGCGCCAGGCCCGTGGCCACCTGGTTGGTGGCCAGCACCAGCGCCAGCCACGAGAACAGCGTGGCCATCAGCATGCCGGCGCCGGCGCCAGCCAGGAATCCGAGCATCGGCGACTGGGTCTGGTAACCGACCATGAAGCCAAGCGCGGCGGCCACCAGCATCATGCCTTCGGCGCCAAGGTTGAGCACACCGGAGCGCTCGTTGACGAGCAGGCCGAGCGCGGCCAGCAGCAGCGGGGTGCCGGCATTGATCGCCGTGGCGATCAGGGGAGCGAGTTGTTCCATGTTCTTGTGGGCTCCGGATCAGGCGGTGCGCGCGCGCCAGCGCAGGCGGTTGTCGATCAGCGTGTCGCAGGCCAGCAGGAAGAACAGCAGCATCCCCTGGAACACCCAGCCGATGGCCGAAGGCAGGCCCAGCCGGGACTGCGCCATCTCGCCGCCGATATAGAACAGCGACATCACGATGCCGCCGAACACCGCGCCTACAGGATGCAGGCGGCCCACGAACGCAACGATGATCGCGGTGAAGCCGTAGCCCGGCGAAATCGACGGCAGCAGCTGGCCGATCGGGCCGGTCACTTCGAACGCGCCGGCCAGCCCGGCCGTACCGCCCGAAATCATCAGCGCACTCCACAACGCACTGCACGACGAGAATCCCGCATAGCGCGCGGCCAGTGGGGCGGTGCCGCCAACCTGCAGCCGGTAGCCGGCGAAGCTGCGGAACACGAACACGGTCATGACGACCACGAGCACCAGCATGACGGCAAAGCCCACGTGCAGGCGCGAGCCGGGCAGCAGGTTCGGCAGCAGGAACGCCGAAGCGAACACCTTCGACTGCGGGAAGTTCATGCCATTCGGGTCCTTGAGCGGCCCGTTGACGACCCACAGCAGCAATTGCTGCGCGATATAGGTCAGCATCAGCGAGACCAGGATCTCGTTGGCATTGAAGCGGTCCTTGAGCAAGGCGGTGATCGAAGCCCAAACCATGCCGCCGACAACGCCTGCCAGCGACGCAAGCACCAGCACGACGAACCCGCTGGTGGTGTTGCCCGGGCTGTCGAACCAGAGCACCGTGGCGCCGGCGAAGATGCCGCCGAGCACGAGTTGGCCGTCGGCGCCGATGTTCCACACATTGGCGCGATAGCAGACCGAAAGCCCCAGCGCGCACAGCACTAGCGGCACGGTCTTGAGCAGCACTTCGCCAATTGCGCGCTTGTCCCGCAGCGGATCGACCAGGAACACCTTGAGCGCGGCAACCGGGTCCTTGCCGAGCACCAGGAACAGCAGGGCGCCGAACACCAGCGTCAGCACGATTGCGAACAATGGCGAGGCGTATGCCATGCGGCGCGACGGCACGCCGCGTGGCGCCAGCACTACGGGCGAGAGGACCTTAGCCATGAGCAGGCACCTCCGCGGCAACGTCGTCGTGCTGGCTGGCTGGCCCACCTTCCCAGAGCCCGCTCATCCACAGGCCCACCTGCTCGCGCGTGGCCGTTTCCACTGGAATCGACGGCGACAGATGGCCCTTGGCGATGACGTGGAGCCGGTCACAGATCGCAAACAGTTCGTCGAGTTCTTCCGATACGACCAGGATTGCGCAACCGGTCGCCTTGAGTGCGAGGATTTCGTTGTGGATCTGCGCGGCGGCGCCGACATCGACGCCCCATGTCGGCTGCGCGACGATCAGTACTTTCGGGCCGGCCTCGATCTCGCGGCCGACGATGAACTTCTGCAGATTGCCGCCGGACAGGCTGCGCGCCAGCGCATCGGGGCCGCTCGCCTTGACGCGGAAGCGGTTGATGATGCCGGCGGCCAGTCCGTCGGCCGCTTTCGGCGACACCATGCCATGGCGAACAAACGGCGGTGTCTGGTGAGACAGCAGCGTGTTAGACGACAGGCTCATGCCCGGCACCGCGCCACGGCCCAGGCGTTCCTCGGGAACGAAGGCCAGGCCCGCGCGGCGGCGGCCGCGTGCATCGAGTCTGCCCACTGCCTTGCCGTCGAGGTGCACGGCCGTGAGGCTCGTGCGCGCGTCTTCGCCAGACAGTGCGGCGAGCAATTCCTGCTGGCCGTTGCCGGAAACCCCGGCGATGCCGACGATCTCGCCCGCATGCACGTCCATCGAAATTCGTTGCAGTTCCGTGGCGAACTGATGCGCGCGCGGCATCGACAAGTCACGGACGGAGAGCCGCACCGGGCCGCGCTCGGCGGTTACGCGTGCCTCGCGCGGCGGTTCGCCGCCGATCATCATGCGCGACAGCGACGCGGCGCTTTGCTCGCGTGGATCGCATACGCCAGTGACCTTGCCCATGCGCATCACCGTTGCGTGATGGCACAGCGCGCGAATTTCGTCGAGCTTGTGGCTGATATAGAGAATGCTCGTGCCTTCCGCCGCCAACTGGCGCAACGTGACGAACAGCGTTTCCACGGCCTGCGGTGTCAGCACCGAGGTCGGTTCGTCGAGAATCAGCAGTTGCGGATTGGCCAGCAGCGCCCGCACGATCTCGACGCGCTGGCGTTCCCCCACGGACAGCGTGTGTACGTGCCGATGCGGTTCCAGCGGCAGGCCATAGCGCTCGGCCGTGGCGCGAATGCGTTCCGCCAGCTGCTTCATGCCGCCGACATCCTTCGGCGGCAGGCCGAGTGCGATGTTCTCGGTCACCGTCAGCGTGTCGAACAGCGAGAAGTGCTGGAAGACCATGGCGATGCCCAGGTTGCGGGCGTCGTGCGGACTGCTGATCGAAACCGGCGCCCCATTGAAGTGCATCTCGCCGGCATCGGGTCGGACCGCGCCAAAAATGATCTTCATGAGGGTGGACTTGCCGGCGCCGTTCTCGCCAAGGACAGCGTGGATTTCGCCGGGCGCGACGGTGAGGCTCACATCGTCGTTGGCGGTCACGCCGGGATAGCGCTTGGTGATATGGGCAAGCGCCAGCCTGGAGGGTGTTTGTAAAGTCACTGAGGCGGCTCGAATTGTTGTGGCAGCAACGTTGAGATCAGGCACGTGACAGCGGCTGTGCGTGGCGCAGCATCGCCGCGCGGCAGGTCGTCATCATCATGATTGCGTGATGCCCGGAATTAGTGGTGAATTATATAAGTGCGTGGGGGTCTGGCGGGCCACTTTGACCCTTTTGCCATGCCCCACAACGGTTCCGGGGAGGTTGCAAGTCGCGTGCCGGCCACAGTCGCAAAGAAAAACCGCCGCCGGGCCGGGGAAACCCCGACTCGGACGGCGGCTGGTTGACGCAGAAGCGCCGGACCGCGCGGTCAGACGGCCTGGCTGGCCGGGATACTGGCGAATCGGCCATCCCGGTAGTCGGCCAGGGTCTGGTAGATCTGGTCCTGCGTATTCATCACGAACGGGCCGTACTGCGCAATCGGCTCGTTGAGCGGTTGGCCGGCGATCAGCAGGAAGCTGGCGTCCTCATCCGCCCGGATCACCACGCCGTCGGCCTGGCCGGCGTTGTCGAGCACGCCCATGCGCTGGGCCTCCACCACGGCGCCATCACCGGCATTGCCCACCGTGACCGCGCCGCGATACACGTAAATGAACGCGTTGTGTCCGGCCGGCAGCGCCTGCGCAAAGGTCTGGCCCGACGGCAGTTGCACATCGAGGTACAGCGGTTCGGTCACTGGTCGCGTCATGGCCCCGGCCACTCCATGGGAGGCGCCGGCCAGTACGCGCACGGTGCCGCCCGAGGGCAGGGCCACGGTCGGAATGGCGGCCGCCGGCATGTCGCGATACCACGGCGCCGTCATCTTGTCGGCGGCGGGCAGGTTCAGCCAGAGTTGGAAGCCTTCCATGCGGCCGTCTTCCTGCTCGGGAAGCTCCGAATGCACCACGCCGGCGCCTGCCACCATCCACTGCGCGCCGCCGTTCTCCAGCAGGCCCTCATGACCGGCGCTGTCGCGGTGGCGCATGCGGCCCGCCAGCATGTACGTGATGGTCTCGAAGCCGCGGTGCGGGTGATCGGGGAAGCCGCCGATGTAGTCGTCCTTGTTGTCGGTGCCAAAGGCGTCGAGCATCAGAAATGGATCAAGCCGGCGTTGCAGGTTCTGCGTCAGGACGCGGGTCAGCTTGACGCCGGCGCCGTCGGACGTGGCGATGCCGCGAACCACGCGGTCCACGCTGCGCGAGCGCTGCACGGTTTCCGCTGCGGTTGCCGGAACGGTCTGGATGCGGGTGGTTTCCATGAATTTTCTCCATTGGGACGGCGCACTGGCCGTCGGATGTACCCTGCCAATTTAAGACTTTGGCGCCAAAGCGGTAGTGGGGTGGAAGGCAACAGATTGTTCTGCAGATGGGACGAGCATCCGGTATGGGTGTTTATTTTTGCAACGCCGCAGAGCTCCGATTTTTCCGGTGAGAACGCGCAATTCGGGCCGTGGAAACCGCAAAGATGACAGGATCGCAGAAGATGTGTAGAATAGCGCTCTCTTTGTCATCCGTTGCCGTGAATTGCATTGAGCGCGGGCTTTGCCCGATCCTCGCAATCCGTTGTCAGGCAACGGCCGATTGACTTGGCGGCGCTCCACCGAAGCGCGTTTGACACGACATCAGTCGCCGCCATTGGCCAACCCCTCGGGTTGCGCCGCACCAGCGGGTTCGGGCTTCACGCACGAACCCCATCAACAGGGTGTTCGCCGATTTGAAGATCGGCGTGACACCCGCAAGTCCGTCCGCCGGCAATCGTGCCGGTCATGGCGGCAAGGCAATCTGAACCGGGCCCCGGCGGGCACCCCCGAGACGAACTCCGCCGGCCCTTTTGTTTTCCGCACTCTGGAAGTGGCGGCGAAATCTCTTTCGCTTTTCGCTTTTCGCTTCGGAGGAGGAGAGAGGGAATATGTCAAAGCAAACTATCCGGGCACTGGCCTGGAGTGGCGTCGTTGCCGCCGCGCTGGCCGGACTGGTCGCGTGGATTGGTGTCGATGTCATCTGCCAATACCGTGAACGTCTGCTCTATGACGTGGCGGATCATCTGCGCCTTGTGGCGATTTCGATGCTGCTCGCGCTTGTCACGGGTATCCCCGCGGGAATCGGGCTGAGCCGCCCGTGCATGCACCGGTGGGCAGACCGACTGATGCAGATCTTCAACGTCGGCAACACGGTGCCGTCGCTGGCCGTGCTGGCGCTGGCACTCGCGGTGCTTGGCATCGGCGAACGGCCCGCCATTCTGGCGCTGTGGCTCGCTTCGCTGCTGCCGATCGTGCGCAATACCTACGAAGGCCTGCGCACCGTATCGCCAGCCCTGCTCGAAGCGGCACGCGGCATCGGCATGACACCGTGCCAGAGGCTGATGCGCGTCGAACTGCCCAACGCATTGCCCGTGATCCTGGCGGGCGTCCGCATCAGCCTCGTGATCAACGTTGGCACTGTGCCGCTGTCGTTCCTGATTGGCGCCAACAGTCTCGGCGAATTGATCTTCCCGGGCATCTACCTGAACAACCAGCCGCTCCTGCTGCTGGGCGCCGCCGCCACTGCGCTGCTGGCCCTGGCCCTGGACGCGCTGTTCGCCACCGCCGGCCACATCTATTTGCGCCGCCGCGGACTGGCACGCTGAGGAACCGCCAATGACATCGAACAGAAACCAGCGCCGTGCGCGATTTACCGAGGGCCGGCTGTTCTGGGTTGCCGCCGTACTTGGCGCGGCGCTCGCCGCGCTCCTGCTGACCACCGCACCGGCACGCGCACAGGGCGCTGCCGACGCGGTACGCATCGGCGGCAAGAACTTTACCGAGCAGCTGATCCTGTCCTCGATGACGTCGCAGTATCTGCGCGCCCATGGCATCAACACCGCGTTGACTTCGGGTCTTGGCAGCACGCTGATGCGCCAGGCAATGGAGGCGGGCCAGCTCGACGTGGTGTGGGACTACACGGGCACCGCGCTGATCGTCTTCAACAAGGTCGAAGAGAAGCTGGACGGCCCGCAAAGCTACGAGCGCGTGAAAGCGCTCGATGCGGCGAAGGGACTGGTATGGCTCGAACCATCGGCGATCAACAACACCTATGCGCTGGCGATGCCGAAGGAACGCGCGGCGGGCGTGACCACGCTTTCGGCGTATGCGGAGAAGATGCGCGCCGAGGGCGACGACAAGCGGCATCCGCTGGCCGTGGACATGGAGTTCGCCGCGCGCCCTGACGGACTGGAGCCGCTGAAGGCTGCATACGGGCTGCCATTCACGCGCAAGGACGTGATCCAGCTTGACCCGGGTCTGGTCTACACGGCGCTGAAGAATAACCAGGTGGACCTGGGCCTGGTCTACACGACAGATGGCCGGGTCAAGGGGTTCGACCTGGTGCTGCTTGAAGACGACCTGCATTTCTTCCCGCCATACAACGCGGTGCCCGTGGTGCGCAAGGCCGTGCTCGACGCACATCCCGAACTTGCCAACCTGCTCAACGCGCTCGCGGCCAGGCTCGACAACGCGGCGATGACCGACATGAACTATCAGGTCGACATCGGCCAGCAGCCCGTGGACAAGGTGGCGGGGGAATTCCTGCGCAGCCACAGCCTGATCTGAGGAGACGCGCATGGATCTGCTGACTTATCTTCAACATAGCTGGCCGACGCTGCTGCGCCTGACCGGCGAGCACCTTGCGCTGGTCGGCTCGGCCGTGGGGCTGGCCATCGTGATCGGCGTGCCACTCGGCATTCTTATCACGCGCCATCGTTTCCTGGCCACGCCGCTGCTGGCGTTGGCCACCGTCGTGCTGACACTGCCTTCCATCGCGCTGTTCGGCCTGATGATTCCAATCTTCGCGCGCTTCGGGCATGCGCTCGGCTACCTGCCGGCCGTGACCGCCGTGTTCCTCTATTCGCTGTTGCCGATCATGCGCAATACCTACACCGCGCTGGCCAACGTCGACGCCGGCATTCAGGAAGCGGGGCGCGGCATCGGGATGACGACCTGGCAGCGCATGCGGCTTGTAGATCTGCCGCTGGCCGTGCCTGTGATCCTGGGCGGCGTGCGTACGGCCGTCGTGATGAACATCGGCGTGGCCACGATTGCCGCAATTATTGGCGCTGGCGGCCTGGGCGTGCTGATCCTCCAGGCAATCAGCCAGAGCAACATGAGCAAGCTGGCCGTGGGCGCCGTCCTCGTCAGCCTGCTTGCCATCGTGGCGGACGCGTGCCTGCAGGCCTTGCAGCGCGCGCTGACGCCGAAAGGAATCCGTCAATGATCGAACTCGACCAACTCACCAAGTCCTTCCAGCAAAAGGACGGCTCCGAAGTGCGCGCCGTCGATGCCGTCAGCCTGACGGTGCCGCGCGGCGAAATCTGCGTCTTCCTGGGGCCGTCCGGCTGCGGCAAGACCACCACGCTCAAGATGATCAACCGGCTGATCGAGCCGACGTCAGGCACTGCGCGCATCGACGGCGAGGACACCGCCGGCATCGACGGCGTGACGTTGCGGCGCAAGATCGGCTATGTAATCCAGCAGATCGGCCTGTTCCCGAACATGACGATCGAGGAGAACATCATGGTCGTGCCGCGCCTGCTGGGATGGGACAGGAAGCAGTGCCGGGAGCGCGCGCGCGAACTGATCCGCATGGTGCAGCTTGATCCGGACAAGATGCTCAAGCGCTATCCGCGCGAGCTGTCCGGCGGCCAGCAGCAGCGCATCGGCGTGATCCGCGCGCTGGCAGCGGACGCGCCGGTGTTGCTGATGGACGAGCCGTTCGGTGCCGTCGACCCGATCAACCGCGAGAGCATCCAGAACGAGTTCTTCCAGATGCAGCGCCAGCTAGGCAAGACGGTGATCATGGTTTCGCACGATATCGACGAGGCGATCAAGCTTGGCGACAAGGTTGCCGTGTTCCGCGGTGGCAAGCTTGTGCAGTTCGATCATCCCGACGCGTTGCTGGCGCATCCCGCGGACGATTTCGTGCAGGCGTTCGTTGGTCATGACAATACGCTCAAGCGCCTGTTGCTGGTGCGAGCCGGTGACGCTGCCACAATGCCGCCGGCCTGCCGCCCGGAGATGTCGTTGGCTGAAGCCTTCGGCGTGATGGACGACGCCGACGTGCGTCACCTGCCAGTCATCGACAACGCGCAGCGCGCGCTCGGATACGTTACGCGCCGGGACGTGCGGAGCGCGATGGCAGCCGGCGGCTGCTGTGCCGATGTCATGCGACCGTTTGCGGCCACGGCAGCATTCGACGAACACCTGCGCATCGTGCTGTCGCGCATGTACCAGCACAACACGAGCTGGCTGCCCGTGCTCGACGGTGACGGGGTGTACCTGGGGGAGGTTGCGCAGGAATCGATCGCGGACTATCTAAGCTCGGGTCGATCGCGCGGCACTGCAAGCAGTCTGTTGCCGGCACCATCGCAGCGGGCGACGTCCAATCCGCTGGATGCCTTGCAGCAGCAGCCCGCCTGAGCATCTGAGCCGATCGCGGCCACGCCGCGGTCGGCTTCAATACGCTCCCTGAAGCACGCCTTTAGAGGCCGTGCTTCAGGTAGATACCCCAGCCCACCCACGCCGCGTAGACGACGAGATACCCCTTGAAGATCCGGGTCATGACCTTCCCTTGGAGGTCGTAGTCCTCCAGGAATCTAATCAGTGCTTTCTGCATGTTGGTTCTCCTTGCTTGATGGTTCAGTGACGACTTCAGTCAATATGCGATGGGTTGAACGAACTCGGCGTACGTCCCGAAGTAAGCCGCGGCGCTGACGACAGTCAGGCCGATCGAGACTCTCAGGACCCAGTTGGGCCTGCCGCGCGGACGCGTGACAGCGGAGCTGGCCTCCATCGCGCCCAGCAGCACCAGCACTGCGGCGAAGACGATCAGAAAGACATGCGTCGCGATGCCTATCCACATGTACTGGCGGTTCGGGATGGAGTCATCCAGCGCCGTTGCCAGCAGATAGCAGGCGCTTGCGCTCATCGGGATTGCCGCCCATAGAAGTTGCCCGCCTTCGATTGCGCGCCTGACGATGCCATGGCTCTGTTCCCGAAAGAAGTAGGGCAGCTTGGCTAACGGCAGCAGTGCTAACGGCGCGAACAGTGGAATCGCGACGTTGAACACAAACCAGCCGAACAGCTCGATAGCGCTTGCCATGGTGCCCCTGATGTGAGTGGAAGAAGGTTGTCGCACCTGCGCCGCATGTTGCGGGCATGTCGACAACGAGGCGATGCTATGCCTCGTTCCAGCTCACGCCAATAGGGTAGTTGTGAACATTTGTGGCATCGACGCCAGATTCTTGAGGCCGGTCAATTGCCTCAAACCGTACTACTTCGAGCCGCCGCCAGTCAGCGCGGACAGCACATCCATCGGCAGCGGAAAGACGATGGTCGAACTCTTGTCTCCTGCGATCTGCGTGAGCGTCTGCAGGTAGCGCAGTTGCATGGCCTGTGGCTGCCGGGCGAGCATCTGGGCGGCCTCGAGGAGTTTCTCCGAAGCCTGCAGTTCGCCCTCGGCATGAATCACCTTTGCACGCCGCTCGCGCTCCGCCTCGGCCTGCCGCGCAATCGCACGGACCATCGTTTCGTTGAGGTCGACATGCTTGATCTCGACGTTGGACACCTTGATGCCCCATGCATCGGTCTGGGCGTCGAGCACCTTCTGGATGTCGAGGTTCAGTTTCTCCCTTTCCGCCAGCATCTCGTCGAGCTCATGCTTGCCCAGGACCGAACGCAGCGTTGTCTGTGCGAGCTGGCTGGTGGCCTCCAGGAAGTTGGCCACCTGGATGATCGCGCGCTCGGGATCGACGACCCGGAAGTAGATCACCGCGTTGACCTTGACCGAGACGTTGTCGTGCGAGATCACGTCCTGCGGCGGTACGTCGAGCACCACGGTGCGCAGGTCCACGCGCACCATCTGCTGCACCGCCGGGATGATCAGCACCAGGCCCGGCCCCTTGACGCGCCAGAAGCGGCCCAGCATGAAGACCACGCCGCGTTCGTATTCGCGCAGCACGCGGAACGCGGAGATCACCAGCAGCACCAGCAGGAAGATCAGGCCACCGAAGCTGAATCCGAATGCCATGTCAGACTCCTTTTGTTCTTGTCCCAGTTTTGTTGCGTGTCAGGCATCGCTTGCCGACGTCACATCGAGCACCAGGCCGCGGCGCGCCGTCACGCGAATGCGCTGGCCGCGCACCAGCGGCGCGATGCTGTGAATCCGCCACTGCTCGCCATGCACCATCGCCCAGCCATCGGCCTGCGTGTCGTCGATGACCAGGCCGACGCTGCCCACCAGTGCGTCGGCCCCGCTGACTACCGGGCGACGGCGCGCGCGCAGCAGCAGCGTGGACATGCCGAACAGGAAGAATGCCGAGATCGTGCACAGCGCGGCGATCAGCGGAAATGGCACACCGAACCCGGGCACATCGGTATCAATCAGCATCACCGCGCCGAATGCGAAGGCGATGATGCCGCCCACGCCAAGCGCGCCGAACGTTGGCAGGAACAGCTCGGCGGTCATGCAGCCCACGCCTAGTGCGATCAATGCAAGCCCTGCGTAGTTCACGGGCAGCATCTGCAGCGCAAACAGGCCAAGCAGCAGGCAGATCGTGCCGGCGATGCCCGGGACGACCATGCCTGGCGTCGAGAACTCGAAGATCAGGCCGTAGATGCCGATCATCATCAGGATCAGTGCCACGCTTGGATCAGTGATGACGGCGAGCAGACGGCTGCGCCAGTCGGGTTCCAGCGTGACCACTGGCGCGCCCGCCGTATGCAGCGTGCGGGTGGCGCCGGCGGCCTCGATGCGCTTGCCGTCCACCTGCCCGAGCAGCGCCGGCAGGTCGGAGGCAACCATATCCGCCACGTGCTGCGACACTGCCTCGTCGGCAGACAGGCTCACCGCTTCCCTGACCGCACGCTCGCCCCACTCGGCATTGCGGTGCCGCAACTGCGCGAGCCCGCGGATATAGGCGGACGCGTCGTGCATCTGCTTGCGCGTCATCGTGTCTTCGGCGGCCGGGGCGCTGGACGGGGCCGATGCCGGCACCGGCCCGGCTTCCGGTTTCGGGCCGCCAATGCCGATTGCCACGGGGCTGGCCGCGCCGAGATTGGTGCCCGGGGCCATGGCGGCGATATGGCTCGCGTAGAGGATGTAGGTGCCTGCGCTGGCGGCCCGCGCGCCGCCGGGATAGACATAGGTGGCAACCGGCACCGGCGACGCAAGGATGGCCTGGATGATGTCGCGCATCGACTTGTCCAGGCCGCCCGGCGTATCCATTTCGATCACGATGAGCTGCGCGCCATGCTTGCGGGCCTGCTCGATGCCGTGCATGGCAAAGCTGGCGCTGGCGGGGCTGATGGCGCCCTGGATGGGGATGACGTAGACCGGCGGTACGGCTGGCGTGGATGTCGCGGGCGGTTGCGCCTGCACGCCCGATATCGCGAGCAAGGCGAACCCCAGTGCAAGCCAGCGCACCCGGGCAAGCCAGCCTCGGATCGGTGCGATTGTCATGGCGG
>NZ_ALOU01000059.1 GCF_000292345.1 Cupriavidus sp. BIS7
GGCAGGGCGCCGGCCCGCCACGCTGGATGAGGACGGGCGGCGCATCAACCTGATGCTCGCGGTGTTCGATCCGAACGGGCTCTGGCCCGTGATCGAGAATGCGCGCCAGGTGGGGCGCTATCTGCTCAGGCGCGTCTGGCAGGAACTCCAGGTGCAGGCGCACGACCAGATCGCGCGCGAAATCCTCCAGCGGATCAGTGCCTGGCATCCGGACATGGTGGGCCCCGGCGGCGTGCTGCTGGTCGAGGACGATCCCGCCGAGGGCACCCCGCCGCCAGTGCTGCCCGTGGCGCTGCGCGCTGGCAGCTTCCGTGCGTCGCTGTTTTCCACGTTGACCACGCTCGGCATTCCGCAGGACGTGACACTGCAGGAACTGCGAATCGAGTGCTTCTATCCGGCCGATGAATCGACCAAGGCCCAGTTCGAAGCGCTTGCCGACACGCCGCGCAAATAGCAGAACGACTAAAAAAAAGCACAGTCGTGCTAAGATCGCCCGGCCGCTGCGAGGTCTCTCGCGGCGGCTTCGTTACGTCTTCAGGGCGGGGTGAAAGTCCCCACCGGCGGTATGTGGCAGGCACCTTGGTGCAATGCCGCGAGCCCGCGAGCGCCTGCATGCTGTTTGCAGGGTCAGCAGACCTGGTGAGAGGCCGGGGCCGACGGTTACAGTCCGGATGAAAGAAGATGGGCGGAATCCGCATGACCCCATGCGCGCGCAGCGTCGTCCGTTGCGTGCCGCCGGGGTGTCTTTGCCATTTCGCTGATCGTTCCCCTGAAACGCCCATCCATGGAAATCCACGCACGGAGCGTTTCAATGCTGATCCTTACCAAATCCACTGCCTTGCCCGATTCGATGTCGGACCTGCCCCCGGCCGACGCCGACTTGCGCCCGCTCGCCGAGCGCATCTCGCAGGCACTCGAAGCGATGCGAGAGGGCCGTCCCGTTGTGCTGCTTGACGATGACGACCGAGAGAACGAGGCCGATCTGATTCTGGCGGCCGAACGGCTGACCACGGCCAATATGGCAATGATGATTCGGGAATGCAGCGGCATCGTCTGCCTCTGCTTGACCGGCGAGAAGGTGCGCCAGCTTGGCCTGAGGCCGATGGTTGAGAACAATCGCAGCCAATATGGCACGGCCTTCACGGTGTCGATTGAAGCACGCGAGGGCGTAACCACTGGCGTCAGCGCGGCCGATCGCATCACGACGATTCGCGCGGCGATTGCCGATGATGCGGGCACCGACGCGGTGGTCAGCCCGGGCCACGTGTTCCCGCTGGTGGCTGTAGATGGAGGCGTGCTGGCGCGCCGGGGGCATACCGAGGGATCGGTCGAGCTTGCCCGCATGGCTGGTTTGTCGCCGGCCGCGGTGCTCTGCGAGCTGATGAATCCCGATGGGACGATGGCCCGCCGGCCTGAGGCACTGGCCTTTGCCGAGATGTACCAGCTGCCGGTTCTGACGATTGCCGATCTGGTTGCGTGGCGCGAGCTTCACGGTTGATCGCACGCAATTTGGGCGCGCGGCATTGCGCTTTGGGGTAATTCAGTACGCCCCTGCGCAATGCAGGCTGTTCATGCTGTGCGAGAATGCGGGGGTTTTTTCCCCGTCCTTACGAGGGTTTCCAATGTTCTCCCGCATTCTTTCGCGCGCGGCCCTGCTTGCCGGCGCCTGCTTCAGCCTTGCCGTTTCGACCGCCCATGCGGAATCGGATGGTGTGGCGCCGTTGACCAATCCCACAGTGCCTGCGGTGCGCCCAGCGGCCGCCAGCGCCCTATATCAATGCCAGGGGCCGAATGGCGGCACCGTGTTCCGCGGCACGCCGCGCGACGGCTGCACGCTGGTGGCCGCGCCCGATCCGGCCGCGCCGGACCCACAGCGCTGGCTGCCATTGATGGGCGCCAACGGCATGATTTCGTACCTGGACCAGACCTCGATCCGCCGCCGCGGCACTGAAGTGGGTGTGGTGCTGGTCCACAATGCACCGCCCGGTGTGATCAAGACCACCAGCGGCGACACGATCCGTTCGTCGTTGAAGCGGATGGTGCTCAACTGCGCGACGTCGATGTACGCCGTGATTGAACAGACCCTCTACAGCAAGCGCTATGCGCGCGGGGATTCGCTCTATACGATTCGCGCGCCGCAGGCCGGGATGCCCCAGACCGCCGCGCCGGGCACGGTGGCGGGCGACCTGGTCGGGCGCTTGTGCCACTGAGCTGCCACTGATCTGCCACTGAACAGCTACCGAGCCGGCTGGGGCAGGGTTTGACCAGCCCCCAACCGGCGTTCAACTGGCACTTAGCCGATCCTCAGTCGGCGACCTGACGCGCCTTCCATTTGCCATCCGCCTGCTTGCAGAACCAGCCGGACCAGGCTTCCGTGGCGCCGCCACGCTGCAGTTCGGACTTCAGCCGGCGGCAGGACTGTCCCTTGTCCGTCTTGGTGGCGATCGGGCTGATGGTGCCATCCACGGCCTGACGGCGGCCTTCGGCCGGGTAGTGCCATTCCACGGACTGGTTGTCTTCCGTTTCGTTGAGCGCCTTGCGCACGGCCTGCTGCAGCGAGGCCGCTTCCTTCTTTGTCAGCGTGCCCACGATGCTGCCGGACAGATAGTTGTCGAAATACGCCAGGGCTGGCTGTGCAGCGCCGAACAGCAGGGCGCTGGCAACGGTGGCGACGAGGGCGAGACGGGAATTGCGCCGATCGGACATGACGGTTCCTTGAGAAGTGACGTTGTTAACGGGCCGATTGTAAGCGCGCAGCCCGAAATTGAGTGCACTGCAATGACGTCTACGACACTTTCTGTGTCGTCCGGCTGCCGTGGGTATTGGTGGAACTGCGGTGGGGCCTGCAGTGGGGCAGGTCGTCCGACAAACCATGGCCTATTCTTGATTTCACACCGCAAACGCTTGCCGGGAGCGGCTTTCAGCCCACAGGGGTGACATTTTGTTGCAAACGTTGCGCCAACGAAACGTGACTTTTAAGGCTCGAATTGTTAAGGTTTCGCATCGCAATGCAACAAAGCCGACAAACCTGTCCCCAAATGCCGATATCAGGCATTGGACCCGGCAGACTGGTCCCGCTGCCGTTGCGCAGCAACGTGGCCTATCTTTTGCTGCATCCACCTGTTGAAGATTCACGCCCCGGCTGCACAATCCGGTCGTCGTCGTTTCTGCTAACCCTGTCATCGGCCTTCATGACCGCCATTATTTCGCCACTCCGCCCTACTCAAATTCCGAACGCCGCGCCTGCGCGACGCTTATCGGCGAGGATGGCGGGGCTCGGGCGATGGATCGGTGGCGGGCTGCTGGCGGTCATGGCGCTTACCGCGCATGCGTTCGATTTCGAAACCGTTGCGGCGCGTGCGCGTCAGCTTGCTGCTTCGCCGTACAAGCCCGCGAAGCAGGATCTGCCGCATGAGCTGAAGGATCTCTCCTACGAACGCTATCGCGAGATCGAAAACAAGCCCGATAGGTTCGCATGGCACGGTCAGCGGCTGCCGTTCGAGATTTCGTTCTTTCACGAAGGCATGGTGTTCGACCAGCCCGTGAGGATCAACGAGGTGGTCGGCAATAGCGTGCGTGAATTCCGCTTCGATCCGTCCGCGTTCAGCTATGGCTCGCACCGGATCGATCCGGCCAAGCTCAAGGGTCTTGGGTTTGCGGGCTTCAAGTTGCTGTACCCGCTGAACCAGAGCAAAAGCAAGGATGAGCTTGCGTCGTTTCTCGGTGCTAGCTACTTCCGCGCGCTGGGCAAGGACCAGTGGTATGGCCTCTCGGCCCGCGGCCTGGCCGTGGATACGGCGCTCAATTCGGGCGAGGAGTTTCCGCGCTTCGTCGAATACTGGATCGAGCGGCCGGTGGCCAATGACAAGCAGCTGACCATCTACGCGCTGATGGACTCGCGCCGCATGAGTGGCGCGTATCGCTTCGTCATCAAGCCCGGCAACGAAACGGTCATGGAAGTGAAGTCGCGCCTCTTCCTGCGCGAGAACGTGACCAAGCTGGGCCTGGCGCCGCTGACCAGCATGTACCTGTTTGGCGAGAACCAGCCTTCGCAGTCGATTGACTACCGTCCCGAAGTGCATGACTCCGATGGACTGTCCGTCCAGCTTGGCACCGGCGAATGGATCTGGCGTCCGCTGGTCAATCCGAAACGGCTGCTGGTGACGTCGTTCGCTGCGACCAACCCGCAAGGCTATGGCCTGATGCAGCGTGACCGCAGCTTCGACAGCTATCAGGAGATCGGCGCGTGGTACGAGCGCCGGCCTAGCGCCTGGGTGGAGCCGAAGGGCAACTGGGGCTCGGGCCGCGTGGAGTTGGTACAGATTCCAACGCCCGACGAGACCAACGACAACATCGTTGCGTACTGGGTGCCCGACAACCCGCCCAAGCCGAAGCAGGCATTCGACTACGAGTACCGGCTCAAATGGCAGAAGGACGGCGAGACCCAGCCGCCGCTGTCATGGGTGACCCAGACGCGTCGCGGGCAGGGCCTTACGCGCAAGCAGGATGACACCAGCTTTTCTCTGGTGGTGGATTTCGAAGGCCCCGCTTTCAAGAAGCTGCCGGAGGAAGCGCGGCTGAACGCAGTGGTTTCGGCGGACGCCAACGGCGAGCTGCTCAAGACGACAGTCCAGCGCAACGAGGCCACGGGTGGCTGGCGCATGACGATGTTCATGCGGCGCAAGGACGAGAACAAGCCGGTTGAGTTGCGCGGCTATCTTCGCAACGGCAATACAACCCTTTCCGAAACATGGAGCTACATCTTACCCCCAGGCTAAAGCAGTTACCGGCCCAGGCGGCGGCAGCATGCGAGCGCTATGTCGATCGTCTGCCGGCTTCGCCCGAATTGCGTAGCGAACTGCTGGCCGATAGCCCGTCACCCGCAGTATCGAGCTTGCCGGTTGACGGCAACGAGATGCCGTCAGCGATGATCGAATTGCAAACGCGGCTGGCCGGGCGCGATGCGAAGGACAAGGACGCGGCCGATCTGAACCAGAGCACCACGCCGGGCGGGGCGACTTACGCTTCCGTCGCCCGTCGTTTCACGATTGCCTATGGCAATCCGCAGGTGGACGGCGAACCGCTGCTGCAACGCTGTGACGACGGCACCGTGCGCGTCGATACCGGCCCCGAGCCGCAGCGCGGGTCCATGGTGCCGCGCCAATGGCCGCCGCACGTGATCTCGGGCTGGATCCGCAATACCTGGCGCCGCATGCTCGGTCGTCCGCCTGTGCCCGAAACCTGGGACACACTGCATGACGGCCCCGATGCCGAAGGCAAGTGGCACCCGGCCGGCTCGCACCGCCGCTGGTTCCTGCTGGCGCTGGTGATCGGCCAGACGTTCCTGGCCACGTATTTCATGGCGAAGGTACTGCCGTACCACGGCGCCGATCCGCTTGAAGTGGCGATCCTCACGCTCTTCGCGGTGCTGTTCTCGTGGGTATCGGCAGGGTTCTGGACCGCGATGATGGGCTTCCTGGTCCTGGCCAAGGGTGGCGATCGCCACCTGATATCGCGCAGCGCCGCGAGTGATGCGCCGATCGATCCCGCCGCGCGCACCGCCGTGATCATGCCGATCTGCAATGAGGATGTGACACGCGTCTTCGCGGGCTTGCGCGCCACCTACGAATCGCTCGAACGAACCGGCGAACTCCAGCATTTCGATTTCATCGTGTTGTCCGATAGCGGCAATCCGGATCTGCGCACCGCCGAGCACGATGCGTGGATGGAGGTTTGCCGGGCCGTGGGCGGCTTCGGGCGAATCTTCTATCGCTGGCGCCGTCATCGCGTAAAGCGCAAGACTGGCAACGTGGCGGATTTCTGCCGCCGCTGGGGCAACAAGTATCGCTACATGATCGTGCTCGACGCAGACAGCGTGATGAGCGGCGATTGCCTGGCGACGCTTACGCGCCTGATGGAAGCGAACCCCGGCGCGGGCATCATCCAGACCGCGCCGCTCGCGGTGGGCCGCGACACACTCTATGCGCGCGTGCAGCAGTTTTCCACGCGGGTGTACGGACCGCTGTTCACAGCAGGCCTGCATTACTGGCAACTCGGCGAATCGCACTACTGGGGCCACAATGCGATCATCCGCATCAAGCCCTTCATGGAGCACTGCGGCCTGGCGCCGCTGCCCGGCAAGGGCCCGCTGTCCGGTGAGATTCTCTCGCACGACTTTGTCGAAGCGGCCATGATGCGCCGCGCCGGCTGGGGCGTGTGGATTGCCTATGACCTGCCGGGTTCGTTCGAGGAACTGCCGCCCAATCTGCTTGACGAGGTCAAGCGCGACCGCCGCTGGTGCCAGGGCAACCTGATGAACTTCCGGCTGTGGATGAAACAGGGCTTCCACATGGTCCACCGCGCGGTGTTCCTGACCGGCATCATGGCGTATGTGTCGGCGCCGCTGTGGTTCCTGTTCCTGGTGCTGTCCACCGCCGCGCTGGCCAAGCATGCGCTGGTGCCGCCCGAGTACTTCACCAAGCCTTACCAGTTGTTCCCGACCTGGCCCGAGTGGCATCCGGAGAAAGCGCTGGCGTTGTTCTCCGCCACGGCAACGTTGCTGTTCCTGCCGAAACTGCTGAGCGTGCTGTTGCTGCTCAAGGACGCGAAGCAGTATGGCGGCGTGGTGCGGCTGTTCATGAGCATGGTGCTGGAGATGACGATGTCTGCGCTGCTGGCGCCGACGCGCATGCTGTTCCATACCAAGTTCGTGATTGCGGCCTATAGCGGCTGGGGCATCTCCTGGAAATCGCCCCCGCGTGAAGATGCCGAGACCACGTGGGGCGAGGCGTTCCGCCGCCACGGCTGGCATACGGCGCTGGGTCTGGTCTGGGGTGCCGGCGTCTACTGGTTGAGCCCGGGTTTCATCTGGTGGCTGCTGCCGATCGTCGGATCGCTGGCACTGTCGATTCCGCTTTCGGTCATGCTTTCGCGCGTGTCACTGGGCCGCGCCGCACGTCGCGCCGGCCTGTTCATGATCCCCGAGGAAACGGTTGTGCCGCGCGAGATCGTGGAGACACAGCAGCACGTGGAAAGCGCGCAGGAGGTGCCGGGGTTTGTCGACGCAGTGGTCGATCCGGTGACCAACGCGCTGATGTGTGCCACGGGCACCGCGCGCAAGATCCAGCCTGAGGCGGCCCGGCTGCAGCACGCGGCACTGGTCCAGCATGCGCTGACCAATGGCCCGAAGTCGCTGACGCCCGCGCAGAAGCATGTGCTGCTGGGCGACCCGTTCGCGCTGTCCAGGCTGCACGAACTGGTATGGGGTTCGCCGCTGGCTGACGCCGCATGGAAGGAGACTCGCGTGCTCCTGCGCCGTGCGCCGAACGTGCTGCCGTTGCGGCCAAGAGCGGCCTGAGCGGAGGCAGCGTTCGATGGGAAACGGCAGGCCGGGCGCCTGCTGTTTTTTTTTGCGCCGCGTTAGCTAGGGAACTGGGGGAATAACGGGGAAAGACCGATGTTTGAAACGCGTCAGCGCAGCGCCGACACGCAGATCGGCGCGTTGATGTAGACGTCGCCGACGCGCCGCTCGCCGCGATCGTTGCGCGTCATGTAGCGGAACATCATGCTGACGCCTAGCTTGGTCAGGATTTCCACGTCTCTGTTTGCGCAGATATTGCGCTGGAGCGGCGCCGCGTAATTGACCTCGAAGCTGGCCAGGTCGAGCATCGGCCCGCGGTAGTTGGTCAACTCCAGTTGAAACAGCACATGCTTGCCGGGAATCGACTGGCAGCGCCGCAGGCGTGTTTCTCCGTCGATCTCGATTGGCAGGGCGTCGTTGAGCTGGCGGCAGGCGCGCGCCAGCACGCTGTCAGGGCGATTGGTATTGCGCAGCAGCTCGGGCACACCGGCCGCGCCGGTGTTTTGCCCCGTGGCGGCGCCCTTGAGCATTCTTGCCAGCGCATCGGCTTCGTCCAGCGCCACGGGCGGGGCAGGCGAAACCGGCGCCGAAGCCGTCGCGGTCGGCCTGCCCGGCGCTGCCCATACAGGCAGCGGTGGCAGGGCTGCGATCGCAACCAGGCTCAGCGAGGCAATTAACGGCTTGTGTCGTATGGTCATGCAGGATAACGGTGCCGGGGACGGTTCCCGTGATCCGTCTCCCGCGATGCGTCTGGCTGCGTGGTCGGTGCAGCATCTGAACCGACAGGCACGCATTGTACCCTTCACCCCGGCGCACGTGAAAGCGGCGCCACCCATTGCTCCGCGTCAGCCGGCGGTCCGTGACAGAAATTCATGGCGCCCATGCGCCTTTGATGCATGAGGTGTTACACCCTTGCGGGCTGTGCAACAATTGCGCCTTGCGTTTTCGGAACCCCCTTCATGACGTCGACCACGAGCGCGCCTTCGGCCGCGCGTTTTCCGCTCTGGCTGCTGATCTGTGCGTCGCTGACAGCCATTGCGCCGCTGTCCATCGATATGTACCTGCCCAGCTTTCCCACGCTGGCTGCCGACTTGCATACCGATATCGCGCAGGTGCAACTGACGCTTGGCACGTTCCTGGTGGGGCTGGCGATCGGACAGGCGTTTTACGGACCGATCAGCGACCGCTTTGGGCGCAAGCCGCCGCTCTATATCGGCCTCACGCTGTACGGGGCGGCTGCGGCCGGGTGTGCCATGGCTTCGAGCGTCGATTCGCTGATGGCCTGGCGCTTCCTGCAGGCGCTTGGCGGGTGTACCGGGCTGGTCGTTTCTCGCGCCGTGATTCGCGACCGGCTCGAAGCGCGTGAATCCGCGCGGGCGTTTTCCTCGCTGATGCTCGTGATGGGGCTGGCGCCAATCCTTGCGCCGATGATCGGTGGCGCCGTGCTGGCTGCGTCCGGATGGCGCGCGATTTTCTGGATCCACTGCGGCGCCGCGGTGCTGCTGCTGTGGCTGGTCCACACGCGCATGGAGGAGTCGCTCGACCCCCAGCGCCGGCGCACGCTGCATCCCGTTGCGGTGATGCGAGGTTACTGGGAACTGGTGCGCGATCGCGAATTTCTTGGCTACTCGCTGGCGGCGGGATGTGTGCAGGGCGGCATGTTCGCCTATATCGCGGGGTCGCCGTTTGTACTGATCGAACTGCATGGCATCGATCCCTCCCACTACGGCTTTGTTTTCGGCGCCAACGCATTTGGCCTGATCGGGATGTCGCAGGTCAATGTCCGACTGGTGCGGGCGCGCCCACTGGACAACGTGCTGCGCGCCGCGCTGCTCGCACCATGCCTGGCTGGCCTGACGCTGGCGGCAACGGCCTTGATCGGCTGGGCTACGCTTCCGGTGCTGCTGGTCTGCTTCTTTGTCTTCCTGGCTGGGCTGGGCTGTATCTCGCCCAATGCTTCGGCCCTGGCGCTATCTCACCAGAGCCATCGGGCGGGTACGGCATCGGCGCTGATGGGCGCACTGCAATTTGGCTTCGGCACGCTGGCGGGTGCCGCCGTCAGTATCTGGCACGATGGCACCGCGCTGCCGCTGGCCGTGGTGATGGCGATCTGCGGCAGCGGCGCGGTGCTGTTGCGTCTCTATGGGCGGGCCGGCGCGCGCCAGCGCGGCTGACTTCGCCCCTGACTTAGATCGATAGCCACATCAGGCGGCCTGGTTCGCCGAAGCGGCCGGCGCCACCGATACGGCTGGCGCGTTCTGCATCACCACAAGCTGGGCCGGCATCGGCGCGGCAAATCCGGCCTGCCCAAAGCTGTCGCGAATCATGCGGTTCGTGTCGAAGTAGACCTGCCAGTAGTCGTCGGTGTGGCAATAAGGGCGGACCGCCAGGACAGGGCCGACCAGCGTGAATTCCAGGATCTCGACGTCGACCGGCGGCTCGGCCAGTACGTTTGGAATCGTGGCGATCTTTTCCTTGAGCAGTGCCATGGCGGCAGCGACATCGGTCGAGCCGGCAAGCTGCGCCTTCAGCTCAACCCGCCGGAACGCGTTGGCCGAGTAGTTCTGGATCGTATCGCTGAAGATCTTGTTGTTGCCGACGACGGTCATGACGTTGTCAGGCGTGTCGAGCGCGGTGGAGAACAGGCCGATCTCGCGCACGGTTCCGGTCACGCCGCCGATGGTCACAAAATCCCCCACCTTGAACGGCCGCAATACCACGAGGAATGCCCCCGCCGCGAAGTTCGCCATCAGGCCCGACCACGCCATGCCAATGGCGACACCAGCCGCGGCGATCAGCGCCGCGAACGTGGTGGTCTGGATGCCGAAGTAGCCAAGGATGCCGATCACCAGCACGACATTCAGCGTGACGGTCACGATCGACCCGACATAGCGCAGCAGCGTGGGGTCCACCTTCTGCTTGCTCAGCGAGCCCTGCACCATGCGCACAACGAAATGGATCAGCCATCGGCCGACCACCCAGAACGCCAGGGCGGCCAGAATCTTGACGCCGAAGACGGTGGCATAGCCATAAATGAGGTCGCGGATGCTTTGCAGCGACGTGGTATCCATGGGGCGTGCTCCTGTTTTTAACGGGCAGGTGAAAATCAGGGAGAGCAGAATCGACGAAGGCTCGGCGTCGACGGTGCCAAAACTGCAAGACACGCCTGTGTCGGCGCTATGGAGGCAAGGGCATTATTGGCCTCCTAGCGGGGAAAGTTCAAGTCAAACTTTGTGAACACAAAGTAAAGCGGCCGGAACATCCCGGCCGCTTCATGGTTTGCTGAATCCGTGCAAATTACCAGTTGGTTTCGCGCTCCGGCGTGGCGGAAATGCGGTGCAGCGTCAGGTCCGCGCCGTTGTACTCTTCCTCCGCGTCCAGGCGGATGCCGACGAGTTTCTTCAGCGTGCCGTAGACCACGGTGCCGCCCAACAGGGCGATCACGATACCCATTGCCGTGCCGATTAGCTGGGCCACGATCGACACGCCGCCGATGCCGCCAAGCGCGTGCGATCCAAAGATGCCGGCGGCGATGCCGCCCCACGCGCCGCACAGGCCATGCAGCGGCCAGACGCCAAGCACGTCATCGATGTGCCATTTATTCTGTGCCAGCGTAAACAGGTGAACGAACAGCACGCCTGCCACAGCGCCAGTAATCAGTGCGCCGAGCGGATGCATCAGGTCGGAGCCGGCGCAAACGGCAACCAGGCCGGCCAGCGGGCCGTTGTAGGCAAAGCCCGGGTCATTGCGGCCCGCCCACCAGGCCGCCAGCGTGCCGCCTGCCATCGCCATCAGGGAATTGATCGCCACCAGGCCGCTGATCTTGTCGACGGTCTGCGCGCTCATGACATTGAAGCCGAACCAGCCCACGGCCAGCACCCAGGCGCCCAGGGCCAGGAACGGGATGTTCGAGGGCGGATGCGCGCTGATGCGGCCATCCTTCTGGTAGCGCCCGCGACGCGCGCCCAGCAGCAGCACCGCAGGCAGGGCAATCCAGCCGCCCACCGCATGCACCACGACGGAGCCCGCGAAATCATGAAATGGCGCACCGGCCACCGAGGCAATCCAGTCCTGAATGCCGAAGCGATTATTCCAGGCGATACCTTCGAAGAACGGGTAGACAAAACCAACCAGCACGAACGTGGCGCCGAGTTGCGGATTGAAGCGCGAGCGCTCGGCAATCCCGCCCGAGATAATCGCCGGAATGGCTGCGGCAAACGTGGCCAGAAAAAAGAACTTCACCAGTTCGTAGCCGCTTTTCTGGGCCAGCACGTCGGCGCCGGACATAAACTGCACGCCGTACGCAACCGTATAACCGACAAAAAAGTACGCGATGGTCGAGACCGCGAAATCGACCAGAATCTTCACCAGTGCATTGACCTGATTCTTCTTGCGCACGGTGCCGAGTTCCAGGAACGCGAATCCCGCGTGCATGGCTAGCACCATGATTGCGCCTAGCAGGATGAACATCGCATCCGTGCCGGTTTTCCACTTGTCCATCATTACCCCATGCTCAAAATGGGAGCATCAGTAAGCAAGAGCCGTTCCAGAAACGGGCATGCACCAGGAAATCCGCGCAATCTCAGTGCGCGGCGCACTTTGATGGCGTTTGTCGGCAGGCCCGCCGCAGCAATGCCGTGCGCCGAAATGGGGTTTGCGTGCGCCATGTCGAGGCATGCCCGGGGTGGCTATGGTCCAAATCGGTGCGTTGCACCGGGATTGGGCACACGGGGCTGCATGATGGCAGTGCGGCAGCGTCAGTGACTGATATTGATGTGATGAGTCGGGTAGATTTTGCGGTGTCAGCTCATGTGCATCGTCCGATACGTAAAGACCGCGTAAAAGTGACGTGTCGATTCGCCAAAAAGAGGGGGAAAACACCCGCTAAGTCTTGTCAGAGAACGATTTCCGGGGTTTTTCGTTGCATCGGTGCCACTGGGGATTGCCCAAGGCGCAAAGGGCAGATTAGACTGCGCCGATCGGACTTTCTGCCAGATGGAAAAAGTCCGGTGACGACGACCAACAAGGGAAATCAGCCATGAATAAAGGTGAACTGGTATCGGCCATCGCCGCGGAAGCAGAACTCAGCAATGCCGCCGCCGAGCGCGCGCTGAACGCTGCGCTGGACAGTATCAAGAAGGCAGTAGCCAAGGGCGACTCGGTCACTCTGGTGGGTTTTGGCAGCTTCAGCTCGGGCAAGCGTGCAGCCCGTACCGGTCGCAATCCGCGTACCGGCGAAACGATCAAGATTCCGGCCGCCAAGACGGTGAAGTTCTCCGCTGGCCAGGGTTTCAAGGACGCCGTGAACAAGAAGAAGTAAGCACATCGCGTCTGTAGTCTGTAGTGCAAAAGGAGCGGCCTGCTGGGCCGCTTTTCTTTTGTCCGGACGGACATTTCACGCTGCTGGACCAGAACGGGCCCCCACAGCCACGCGTGGCGAGTTACACTGCCCGCGCCTGACGCCCCCAATCTGGATTTTCTGCGATGAATGATCTGTCCCACCAGCTTTCCATGACCGTGCTGATGACGCCGGACATGGCCAATTTCTCTGGCAATGTTCACGGCGGCACGATCCTCAAGTATCTGGACATGGTGGCCTACGCATGTGCCAGCCGCTACGCAGGCCGCTATGTGGTCACGCTGTCGGTCGATCAGGTGGTGTTCCGCCAGCCGATCCACGTGGGCGAACTCGTCACGTTCCTGGCGGCGGTTAACTTCACGGGCCGCAGTTCGATGGAAATTGGCATCAAGGTGGTGACCGAGAACATTCGCAGCAAGGTCGTGCGCCATACCAATAGCTGCTATTTCACGATGGTCGCGGTCGATGACAACGGTCAGCCGGCCGAGGTGCCGCCGCTGCAGCCGCGCGACGAGGTAGAGCGCCAGCGTTTCGAGGCGGCCAAGCAGCGCCGGGCGCTGCGCCAGGAAATGGAACGCCGCCACGACGAAATCAAGGGCACCACGCCCTGATCCAACTATGAGAAGACTTCGAATTGGTTTGGCCACCGGCCTGGCTGCCAGCCTGCTGGCGGGCGTGGCCGTTGCGGAAGAAATCGGCAGCGTTTCCACCAATTTCCGCATGACCGGGTCTGACAAGGTCGTGATCGAGGCCTATGACGACCCGCAGGTGGACGGCGTCACCTGCTACGTCTCGCGCGCACGGACTGGCGGCATCAAGGGCACGCTCGGCATGGCCGAAGACCCACCCGAGGCTTCGATCGCCTGCCGCCAGGTGGGCCCGATCGCGTTCAAGGGGCCGGTCAAGTCGCAGGAGGACGTGTTCTCGGAGCGCATGTCGATACTGTTCAAGACGCTGCATGTGGTGCGCGCGGTGGACCGCAAGCGTAATACGCTGGTGTATCTGACGTACTCGGACCGCATTGTATCTGGCAGCCCGCAGAACGCTGTGACCGCCGTGCCGGTGCCGGCAACAACGCCGATTCCTGTGAAGTGACAGCGATGGTTTCGCCCCTCTCCCGCGTGCGGGAGAGGGGCGCACCGCCACACGGGTTCAAGCCTCGAATAGCTTCCTCAGGTTCGACTTCAGGATCTTCCCGTTCGGATTTCTCGGCAGCATCTCTTCCCGTACGATGACTCGCACGGGCACCTTGAACGCCGCAATCCGCTCGCGAACGAACGCCTGCAACTCGGCTTCCGTGGCCCGCATGCCGGGCTTCAGGCTCACCACCGCGCCGGGTTCCTCGCCCAGTGTGCGGTGAGGGATGCCAACCACTGCGGCGTCCATGATTGCCGGGTGATCGTAGAGCGCGCTTTCCACCTCGATGCAGTAGATGTTCTCGCCGCCGCGGATCAGCATGTCCTTCATGCGGTCGACGATATACAGGAAGCCATCCTCGTCCAGCCGTGCCATGTCACCGGTATGGAGCCAGCCGTCGACAAAGGTCTTGGCGGTGGCTTCCGGCTTGTTCCAGTAGCTGTGCAGCACGTTGGCGCCGCGCACCATCAGTTCGCCGATCTCCCCGGGCGGCAGCGCCCGGCCAAATCCGTCGTCGATCTTCATTTCGCCGATCGGCAGGGCGGGGCCGGCGCTGTCCGGCCGGTGGATGTATTCCTCCGCGCTGTGGCTTGTGAAGGTTGCCGAGGTCTCCGTCATGCCCCAGCCAATACCGGGGGCAGCGTGCGGAAATACTTCCTTGATCCGGCGCACCAGTTCGGGTGAGGCCGGCGCGCCGCCGTAGTTCATGCTTTCGAGCGAAGACAGATCGAATTCGTCGCGCTGCGGGTGTTCGATGATCTGCCACGCGATGGTCGGCACGCCGCCCGCCGCGGTGCAGCGCTCGCGCTGAATCAGCTCCATTGCACGCAACGTATCCCAGCGGTGCATCAGCACGATCTTGCTGCCCGCGGCCAGCGTGCCGTTCAGCACGGACATGCAGCCGGTGACGTGAAAGAACGGCACGGCCAGCAAACCGCCTTTCTGCGGCGCGTTGGGGTCGGGCTCCGGAACTGGCTCACCACGGCGCAGCAGGTTACGCAGCGGGCTGAACTGCGCGCATACGGCCACGGAACAGGCATTGCGATGCGTGCCCACGGCGCCTTTCGGCTTGCCGGTGGTGCCCGACGTATAGAAGATCGTCGCGTCGTCATCGGGGTCCATCGGCACGGCGGGCAGCGATTGCGACGGCAGCGCCGGCCAGGCGTCCGATCTGCCGATCACCGCCGCCAGCGGCACGATGCGCGGGTCATCGAACGTTGCGTCGGCGGGCGCGCGCGAAACGTAGATGCGTTCGAGCGCCGGGCAGGCCGGCAGGCGTTCAAGGATGCGGTCGAGCCGCTCGTGATCGACGATCGCGATGCGGCTGCCCGAATCGGCCAGGCCGTACTCGAGTTCCGGCCCGGTCCACCAGGCGTTGAGCGGCGTAACGATGGCGCCGGCGAGGATGGCAGCGTAGAACGCCACCGGCCACTCGGGCAGATTGCGCATGGCCACGGCTACGCGATCACCCTTGCGCACGCCGTCGCGCACAAGCTGGTGGGCCAGCGCCGTGGCCGCGAGCGCAAACGCGCGATAGCTGACCCGTTCGTCCTCGTAGACCACGAAGGTCTTTTCCCCCCACGCCGCCGCGATCAGAAACAGATCGCGCAGCGTTGGCGGCGCGTTCTTCCAGACCGTGGTGGGGATGCCCCGGATCACGCGCGTTTCGGTTTCGAACGGCGCGCCCGGCGCGGTCAGCCGCGCGTGCGCTTCTGCCAGGGACATGACCGGCCATTGTCCGGCGCCGGCCTGCGATTGTTGCTGCGGTTGCTGCTTCGGTTGCTGCGGTTGTTGCGACATGCGTGGCCTCCCGCAAGACAATGTTCAGATGGTGACGCCCCCGTCAACGACCAGCGCCTGCCCGGTCATGAACGTGCTGGCCGCCGAGGCAAGGTAGCACGCGGCACCGGCGATCTCCACGGGTTCGCCGATACGACGCAGCGGCGCGTTTTCGGTGGACTGCTTGTAGCGCACCGGATCTTCCCAGAGCGCGCGCGCGAAATCGGTCTTGATCAGGCCGGGCGCGATGCAGTTGACGCGCACGTTGTGCGGCCCGAACTCCACGGCCAGGTTGCGTGCGAGCTGGAAGTCGGCGGCCTTGGACACGTTGTAGACGCCAATGGTGGGCGAACCGCGCAGGCCGCCGATCGACGAGACGATGATGATCGAGCCGTCGCGGCGCTCGATCATCTGCGGCGCCACCATCTGGATCAGCCAGTGGTTCGAGATCACGTTGTTGTCGAGCACCTTGCGGAACTGCTCGTCCGTGACGCCGCTCATCGGGCCATAGTAGGGGTTCGATGCCGCGTTGCAGACCAGCACGTCAACCTTGCCGAATACACGGTTGGTTTCGTCGACCAGGTTCTGCAACGCTTCCTTTGACGAGATATTGGCGGGGACGGCCAGCGCGGTGCCGGCGCCATGCTTCGCGTTGATTTCATCGGCCACCTCCTGGCACGCCTCCAGCTTGCGCGACGAGATGACGACCTTGGCGCCCTGCACCGCCAGTTGCTCGGCGATGGCCCGGCCGATGCCGCGTGAAGATCCGGTGATGATGGCAACCTTGCCCGACAGATCGAACAATGACATGGCGTCTCCTTGTGGTTGACGACGGTCATGGCCGTCGCCTGATTGGGTGATTGGCCGGGACATTATGGGCAGGCCCCCGGCCTCAGTCCACAGCGAAAGCGGGGCGCACACGCCTCTATCAGCAAACTTTCTGCGGGCAATTCACGCGATGCATGGCACGTACCGCAGCGCGGAATAGGCAGGTGGGTGGCCCAGGGTGGCCCTACCCGATCACCGCGGGCAGCCGTTCGGCAAGCGCGGCGCGCAGGTCGGCATCGAGCCGGATTCGGAAGCGGGCGGAAAGCGTGTCGATCACGGTTTCGGCGGATGCCAGTTCGCTCGTGCGCACGCTGCCGTCCGGCGCGCGTTCGGTCAGGCTGGCGTTGCCGAGCGACAGGCGGGTATCGCCGTCGGTACGTGCAACCATCAGCAAACGCGTGAAGTGGCTGTCCGGATGCGTGGAGACGTACCAGTTGCGCGCCACGAAATCGATCTGCGGCTGCGGAGTCAGGTCGAAACGGTACATGACGCGCCAGCCGGACTCGTCCACGGTGGCGTCGCGTACCGCCAGATCGTGGCAGTGGAAGCCGGTGCCGGCCGCGGCCGGTGGCACCGGCAGAAGGCGGTAGGGGGTTCCCTCGTCCGGTGGCAGCGTTAGTGGCAGGGATAGTGGCAGGGACAGCGACAGCGCGCGATCGGGGGTCGGGCCGCCGAAGCCGACGTCGGCAATATAGCTTTCGTGCGCCACTTCCACGCGCAGCAGCATGTGCGAAAGGCCGGTTGGGATGGTCTCCGGCACGTTCCAGCGCACGCGCGCGGCCAGCGGTGTCACGGCATAGCCGAGCGCCTTGAGCCCGGCGCAGAACAGCGTGTTCAGCTCGAAGCAGTAGCCGCCACGCCCCTGGTGCACGAGCTTGTCGAATACTGCGGGCACATCGATCGCCACGCGACGGCCCAGCAGCGCGTCAAGGTTTTCGAACGGGATATGGCTGAGATGTCCCGTAATCAGCGCGTTCAGCAGCGGCAGCGTGGGGGATTCCGGAACCTTGTTGAATCCGATGCGGCGCAGCCATGCCGATAGCTGTTCGGCACTCAGGGCGGGAATTTCGTCGGCGGCAAGCATGTTGGGGGCTGTCGAGAGTAGTGGGGCGGCTCGAATGGAAGGCGGGGGCGCTTTCGCATTGCCGGGGCCATGATTACTATAAAGCCGCAACGCCGGCGACGTGCACGTCGCGCAAAAACTCAAAAAACCCGGAGACGCCCCGTGAAAACCCTGATCGATCATCTGTCGAACTACGCCGCCTATCACCGTGATTCGCGCAATGTCGCCACGCATTTCGTCGGCATCCCGATGATCGTGCTGGCCGTGACGGCGCTGCTGGGCCGGCCCGCCATGCCGCTCGGCGACGGCTCGCTATACATGACGCCCGCGATGGTGCTGTACGTGCTGTCGTGCCTGTTTTACCTGCGCCTGTCGTTCGGATTCGGCGTGACGATGGCCATGATTCTGGCGGTTTTCGTGTGGGCCGGCGCATGGTTCGCCGCGCTGCCAACGGTTGCGTGGCTGGCTTCCGGCATCGGCCTCTTCGTTGCGGGATGGATCATCCAGTTTGTCGGCCACTACTTCGAGGGGCGAAAGCCGGCCTTCGTCGATGACCTCGTCGGCCTGATCGTAGGCCCGCTTTTCCTCGTTGCGGAGGCTGCTTTCGCGATCGGACTGGCACGTCAGACGCACGACGCGATGCTCGCGCACGAGCAGTGAAGATCGAAATCTGACGAACTTCGCAACGCTTCGGAAGTGCGAAAGTGGGGGGACGTAGCGCTTCGCAGCGAGTTTGCTGACGCAAACCAGCTACAAAACACGGGGTTTTCACTTGGTTTGACCTGCAGCACGTACGAAAACCCCTTTACTTTCGGCTGTTTCCGCTATGATTCAGTGCGTACCGGCAAGCACGGTCAGCAACGTGCCAAACGTTGCGATCCGCCGGGACACTATCTTCAACTCTCGAATATCGATATGGCGACCAAAGCGAAACCGACCGCGAAGACTGCAACCAAGCCCGCTGCCAAGAAGGCCGTGGCAACCAAGGCACCCGTGAAGGCTGCTGCCAAGAAGGCCGCTCCGGCCAAGAAGGCTGCAACTGCCGCTGCTGCTGCACCGACTCCGAAGCCGCTGAAGGACACCTTCAACAAGTCGAGCCTGGTCGCTCACCTGGTAGCTCAGACCCAGCTGGAAGCCAAGGCCGTGAAGACGGTGCTGGCCCACCTCGAAAACACCATCGTCAGCGCACTGAACAAGAAGGGCGCAGGCGAATTCACGCTGCCGGGCCTGCTGAAGGTGACCGCGCAGCAAGTGCCGGCCAAGAAGAAGCGCTTCGGCAAGGACCCGTTCACTGGCGAAGAGCGTTGGTTCCCGGCCAAGCCGGCCAGCGTCAAGGTCAAGGTGCGCCCGCTGAAGAAGCTGAAGGACGCTGCGGCCTGATTGCCCACACCTTTGGTAGTCGTCAGCCCGGTGCCGACCAGTCGGCGCCGGGTGGCTTGAAACCCCGTACCCGCAAGGGCACGGGGTTTTTTGTTTGTTGCGCGATGCGCATCGAAGTTTCCGAGTTGCGCCGGGGGCGCGGCCGGAAAGCCCAAAAAAAAGAGCCGACAAATCGGCTCTGTTCAAACTCTCAACGCGACGACTTCAGAAACTTATTGCGGTCCCAGCTTGCGGATCAGTGCGTCCAGCTTGGCCATTTCTTCTTCGGTCAGGTCGGTCAGCGGGGCGCGTACCGGGCCGGCATCGTGGCCCACCAGCTTGGCGCCAGCCTTGACGATCGATACCGCGTAGCCTTGCTTGCGGTTGCGGATGTCCAGGTACGGCAGGAAGAATTCGTCAATCAGGCGGCCGACGGTAGCGTGGTCGTCAGCGGCGATCGCACGGTAAAACTCCATCGCGGTCTTCGGGATGAAGTTGAACACTGCCGACGAGTACACGGGCACGCCCAGCGCCTTGTAGGCGGCGGCATAGACTTCGGCGGTAGGCAGGCCGCCCAGGTAGGCCAGGCGATCGCCGAGCTTGCGGCGCACGCGCACCATTGCCTCGATTTCGCCAACGCCGTCCTTGAAGCCGATCAGGTTCGGGCAGCGATCCACCACCTTTTCCAGCAGATCGGCGCCGATGCGCGAGTTGGCGCGGTTGTAGACGATCACACCAATCTTCAGGGCCTTGCAGACTTCTTCGATATGGTTGGCGATGCCTTCTTCGCTGGCTTCGGTCAGGTAGTGCGGCATCAGCAGCACGCCGTGGGCGCCCAGGCGCTCGGCTTCCTTCGCATATTCGATGGCCACGCGCGTTGGGCCGCCGGCGCCGGCCAGGATGGGTACCTTGCCCTTGCAGGTTTCCACCGCGGTGCGGATCACGTTCGAATAGTCCTGCTGGGTCAGCGAGAAGAACTCACCCGTACCGCCGGCGGCGAACAGCGCCGATGCACCGTACGGCGCCAGCCATTCCAGGCGCTCGATATAGGTATCAGCGCGGAAGTTACCCTGCGCGTCGAAGTCGGTGATGGGGAACGAGAGCAGGCCTTCCGAAATAATCTGCTTGAGCTCTTGCGGTGTAGTCATGTCGATCTTCCTGATCGCCACATGGCAAATGGCGGTTGGTGGCGGTTGGTGTGGAACAAGGCTGGTTCTTACCTCGCTCCATCGTTGTTGATGGTCTCGAGATAAGTCATCGTACAACTATCATCGTACCTGCGCAAGCAGATCCTGTACGTTTGAGGGAAAATCCCGCCATCGCCGATGCGCTCAAGGGGTGGCGCCTGATGCCATCACTTACCTCAAAAGTCGCATGGGTATTGAGAAGACACGGCCTAGACAATGGCCGCCTGGGCAGCAAATTGCATCAAATCAGGGTAAACGCGCACTGTCATGGGCGGAGTCTCGTTCTTATAATCCAAGTCGTATGACGACATATCTCAAGCCGGTTCGGACGCACTCCCGCATCCAGGTTCCAGGGCTGTGAGGAGACTACCGATGAACGCAACCCCCACCTCTAGCGCCGCCGCTGCCAGCAGCGCACGGCGCACCAATGTCCGTTACTGGATTCTTGCGCTGATCTTTATCGTGACCACGGTCAACTACGCCGACCGTGCCACGCTGTCGATCACTGGCCCGGCCATGCGCGACGAGTTCGGCTTCTCGGCCGTGCAGATGGGCTATATCTTCTCGGCTTTCAGCTGGTCCTACGTGATGGCGCAGATTCCGGGCGGCTGGCTGCTCGATCGTTTCGGCGCGCGCCGCATCTACGCCGTGAGTATCTTCCTGTGGTCGTTCTTCACGCTGCTGCAGGGATGGGTGGGCATCTTCGCGTCGATGGGCGCGACGATGACGGTGCTGTTCATGCTGCGTTTCGCCGTGGGCCTGGCTGAATCGCCGGCGTTTCCGGCCAACGCGAAGGTGGTCGCCAGCTGGTTCCCGACTGCCGAGCGTGGCACGGCATCGGCCATCTTCAACGCCGCGCAGTACTTCGCCGCGGTGGTGTTCACGCCGCTGATGGCCTGGATCGTTCATACGATGGGCTGGCACCACGTGTACCTGTGGATGGGCATCATGGGCATGCTGCTGGCGATGCTGTGGCTCAAGGTCATGCGCAGCCCGGCCACCCATTCGGGTGTGAACCGCGCCGAGCTCGAGCACATCGAACAGGGCGGCGGCCTGATCCACATGAACGAAGGCGCGGACAAGGAGCAGAAGGGGGCGCAGAACGGGGCGCGGAAGGCCGCCAATCCCGCAGGCTGGTTCTACGCGAAGCAGCTCCTGTCCAACCGCATGCTGGCCGGCGTGTATCTTGGCCAGTACTGCATCAACGTGCTGACGTATTTCTTCCTCACGTGGTTCCCGGTGTACCTGGTCCAGGCGCGCGGCATGTCGATCCTGAAGGCCGGTTTCGTCGCCTCGCTGCCGGCAATCTGCGGCTTCCTTGGCGGCGTGCTGGGCGGTGTGATTTCCGATTTCCTGCTGCGCCGCGGCTATTCGCTGACCGTGGCCCGCAAGGTGCCGATCGTGGCCGGCATGCTTCTGTCGGTCTCGATGGTGGCCTGCAACTACGTCGATGCCGAATGGCTGGTGGTGGGCATCATGGCGCTGGCGTTCTTCGGCAAGGGCATTGGCGCGCTGGGCTGGGCCGTGGTGGCCGATACCGCGCCCAAGGAAGTGATCGGCCTGGCAGGCAGCATTTTCAACACGTTCGGCAATATCGCCGGCATCGTGACGCCGATCGTGATCGGCTATATCCTGAGCGCGACGGGTTCGTTCAACGGCGCGCTGGTATTCGTCGGCATCAACGCCCTGGTGACCGTGCTGAGCTACCTGGTGATCGTCAAGGACATTCGCCGCGTCGAGCTGAAGCACCCGCAATAAGGAAGGAATCCCCAACATGTCCGACTTGTCGGTCCAAAGCGCGCAGGCCCAA
>NZ_ALOU01000060.1 GCF_000292345.1 Cupriavidus sp. BIS7
CCCCGCCCCTCTCCCACCTCATGGGAGAGGGGAGAAAATCAGTTATCTCAGCAGGTACGCCACCGCGGTTCCCGCAAACACGCAGGCACCGAGCCAGTTGTTATGCCGGAACGCCGCGAAGCACTTCATGCGGTCCCGCTCGCGGATCAGCGTGTAGTGATAGCCAGCCAGCACCGCTGCCGCGGCCAGACCCGCGAAGTACGGCCAGCCCAGGCCAATCAGCGTGCCCACCCAGGCCATCAGGCCCAGGAACGCGGCATAGCAGATCATGATCGCGGCCACGTCGAACCTGCCGAACGTGATCGCCGATGTCTTCATGCCGAGCAGCAGGTCGTCGTCGCGATCGACCATGGCGTAGGCGGTGTCATAGGCAATCGCCCAGAACACGTTGGCCAGCAGCATCAGCCACGCCACAAACGGCACCTGGTCCTGGATTGCCGCGAAGGCCATCGGGATGCCGAAGCCGAACGCAATGCCCAGGTAGGCCTGGGGAATCGCGAAGAACCGCTTGAAGAACGGGTACGTACCGGCCAGGATCACCGCCACCACGGCGAGCCACTTGGTCAGCCCGTTCAGCGGAAGAATCAGCGCAAAGGCAACCAGCGACAGCCCGCCGGCCAGCGCCAGGGCTTCCCAGCCGGCAATCAGCCCGGCGGTCAGCGGCCGCTCCTTCGTGCGCTTCACATGTTTGTCGAAGTCGCGGTCTGCCCAGTCGTTGATCGCGCAGCCTGCCGAGCGCATCAGGAACGTGCCGATGGAGAAGATCCAGAAGAGGCTCCATCCCGGCGCCCCCCCGGCGGCCATCCACATGGCCCAGAGCGTGGGCCACAGCAGCAGAAGCGTGCCGATAGGCTTGTCCATGCGAAGCAGACGCGCGTACAGCGCAAGACGGCTCGGTTGTGCGGGGGCGGTGGATGGATGGGACATGGCGGCGTACTTCTGGCAAGACTCAAGAAAAAACGCGCCGCGGCTGCATTGGCCGTGACGCGTTGTGCCGGTTGCCGCGAGGGCCGTGACAACCGGTGGCTGGCATGACGTGGCTCAGGCCAGCAGCGAGCGCAGCATCCACGCAGTCTTCTCGTGCGTCTGCATGCGCTGGGTCAGCAGGTCCGCCGACGGCTCGTCGCCAGCGGCATCGATCACCGGGAACAGCGAGCGCGCGGTGCGCACCACGGCTTCCTGGCCTTCCACGAGCTTGCGGATCATATCGTTGGCTTCGGGCACGCCCTCTTCCTCGGCGATCGAGGACAGCTTGGCGTATTCCTTGTACGTACCCGGGGCCGGATAGCCCAGGGCGCGGATACGCTCGGCAATTGCGTCCACGGCCAGCGCCAGTTCGTTGTACTGCGTCTCAAACATCAGATGCAGCGTATTGAACATCGGACCCGTCACGTTCCAGTGGAAATTATGGGTCTTGAGGTAAAGCGTGTACGTATCGGCCAGCAGCTTGCACAGGCCTTCCGCGATCTTCTTGCGGTCCTTGTCCGAGATACCGATGTTCACGCTCATCTCATTCTTTTTTGCCATGGTCTTTCAGCTCCATTTGTTCAAGCCACAAGGATCGCGCCCGAATGTGACGTGGGCGGACAGCGGCCATTATCGCACCACGAATAGCGCCAGGACTACGCCGCAAGGAAAGCAACGCCTCGCGCGGCGTCAAGGAACATCGCCATCGCGCCAAGCGCGACGATTGCCATGCCGATCTCCTTGCGTACCACCTTGCGGCGCAGGCGATTGGTGTCGCCACGCCCGGCGCTGCGGGCCTGCGTACGAAGGTGCCGAAACCCGGATACAAAAAGATTGACCATAGCCATGATGACGCTCCACTTGTCCTGCCCGGGCTCCCCCTGGAACCCGACCATGAAAGTGTATCAACAGACTATTGACATAGCCATTTGATAAATCTTACCTATCGAATAGCGAATGCCTATGCAGCGCGAAGGGGTATGCAGCGTCAGGCTGCCACGGCTTCCGGTGCCTTGGCGTCACTGATCTTGCGCACGCCGGGGAGTTCGCATGCCGCCACGGCATTGGCCAGCGCCTCCATGGCGGGCAGGCGCGTGAAGCTCTTGCGCCAGGCCAGCACCACGCGGCGATCCGGCACCGGGTCTGCAAACGGCACATAGGCCAGCATGTCGTTGCGGGGCTTGAGATCTGGCACGGAGGTACGCGGCAGCACGGTGATACCGACGCCGCTGGCCACCATGTGGCGGATCGTCTCGAGCGACGAGCCTTCGAACGTCTTCTGGATGCCATCCGCGGCCTGCGAGAAACGCGACAGCTCCGGGCATACGCCCAGCACGTGGTCACGGAAGCAGTGGCCGCTGCCAAGCAGCAGCATGGTCTGCTGCTTCAGTTCGTCCGGATCGACCTTGGTCTGCTGGGCAAGCTGATGCCCACGCGGCACGGCCACCACGAACGGCTCGTCGTAGAGCGGGCGCACGGTCAGGCCGGAATCGGCGAACGGCTCGGCCATGATGGCGCAGTCGATCTCGCCCTGCTTGAGCAGCTCGATCAGCTTGTTCGTGTAGTTCTCCTGCAGCATCAGCGGCATCTGCGGCACGGTCTCGATCATCTGCTTGACCAGCGCGGGCAGCAGGTACGGTCCGATCGTGTAAATCACGCCCACGCGCAGCGATCCGGCCAGAGGGTCCTTGCCCTGCTTGGCAATCTCGCGGATCGCCATGGTCTGTTCGAGCACGCGCTGGGCCTGCGCCACGATCTGCTCGCCGATGGCCGTCACCGACACCTCGGAGGTGCCGCGCTCGAAAATCTGCACGGTCAGCTCGTCCTCCAGCTTCTTGATGGCGACCGACAGGGTCGGCTGCGATACGAAGCACGCCTCGGCCGCCCGGCCGAAATGCCGCTCGCGCGCAACCGCGACGATGTACTTGAGTTCGGTGAGCGTCATGATTAATCAGGTTCGGTTAGGCGATAGATTTTAGCTTCGATTCCCGCGATTGTCAGATTGGACTCCGCAAAGTAATCCCTTCGCTACTTACGGACCATTCTGATCGGCCGAGATTGTCATCAAGCCTTCAAGAAGTGCTCCCGGCCACCCAGCCAGCGCAACAAATGTGCCTCTACCGCCTCCGGAAACTGCTCCAGCATCATCACGGCGGCCTCCTGTGCATAGTCGACGAGCCAGGCATCCGTGTTGAGATCGGCGAATCGCAGCATCGCCTCGCCCGACTGGCGTGCGCCCAGGAATTCTCCGGGGCCGCGGATCTGCAGGTCGCGCCGCGCGATCTCGAAGCCGTCGGTGGTTTCGCGCATCGTCGCCAGCCGCTCACGCGCCGTGGGCGACAGCGGCGCCTGGTACATCAGCAGGCAGACCGATTCGGCACTGCCCCGCCCCACACGGCCCCGCAACTGGTGAAGCTGCGCCAGTCCAAAGCGCTCGGCATGCTCGATGACCATCAGCGACGCATTGGGAACGTCCACGCCCACTTCGATGACTGTCGTGGCCACCAGTACCTGCAGGCGATTGGCGCTGAAATCGCCCATCACCGCGGCTTTTTCGGCCGGCGGCAGGCGACCGTGGACCAGGCCGACGCGCAGGTCGGGCAGCGCGGCAACCAGCGTCTCGTAGGTCTCCACCGCCGTCTGGAGCTGCAGCGCCTCGCTTTCCTCGATCAGCGGGCACACCCAGTAGACCTGCCGGCCCTCTGCGGCCGCATGGTGCACGCGTTCGATTACCTCGTCGCGGCGCGCGTCGTTGACCAGGCGCGTGACGATCGGCGTGCGGCCCGGCGGCAGTTCGTCGATCACGGACACGTCGAGATCGGCGTAGTAGGTCATCGCCAGCGTGCGCGGAATTGGCGTGGCCGACATCATGAGCTGGTGCGCCACTTTTTCGTCGATGGGGCGCGGCTGCCCGCCTTGCTGCCCGCCTGACTGCACCGTATCGCTGGCCTTGCCGCGCAGCGCCAGCCGCTGGGCCACGCCGAAGCGATGCTGCTCGTCGACCACGGCCAGCCCGAGCTTCGCGAAATGCACGGTGTCCTGGATCAGCGCATGGGTGCCGATCACCAGCTTCGCCTCGCCCGATTCGGCACGCGCCACGGCTTCGCGCTTTTCCTTCGCCTTCAGGCTGCCGGCCAGCCAGACCACGGGCACGCCAAGCGGCTCCAGCCACGCCGACAGTTTGCGGTAGTGCTGCTCCGCCAGGATTTCAGTCGGCGCCATCAATGCGGCCTGGTAGCCGGCGTCGATTGCCTGGCAAGCGGCCAGCGCGGCCACGATTGTCTTGCCGCTGCCCACATCGCCCTGCAGCAGACGGTGCATCGGGTGCGCGTGGGTCATGTCGGCGGCAATTTCTTCGACCACTCGCTGCTGCGCGTTTGTCAGGCGAAACGGCAGCGCGGCCAGGAATTTGGTGAGCAGCCCGCCCGCGCGGCGCGGCATTGACGGCGCGTTCTTCTCGCGTCGCGCCGCCTGCGAGCGGCGCAACGAAATCTGCTGGGCGAGCAGTTCGTCGAACTTGATGCGCACCCACGCCGGGTGCGATCGGTCGGCCAGCGCGGCCTCGCTCTCCTGCGGCGGCGGGTTATGCAGCAAACGCAGGCAGTCCGCCAGCGGCGCCAGCTTCAACTGCGCCAGCGGTCCGCGCAGCACGGCCTGCGGCAAGGTTTCAGGCATCGGCGTGCGCTGCATCGCCCCGCCAATCGCCTTGCGCAAGTACGCCTGCGAGATCCCTGCCGTGGCCGGGTACACGGGAGTAAGCCGATCGGGGAGCGGCTCTCCGGGCGTCACCGCGCGAACGGTCGGGTGGACCATCTCGGCGCCAAAGAACCCGCCGCGAATCTCGCCGCGCACGCGCAGGCGCACCCCTTCGGCCATCTGCTTGGTCTGGCTGCCGTAGAAATTGAGGAAGCGCAGCGTGAGTTCGCCGGTGTCGTCGGCCACCTTGACCACAAGTTGTCGGCGCGGCCGGAACGTCACCTCGTTCGAGATCACCTCGCCCTCGACCTGCGCCGGCAAGCCCATGCCCGCACGGCGGATAGCTTCGCCGATTGGCTCGAGCGTGGTTTCGTCCTCGTAGCGCAGCGGCAGGTGCAGCACCAGGTCAACGCTGCGTCGCAGGCCGAGCTTGGCCAGCCGGGCCGCGGCCGTGGACGGCTTGGCGTCGGCAGCCCTGGCAGGCTTCTTCGCGGCAGCGGCGGGTTCGTCGATCGGATCGGTGGCGGTGCCTGGCATCAGCGCTGGAATATGGGCGGTAACAGGGGCGCTCGGGCGAAGCCTGGCGCCCAAGCCTTACAATGTCGGATTCGCCGATTTTACCCATGCCGTACCGATCACTGCGGTGGCACGCCTTCTGGCATGCCGCCGCGCACGGTTTTGGCCGTTGCATCCAGCCATGTTGACCCTGTCAGATTTCGATTTTCCGCTGCCGCCAGAGCTGATCGCGCAGTCCGCCCTGCCCGACCGCAGCGCCAGCCGCCTGCTGGTGGTGGAGCGGGTCGCCCCGGAAGACACCACCGACGCGGTGCGGCTGGTCGACCGCGCTTTCAGCGACATCCTTGAATATCTGAAGCCGGACGACCTGCTCATATTCAATGACACGCGCGTGATCAAGGCCCGTTTCTTCGGCCACAAGCCCAGCGGCGGCCGCGTCGAGGTGCTGGTGGAACGGGTCGTCGATAGCCATACCGTGCTGGCGCAGGTACGCGCCTCCAAGACGCCGGCCGAAGGCAGCCTGCTTCATCTGGCCGACGATGCGTTCGCGGTAACCGTGGGCCCCCGCGTCGACCAGTTCTTCACGCTGCGTTTCCCGGAGCCCGCGCTCGACCTGATCGAGCGCTACGGCCGCCTGCCGCTGCCGCCCTATATCACGCACGACCCCGACGCCTACGACGAAACGCGCTACCAGACCGTCTATGCGCGGAATCCAGGCGCCGTGGCCGCACCGACCGCCGGCCTGCACTTTGACGATGCACTGTTCGCCCGGCTCGACGCCGCCGGCATCCGCCGCGCGTTCCTGACGCTCCACGTCGGCGCGGGTACGTTCCAGCCCGTGCGCACCGAGAACCTGTCCGAACACAAGATGCATTCGGAGTGGTATGCGGTTTCCCCCGAACTGGCCGCTGCCGTGCGCGAAACTCGCGCACGAGGTGGCCGCGTGATCGCGGTCGGCACCACGTCGCTGCGCGCGCTGGAATCGGCCGCGGCCGAAGACGGCACGCTGACGGCCGGCAGCGGCGACACCGACATCTTCATCACGCCCGGCTATGCGTTCCGCATCGTCGATGCGCTGATCACGAACTTTCACCTGCCCAAGTCCACGCTGCTGATGCTGGTTTCCGCTCTGGCCGGCGTGGAGGCGATCCGCACCGCCTACAGCCATGCCGTGGAAGCGCGCTACCGCTTCTTCAGCTATGGCGATGCCATGCTGCTGACCCGCCGCGACAACCGCGCAGCCCGCGACTGACCGCCTCCGAGAACACACCATGCTCAACTTCGAACTGCTGACCACCGATGGCAATGCCCGCCGCGGCCGCGTCACGCTGAACCATGGCGTCGTCGAGACGCCAATCTTCATGCCCGTGGGCACCTACGGGTCAGTCAAAGCCATGTCGCCGCTCGAACTCAACGAGATCGGCGCGCAGATCATCCTTGGCAACACGTTCCACCTGTGGCTGCGCCCGGGCCTCGACGTGGTCGACACCCATGCGGGCCTGCACAAGTTCATCGGCTGGGACAAGCCGATCCTGACCGATTCGGGCGGATTCCAGGTATTTTCGCTGGGTGAACTGCGCAAGATCACAGAGGAAGGCGTCACGTTCGCGTCACCGGTCAATGGCGACAAGCTGTTCCTGTCGCCCGAGATCTCGATGCAGATCCAGCGCACGCTGAATTCGGACATCGTCATGCAGTTCGACGAATGCACGCCCTATGAGATCGACGGCCGCCCCGCCACGCACGACGAGGCGGCGCGCTCGATGCGCATGAGCCTGCGCTGGGCAAAGCGCTCGCGCGACGAGTTCGACCATCTGGCCAACCCGAACGCGCTGTTCGGCATCGTGCAGGGCGGCATGTTCGAGGACCTGCGCGACGAATCGCTGGCGGGCCTGTCGGAACTGGACTTCCACGGCTACGCGATTGGCGGCCTGTCGGTCGGCGAGCCAAAGGAAGACATGATGCGCGTGCTCGAGCACGTCGGCCCGCGCCTGCCGGCCCACAAGCCGCACTACCTGATGGGCGTGGGCACGCCCGAGGACCTGGTGGCCGGCGTGGCGCACGGCGTGGACATGTTCGACTGCGTGATGCCGACCCGCAACGCGCGCAACGGCTGGCTGTTCACGCGCTTTGGCGACGTCAAGATCCGCAATGCCGCGCACCGCAACGACCCGCGCCCGCTGGACGAGCAATGTGGCTGCTACACCTGCCGCAACTTCTCGCGGGCCTATCTGCACCACCTGCACCGCGTGGGCGAGATCCTCGGCGCGCGCCTGAACACGATCCACAATCTCTATTACTACCTGGAACTGATGCGCGAAATGCGCACGGCCATCGAAGAACACCGCTTCGAGGCGTTCCGCCGCCAGTTCGCCGAAAACCGCGCACGCGGCACCCGGTAGTACTGGCAATGTTCTGAAAAGCAGACAGGCAGCCGAACTTTCCGCCGGCTGGCTGTCGAATACGTGCCCGCAACGGAGCTTGTGCGGGGCGTGTCTGCAACGTCCGTAAAGTACTTGCAAAGCACCCCGAACAAACCCGTAATTCGCCCTAGAATGCCAAGGCGGGACAACAACCGGGTGATAGAATGCCCGATTCCCTGAATGACCTTTGTGACGGAGAAGTAACGTGTTGATTTCGAACGCTTTTGCCCAGACTGCCGGCGCCGGCGGCGCAGCCGGTGGCCTGATGAGCTTCCTGCCGATCATCCTGATGTTCGCGGTGCTGTGGTTCATCATGATCCGCCCGCAGATGAAGCGGCAAAAGGAATCCAAGGCAATGCTGGAAGCGCTGTCCAAGAACGACGAAGTCGTGACGGCCGGCGGTATCCTGGGTCGCATCACCAAGGTCAACGAGAACTACGTGACCCTGGAAGTTGCTGAAGGCACCGAAATCACTGTGCAGAAGAGCGCCGTGACCAACGTGCTGCCGAAGGGCTCGCTGAAGTCGCTCTGATCCGGCTCCCTTCCCGCCTGAACCAGGCATGTACGCGGCGCCCGGCGCCTCCGAGCATGCCCTGCGCAGCCGCCTGAACCCGTATGAGGTCCCGACCGGGCCCCTGACCGGGTTGCCGGGCGGCTGTTTGCCAACCGGTCCGGCCGATCCGGCGTGCATTTCGCACGACTATCGGCCACGCCAACCGCAATGACTGGCCAAAGATGAATCGTTATCCGCTTTGGAAATACATCGTGATCCTGGTGGCCCTGGCCATCGGCATCATCTACACCCTGCCGAACTTCTTCGGTGAGGCACCCGCCGTCCAGGTATCGTCGGCCAAGGCCACGGTCAAGGTCGACCTGTCCATGCAGAAGCATGTCGAGGAGATCCTGGCACAGAACCAACTGCAGCCGGACGGCTTGTTCTATGACGTCTCCGGCCAGTCCGGCTCGGTCAAGGCGCGCTTCCGCACCACCGACGAGCAGCTCAAGGCCAAGGACGCGCTGTCTCGTGCGCTGAATCCCGACGCAAACGATCCGACGTACGTCGTGGCGCTGAACCTGTTGTCAGGTTCGCCGCGCTGGCTGACCGCGATGCATGCGCTGCCGATGTACCTGGGCCTGGACCTGCGCGGCGGCGTGCACTTCCTGCTCCAGGTGGACATGAAGGGCGCCGTCGACAAGAAGCTCGACAGCCTGGCCGGCGATGCACGCACGCTGCTGCGTGACAAGAACATCCGCCACGGCGGCATCGACCGCGACGGCGAGCGCCTGACCGTCCGCTTCACCAACGCCGACGACGCCGAACGCGCGCGCGCCATCCTGGCCGACAACCAGCGCGAACTGGCGTTCTCGATGGACGGCACGAACGTCGTGGGCACGTTCACGGATGCTGCCCGCAAGGCCGTGCAGGACGCGGCCGTCAAGCAGAACATCACCACGCTGCACAACCGTGTGAACGAACTCGGCGTGGCCGAGCCGGTGATCCAGCAGCAAGGTGCCGACCGTATCGTGGTGCAGCTGCCCGGCGTGCAGGACACCGCCAAGGCCAAGGACATCATCGGCCGCACGGCCACGCTCGAAGCGCGCCTGGCCGACCCCGACGCGCCGCGCAACCCGCGCCCGGGCGACCCCGTGCCGTTTGGCGACGAACTGTTCACACAAGGCAACGGCGCCCCGGTGATCCTGCGCAAGCAAGTGATCTTCACCGGCGACCGCATTGAAAGCGCGGCGGCCGGCTTCGACCACAACCAGCGCCCGTCGGTGAACATCAAGCTCGACGCACAGGGTGGCCGCGTGCTGCGCGATGTCTCGCGCGAGAACATCGGCAAGCCGATGGGCATCGTCCTGTTTGAAAAGGGCAAGGGCGAAGTGCTGACCGTGGCCACGATCCAGTCCGAGCTTGGTTCGAGCTTCCAGATCACCGGCTCGTACTCGACCGAAGCCGCCAACGACCTGGCCCTGCTGCTGCGCGCCGGCTCGCTGGCCGCGCCGATGGAGATCATCGAGGAACGCACGATTGGCCCGTCGCTCGGTGCGGACAACATCAAGAAGGGCTTTGACTCGGTGATGTACGGCTTCTGCGCGATCGCCGTCTTCATGATGCTGTATTACATGCTGTTCGGCATGTTCTCGGTGGGGGCGCTGGCTGTGAACCTGCTGCTGCTGGTGGCGGTGCTGTCGATGCTGCAGGCCACGCTGACGCTGCCTGGCATTGCCGCTATCGCACTGGTGCTGGGTATGGCCATCGACTCTAACGTGCTGATCAACGAGCGGATCCGCGAGGAACTGCGTGGGGGCGCATCGCCGCAGATGGCCATTGCCGTCGGCTTCGAACGCGCCTGGGCCACGATCCTTGACTCGAACGTGACCACGCTCATCGCCGGTCTGGCGCTGCTGGCCTTCGGCTCGGGCCCGGTGCGCGGCTTTGCCGTGGTGCACTGCCTGGGCATTCTGACCTCGATGTTCTCGGCGGTGTTCTTCAACCGCGGCCTGGTCAACCTCTGGTATGGCCGCAAGAAGAAGCTCCAGAGCGTGGCCATCGGCCAGATCTGGAAGCCGGACACTGACACCCCGGTCGCCAAGTAAGCCAGGACACATCAGGAATACATCATGGAATTTTTCCGCATCAAGCGCGACATTCCGTTCATGAAGCACGCGTTGGTCTTCAACGTGATCTCCTTCCTGACGTTTGCCGCTGCTGTTTTCTTCCTCTGGCACAAGGGCCTGCACCTGTCGATCGAATTCACCGGCGGTACGGTGATGGAGGTCAACTACCAGCAGGCTGCCGATCTCGAGAAGATCCGTGGCCAGGTCAGCAAGCTCGGCTATTCCGACGTACAGGTGCAGAACTTCGGCACCTCGCGCGACGTGATGATCCGCCTGCCGCTGCAGAAAGGCCCAGATGGCAAGCAGGTGACCTCGGCGCAGCAGAGCGAACAGGTCATGGGCGCGCTGACGGCGGCCACGCCTGACGTCAAGCTGCAGCGTGTGGAGTTCGTCGGCCCGCAGGTCGGCAAGGAACTGGCCACGGACGGCCTGCTGGCACTGCTGTGCGTGGTGATCGGCATCATGATCTACCTGTCTTTCCGCTTCGAGTGGAAATTCGCCGTCGCCGGTATCATCGCGAACCTGCACGACGTGGTGATCATCCTGGGCTTCTTCGCGTTCTTCCAGTGGGAGTTTTCGCTCTCCGTGCTGGCGGCAATCCTGGCAGTGCTGGGCTACTCCGTGAACGAGTCGGTGGTGATTTTCGACCGGATTCGCGAGGCGTTCCGCAAGTACCGCAAGATGACCACGCATGAGGTCATCGACCACGCGATTACCAGCACGATGTCACGGACCATCATCACCCACGGCTCGACCGAAATGATGGTGCTGTCGATGTTCTTCTTCGGCGGCCCGACGCTGCACTACTTCGCCCTGGCACTGACCGTGGGTATTCTGTTCGGCATCTACTCGTCGGTGTTCGTGGCTGCAGCGCTGGCGATGTGGCTGGGCGTGAAGCGCGAGGACCTGGTAAAGGGCGAGAAGAAAGGCGGCGACACGTCCGACCGCGACGACCCGAACTACGGCGCACAGGCTTGAAGCGCCACAGGCGGTTGAAATAAAGAAAGGCACCCTCGGGTGCCTTTCTTTTTTGCTCCCCCTCTCCCGCCGTGCGGGAGAGGGGAGAAATCCACCGCTATGCTTCGATCAGTTGCTCGATCCACACGGCCAGTCGGTCTGACGCAAACGAATCCGTACGCGCGCAGCCACGCGCCGTGATCGCGTCGCCTTCACGCTGAAGCTGCAGCGCACCGCCAGCTTCCTCAAGCCACAGCAGCGCCGCCAGCCACGCAGCGTGCTCGGCGGATACGGCTTCAGCCACGGGCCTGGACACAAATTCGCTGAGCGCGTCCGGCGCCGCCCATGTAATTACGTCGCCGTCACGCCGTACTGCGGCGCCGAGAACCTCCGCCAGCACCGCCGTCGCGTCTGCCGCACCGCGGCCGGTCATCCGCGACCGCAGGTCTGCCAGCTTCGTGCCAACCGCATGGCCGAACGCGCCGCTGCGCAGGCTCTCCGCACCGACCAGATCCGCATAATCCAGCCGCTGCCAGTCGGGTTCCGTGTTGTGCGCGCCCGCCAGCGATGTACCCGAGAGATAGGTATCCACCGGCTGGAAGCGCCCCGGCCCGATCAGGCTCGCGCACAGTGCGTGCACCATGCCGACGCGCGTGGCCACCGTCTGCTTCTGCAGCACCATGAGCTTCTCGCGCACAAGCTGGTCACGTTCCTTGCGCAGGCCGGACAGCTCCAGTGCCTGCTTCATCTCCATGCGCAGCGCGGTGATATCCCACGGCTTCTTGATATAGCGATGGATCTGCCCCTGGTTGACGGCTTCGACGGTCTGGTCGAGTTCCGAGTAGGCGGTCGTCAGGATGCGCACGATATGCGGAAAGCGTTCGCGCGCATAGCGCAGCAGTTCGTTGCCATACTCGCCCGGCATGCGCTGGTCGGACACCAGTACGGCCAGGCTGTCGCCGTGGGCATCGAGCAGTGCCTTGCCTTCTTCGACAGATCCGCCGGTCACCACCGGGGCCAGCTGGCCAATGGCCCGCTGGAAATACTTGACGGCCGTGGCCTCATCATCGACGAACAGAATTGCCGGGGGTGCCTGCGTAGTATTCGGTTCGCTCATCGATCACTCCTGTGCATACGATTCTTGAAATTGGGGAAATCGAGGGTAACGGTCGTGCCGGCGCCGGACGCGGACGCGATCCGGATGCCGCCACCAAAAGACTGCATGACGCGATTGCAGAAGATCATGCCCATCCCGCTGCCGCCTGCCGCGGCGTGCGTGGTGACGGGGTCGACGAGCAGCCGGTCCATGACTTCTGGCGGAATCCCGGGACCGTTGTCCACGATCCGGATCTCGGGCCGCTCGCCAGCCACCACGACGAAGCGCAGCGACGGGCTGGCAGTTTCTGCCAGCGCGCGCAGCGCATTGCTCATCACCGACGAAAGCACCAGCGCCACGCAGTTCGGCAGCGTCGGCACCGGAAAGTCGCCATGCAACTCGACTTGCACCCAGTTACGTTGGTTATCGGCAAATGGATAGCTATCCAGCAGGGATGCCACCAATGCCCCCGCACTGACTTCATTGCCAGGGCCCGGCTTGGGCGTGGCACCGCCCGCGCTGCTGCGCACGGACTGCAGGAACGACGACAGCACTGCCAGGCAATACTGCGCGTTGTCATGCATGGCGCCGGCCGCATGGCCGATCTCGGCGTTCCGCTGCGGGCTGTACTCGCCAGCCACGCGCGATTCAATGCCGTGCGCGAAATTGGCGATCGCTGCCAGCGGCGTGTTCAGTTCATGGGCCAGGAAGGCCAGTGTTTCGTCGATCGCCATCAGCCGCTGCTGCCGCACCGCGCGCTCGCGGTAGCGTTCGCCGGCCAGACGCAGCGCTTCGCGTACGTCCGCCACGGTGATCGGTTTTTCCAGAATCCGGAAGACCTCGCCGCTGTTGACGGTCTCCAGCAGCATGTCCTTGTCGGCGTAGGCGGTGACAAGGATCCGCACGATCTGCGGATGATCCTGAGCCACCTGGCGCAGCAGGTCTCCGCCGTCCCGTCCGGGCATGCGGAAATCCGTCACCAGCACCGATATCCTGGCGTGTTGCGCACGCAGGATCGCGACGGCTTCGTCGGCACTGCTGGCCGACAACACTTCATATTCGCTGCCGACAGCACGCGCGAAATACTTGCACGCCATCTCCTCGTCATCGACGTAGAGAATGGTCGAGCGCGTCTGGCTTGTATCAATCATGACTGCGTTACTCCGCGCGTGGCAGGTCAAAGCTGAAGGCGGCCCACTGGCCCACTTCGCTTTCGGCGTACAGCACGCCGCCATGACGCTCGATCACTGCATAGCTGATGGACAGGCCAAGACCCAGGCCCTGCCCCACTTCGCGCGTGGTGAAGAACGGTTCAAATACGCGGGCAAGGTGTTCCGCCGCGATACCCGGGCCGTTGTCTTTCACAGTGACATGCAGACGCTTGTTATCCCAGCGCACCGTGGTGTGAATCGCGGGATTCTGCGTGCCTGCCTTGCGCATCGCCAGCGCCGCGTTCGAGAAGAGGTTGATCAGCACGCCGATGATCGCCGCCTCGTCGCCAAGCACGAGAGTATCGTCGGGCATCTCGCGCGTTACCTTGACCCCGCGCAGTTCGTGCGCAGTCAGCCGCTGCGACGAGTCCAGCGCCTTCTCGAACAGGAACGGCGTGCCTTCCACTTCGGCGCCCGGCTTGCGATAGGCAAATGTCTTCAGGTCCGAGACGATATGCTGGATCCGCTGCATGCCCTGCTTGGCATCGACCAGGCACTCCTGGATGCCCGGCTCGGACTTTGCCGCAGGCTCCTCCATGGCTACTTCGATCGCCATCAGGCAGAAGTTGACCGGGTTGTTCACCTCGTGCAGCAGGCCGGCGGCCAGCGTACCGATGGCGGCCATCTTCTCCTGCTGCAACATCTGCCCCTTGATGTCGACGAGCTTTCGGTTGATGACCTCAAGCTCGACATTCTTGTCCGCCACCTCGGCCTTCAATCGGAACAGCATGAAGCGTGCGCGCTCGTTGAAGAACGTGTACACGCCGCTGGCCGCCGCCGCGAACAACAGGAACAGCGAGTTGACGATGAACGTACCGGCAGGCTCGATGCCGCCCGAATGCAGCAGGCAGGCCACGGCATAGAGCAGGTACGACAGGATGCCGAACACCAGGTTCTGCCAGAGCCCGAACGGCAGCGCGATGCCCGAGGCGAAGATCGCCAGGTTCAGCCCGACGTAGTATGGAGACTCCACGCCGTCAGTCCGCGAGATCATCCACGCGATCATGATCTGCGGCAGCAGCAGCCACGTCAGCGTCAGCCACGGCGCAAAGCGGCGCCCGGCCTGGCTATAGAGCGCAACCACCACGCCGGCAATCATCAGCGATACAACGATACGCGCCACGGCGAACGGAAGCTGCCACTGCGGATACTGGCCGTAGTCGAGCCCCACGCCCAGCAGCACCAGCACGATGGCCGTGTAGGCGCCACCCCGGCTGAATGCCAGGCGGAAGTCTGCCAACTCGGACTGGTATCCGGCATAGAGCTGGTTCGAACTCATGACCCGCGCAGGTTGCGTCGCCTGCTCGTCAACGGATACAGGCTTCGGCGAAGACATTGACGCCGGTTTCATCGACATAGAGTCGGTGGGCATGCGAGTTCTCCGGCAGCAGCGAAGCCATTCCGGCCTCGTCGCGATAGATCAGATACCACTCCAGAAGGTGCTCCATCCCGAACTTCTCGGGGTTGTCGGAGTGGACATTGGTAACAAGCAACTGGCCGCCCGGCTTCGTGCGCGACGCGAAATACGACAGCAGCCGCGAGCAGACCTTGTCAGACAGGTAATCGAACAGGCCCGCGCAGTAGACGGCATCGAATTCGCGCACGCTCGGATCGTCGGCGGTGATACGGCGCTTGAGCAGGTCATGCACGGACTGGTGCACCATCTCGACCGACGCCTTGTGCCCGGCCGCGGCCGCGGAACGCTCAATCGAGCCACGCGTGTAGTCGAGCGTTTCCGCGCTGAAGTCCACAAGCTGGAACGACAACAGTTCCGGATTGGCATACTCGCGCACGAAGCGCTGGATCTCGAACGCGGGACCGCACCCGACGTTGAGCACGCGGAACGGCCGGCCTTCCGCACGTGCGCGCTCGGCCTGGCGTGTCAGGAAATCGACCAGCAGGTCGATCCGGTTGCGGTGCGCCGTGGCCACGGCCGCCTTCAGGAACGCCGTGTTGACGATCTGAAAGTACGTGGTCGGGCCCTGCTGCGGATCACTGAGGATCTGGTTCACCATCTCGTAGTCGCCCGCATAGCCGAGTGGCTTCGTGAAGGTGCGATAGACGAACGGTGCGCGCAGCAGCAGCGGGTGCAGCGCAGCCTGCGCATAGGTGCGGTGCACCGGCGCCAGTTCCGGATCGACGCGCTGCGCCTCGTCTTCGAGCCAGACGAGGTAATTCTTCACCTTGCCCATCAACGGCGTGGCAAGCTCGTAGAAGACGTCCTCGCGCAGGCGCCCTTCGCGTTTCGGCAGCGATTCGGTCAGGTCCACCTGCTCGACCCAGCGCGAGACTTCCGACAGGAACGCGCGCATCTCGTTGACCACGATCTGGTAGTCACGGCGGATATTGAAACGCGTGTCCCAATCCTGCACGAACAACTCTGCCTCGCGCGCCACGGACTTCGGTGCGTCGTTGACGTCAGTCAGCTCGCGCCATTCGTCGATCAGCGTCAGGGACACTACTGCGGTCAGGCCGGTATTCACCAGGCTCATGACCACGGCCTTGCCCAGGTACGCGTTCTTCGCGCCCATGCGCACGCTCAGTTCGCTCAATACCTCGCTGACCTGAACGATGGAATAGGGATTGTAGATTTCCATCACCAGCGACTTGCGCTGGAGATTGATGATCGTGCCCCGCACCTGCTCGCCCTGCGAGTTGCGGAAGCTAACAACCGGATCGATTTGCGTTTTGGAGTACACGGTATCGCGCCAGGGGAATCCGAGAAACGCTGCGGACCGTGGCGCCCATGGGCACCGGCCGGGTACAGCTCAGGCAAGAGGTCTTGCGGCGGACAACCGAATCAGGGAATGCAGCCAATGCTCATATCGATGCGCGTGACCTTGTTGCGGAGGGCGGGCGCGTGCGCGTTCGGCGTATGCCGGCGCGGGCTCCGCCCCGGGGGTGGGACTGCGGCGGACCATTGTACTGTGGCATTCGGAGACCGTACAACAGTGCACTCGCTCTACGAAGTGGGGTATGCAAATCACAAAAAAAATGAGCCAGCGTATCTGCTGGCTCATTTTTGGCGGAATTGGCAATATCCCGCAGCTGGTGTTGCGAACTACGGTCGGTGCTCAGTCCGCCTTGACCGCTTCCACCTGGATCGCAAGCTTCACGTCCTGCTTGAAGCCGTACTTGGCACCGTAGTCGATGCCGAAGTCAGCCCGGTTGATCTGCGCCACGGCGTCCGCGCCGCAGGCTTCACGCTTGAGCATCGGATGCTGGATGCACTTGAACTCGCGGATCTCCAGCTTCACGGGCTTCGACACGCCATGCAGCGTCAGCACGCCATCGACTTCGGTCGGGGTATCGCCGTTGAACTTCGAGAACTTGCCCTTGTAGGTGGCATCCGGGAAGGCCTGCACGTCAAACATCTCGGGGCTCTTGGCATGCTCGTTGAGCTTGCTGTTGCCGAAGTCGATCGACGAAGCGTCGATCTTGATGTCCACGCTGCCCGACTTGGCGGCACGGTCCAGGGTCACCACGCCGCTCGACTTCTCGAACTTGCCGCGCCACTTCGACAGGCCGCCCATGTGGTCGGCCTCGAAGCTCGGGTACGTGTGGGTCGGGTCGATGTTGTACGTCGTCGCGTTGGCCATGGCCGCGCCAGCGGCAAACGTTGCGGAAACTGCCGCGGCGGCGGCGATCAGGGTGCGCATCTTCATATAAGGTCTCCCGTCAAAAGGTTGGAGAGGAAGGTCGGATAAAAACCGGCCAAGGAGGCTGTTTGGGTTGTTCAACCCTTCCTGGCCGGGGTTACGATATGGAACTTGATCTGCACGTCGTCGGCCACCACGGAAGTGTCCTTCCATTCGCCGTCGCCGATATTGAACGCGGTGCGCTTGATCGGCAGCACACCTTCGAACACCTGGCCGCCGGCATCCTGCTTGTAGGTGGCCGGCACCACCACGTCCACGGTCTTGCCCTTGATGGTCAACTTGCCTGTCACGTCAAACTTGCCCGCGGCGCCGGCCTTGATGCTGGTGGACTGGAACACGGCCTTCGGGAATTTGGAGGCATCGAACCAGTCGCGTCCCTTGACCTCCTTGGTCGTCTCGGCGTCACCAATCTCGAAGCTCGACACGTCGATTTCCACCTTGGCGGTCGATGTTGCCAGCTTGGATGGGTCGAAGTCGACCGTAGCATCGAACTTCTTGAACTTGCCTTCCATCGGCACGCCGATCTGACGTGCGGTAGCCGTGACCGAGCTCTTCGCGGCATCGATCTGGGCCCAGCCGATATTGGCTGCCAGGCCGGCCGCGGCCAGTGCGGCCGATACGAGCATCACGCCGGGGCGGGACATGCGTTTCATCTGTGACTCCAGTGCGAGTGGATGAATCAAGGGGTTAGCGGAGGAACGGGATCATGCGTCCGAGCGTGCCGTCGCGGTCGATGATCTGATGCTTGATCGCGGCGGCGGCATGGACGACGACGACCGTCGCCATCAGGTAATTCAGCCAGATATGGGCAAACTTCAGGATTGGCTTGAGCGTGTCGCTGGCCTCGATCAGCGGCGGCATCTTCCACAGGCCCAGGTACACCACGGGCACGCCCGCGGCCGAACTGTAGAGATAGCCGGTAATCGGCACGATCAGGATCAGCACGTACAGCAGATGGTGCGCGGCGGCGGCGGCCTTTGCCTGCCAGGCCGGCGTGCCGGGCGCCACGGTCGGCGCGGCATGCGTGGCGCGCCAGATCACGCGCAGCACGGCCACCACGAAGATCGTCACGCCGAGCCACTTGTGCCACGAAAACAGCTTGAGCTTGGTCGGCGTCAGGCCCGGGATGCCGGTCATGTAGAGGCCAAGGCCGAACGCGGCAAAGATGCCGAAGGCAATCAGCCAGTGCAGACCGATGGCGGTGGCCGTGTATCCGGCGGGCTGGCCGGCCGGAATAGACCCTTTGGAACCCATGTCAATCAATCCCTTCGTTGAACGCTTTCGTTATGTTGTAACGCTTTTGGTGCAGAACCGCTCTGCCCCGTCGCCAGGAATTCTCGCATTATTGGGGGAGCCGTGTTTGGTGAGAAAGGCCGAACTTCATTAAGTTGTTCAAATCATTTGAAGCGACCGGATGTCGCACCCGCCGCACCGCGGGTGATCCTGACGCTTCACTTGGCGCCATCACAACGGCAATCGGCGATGGCCGAGGGATTCTCCGGGCACTTTCTTCGGCGCTCGTGACGACAGACAAAACAAAAAGGGCCGGCACGATGGCCAGCCCTTTGCTTTGCTCGACGCGCAGAAAGCGTCAGATGCGTCAGATGCGATTCGCCAGTTCCACGGCACGGCCGATGTAGCTGGCCGGCGTCATCTGCAGCAGCAGTGCCTTGGCGTCGTCCGGAATCGCCAGACCCTGCACGAACGTCTGCAATGCCTCACGCGAGATGCCCTTGCCGCGAGTCAGTTCCTTCAGCTGCTCGTACGGGTTGGGCACGCCAAAGCGGCGCATCACGGTCTGCACCGGCTCGGCCAGCACTTCCCAGCAGTTGTCGAGGTCTTCGTTGAGGCGCTCGGGGTTGGTTTCCAGCTTGCCCAGGCCGCGCAGGCAGGCCTCGTAGGCCAGCAGGCTGTAGCCGAAGGCCACGCCCATGTTGCGCAGCACGGTCGAATCGGTCAGGTCACGCTGCCAGCGCGACACCGGCAGCTTCTCGGACAGGTGACGCAGCACGGCGTTGGCCAGGCCGAGGTTGCCTTCCGAGTTCTCGAAGTCGATCGGGTTGACCTTGTGCGGCATCGTCGACGAGCCAATTTCGCCGGCCTTGGTCTTCTGCTTGAAGTAGCCCAGCGAGATATAGCCCCAGACGTCACGGTTCAGGTCCAGCAGGATCGTGTTGGCGCGGGCGACGGCGTCGAACAGTTCGGCCATGTAGTCGTGGGGCTCGATCTGGATCGTGTACGGGTTGAACGTCAGGCCCAGACGCGATTCGATGACCTGCTTCGAGAACGACTCCCAGTCGAACGACGGGTACGCCGACAGGTGCGCGTTGTAGTTGCCAACGGCGCCGTTCATCTTGCCGAGCAGTTCCACGCGCTCGATACGCTCGATGGCACGGGCCAGGCGCGCGGCCACGTTGGCCATTTCCTTGCCGAGCGTGGTCGGGCTGGCCGGCTGGCCGTGCGTGCGCGACAGCATCGGCTGCGTGGCGTTCAGCTTCGCCAGTTCGACCAGGCGTGCCTGCACGCGCTTGAGCGTCGGCACGACCACGCCGTCACGGGCGCCCTTGAGCATCATGCCGTGCGACGTGTTGTTGATGTCTTCCGAGGTGCAGGCGAAGTGGATGAATTCGCTGGCAGCCTCGAGTTCGGCATTGCCCTTGACCTGCTCCTTGAGCCAGTACTCCACGGCCTTCACGTCGTGGTTGGTGACGGCTTCGATTTCCTTGATGCGGGCCGCATCGGCTTCGGTGAAGTTCTCCACCAGCGACTGCAGCTTCGCTTCCGACGCCGCCGAGAACTTCGGCACGTCGGGCAGGCCGGCCTGTGCCAGCGCGATCAGCCAGTTGACTTCGACCTTGACGCGGTTGCGCATGAAAGCCGCTTCGGACAGCCACTCGCGCAATGCATCGGCCTTGGCGGCGTAGCGGCCATCGATGGGAGACAGGGCGGTGAGCGGCGAAAGGGAAGACGTGGACATGCTGGCAACCGGAAGTAAGGAAGGTATGGGAGCGTTCCGCACAGGGCGAATGCGGGGGCGATGCACGGCGGGATGCGACCGATCCGCCGCACGGCGCGATCAATGCGGCAGCCGTGCAGCGTACGTGCTGAGCGGGGCCGCAAAACGCGTAACGCGCGATTTTACCATCGGCCCATGGCGCTGTGCAGCGCACCACTGCCGAAGCCTCGACATCCGTGCGGCAGGCCGCATTGGTGCCGCATTCGACGCCTGGCGCGGGTATACTCGCGCTCGCTCATCCATTAGCCTGTTATGAAGTGCATCGGGCATGCGGGATACGCCTGCCAGCGTGAAATCCGCCTGCCAAGGAGCGCCGATGCACTTCATAACAAGCTCAAGGGGAGAACATGAAGCTGTATGCGTCCCAAACCAGCCCGTACGCGCGAAAAGTGCGCGTGGTGCTGGCGGAGAAAAAGATCGACTACCAGATGATCGAGGAAGACGTCTGGTCGCCGGACACCTCGATCGGTCAGTTCAATCCGCTCGGCAAGGTGCCGTGCCTGGTCATGGAAGACGGTGGCGCGGTCTTCGACTCACGCGTGATCGCCGAGTACGCGGATACGCTTTCGCCGGTCAGCCGTCTGATTCCGCAGGGCAGCCGCGAGCGTCTGGAAGTTCGCTGCTGGGAAGCACTGGCCGATGGCCTGCTGGATGCGGCCCTGCTGGTGCGCCTGGAGGGCACGCAGCGTAAGGAAAGCGAACGTAGCGAAAGCTGGGTGCAGCGCCAGCGCGGCAAGATCGATGCCGCCCTGACCGCGATGTCGACGGGCCTTGGCGACAAGCCGTGGTGCACCGGCATCCACTACACGCTGGCCGACGTGGCCGTTGGCTGCGCGCTGGCCTACCTGGATTTCCGCTTCCCGGACATCGCTTGGCGCGAACGCCATCCGAACCTGGTGGCGTTCCAGGACAAGATCGAAAAGCGCCAGTCGTTCATTGATACAGAGCCGCCAAAGGCCTGACCTGCTGACCACGCTTCGGAAACGTATCGTCAATGCGATGTGACGGAGCGTGGATATTTGCCAATAGCTGGCACATTTAAAGATCCTCCGATTTTCAGGCATCACTGCCATCTTTAACGTCTCGCACCTGACCCGGCGCGCAGACTCCCGCTGGACGCAATGTCCGCAACCTGTCTGATGCACACGCTTCGCGCCGATCCAACATCGGAGCGAGGCGGTGCGAGGCAACCGGAACAAAACCCTATTTCGCGCCACTTGGTGGCGATGGTGGCAAGCACGCGACAAATGGCTGCTTCGGCTGGCCGTGCCAGGATGGCTGATCGCCCTGCCCCTTTGCGCCGCGGCGCAGCCTGCGCGGGCACCGCTTCCACCTGATACCAACACCCAGGAACTGCTGCGCCAGCAGGAGCGAGAACGCGCGCTGCGCGAGCGCCAGGAGCCGTCTCCGGAGGTAAGGCTGGACCGCCCGGCCGCCACCGAGTCCGAACGGCTGCCTGCCGATGAATCCCCCTGCTTTCTGATCGACCGCATCGAACTGGCTGGCGACGCCGCAGACCGTTTTCGCTGGGCACTTGGCGCGGCCAACCCTCCCGGCGATGCCGCCATCGGGCGTTGCCTGGGCACGCACGGCATCAACATCGTGATGAAGCGCGTACAGGACGCGCTCGTGCAGAAGGGCTATGTCACCACGCGCGTGCTGGCCGCGCCGCAGGACCTGAAGGACGGCACCCTGACGCTGACGGTCATTCCGGGCCGTATCCGCACCATCCGCTTCAGCGAAGACTCCAGTCCGCGCGCCACGCAGTGGAACGCCGTACCGGCGCGTCCCGGCGACATCCTGAACGTGCGCGATATCGAGCAGGCGCTTGAGAACTTCAAGCGTGTGCCCACGGCCGAGGCGGATATCCAGATCACACCAGCCGAAGGCGCCGACGCACAACCCGGCGATAGCGATCTCGTGATCCGCTGGCACCAGGGCATTCCGTTCCGCATCAGCGCAACCGTGGACGATTCCGGCAGCAGGCAGACGGGCAAGTACCAGGGCAGCGTGACCGTCTCCTTTGACGACTGGTGGACCCTCAACGACCTGTTCTACGTCAGCCTGAACCACGATCTGGGGGGCGGCGACCCCGGCAGCCGAGGCACACGCGGCTACACCGTGCACTACTCGGTGCCATACCGCTACTGGCTGCTTGGCTTCACCGTGAGCGGCAACGACTACTACCAGTCCGTGGCGGGCGCCAACCAGACCTACCGCTACAGCGGCGAGAGCCGGAACGCCGAAGTGCGCCTGTCACGCGTCCTATATCGCGACGCCGTGCGCAAAACCTCCGCCTACCTGCGCGGCTGGTCTCGCGGCTCGAACAACTATATCGACGACACCGAGATCGAGGTCCAGCGGCGCCGCATGGCCGGATGGGAAATCGGCATCGCGCATCGCCAGTTCCTCGGCCCCGCCTCGCTCGATGCAAGCCTGGGGTATCGGCGCGGCACCGGCGCAATTGAATCGATGCGCGCTCCGGAGGAACGGTTCAACGAAGGCACCTCCCGCCCGGAACTGCTGACCGCCGATGCGCAGTTGCACGTGCCGTTTGCACTGGCAGCGCAGCGCATGCGCTACACGGCTGCGCTCCGCGCGCAATGGAACTTCACGCCGCTCGTGCCGCAGGACCGGTTCTCGATCGGCAACCGCTACTCCGTGCGCGGCTTCGACGGCGAGACAACGCTGATCGGCGACCGCGGCTGGTTCCTCCGCAACGAGTTCGGCTGGGCGCTCGGCCCGATCGGCATCGAGTTCTATGCCGGCGCCGACTACGGCCAGGTCGGCGGGCCGTCCGCACGCTTCCTGTCCGGCACCCGGCTGGCCGGAGCCGTGCTCGGCCTGCGCGGCGGGTACCGGGGCCTGTACGCGGACGCATTCATCGGCAAGCCGCTGTACAAGCCCGCTGGCTTTCGCACCGCCAGCACGACAGCCGGATTCAACGTGAGTTGGTCGTACTGACGACCATGGATCATCGGGAAGAAGAAGGGTCATGAACAATAAATTTTTCCGCATCGTCTTCAACCGCCATCGCGGCCAGTTGATGGCCGTTGGCGAGCACGTGTCGGGCGCCGCCAAGGCGCCGGGTGGCACTGACAGAACTGATGCCGCCGGCCGCCGGCCGCTGCTGGCAACATTGCGGCCCGTGGCCTTTGCGCTGTGGCTGACGTTCGGACTGGTTGGGCAATCTGCGGCGCAAATCGTTGCCGACCCGGGTGCACCGCGCAACCAGCAGCCCACCATCCTGAACGCGCCCAACGGCACGCCGCTGGTCAATATCCAGACGCCCAGCGCGGCGGGCGTGTCGCGCAACACGTACGGCCAGTTCGACGTCAACGCGAACGGCGCGATTCTCAACAACTCCCGTACCAACTCACAGACCCAGCTTGGCGGCTGGGTGCAGGGCAATCCGTGGCTGGCCGGTGGCACGGCGCGCGTGATTCTGAACGAGGTCAACGGCAGCCACGCGAGCCAGTTGCGCGGCTACGTGGAAGTGGCCGGCGACCGCGCGCAGGTGGTGATCGCCAACCCGGCCGGCATTACCTGCGACGGCTGCGGCTTCCTGAACGCGAACCGCGCGACGATGACCACCGGCACGCCGATCATGCGCGGCGGCAGCCTCGAGGGCTACCGCGTCCAGCGCGGCGTCGTCGGGATTGGCGGCGCCGGCATGGATGCCAGCCGCGCCGATTACACCGACATCATCGCGCGCGCCGTACAGGTCAATGCGGGCATCTGGGCGCGGCAGATCCAGATCACCACCGGTGCCAACGAAGTCTCCGCCACCTCCGCCGCCACCTCCGCCGCCATCACGCGGGCCATACCCACGGCCGGCACCGGGCCTGCACCGGCCTACGCGCTGGATGTCAGCGCGCTGGGCGGCATGTACGCCGGCAAGATCGCGCTGATCGGCACGGAGCACGGGCTCGGCATGCGCAATGCGGGCCATATCGGCGCGCAGGCGGGCGAGCTGGTGGTGACGGCGGACGGCCGACTGGAGAACGTCGGCACGATGCAATCGCGCGACGCTGTGCGCATCGCGGCACGCGCTGGCGTGACCAACGCCGGCACGATCAGTGCGGCGCGCGAACTGCTGATCCACACGCCTGCGGAGATCGACAACCGCGAGGGCACGCTGAATGCGCAACGCATCGACGTCAATGCCGCGTCGCTCGACAACCGCGGCGGCGCGATCGAACAAAGCGGTCTGCAGGCACTGGCACTTCAGGCGGGAACGCTGTCGAACCGCGATGGCGGGCGGATCGGCGTGGCGGAGGCGGATGATCACACAGGCACGGACTCCGCCGGCGAGAGCAACGAAAGCGACACCACCAATGGCACGGCCGGAGCGGAACGCGGCACCGGAAACAGCAGCGGCGATGACACCTCCAGCGGCGACACCGCGCCGCCCGCCCCCACGCCGATGCTGGCCGACGGCGTCCTGCGCATCGCCGGCCACCTCGACAACGATGGCGGCCGCATCCGTGCTGGCGGCGCAATTGACCTGCAAACGGCTGCCGGCCTCACCAACGACGGCGGGCAGATTGCGCTGCGCGACCTGACGACGCACGGCGGCGACCTGCACAACCGTGGCGGCGACTTGACGATCAGCGGCACCGCCGCGCTGCAGGCGCGCGACCTCCTCAACGACGGCGGCCAGATCGCCGTAGGCGGCGCGCTCGCCGTATCGGCGGACTCCCTGTCCAATCGCGGCGGCAAGCTGCTGCATAGCGGCACCGGCGCGGCCTCGGTACAGATCGGCGGCCACCTCGACAACGCCAGCGGCACAATCGCCAGCAATGCTTCGCAACTGTCGTTGGGCGCGGGCTCGCTAGACAATCGCGGTGGCCAAGTTGCCGCTGGCGCCGTGCTGTCAGCATCGATCGGGCAGACGCTCGACAACACAGGCGGCGCGATCGTTGCGGAAGGCAACCTTTCGCTGCAGGCGGGCGCACTGTCCAATCGCGATCAGGGCGTGATCGCTTCGGCATCGGGCGACCTCACACTCGCAGCCGAGGGCGCAATCGATAACGATGGCGGCACGCTCCAGGCCGGCGCCAATCTCGCGCTGACCAGCGCGGGGCTGACGAACGCGCGCGGCGCGATCATCGGCGCAAGCACGTCAATCGACACGCAAGGCCAGGCGCTCGACAACACGCACGGCACCGTTGCCGCCACGGATGGCACGCTCGATGTACGCAGCGGCGCGCTGAACAACGACGGCGGCCTGATGCAGGCATCGGGCGCGCTGTCCGTCGATACGTCCGGGCAATCGCTCGCCAATGCGAACGGCGGTCATATCGGCAGCGCAGCCAGTCTCGCGCTTACGGCGGGCAAGATCGACAACAGCGGCACCATTCAAGCCCGCGAACTGGCGCTGCGCGCCAACGGGATCGACAACAACGCCACGGGCCAGATCGTTGGCGGACGCACCCATCTCACGGCCGAAGCCACCGTGACCAATCGCGGCCTGATCGATGGCGCCGCCACGCGCATCGACGCCCACACGCTGGACAACGTGGGCACCGGCCGGATCTATGGCGACCATCTGGCCATCCAGGCCGATTCCGTGCGCAACCGCGAGGAATCGGTCAATGGAACAACCAGCGCGGCGTCCATCGCCGCGCGCGAACGGCTCGATATCGGCACGCGCACGCTGCGTAACCAGGAGCAGGCGCTGCTCTTCAGCGCCGGTACCGATGCCGATGCGCTGAACATCGGCGGCGCGCTCGATGCCGACGGACACGCCACGGGCCGCGCGGAGCACGTGCACAACGCCAGCGCGACGATCGAGTCGCTGGGCGGGCTGACGCTGAAAGCGAGCGTCCTGCGCAACACCAACGAGCACTTTGCGATCGAGCGGGTGCAGGTCAAGGGCCCCAACCGCAGCCTGACGATCCAGCCCAAGGGCGACCCCAGCCAGTACGACGCGAGCGACTTCACGTGGGAGGACTGGAGCCACGCGGGACGCTACCGAAGCAAGGACGGCGCCGAGATCACGAACTGGACCCAATACGACATCACCACCACTGAATACGAGGACCGCGTCAGCCAGAGCGCACCCGCGATGATCCGCGCCGGCGGCGCGATGCATCTCGAGGGTGACGATCTGGTCAACGACAAGAGTCAGATCATCGTCGGCGGCACGCTGTCTGGGTCACTCGACGCGCTACAAACCATCGACGCCGATGGCGAGCACGTGATTCACCGCGAAGGCACCAGCCAGTACACATTTGCGGAATGGCGCGGCGGTTTCAGGCGGTACCATCAGCGCAACTGGGATCCGAAGGTCGCCTACACGCCCGCCGATGTGGTGACTTCCACCAAACTTGGTGTGGCGGGCACGCGCGAGAACGCCAGCAGCCCCGGCAGCAACTACGCCATCGACGGCCGCAACGTGGGTGGCTCGCGCTCCATCACGGAAACCCCGGTCGATGCCGGCGGCGGACGCGGCGTAGTGCGTACGGTCGACGCGAACACCGACATCCCTGCCAACAGCCTGTTCCGCGCCGCGCCGTCATCGAGCGGCTACCTGATCGAAACCGATCCGCGTTTCGCCGACTATCGGCAATGGCTGTCGTCGGACTACATGCTCGGGCAGCTCGGCCTAGATCCGTCGACGCTGCAGAAGCGCCTGGGCGACGGCTTCCATGAACAGCGGCTCGTGCGCGAGCAGATCGGCCAGCTGACCGGTAGGCGCTTCCTTGATGGCTACGCCAGCGACGAGGCGCAGTACCGGGCCTTGCTCACCGATGGTGCGACGTTCGCCAAACAGTGGAACCTGCGCCCGGGCGTGGCGCTATCCGCCGAGCAGATGGCGCAGCTGACCAGCGACATCGTCTGGCTGGTGGAGCGCCCGGTCACGCTGCCCGATGGCACCCGCACCACGGCGCTCGTGCCGCAGGTCTATGTGCGCGCCAAACCGGGCGACCTCAACGGCAACGGCACGCTGATCTCGGCCGACGTCGTCGATCTGCAACTTAAATCGGACCTGCGCAATTCCGGCACGATCGCTGGCCGATCTGCGGTGCGGATCAGCGGCGAGAACCTGCGCAACCTCGGCGGGCGTATCACGGGCGAATCCGTCGCGCTGCAGGCCAGCCAGGACATCGACAACATCGGCGGCACCATCGACGCCGCTTCGGCACTGGCCGTGATGGCCGGGCGCGATCTCAACCTCGCATCCACAACGCGCAGCGATACCAAGGCATCGGGCCAGAGCAGCTTCAGCCGCACCAACCTCGACCGCGTGGCCGGCCTCTACGTGACCAACCCCGGCGGCACGCTGGTGGCAATGGCCGGGCGCGACGCCAACCTGCAGGGCGCGCAGATTGCCAATGGTGGCGAGGACGGCAAGACAGTCATCGCAGCCGGCCGCGACCTGAACCTTGGCACCGTACAGGTTGGCGTGCAGGAGAACAACGTCCGCAATGCCAGCAACTATCTGCGGCAAGGCAGCACGCAGGAGATCGGCACATCGATCCAGGCCAGCGGCGACGTGACGCTGTCGGCCGGGCGCGACCTCAACGCGCGCGCGGCGCAGGTCACCAGCGACCAGGGTGCGGTGGCGGCCGTGGCCGGGCGCGACGCCAGCCTGACAGCGGGCGAGAACACCAGCACCTGGAGCGAAGGCCGCCAGCACAAGCGCAGCGGCCTGCTCGGCGGATCAAGCTCCACCACGCGCAACAGCGTGTCGGAGACCACGGCCCAGGCAGCGACCTTCAGCGGCCGCACCGTCGACGTCCACGCCGGGCGCGACATCAACGTGATCGGCAGCAACGTGGTGTCGGATGCGGGCACGACGCTGCTTGCCAAGAACGACATCCACATCGGCGCCGCGCAAAACACAACTACCGAAAGCTACTTCAAGGAAACGAAGAAGAGCGGCTTCCTGCACAGCGGCGGCGCAGCATTCACGCTTGGCACGCAGCAGCAGAGGACCGATGCGCGCAGCACGCGCACGTCGGCGGCGGCATCCACGGTGGGCTCGACCGGGGGCGACGTGACCCTCGTCGCCGGCAATCACTACCGCCAGACCGGCAGCCACGTGGTGGCGCCGCAGGGCGATATCGACATCCTGGCGAAACGCGTCGATATCGTCGAGGCGCGCGAGACCGGCCACAGCGTGGAGGAGAGCCGCTTCCGGCAGACAGGCCTGACGGTGGCGGTGACCTCGCCCGTGATCTCCGTGGCGCAAACCGCGCAGCAGATGAAGCGCGCGGCGGGCAAGACTTCGGACTCGCGCATGCAGGCGCTGGCCGGCGTCACCACGGCGCTGGCCGCGAAGAACGCTGCCGACGCTATCCAGGCAGACCCGGCCGCGGCTGGCGGGATCGGCGTCTCGGTGTCGCTTGGCACCAGCCGCAGCGATAGCCGAACCACCACGCGCAGCGATACGGCGGCCGGATCGACGGTGGCCGCAGGCGGTGACGTGCGCATCCGTGCAACCGGCGCGGGAGACGACTCCAACCTGACGATTCGCGGCAGCAACGTCAGCGCCGGTGGCGACCTTGGCCTGAAGGCGGACGGCAAGGTGGCGCTGCTTGCGGCGGACAACGTGTCGCAGATGGATCGCAAGAGCAGCGGATCGAGCGCTGGCGTGGGGGTCTCGGCGCAGATTGGCGCGAAGGGCCCGGCGCAGGTTGGCGTAACGGTCAGCGCGAGCGGATCGCGCGGCACTGGCTCCAGCACCGACATCACACGGACGAATACGCGCGTAACCGCCGGCAAGACGCTTTCGATCGAATCGGGCAGCGACACCACGCTGGCCGGCGCGGTGGTCAGCGGCAAACGCGTGATCGGCGACATCGGCGGCAATCTCAATATCGAAAGCCTGCAGGACATCCACGACTACCGCAGCAAGGACCGGAGCCTGGGCGGCAGCCTGACTTTCGGCGGCGGCGCCGTCAGCGGCAGCATCAACGTCGGACAGCAGAAGATCGACAGCGACTACGCCAGCGTCACCGGGCAATCGGGCATCAAGGCGGGTGACGACGGCTTCCAGATCCGCGTGAAGGGCAACACGAGCCTCAAGGGCGGCGTCATCGCGTCAACCGGCAAGGCGGTGGAAGACGGCCTGAACCGCCTGGATACCGGCACGCTGACCCACGACGACATCGAGAACCGCGCAAGCTTCAAGGCCAGTGGCATCAGCCTTGGCGCGGGCTTCACGTCCCGCGGATCGAGCGAGGCCAAGGGCCGCGACGGCAGCGATGGCAGCAGCGGTGGCAATACCAGCGGCAACCCTGGCGGCGTCGGCACCAACCAGCAGGGCCAGGCCGCCACCGGCGGCGACAAGGTGCCGGGCAGCGACCTGCCCTCGCTCGGCGGGCTCAGCGCCGCCCCGCCGATCGTGCTGGGCGCCAGCGGCAAGGCGCGCAGCACCACGCGCAGCGGCATCAGCGGCGCGGCCGTGACGATCCGTGACGCCGACGGCCAACAGGCCCTGACGGGCCAATCGATCGACGAAGCCCTGGCAGGCCTGAACCGCGACGTCTCCAGCGAGGTGGACGGCACCAACGCGCTCAAGCCGATCTTTGACGAGAAGGAAATCAAGGCCGGCTTCGAGATCGTGGGGGCGCTGCAACGGGAGACTGGGGCCTTCTTGAATAATCGGGCGAAGGAGGCCGACGCGCTAAAGCTTGCGCGCGACAAGGAGACCGACCCGGCCCGCCGCGCCGAACTGGACCAGCAGTATCAGGACGCCGCCAAGTGGGGACCCGGCGGGTCGTACCGACGCGTTGCAACGGCGCTGACGGCGGCAGCCGGCGGAAACGTGACAGGGTCGACGGCGCAGTTTGTCCAGAACGCAGCGGTCGGCTACCTGCAGGGCCTAGGAGCCAATCAGGTCAAGGGCTTGGCGGATTCGCTCGGCAAGGGCACGCCGCAAGCAGAAGCTGCCCGTGCGGCACTGCATGCGATCGTGGGTTGCGCAGGCGCTGCGGGTGCCAGCCAGGCTTGCGGGGCAGGTGCGATGGGTGCGGCGGCCAGCTCGGTGATCGGCAGTCTGCTTTCGCCGCCGGAAGGATTGACGTCGGGGCAGAAGCAGGCGCGTGAGAATGCGATCCAGAGTCTGGTGGCGGGGGTGGCTGGTGTTGCAGGGGGGGATGCGGCAACGGCGACGAATGCGGCGACGTTTGAAGCCGAAAACAACCTCTTGTTTGTGCCGCCGCTATTAGTCGCTGCTGGCAAAGCCGTTGCAGGTGGGGCGGCGTTCTGTGCAACGCGCCAGACACTGTGCCAGCGCGGGCTTGATGCGACAAGGCTGGCGGGCGTGTCGTTCGCTGCATGGCTAGGTGCGCAGATGACATCGTCGAAGCCGGAGGATGGCGGCGGTGTGATTGGTACACCTAACAATGGGCCAAAAGGTGGGACAAATACCACGACGCCGAATGACGGGCCGCAGAGAGGTACAGTCGTAGGCACGCCAGATCAAGGACCGCAAGGTGGTGCGGTTATCGGTACACCGAACAACGGTCCTCAGGATGGGAACGTCATTGGCACCCCTAATGACGGGCCGCTGACGAATGATCCGCTGCTGGCCGGAGGCGATGGCTATCGCCCCAATGCGGGTTCGGTGGGCAATATGAATGAGTTCCTGAATAGCGATGGATTTGGGACGCAGTTGAATGATTCGCTTCGCAAGACGCCGCAGCAATTCCAGGGGCAAAGCATTTACAAGGCCACAGACGATATTGGCAGCTACATCAAAGAAGGTGACCAGATCTATCTGGATGGCCTGCACAAAAATCACCTCGAAGTGTTCGACAAGCGAGGGCATGTGCGGGCAGTGCTGAATTTGGATGGAACATTGAACCGAGACAAGACTGATGCGGCCAAAATGGCCGGACGCAAACTAAGGAAATGACCACCATGATCGATCTGAATGCACTGAGGGAACTGGTGGTGACGCTGGCTGCCGCGCACGGCGTCCGCCGCCAGGAAATGGAGAATAGCTGGAACGAAGAGAAAGGGGATCTTGATTGGCAGATGAATTACAAGAAAGATCTCAACAGTCGTCTGCAACGATATCTCACCCAGTTGTCGGGATTTTCAGAGGTGTGCGAGATGGCGAGAAAGGACGGCGATGGGCTAGCCATGCGGGCTGCTCTCATGGATATGCGTCTTTATGCGATGAACGTGGCCTCAGAGTTTGATGCGCTGGCTGAGGACGTGGGGCACATCATGGCCATGGAGTACTGCGCGCCGGGAAGTCAAAGATTTCCAGATCCTTACCGGTATCCGGAGTGTTATCGGGAAGCGTTTCCAGATCTGAACTTTGATGCTTAGCAACACCGCAAGATCGACCGGACGAAAACTAAGGAAATTCTGGGAAGCCCACGGTTTCCAGACCCATATCGTTTCCCTGCTCGGTATCGGGAAGCATTTCCCGAGCTGAACTTCGAAAGCGGCGTTGTTTTCCGCCTCAATCTTGGCGGCCAGACCGGCTGCGGCGGCGTGGATCACGCTCGGCTTCGGGCTTCCTGAGAGCGAGTTGCCCGTGTTCGTCGTATCCCGATTCAGGCTGGCAACCGTGTCGGCAGCATTCTTGCTGGTGAGTGCCTCTTGCTTTCCCTCGCCACGAATCGCGATCGATGAATAGCAGAGGTTCTGATTTGTCTGCCGACGATTTGGAGATACCTCATCACACCAATTGGGCAGCGCCAGCAGCACGACACAGAGCGGCATTAGCACCGGCACGGATCTGCGGGGTCTACTGCAAAGCAAATCTGTTGTGCAATCGCAGGTTGTGGCCATGCCAGATGGACAATTTTCCAGGACGGTTGATGTCTGCCGCGTGATCGGGACAACTGCCCTGAAAGACGGCGGTATACCCACCACTACCATGATGATTTTCACCGACAAGGCCGGTAATTTGATAACAGCGTACCCCGTCAAGGCAAGTAAATAGTATGAAGAAAACCCAAACACATCGCATCCCCACAGCTCTGTGGACTGAATTCCAAGCATCTGTCATAGCTTTGGATGACAACCCTGGTCGCAGAGAGCTTCTCGCACTGATCCTCGAATGGATCAGAAAAAGCCCAAAAATCTTCGATGCCGAACCTTTTGCGAGCTACGGACTTGGCAATTTTGCCAAACTCCATGAAGACGAAATGCCAGTGGAGCATTCGGCTTTTGTCATGGATGATGTCAAGCATTTCAAGGAAACGGTCTCGAGATACGATGCAAGGAAATCGGATAGCATCGCTCGATTTATACGAGATACTCTGGAAGATTTGATAACGATAGAGGTTGATCGACAATGTCCTAACTGCCGATCAGATTTTATGCTTGCCTTTACTGGCAGGCAGAAAATGTCACTCGCCTTCGTCTGCAAGATTTGTGGGCACTCTCATTACTCTGACGGAAGCCCGATTGTGGCAGACACATTGGATTATGCCAGTACCGAATACCTGCGGCAGGCTGGCTTGATTCAATGACTTGAGTGATCCGTGCCATGACAAACCTGGATGGCCATTTCCTAGCCATCATAAACCTGCAAACAGTATCAAACTCACAGCGATAAACAAGGGCACGTTGAACTATCGTCATTATTGGAAGTTCATTAATGTCAGCCTCTTCGAAGCACCGATCGGTCGAGATGAAATTCAGGTGAAACCATGCTGACTGAAGAACAGGTTCAAGCTATCTATGAAGATCTGGAGCACCCCTCCATTTCTTGTGGTTCGCAGTTGGAGATGCGCACAACGTGGCGCCCGGTCAAGATGATCCATTAACATTTCCTCTTCGGCGCGAAGATTTTCTGAGTCTTGTCCGCGCACTGACATCGGATGATAGGCTGAGATTGGCGAAGAATGGCGTTATATTGGGTTCCTCAAACGAGGAGATTATGGATAAATTCGATCTTGCATTGCCTAACAGTGACGCAGAAATCGATATGAGCGGCGCGGGCATCTGGTTTTTTACCGAAGCGTGCCCGGGTGAAGCTGTTTGGGTATCGACTGGGCCGGCGGGAGAAAAAAGACTGGAATGGTCCTAGCTGGTGAAAACATGATTTCGAAAGAAAGATACGATTTTATTGTTTACCAAACAACTGGCATGGGACTCGACGCCATTTGGCTATACCTATGCCAAGACGCGGAAACTTATGCGGAAAGGAAGCGCCTGTTTATCTGGATGCTTAAGAAGCTTCTGCAGGAAGAGACTATCCTTCTCGCAAAGAACGGAAAACCTATTGACTGGACTATAGAGGAAGTCACTCTCAGATTTGAAATATCATTTCCATCAGACGATGAGAATCTTAATAATGGAGTATGGTTCTTTACTGATGAGTGCCCCGCCAGCATTGGATGGAGAATGTCAAACGGTTATATCGACTGGGTTTAAGGTGTGAGTGTCGACCAAGGATTTCCACTTAGGCACCCTTTACAAGGCCTCGCATCGAGGAAAACGTACGAAAGCAGCTGAAATTCTACTCCGGGAGCGTCTGTGCGATGAGGATATCAATCGAAGAAGCCTCGGCGCTCCAGGATTATCTTTATCGCCCTCAAGCCGATCTTCGACGAGAAGGAAATCAAGGCCGGCTTCGAGATCGTGGGCGCGCTGCAGCGGGAGACCAGTTCCTCAAACTCAAATTTCCAAGAACTGGAGACTAGTTATGATCATTCCTCATACGAAGGCAAGAGCAATACAAGAGTGGCTACAGTATTTTGCCACAACGTCCACTTATGCAAATGCTCTGCTGAGCTGCTCAGAGTCTGGTAACGCGGACAAGGATAGATGGCAGTATGCCGTTGATCTAATATATAGATTGCTGATTTCTGGATTAATCTGTGGCACGCAGAACATTGATATTTCCAGCGAAATAGCGAGCTTGCGAAATAATAAATATGTCCATTCGCTTGCGCGAGTAGACCCATTTTCACCAGACATTCAGATCGAATGGATGGAGTGGGATCTCTACAGCACGGAACGATGCAGAGAACTGTTGAATAAATATGGCATCTCTCCATCTTATGATGGAGATGTTGTAGTGCCGTTCATGGACGAAATCGAAGCACTATTTGCACAACATGGCGTTTCCTGGCAAGCATCCCCGATTATTCCTGTGATGGGTTGAACTGGCACTGCGCTCTGGACAATGGAAAAACTTCATTACCTTCCGACCCGCTGGGCAAGCAGGCCGTTATTGACTTGCCAGAAACGGCCCCTTTGCGCACCCACTTCACATTGAGTGGAATTTAGCTAGAGGGCGCCTATCAAATGAAAATGTCAACAAATGAAGCCTCGGCACTCCAGGATTATCTTTACTTAACAACCCTGGACGGCTATTGTCCCGATGCATTCATTGGGGGGCGCCAGGCAATCCCACCCGATGCTCACGATCTTTGGCAATTTGCAGTCGACATGATATATCGCTGCCTACAATGTGATTTTCTAGTAATCAACGAAAACTGGACTGCCGCTCACAATATAGAAGGCGCACTTGAATTTGCACGACTTCTTGCGAAGCACGACCCATTTGACTCCGATGACTTCAATGAGTCTGGTGCGCTATATTGGATTGAACCTGAATTGACCGCATCAAAGAAGACAAAGGATCTGATCGCACGCTTTCAAATCGACTTAGCGTCAGCTGCGTGTCAACCACTTATAGAGCACATCGAAGACTCGTTCGAAGCTAATGGGCTGGCTTATGGAGAGATCCTGGTCCCTGTTGGCGAAGGAATTTAAATCTCCTAACGCCAACGTTTTCAAAGCACCTTATACGGCGGTTTGGAGCCGGCCTCAGATATAACGACAAGGTTCTTTACCAACAATGAACCCGGACCGCTTTGGCCATCACCATCATCTCACGATTGATATTGGCTAGGACTGCTCGACACCTGAAACTGAGATTCTGAGAACTCAAGAAACAGACTATGCACCTTCCATATTCATTTGCAATGGCATTGCAGCGCAAGCTGCAGATTCTCGCAATAACATCAGATTATGCACACGGATTTATCAGTGGCTTTGGTTTGCGTGACGCAGAACATGATAGATGGCAGTTGGCAGTGGATACTATCCATAGACTTCTGGCATCCGGATTGATCTATGAAACACACAACAAGGATGAGCTAAGCGTGATAACACAAAGGGAGCGTCTAGCTTACGTGAACGCCCTTGCTCAAAAAGATCCTTTTGCGTATCCACTTAACATGGAATGGATGGAGTGGGATCTCTATGCAACAGATCGCTGCAGAGAACTGTTGCATAAATATGGCATCTCCACATTTTATGAAGAGGACGTGGTGGAGCCATTCATTGAAGAAGTCGAAGCATTATTTGCCCAACACGACGTTGCCTGGCAAGACTCACCCATTATTCCAATTAGAGGTCGAATCGCCTTTGGCGCCATGCTGGGTAGGCGGCTCCCCTTCGTGGGAAATGCACAAAATCGAAGGGACCAGCGCCCCCTCAATTTCCCCTACCGAATAATCCCCCCACCCAAACAAACCTCCCCGTCATACAGCACAGCCGACTGTCCCGGCGTCACCGCCCACTGTGCTTCCGGGAACGACAGCCTCAGCGCATCGCCCTCAGCCGCGACGACGGTACAAGCCGCATCGCTTTGCCGATACCGCGTCTTCGCAGCCATCTCGGCACCAGCGGCAGGTGGTTCGCCAGCTACCCATGACAGGTCGGCGGCGTCCAGTTCGGACGTCAGCAGCCATGGATGGTCGTGGCCTTGCACCACGTAGAGGGTATTGCTGGCCATGTCCTTGCGCGCCACGTACCACGCGTCACCGTTGCCGTCGCGGCTGCCGCCCAGGCCGATGCCTTTGCGCTGGCCCAGCGTGTAGAACGCCAGGCCGATATGCTCGCCCACCACCTTGCCTTCGGGTGTTTTCATCGGGCCCGGCTTGGTCGGCAGGTAGCGGTTCAGGAAATCGCGGAACGGGCGTTCGCCGATAAAGCAGATGCCGGTGGAGTCCTTCTTCTTCGCGTTGGGCAGGCCGATCTCGGCGGCGATTTCGCGCACGCGCGTCTTCGGGATTTCGCCGAGCGGGAACAGCGTGCGCGAGAGCTGCGCCTGGTTCAGTCGGTGCAGGAAGTAGCTCTGGTCCTTGGTGTGGTCGAACGCCTTCAGCAGTTCGAACCGGCCGTTGGCCGCCTGGCGCACGCGCGCATAGTGGCCCGTGGCGATCGTTTCCGCGCCGAGCGACATCGCGTGATCGAGAAACGCCTTGAACTTGATTTCGGCGTTGCAGAGCACGTCGGGGTTCGGCGTGCGGCCGGCCGAGTACTCGCGCAGGAAATCGGCGAACACGCGGTCCTTGTATTCGGCGGCGAAGTTGACGGCTTCAACATCCACGCCGATTACATCGGCCACCGATGCCACATCGAGCCAGTCCTGGCGCGTCGAGCAATACTCGCTGTCGTCATCGTCCTCCCAGTTCTTCATGAACAAGCCGATGACTTCGTAACCCTGCTGCTTGAGCAGCCATGCGGTGACCGACGAATCGACGCCGCCGGACATGCCTACCACCACTCGCTTGCCGCTCATGATGCTGCTCCTGCCTGCGCTGCGGGTGCGGCGGGTGCGGCAGCGGGCGCGGTCGTATCGGCGGGCACGATCGATGCGGCCACAGTGCTCGGGTGCGTATGGATCATGTCGAGCGCAAAGCGCTTGCCGGCCAGATAGTCATCGACGCAGGCCATCAGCAACGGCGAGCGATGGCGCTCGGGGCAGCCGCGCAGTTCCTCGGCGGTCATCCACACGGTGCGGACGATGCCGGTGTCGAGCTGGCGCCCGACATCGAGCGAGCCGAGATCACCAGTAAAAGCGAATCGAATGTAGGTCGTATCGCCCTGGTCGCGCGACGAGCGGCCGCGGCTCGTGTAGACGCCCAGCAGCGCGCGCGGCTCGAACGTATGCGCGGTTTCCTCGAGCGTTTCGCGGACGACGGCGCGGATCAGGCTCTCGCCTGCTTCCAGATGGCCGGCCGGCTGGTTCAGGCGCAGGCCCTCCGGCGTTTCCTCTTCCACCAGCAGGAACCGGCCGCCCCGTTCGATAACGGCGGCAACCGTGACGCTGGCATTCCAGTCACGTGGCATGATGCACATTTTTTAAGCAATCCGGCATTTTACCGGTTGCCGTGCGAACGTGCATCGCGCGACGGGTGTTTTGGCGCGGTATCAGGCCCGAAATCTGGCCCGGGATCTGGCCAGTTCAGGCAGCTTGCGCCGCGATGGCGGAAGGCAGCAGTGCGATTGCCGCGTCGAGTTTGGCCACGAGTGACTTCGACGCCGGTGCCAGCGGCCTGCGCACCTCCTGGCGCGCCAGTCCGCACAGTGCCAGCGCGGCCTTGACCGGCGCGGGATTGGGCTCTGAAAACAGCAGACCGATCAGCGGCGAAAGTTGCCGGAACAGCGCACGCGCTGCTTCCTCCCGGCCAGTGCGCGCAAGCTGGAGCAGCCGCACGAACAGATCGGGGCGGATATGGGCCGCGGCCGGCACGATTCCCGCGCCGCCGCGCAGCAGATGATCGAGCATGGCGGCATCGTCACCACAGAACACGTCGATCCGATCCTGACACGCGAGCGCGCGCATGCCTGCCGGATCGCATTCCTTGATCGCCACGATCTGCGGATGCGCGGCCAGCCGCCACGTCAGGTCGGGCGAAATCGTGCAGCCGGTGCGCTTCGGCACGTTGTAGAGCATCAGCGGCCTGGCGGTGTGGCTGGCAACGCTGCGCATATGCCAGGCGATGCCTTCATCGGACACGCGCAGGTAGTACGGCGGCGGCACGAGGTAGCCTGCCAGATCAAGCCGGTCCAGCCGGCGCACCTGCTCGCAGACAGCGTGTGTGGCCACACCGCCCACACCTGCCATCACGGGCACGGCGCCTTGCACGGCCTCGAGCGTGGCCGCGGTAATCATGAACCGCTCCGCGTCGGCAAGCAGGCCGCCCTCCCCTGTCGTGCCGAGCACGATCAGGCCATCCACGCCCGCTGCCGCATAGTGCGATGCAAGTCGCTGCACGCCATCGATATCGATCTGGTCATTGCGAAGCGGCGTCACCATCGGCAGCCACAGGCCGTCGGCAATGGTCTGGCGTGCAAGTTCAATGCGTGGCATGGTCGCCTCCAAGCACGGTCGTCACGCCGAACTCGGCGGCCGGCAGCGCTTCCATGATGGCGTGCATGGCTGCGTCGCGATCAGCGCGGTCCACCTCGACATGCAACGTGGTCTCGCTGTTGCGGTGATCGACCTCTACGACGTAGATGCGCGCCAGATTGCCAATCGCGCGATGCATTGTCTGGCGCAGCATGAATACCTGTGCCGATGACACGGCGAGCCGCAGGCGAATCCATTTATCCTCGGCAGCGATACGGCGTCGGGGCACCGATGCATAGGCCACGGCGAGACTCGAAGACTGTCGCATGGAGCGAAGACCCGCGCGCTTGGCGGGTCGGCTGTTGAACATGGCTTCCATGCTAGGGACACGCACCTCAATTTGATGCAGCAATCGGCGAGTGCCCCATCAACATCGCGTAAAGACGCAAAGACGCTCGCGCTTCAGAACGTCTTGGTGATCGACGCCCAGGCGGCAGCCTTGCCGAGATACCGGCCACGATTCGCGCTGGTGTAGAACGATTCCTTGGCGTTGGTATCCACATAGGCCACGGCCAGCGCGAAGCCCTTGCCAAGGTCCTTGGTCAGGCCAATTTTCCAGTCGGTGTAGGACGCCTCGCTGTGATGGGTCACGCCCTGGTAGCCCACGTGCGCGTTCAGCGTCAGGTCCCAGATGTTCAGCGGCACATTGGCGGACAGGTCGATGTAGTAGCTGTTCTTGCTGTCATCGATGCCGAACAGGTTGGTCACCGCCTGCGAGTACTTCAGGAACACGGGGCCGTAGCCGATGCCGGCGTACAGCTCGGTGGTGTATGGGCGCGTGGTGGTGTATCCGCCCGGGTAGTAGTACTGCAGCACGCCAACGTCGTAGTTGAACTCAAGGCCCGACACCTTGAACGTGTTCTTGAAGCCGCCGTAGAAATCCATCTCCACGGGGGCCGAGACTGCCGGATCGGCATCCTCCAGCCAACTGATGCTCGAGTTCCAGTTGCCGACGTAGAAGCCACTGGCGTGCGAATAGTCGAAACCGCCCTGGATGGCGGGCCGCAGGTTGGTCTGGCTGATGCCGCGATAGCGGTAGTCGGACACCAGCGACACGTTGGCCGTGAAGGTATGGGGCGATGCCGGATCTGTCGCGGCGGCGGCAGCAGCAGCGGTGTCTGCCTCCTGTGCGAAGGCTGACGAGAAAGGCATGGCAAGAAGCACGGCGGCGGCAAGGCCTGCCGGCGCCGAGATGAGCAGACGTGTTGCGATCATGACAATAAGATGTGCTTTCGGAGTTATCGCCTCGAAAGAGACGCAACCGCACGATACGCAGGCCCATATCAAATCGGCATCAAGAATCGGGGTGCCGTTGAAACCACATCATAAAAACTAATTGCGGAGTAATCGTCTCTTTTTGCAGGAAGTCGTTTCATGTGCCGCAAGAATGAGTCTCGGCGGCGCCACAAATCACCGAACGCCCGGTCACCACCGAAAGTAAGTTTCGGGTAAGCTGCGCAAAAAATGGTGCGCTGCACGCGGTGCGCTATCGGGCGAGGACGTCTGCCCGACCTATCAGATACGACGCCAGCTAAAGGAGAAATGGACGATGCATATCGGCATCCCGCTCGAGACTCGGGCAGGTGAGACGCGAGTCGCCGCCACCCCGGAGACCGTGAAGAAGTACGTTGCGCAGGGCCATCAGGTAACGGTGCAAACCGGTGCCGGTGTGCGCGCCAGTATTCCCGATGCAGCGTTCGAAGCAGCAGGCGCGCGCATCGGTTCCGCAGCGGAAGCGCTGGGTGCCGAGCTTGTGCTGAAGGTCCGCGCACCGGACGACGCCGAGCGTGCCCAGTTCAAGCCCGGCTCGGTGCTGGTCGGTATGCTCAATCCGTTCGATATCGAGAACAACGCGCGCATGGCCAGCGCCGGCATCTCTGCGTTCGCGCTGGAAGCCGCACCGCGCACCACGCGTGCACAGAGCATGGACGTGCTGTCGTCGCAGGCCAATATCGCCGGCTACAAGGCCGTGCTGGTGGCCGCGCACCACTACCAGCGCTTCATGCCGATGCTGATGACCGCCGCCGGTACCGTGAAGGCCGCCCGCGTGCTGATTCTCGGCGCGGGCGTGGCGGGCCTGCAGGCCATCGCCACGGCCAAGCGCCTGGGCGCCGTGATCGAAGCATCCGACGTGCGGCCCGCCGTGAAGGAACAGATCGAATCGCTCGGCGGCAAATTTCTCGACGTGCCGTTCATCACCGATGAAGAGCGCGAGATCGCGCAAGGCGTGGGCGGCTATGCGCGCCCGATGCCGGCCGACTGGATGCGCCGCCAGGCCGAACTGGTGCACCAGCGCGCCACGCAGGCCGACATCGTCATCACCACCGCACTGATCCCGGGCCGCAAGGCGCCCGTGCTGCTGCAGGAAGACACGGTCAAGCAGATGAAGCCGGGCTCGGTCATCGTCGACCTGGCCGCCGCGCAGGGCGGCAACTGCCCGCTGACCGTGGCCGACGAAGTGGTCGAACGCCACGGCGTCACGCTGGTTGGCCACACGAACCTGGCCTCGATGGTGGCCGCAGATGCTTCGGCGCTGTACGCCCGCAACGTGCTCGACTTCCTCAAGCTGATCATCGACAAGGAAGCCCGCTACACGCTGAATCTCGAAGACGACATCGTCGCCGCCTGCCTGATGTGCAAGGACGGCCAGGTCGTTCGCGAGGCCGCCTGATCCACCACCGGCGCCCAACTGTGGCAACTGCGGCGCCGGTCTGCCGATAACTTTGCAGTGACGCGGGGAGCCATCCGCGCACAGCATGCTGCCCATCGGCGGGCCCAAATCTCGCAATTCAGATTCGACGCGACGCGCATCAGCAAGTATTCGAAAGCAACGGAGGAGAAGTCGATGGAGATGGTGAACCACACGGTGATCAACCTGATCATCTTTGTGCTGGCGATCTACGTGGGATACCACGTGGTCTGGACGGTAACGCCCGCGCTGCACACCCCGCTTATGGCCGTGACCAATGCGATCTCGGCCATCATCATCGTCGGTGCCATGCTGGCGGCCGGCCTGACTGAAGGCGGCGTGGGCCGCGTGATGGGCACGGTGGCCGTGGCACTGGCCGCGGTGAACGTGTTCGGTGGCTTCCTGGTGACCCAGCGCATGCTGGAAATGTTCAAGAAGAAAGAACCGAAGGCCAAGGCCAACAAGGAGGGTGCGTGATGGAAGCCATCAGCATGAACCTTGTCACGCTGCTGTACCTGGTGGCGTCGGTCTGCTTCATCCAGGCCCTGAAGGGTCTCTCCCACCCTGCCTCGGCCCGCAAGGGCAACACGTTCGGCATGATCGGCATGGCCATCGCCGGGGTGACCACGCTGGCGCTGATCGTAAAGATCAAGAACGAGTTCCTGGCCGTGGGCGCGGCGCAGTCGTCGGTTGGCACCGGCATGGTGCTGATCTTCGGCGCGCTGGTGGTTGGCGGCGGCATCGGCGCTTATGTGGCGAAGAAGGTCGAGATGACCAAGATGCCCGAGCTGGTGGCGGCGATGCACTCGCTGATCGGTCTGGCCGCGGTGTTCATCGCCGTGGCCGCCGTGGCGGAGCCTGCCGCGTTCGGCATCACGCCGGCCGGTTCGCACCTGATCCCGCTTGGCAACCGTATCGAACTGTTTATCGGCTGCTTCGTCGGCGCGATTACGTTCTCCGGTTCGGTGATCGCGTTCGGCAAGCTCTCGGGCCGCTACAAGTTCCGCCTGTTCCAGGGCGCGCCGGTGGTGTTTGCGGGCCAGCACTGGCTGAACCTGCTGCTGGCCATCGCGATGATCGGCTTCGGCGTGATCTTCTTCCTGTCGCAGGCGTGGCTGCCGTTCCTGATCATGCTGGCCATCGCATTCGTGCTCGGCGTGCTGATCATCATCCCGATCGGCGGCGCTGACATGCCGGTGGTTGTGTCGATGCTGAACTCGTATTCGGGCTGGGCGGCGGCCGGTATCGGCTTCTCGCTGAACAACCCGATGCTGATCATCGCCGGTTCGCTGGTCGGTTCCTCCGGTGCGATCCTCTCGTACATCATGTGCAAGGCGATGAACCGGTCGTTCTTCAACGTGATCCTGGGCGGCTTCGGCGCCGATGCCTCTGCCGGCGCCACCGCAGGCGCTCAGGCCCAGCGCAACGTGAAGTCGGGCTCTGCCGACGACGCCGCGTTTGTGATGAGCAATGCCGAAACCGTGATCATCGTGCCCGGCTACGGCCTTGCCGTGGCACGCGCCCAGCACGCGCTCAAGGAACTGACCGAGAAGCTGACCGAGCACGGCGTGACGGTGAAGTACGCGATCCACCCCGTGGCGGGCCGCATGCCGGGTCACATGAACGTGCTGCTGGCCGAAGCCGAGGTGCCGTACGACCAGGTCTTCGAAATGGAAGACATCAACAGCGAGTTCGGCCAGGCCGACGTGGTGCTGGTGCTCGGCGCCAACGACGTGGTGAATCCCGCTGCCAAGACCGATCCGCAGTCGCCTATCGCCGGCATGCCGATCCTGGAAGCGTACAAGGCCAAGACGATCATCGTGAACAAGCGTTCGATGGCCGCCGGCTATGCCGGTCTGGACAACGAACTGTTCTACATGGACAAGACGATGATGGTGTTCGGCGATGCCAAGAAGGTGGTCGAGGACATGTTCAAGGCAGTGGCTTAATCTGCTGTTAATCTTCTGGACGGCTTTTTCAGGTCTGCCGTGTGAATAAAACTTCGCGCAGACCTGAAATCAACGAAATCGAACCACTGCGGCCGGCATCCAACGCCGGCCGTTTCGTTTTCTGCAATTCGATTGCCGTGCACTAGTTCGGCGCTATACTGGCCTGCCTCGGCCTCTCGCGCTAACCGTTCACCGCCGGCGGCAGATTTGATCGCACCATGACATTCAGTTCGCATGACAGGAATCTGTCGGTCTTTCATCACCCCGTGCTGACGGTGCTGGTGGACGATAGCAAATCGTTCATCGACAGCCTGGCGTTCCAGATGGACGCATCGCGCGCCGTGGTCAGTTTCACCGACCCGCGCGAAGCACTGGCATGGATTCGCGAAGCCTATGCCACGCGGCATCCGGCGTTCCTGCCGGTACACGTCACGCATGACGACCTGACCTTCCTGTCCGAGCGCCGCACGGTGCAGCTCGATGTAGACCGTATCCATCGCCAGATTCACGACATCAAGCGCTTCCTGCAGCCGGGCGTGATCGTGGTCGATTACTCGATGCCGCAGATGGATGGCCTGGAGTTCTGCCAGGCGCTGGAAGACCTGCCTTGCAAGACCATCCTGCTGACCGGCACGGCCGACGAGAGCATCGCCGTGCAGGGCTTCAACCATGGGTTGATCGACCGCTACGTCAAGAAGCACGACCCGAACATGGTGGCGCGCCTCAACGAGGAAATCGACGCGCTACAACAGCAGTACTTCACGTCGGTCTCGCGCACGCTGCGCGACCTGCTGACGCGCCATTCGTACGCGTTTTTGTCCGATCCGGCGATGGCGGACCGCGTGCGCCAGACCGCCGCGCGCTATGGCTTTATCGAGTACTACCTGTATCCGAATCCGGTGGGCGTGCTGCTGCTGACCGCGCAGGGCCACGCCACGCTGATGGTGATCGAGACGCGCGCCGGGTTGATGAGCCAGGTGGAATCGGCCGAAGCCTACGAAGCTCCGGCGGCACTGATAGAAGGCCTGCGCGAAGGCCGCATCGTGCCGTTCTTCTGGCCCGGCAACGGCATGTACACGCCGGCCTGCATCGACTGGGAACAATACTGTCTGCCCGCCGAGCGCTGCGAGGGCCGCGAAGAGTACTTCTACGCGCTGTTCGATCTGCCGCGCCACATGCTGCAGGAACCCGTGGTCAGCCTGCAGAGCTTCCTTGCGGATTTTGCGCGGAATCCGGATGCAATGACCGGGCGCAACAAGCACGCCTGAATACTCCCCTCTCCCGCCTTGCGGGAGAGGGGCTGGGGGAGAGGGCGCGGCAGTTCAAATAGCGACGGACGGCAAGCAGAACCTCAATGCCCTCTCCCCCGACCCCTCTCCCATTGCATGGGAGAGGGGAGCAAACCACGGGGCTCCGTGGTCAGCGCATCAACCCCGACTCACACCTCATCCTTCTTCTGCTCGCGATTCCCGCCGCGCACCATGTCGAACCGGAACAGCCGGCATTCGATATTGCCGTTGTAAAGCGGCGTGCGGCGCGACTCCTTGAGCCGCAGACGCTTTGGTATCGTCAGATCGCCCGTGAACACCCATGCCTGCCAGCCCGAGAAGTTCTGCTTCAGCGTTGTGGCAAACGCGCTGGCGAACTGGTTGGCGGCGGCCTCTTCCACTTCGTCACGCGGGGCATCCTGCTGCGCGACACGACGGTCGCCACGTACGGCAATCCGCTCGCCGTACGGCGGATTCATCATCATCAGTCCCGGCTCACCAAATGGCGGCTGCACGAAGCGTGCATCCACCTGCTTCAACTGCACGTTGCCCGGCAGACCCGCGCGCTGCCAGTTGGCCTCTGCCATCGACAGCATGTCCGTGGAGATGTCCGAGCCAGCGATCTGCAGGTTCGCCGCGCGGCTGGCCGCGTGCTCGCGCGCGTGCTGGGCATCGGAACGCAGCGCCTGCCAGGCCTTGGTATCGACGCCCTTGAGCCACTCGAACGCAAAGGTACGGCCTGCACCCGGTGCAAGGCCTAGCGCGACCTGCGCGGCTTCCACGAGGAACGTGCCGCTGCCGCACATCGGATCGAAAAACGGACGATGGGTCTGCCCCGGCGTCCAGCCGGCCAGGCGCAGGATGCCGGCGGCCAGGTTCTCCTTGAGCGGCGCCTCGCCCTTCTCCATGCGCCAGCCGCGCTTGAACAGCGGCTCGCCAGTGGTGTCGAGGTAGATCGTGCAGTCGGTTTCGCTCAGGTGCGCGTAAATGCGGACGTCGGGGCTGACCGTGTCGATGCTGGGGCGCGCGCCCAGCCGCTCGCGCATTGCATCGCAGACGCCGTCCTTGACACGCAGCGCTGTGAAGTTGAGGCTGCGCAGCGGCGACTTGTGCGCGGTCACATCCACGCGCAGCGTCTCGTCCGGCGAGAACCATTGCTCCCAGCGCTGCTGGCGCACCAGCGAATAGATGTCGTCCTCATGCCGGTAGCCGCGCTGCGCGACGCGCAGCAGCACGCGGCTGGCAATCCGGGAATGGAGATTGACCGCGTAGGCGGCCGACATCTCGCCGGAGAACGTCACGCCGCCCGGCACCTCGCGATGCACTTCGAACGGCGCGGCGGACGCCACGGCCGGATACAGCGCGATCTCGCGCAGTTCTTCGGCAAGGGCGGATTCCAGGCCGCGCGGGCAAGGAGCAAAGAAGGCTTGGGTCATGGCGTGAAAATCCTGCAAACAAAAACGTCCGCCGTGGCGGACGGAAAGTATCGGTGGCGGCTTCCCGATCAGCCCGCCGCAAGCGCGCGGTCGAGGAAATCGAGCCGGTCCTGGCCCCAGTACGGCTGGCCATCGTAGACATACCACGGGGCGCCAAACACATTGGCGGAAATGGCATCCTGCGTGTTCTGCGCATACGCCGCCTGCACCGCCTGCCCTTCGCTGGCCTTGAGCAGGCTGGCGCCATCAAGGCCGGTTTCCTCGGCGATCAACGCGAGCGTGGCCATATCGGCGATATTGCGCTGCTCGGCCCACACCGCACGCGTGATCGCGCCGGTCAGTTCCAGCGCGCGCGCCGTGCCGTTGGCCAGTTGCGCGGCGATGATGAGCCTCGCCGCTGCATCGCCCGAAACCGGGAAGTACGTCGGATGCAGGTTCAGCGGGATATCGAGAAACTTGCTCCAACGCTCCAGCTCGACCAGACGATATGCCTGGCGCTGGGGAGGACGCTGAGCCAGCGGCAGACCGCCCGATACGGCAAACACCTTGCCGATATCGCAAGGCTTCAGCAGTACCTGCGCATTGTGGCGATTGGCGATCTCGACAAATCGCGCATGCCCCATGTAGACAAACGGGGATGGCGGCGCCAGAAAGTACTCGACCTGCTTGCTCATCACGACCTCATCGGTAGAACGGGGAAATACGTCAGCTTAAAACGGCTTTACGACCACAAGGATGACAATCGCCAGCAACACCAGCACCGGCAACTCGTTGAACCAGCGATAGAACGTGTGCGAGCGCTTGTTCGCGCCGGCCTCGAACTTGCGCAGCAGCACGCCACAGCCGTGGTGATAGCCGATCAGCACCAGCACCAGCGCCAGCTTGGCATGCATCCAGCCCTGCCCCGTGCCCCGGCCGATGCCGTAGCCGAGGTACAGCCACAGGCCGAGCACGACCGCCGGCACGGCCAGCATCGTCATGAAACGGAACAGCTTGCGCGCCATCAGCAGCAGGCGCTGCACGCTGGCCGCATCGGTCTCCATCGCAAGGTTGACGAAGATGCGCGGCAGGTAGAACAGCCCCGCGAACCACGAGATCACGAACAGGATATGGAAGGCCTTGACCCAAAGCATATGTCGGTCCGCTCCCGGTCAGGTACGAATCTCGCCGTGACCGAACACGACGTACTTGAGCGAGGTCAGCCCTTCCAGGCCCACCGGGCCGCGCGCGTGGAGCTTGTCGTTCGAGATGCCGATTTCCGCGCCGAGGCCATACTCGAAGCCATCGGCGAAGCGCGTCGACGCGTTGATCATCACGCTGGCCGAATCAACCTCGCGCAGGAAGCGCATGCCCGTGCTGTAGTTCTCGGTGATGATCGAATCGGTATGCGCCGACCCGTAGGTGTTGATATGCGCGATGGCCGCATCGAGGCCGTCCACGGTGCGGATGGCCAGCACCGGCGCCAGGTACTCCAGGCGCCAGTCTTCCTCGGTGGCATCGACCAGGCCCTTGAAGCCGGCCGCTTCCAGCGTGGCGCGCGTATCCGCGCAGACACGCAACTCGACGCCCTTCTCCTGATAGATGCGGCACAGCGGCGGCAGCGCCGTGGCGGCGATCTTGCTCGACACAAGCAGCGTTTCCATCGTGTTGCACGGCGCGTAGCGCTGCGTCTTCGCGTTGTCGCAGACGCGGATGGCCTTCTCCACATCGGCATCCTCGTCGATGTAGACGTGGCAGATGCCGTCGAGGTGCTTGATCATCGGCACGCGCGCTTCTTCCATCAGCCGCGCGATCAGGCTCTTGCCACCGCGCGGGACGATCACGTCGACATACTCGGTCATCGTGATCAGGCGGCCAACGGCGGCGCGGTCGGTGGTTTCGATCACCTGCACGGCTTCGGACGGCAGCCCTGCGGCGGCCAGGCCTTCGGCCACGAGCGCGGCCAGCGCCGTGTTCGATTCGATCGCTTCCGAGCCACCACGCAGGATCGTCGCATTGCCGGACTTCAGGCACAGCGCCGCGGCGTCGATGGTCACGTTCGGGCGCGATTCATAGATGATGCCGATCACACCCAGCGGCACGCGCATCTGGCCCACCTGAATGCCGGTCGGGAGGAACTTCATGTTCGAGATCTCGCCGATCGGGTCAGCCAGCGCGGCGATCTGCTCAAGGCCGGCGGACATCGTGGCGATGGCCTTGTCCGACAGCGTCAGGCGATCGATGAACGCGGCATCCTGGCCATTGGCGCGAGCGCGCTCGACATCGCGGGCGTTGACGGCCTTGAGCTTGTCGGCGTCGCGGCGGATGGCCGCGGCGATCGTCAGCAGCGCGCGGTTCTTGTCGGCCGTGGAGGCACGCGCCATGGCGCGTGATGCCGCGCGGGCCTGCTGGCCGACGCGGGTCATGTAAGCGTGGAGATCGAACTCGGTCATGATGGTGTCCAGGCTGTGCCCGGTCTGCTGTGGGTGCCGCGATTTGCATGCACCGGCGCGGCTGCCGGCGAAATTTCTGGTTCGGTAGTGGTGCTGGCCCGGGAGCTCAGGCTGGCCTGGCGATCAGCAGTGCGAGCTGCAACAGGCCGTCCCATGGCTCTGCTGGCAACGCGCCGGCCGTGCCGCCCGCGCCTGGAAGATCGGACAGGCCCTTGACCTGCCGGTCCAGCCGCGCGGCCATGGCAAGCGCGGCTTCCAGTTGCGGCATCGACAGCCGTTGCGCGGCCTGCGGAACAAGCCGCTCGCGCGGGCCCCAGACGCGCAGTTCGCGCATCAGCACGCCAGCCGGCTTGCCAGCCGCCAGGCCTTGCCGGACCTTGGATAATACGCGAATTTCCTCGGTCAGCGCCCACAGCACCAGCACCGTGGCCTCGCCCTCGCCACGCAGCCCTTCGAGCATCCGGACAAGGCGCGGCACGTCGCCGCCGAGCATCGCCTCGGACAGCTTGAACACGTCGTAGCGGGCCACATTGAGCACCGCGTCATGGACTTGGTCGAAGGTCAGCACGCCGGGCGGATAGAGCAGCCCGAGTTTCTGGATTTCCTGGTGCGCGGCCAGCAGGTTGCCTTCAACCTTGTCGGCGATGAATTGCAGCGCGCGCCGCCCCGGTTCGCCCGGTTCCACGCGCTGCTGCTGCAGGCCGAGCCGCTCGCCAACCCATGCGGGCAGCCGCGTACGATCGACGGCATCGACCTTGACCGACACGCCGGCCGACTCCAGTGCCTGGAACCATGCCGACTTCGAGGTGGCGAAATCCAGACGCGGCAGCGTGACCAGCATCACCACATCGGGCGATGGCTGGGCGACCACGGCACGCAGTGCCTCGCCGCCATCCTTGCCCGGCTTGCCCGACGGGATACGCAACTCGACGATCTTGCGGTCACCGAACAGCGACATCGATTGCTGCGCCTCGGTGAGCTGGCTCCACTGGAAGCCGCGCTCGGCCACAAGCACGTCGCGTTCAGAAAAGCCTGCCTCGCGCGCCGAGCGGCGCAGCCGGTCGACCGCTTCCAGCACCAGCAGGTGTTCATCCCCATGGACGACATAAAGCGGCGCCAGGCCTTTGGCCTGGGCCTGCTTCAGGTGAGCCTCGAGTCCGTCGAGCTTAAGCTGCATCGTCGCCCTGTATCGCGCGGGAATCCGGCGCGCTTCAGATAGTCTTGACCGCTGCCAGGCGGCGCATGAGCTGATTCACCAGATCGCGCTGCATGTCGCGATAGAGCTGCTGCTCTTCGTAGTCCTTGGCCAGTGTGTTGGCTTCGTTGTACGTCAGGTCACGCGTCAGCACCAGCGTCGACGGCGGGATCAGCTCCTTGCCGCTGGCATCGCGCAGGCGGAAGGTGAAGCGATACGTCAGACGGTATTCGCGCACCACACCCTCGGTGGTGATCGAGAGAATCGTCTTCGCGCGCGTATCGGCCAGTACGTCCAGCAGCGCGTCGGCTTCCTTCTGATCGTTGACGATCTGCGTGTCCGATCCATTGCGGATATTGCGGCGCAGATCCGCCCCCATCAGCGAATTCGGCGGGATGCCGATGTAGAGCCGCTTGAACGCGAAGTCGGCATTACCGCGCATGTGGAAGCCGCAGCCGCTCAGCAGCGCTGCTGTTGCCACTACCGCACCGATGGCGATAAACCCGCGGCGTCCCATGTTCGGTCGATCCATACCTCTTTTCCTGTCTGCGTGCGTCAGAGCACGACGTTGACGAGACGGCCAGGCACCACGACGATCTTCTTCGGCGCGGCGCCGGCGGCAAACTTCGCCACGATTTCGCTGGCGGCGGCGGTTGCCTCGATGGCGGCGCGGTCGGCATCGGCCGGTACCGTCAGGCTGCCACGGACCTTGCCGTTGACCTGCAGCACCAGTTCGATCTCGCTGCGCACCAGCGCGGCTTCGTCGACGTGCGGCCATGCGGCGTCGAGAATGTCGCCAGCCTCGGCGGTGTAGCCGAGTTCATGCCATAGCGCGTGGGCGATGTGCGGCACCACCGGGTACAGCACGCGCAGCAGGATGCTGAAGCCCTCGCGGCGCGCGGCCGGCGATGCAGTCTTCGCATCTTCCAGCGCGTTCAGCATCTTCATCGTGGCTGAAACCACGGTGTTGTACTGGATACGCTCGTAGTCGTAGTTGGCCTGCTTGAGCACCGTGTGGATCTCGCGGCGCACCGCGGCGTCATCGGCGGTCGGCGCGGTGCCCGCGCCATCGCGAATTGCCTGGGCGTTGGCGAAGCCGTAGTTCCACACACGGCGCAGGAAGCGCGACGCGCCTTCCACACCCGAACCGCTCCATTCGAGCTGCTGCTCGGGCGGTGCGGCGAACATCACGAACAGGCGCGCGGTATCGGCGCCGTACTGGTCGATCAGCGCCTGCGGGTCGATGCCGTTGTTCTTCGACTTCGACATTTTCTCCACACCGCCGATCACCACCGGCTGGCCGTCGGCCTTCAGCGTGGCGCCAAGCGGGCGGCCGCGCTCGTCGGTCTCCACGTCCACATCTGCCGGGTTGTACCAGGTCTTCTTGCCCGACACGTCCTCGCGGTAGAACGTTTCGTTGAGCACCATGCCCTGCGTGAGCAGGTTCGCAAACGGCTCGTCGAACTTGACCAGGCCCAGGTCGCGCATGACCTTGGTCCAGAAACGCGCGTACAGCAGGTGCAGGATCGCGTGCTCGATGCCGCCGATGTACTGGTCCATCGGCATCCAGTAGTCGTTACGCGCATCGACCATCGTGGCCGCGTCGGGGCACGTATAGCGCATGTAATACCAGCACGAGTCGATGAACGTATCCATCGTGTCGGTCTCGCGGCGCGCCGGCTTGCCGCACGACGGGCAGGAGCACTCCAGGAAGCGCGGGTCCTTGGCCAGCGGGTTGCCCGTGCCGTCCGGCACGAGATCCTCGGGCAGCACCACCGGCAGGTCCTTCTCCGGCACCGGCACCACGCCGCAGCTGTCGCAGTGGATCAGCGGGATCGGCGTGCCCCAGTAGCGCTGGCGCGAGATACCCCAGTCGCGCAGGCGCCAGGTCACCTTCTTCTCGCCGAGGCCCTTCGCAGCCAGGTCGGTGGCGATGGCATCGACGGCGGCCTGGTAGCCAAGGCCATCGTACTTGCCGCTATGGATGCAGGTGCCGTGTTCCTTGTCGCCATACCACTCGACCCATGCTTCGGTCGAATAGGCCTGGCCCTTGACGTCGATGACCTGCTTGATCGGCAGGTTGTACTTCAGCGCGAACGCGAAGTCGCGCTCGTCGTGCGCGGGCACGCCCATCACGGCGCCGTCGCCGTAGGTCATCAGCACATAGTTGCCGACCCAGACATCCACCTGCTCGCCGGTCAGCGGATGCGTGACCTTGAGGCCGGTGGGCATGCCCTTCTTCTCCATGGTCGCCATGTCGGCTTCCATGACCGAGCCATGCTTGCATTCGTCGATGAACGCGGCCAGCGCGGGATTGCCCTCGGCGGCGTGCGTGGCCAGCGGGTGTTCGGCGGCCACGGCACAGAACGTCACGCCCATGATCGTGTCGGCGCGCGTGGTGAAGACGTAGAGCTTGCCGTCATTGATCAGCTTGCCGTCCGCGCCCTTGATGTCATGCGGGAATGCAAAGCGCACGCCTTCGCTGCGGCCGATCCAGTTCTGCTGCATGATCTTGACGCGCTCGGGCCAGCCCAGGCCATCGAGGTCGCCAAGCAGTTCCTGCGCGTAATCGGTGATGCGCAGGTAGTACATCGGAATCTCGCGCTTTTCGACCACCGCGCCCGAACGCCAGCCGCGGCCGTCGATCACCTGCTCGTTGGCCAGCACGGTCTGGTCCACCGGGTCCCAGTTCACGGTGCCGGTCTTGCGGTAGGCAACGCCCTTTTCCAGCATCTTCAGGAACAGCCACTGGTTCCAGCGATAGTAGTCGGGGCTGCAGGTGGCCACTTCGCGCGACCAGTCGATCGCCAGGCCCATCGACTGCATCTGCTTCTTCATGTAAGCGATGTTGTCGTAGGTCCAGGCGGCCGGCGCCACGCCGTTGTTCAGCGCGGCGTTCTCCGCCGGCATGCCGAACGCGTCCCAGCCCATCGGCATCAGCACGTTACGGCCGTTCATGCGCAGGTAGCGCGCCATCACGTCGTTGATCGTGTAGTTGCGCACGTGGCCCATGTGGAGCTTGCCCGAGGGGTACGGCAGCATCGAACAGGCGTAGAACTTGGACTTTTCCTGGCCGTCTGGCCCGACCGCGTGCTCCGAAACCTTGTAGGCATCGATCGCTTGCCAGTGCTGCTGGGCGGCTTGTTCAACGGCGGACGGAAGATATTTGTCTTGCATGGTCGGGACGACGGTCTGGACATCGGTCCGCTGGCGACTGGCGCGCCGGACGGCCGGGGGGATCGGAAAAGCGAAAGAGACGATTATAACCGTGGCGCATGGTCGCCACGGCCCGCTCGGAAAGGCTGAAGCGGCCCGCCCAGGCGGGCCGCGTGGGCTTACTTCAGGCCCAGCACGTCCTGCATGTCGAACATGCCGTTCGGCTTGTCGGCCAGGAAGCGCGCCGCGCGCACCGCGCCATCGGCATACGACTGGCGGCTCGACGACTTGTGGCTGATCTCGATGCGTTCGCCGATGCCGGCAAACATCACCGTGTGATCGCCAACGATATCGCCGCCGCGGACCGTGGCAAAGCCGATCGACTTGGCGTCACGCGGGCCGGTGTGGCCTTCACGTGCGTAGACCGCGCACTCGTCGAGATCGCGGCCGATGGCCTTGGCAATCACCTCGCCCATCGTCAGCGCGGTGCCCGACGGGGCGTCCACCTTGTGGCGGTGATGGGCTTCGATGATTTCGATGTCATAGCCAGTGGACAGCAGCTTGGCCGCCACTTCAAGCAGCTTGAACGTGGCGTTGACGCCTACGCTGAAGTTCGATGCGAAGACCACGCCGATCGACTTCGCGGCATCGGCCAGGGCCTGCTTGCCCGCGGCATCGAAGCCGGTCGTGCCGATCACGATCTTCTTGCCAAGGCGCCGGGCGACGTCCAGGTGCAGCAGCGTGCCCTCCGGGCGCGTGAAATCGATCAGGCAATCGGCGGCGCCCAGCACGGCTTCGATATCCGACGAAATCCTGATGCCCGTCTCGCGGCCCAGGAACAGTCCGGCATCCTGGCCCAACGCAGCCGCGGCGGGCACTTCCAGCGCGCCGGCCAGCGTCACGCCGTCGGTATTGAGCACGGTTTCGATCAGCATGCGGCCCATGCGGCCTGAAGCCCCTGCAATGGCGATTTTCATGATTTGGTGTCTCGGAATGAAAACCGTCCGGCAAGTGACCGGACGGTTTGGAATGTCTGGAGTGGACCCGCCGCCGCGTTTCAGCTTGCAGGTTTGGCCGGCGCTTCCGATGCGGCGCTTGCTGCCGGGTCGGCGGGCTGCTGGGGAGCCGCCTCGGCCGACGGCGGCGGCTGTGTGGCCGCCGGTGCTGCCGGCGCTGCCGGTGCACTCGCGGCGGCTACGGTGGCGTCAGCCGCCGGAGCCGAAGCCGGGGCGGCTGCCGGAGCGGATGCCGCAGCTTCACCGCCCATCACCACCTTGCCTGGCGTTTGATTCTTTTGCGCGGCCTTCATGCCGTCAATTTCAGCGATCAGCTCGTATTCCGACGGCAATTCGTTGCCAATCCACTTCACGAGCTTGTCACCTTCAAAGAACACCGTGAACTGGCGCGACTGCACGACAGGCGTGCTGCCACGGCGGAAAGAGAAGTAGTAGTCCCAACGATTGGCGTGAAACACGTCGGTCAGCAGCGGGGTGCCGAGCAGGAAGCGCACCTGGTCGCGCGTCATGCCTTCGCGCAGTTGCGAAACCGCCTCACGCGAGACGAAATTGCCCTGGACGATGTTGATGCGGTACGGCGTGATGGCGTTTGCCACCGTGCGCGAGGTGCTGTCGTAGGCAGAGCAGGCGCCGGCCAGCAGCGCTGCTGCCAGCAGGGAGGAAACCAGCGCCGGGCGCATGGCGGACGAACGGAATGAACGCATGTATCTCGCTTCCAGACGGGAGTGGGTCAGTACCGGTATCGGCACACCTCCGAGACTGCAGAGGCATCCGACACGGCCAGGCGCATTCTGGACACGCCGCGGGAAGCGACGCCCGGGCGCCATGGCACCGGGGCGACATTTGCCGCCAAAACCCTTATGATTCAACTATTCAGACATTGTACTCTAGGGAGTCACGCCCATGCCGAGTCCGGCGGACCTCAAAAATATCGGCCTCAAGGCGACCGTCCCCCGCCTGAAAATCCTCGAAATCTTCCAGACCAGCGAGCAGCGCCACCTTAGCGCGGAAGATGTCTATCGCATTCTGCTCAACGAGCATATGGACATCGGGCTTGCCACGGTCTATCGCGTTCTCACCCAGTTCGAACAGGCGGGCCTGTTGTCCCGCAACAACTTCGAATCGGGCAAGGCCATCTTCGAACTGAACGAAGGCAAGCACCACGATCATCTGGTGTGCCTGGACTGTGGGCGCGTCGAGGAATTCTACGATGCCAATATCGAGCAGCGGCAGCAAAGCATTGCGCGTGAGCGCGGTTTTGCGCTGCAGGAGCATGCGTTGTCGCTCTATGGCAATTGCACTAAGAACGATTGCCCGCACCGCCCCAAACGATAAGCCGCACCGGAAGCAAGAGCGATCACGCTTCCGGCCGCAGGCAAATAAAAACCGGCGCACTGGCGCCGGTTTTTATTTGTTCGAGGCCGATTTATTCCTGCGGCATGCCCTGGTCGGCCACAACCCGCAGGTTGCGCGCCCAGACCAGCATCGGATGCGTGTTGCGGCTGCGGTGCCAGAACATGTTCAGGCCCAGCATCGTGTTCAGCTCCGCTGGCAACGGGAACGCCTTCAGGCCATAGGTTTCGCAGGCCATGTCCTTGGTCAGCGCATTGACCGTGAAAATCATGTCGGTCTGCGAGGCCAGTTCGGCCTGGGCCCGCCACGAATGAACCGTCAGTGTGGCATTGCGCTTGAGGCCGCGCTGCTGCAGCGCATAGTCCAGCGGAATCAATGCCGGCGCGGGGCGGCCCGTACCACCCGAATGCGCCATGAAGATATGGCTGCAGTCGAGGTACTGCTCCAGCGTGCAGTCGTTCACCAGTACCGGGTGGTTCTTTCGTGCGCAAACCCAAAGATTCAGCGAGGTCACCATCTCCTCGACGATTTCGGGATGGCGGGTCGGGAACGGCGAAAAGGCCAGGTCGAGCTCATTGGCGCGCATCGACGCCACGTCGGATTCCCACGAATGCGACTCGACCAGGCGGATATGCAGGTCCGGGGCCAGTTGCTTGATGCGCAGAACGAAGCGGTTGAACACCGTATCCCCGAGTTCCGCTGCAAAGCCAATACTTAGCGTACCGGTGGCGATGGCCGGATCGAAGTTGTCGGCATCGCCCTCGTTGATGGACGACCAGAGGTCGAGCATGTCCCGGATCTTGGGACCCAGCTCCAGCGCGCGCGGCGTTGGCGTGAGACCATGAGGCACCCGGATGAAGAGTGGATCGTCGAAGATTTCGCGCAGCCGGCCAAGTGAGTGCGAAACCGCCGGCGCAGTCATGTGCATCTTTTCCGCCACATAAGTGGCGTTTCGCTTGCTAAGCAGCTCGGTGAAAATCACGAGCAGCTTGGTATCCACGTTCACCATGATCAGGCCCGGTTTGTTTTGTCCTACGCTTCGATGGCCCCACCATTTTCACGGGCTGCACATCAGACATTAATAGATTCTTCCGAGTGTAAGAGAAAAAAACGGCAGCGGAAAGCAAATTCAACATTTCTCGCACTACTGAAAGCAAGCTTACGCGAATTCTTGACAACTTCGAGACAGATAATGTCAATATCTGCAGCGTAGCGACGTTCTGGTGTCGCCATAGTGACCAATGACGGGCCAGATCTGCCGTGCAGCCAGGCCATCGCCCCAACCATTTCCCTCACGAACCATGTCCTCCCACCGTCTCGCCGTCGATCTGCCCAAGGCCTACCGCCTCTTGAACCATGGTCCGACCGTGCTGGTCAGCGCGGCCCATCAGGGCCAGCGCAATATCATGGCGGCTGCGTGGGCAATGCCGCTCGATTTCGCCCCACCGAAGGTTGCCGTAGTCCTGGACAAGGCCGCATGGACGCGCCAGCTGCTCGAAGCAAGCGGCGAGTTTGCGATACAGGTCCCTACGGTCAGCCAGGTCGATATTACGCAGGCGCTGGGATCGAGTTCCGGCCTGGCCCTGACTGAACAGCAGGGCATCGACAAGTTCACCGCCTACGGCCTGCAGACGTTCGCAGCGAGCGTCATTGGCGCGCCGTTGCTGGAAGGCTGCGCGGCATGGCTCGAATGCAGGCTGCTGCCCGAACCGGCCATCCAGCACGGCTACGATCTATTCCTGGGCGAAGTGGTGGCCGCCCATGCCGACAGCCGCGTATTCAGCAATGGCCGTTGGCATTTCACGGGCCATGACGATCTGCGCACGATCCACCACGTGGCCGGCGGCCATTTCATCGTCGATGGCGATGGCGTCGATGCGCATCCGCTGAAGCCATCCCGGGGCTGAGAAACAAAAAACGCGCCCGAAGGCGCGTTTTTTGTCGAGTTACGTACTGAGTTACATACCCGAGCGACGGCTTACTTGGCCACCACGCGTGCCATTTCCAGGCACTTGTTCGAGTAACCCCACTCGTTGTCGTACCAGCTCACGACCTTGATGAACGTGCCGTCCAGCGCAATGCCGGCTTCGGCGTCGAAAATCGAGGTACGGGCATCGCCGCGGAAGTCCGTGGCCACAACCTTGTCTTCGGTGTAGCCCAGCACGCCCTTCAGCGCGCCCTGGCTCTGTGCCTTCATTTCGGCGCAGATCTCTTCGTACTTGGCCGGGTTTTCCAGTTCAACGGTCAGGTCGACCACGGAAACGTCCGAAGTCGGCACGCGGAACGACATGCCGGTCAGCTTCTTGTTGAGCTGCGGAATCACCACGCCAACGGCCTTGGCAGCGCCGGTCGACGACGGGATGATGTTTTCCAGGATGCCACGGCCACCGCGCCAGTCCTTGTTCGACGGACCGTCCACGGTCTTCTGCGTGGCGGTGGCAGCGTGCACGGTCGTCATCAGGCCGCGCTTGATGCCCCACTTGTCGTTCAGAACCTTGGCCACCGGTGCCAGGCAGTTCGTCGTGCAGCTTGCGTTCGAGATGATCGCTTCGCCCTTGTACGATTCGTGGTTCACGCCGAACACGAACATCGGGGTGTCGTCCTTCGACGGGGCCGACATGATCACCTTCTTGGCGCCCGCATCGATGTGCTTCTGAGCGCCTTCCTTGGTCAGGAAGATGCCGGTCGACTCGATCACGACGTCGGCGCCGACCTCGCCCCACTTCAGTTCTGCCGGGTCCTTGACGGCGGTCAGGCGGATCTTCTTGCCATTCACGACGAGCGTGTTGCCTTCCACCGCCACTTCACCGTCGAAGCGGCCATGGACCGAGTCGTACTTCAGCATGTAGGCCAGGTAGTCCGGCTCCAGCAGGTCGTTGATGGCGACGACTTCAACGTCCTTGAAGTTCGCGACGGCGGCGCGGAATACCATGCGCCCGATGCGGCCAAAGCCGTTGATGCCGATCTTGATGGTCATGTCTATCTCCTAGAGTTCAATCGATAAAGCCGGTGGCCGGCGCCGGCAGCCGGCGCGTCGCACCGGCATACCGCGCGGGCGGAAATTACTGGGCGAGCGTGGCGCGTACCGTGTCGGCCACGTTATCCACGGTGAAGCCGAAGTGTTTGAACAGCACGCCGGCCGGAGCCGATTCGCCGAACGTGTCGATACCGACAACGGCCTGGACCTGGTACTTCCACCAGAAATCGGTGACGCCCGCTTCCACAGCGATGCGCGGAACGCCGGCCGGCAGCACGCTGGCCTTGTACGCGACGTCCTGCTTGTCGAACACGGAGGTCGACGGCACCGACACCACGCGCACGTGCACGCCTTCGACGGCCAGCGCATCGGCGGCGCCCACGGCCAGGCCGACTTCCGAGCCCGTGGCAAGGATCACGGCGTCCGGACGCTTGGTGCGCGGGTTCTTCGCATCGCGCAGCACATAACCGCCGCGTGCGATATTGGCGCGCGTGACGTCGTCACGCTTCTGGAACGGCAGGTTCTGGCGGCTGAAAATCAGGCAGCTCGGACCATTCTCGCGACGGATCGACTGCGCCCAGGCCACGGCGGTCTCGGTGGTGTCAGCGGTACGCCAGACATCCATGTTCGGGATCAGGCGCAGGCTGGCCACATGCTCGATCGACTGGTGAGTCGGGCCGTCTTCGCCCAGACCGATCGAGTCGTGCGTGAACACGAACAGCGAGCGGATCTTCATCAGCGCGGCCATGCGCAGCGCGTTGCGGCTGTAGTCCGAGAACGTCAGGAACGTGGCGCCGTAGGGAATGTAGCCGCCATGCAGCGCGATGCCGTTCATGATCGCGCTCATGCCGAACTCGCGCACACCGTAGTTGATGTGGTTGCCCCACGAATCAACGCGCACGGCCTGGCTGCCCGACCAGTTGGTCAGGTTCGAGCCGGTCAGGTCGGCCGAGCCGCCCAGGAATTCCGGCAGCACCGGCGCCAGCGCCTCGATCGAGTTCTGGCTGGCCTTGCGCGTGGCGATCGTCTCGGCCTTTTCTTCGCACTTGGCGATGAATGCGTCGACGGTGGCATCGAACGCGCCCGGCAGCTCACCGCGCATGCGGCGCTTGTACTCGCCGGCTTCGTACGGATGCACTTCTGCGTAGGCGTCGAACAGCGCGTCCCAGGCCTTTTCCAGCGCGTGGCCGGTAGCCTTGGCGTTCCAGGCCGTGTAGACATCCTGCGGCAGTTCGAACGGGGCGTGGGTCCAGCCCAGTGCCTCGCGGGTGGCCAACACTTCGGCGCCGCCCAGCGGAGCGCCGTGCACGTCGTGGCCGCCTGCCTTGTTCGGCGCGCCCTTGCCGATCACCGTACGGCAGCAGATCAGGGTCGGCTTGTCGCTGGCCTTGGCCAGCGCGATGGCGTGGTCGATGGCTGCCACGTCGTGCCCGTCCACGGCGCGAATCACGTTCCAGCCATAGGCTTCGAAGCGCTTCGGGGTATCGTCGGCGAACCAGTGCACCACGTCGCCATCGATGGAGATGCCGTTGTCATCCCAGAACGCGATCAGCTTGTTCAGCTTGAGCGTACCGGCCAGCGAGCAGGCCTCGTGGCTGATGCCTTCCATCAGGCAGCCGTCACCCATAAACGCATAGGTGTGGTGATTGACGATGTCGAAGCCAGGGCGATTGAACTCTTCGGCCAGCAGGCTCTCGGCCAGCGCCATGCCGACGGCATTGGTGATGCCCTGGCCCAGCGGGCCGGTCGTGGTTTCCACGCCCGGGGTGATGCCGTATTCCGGATGGCCTGCGGTCTTGCTGTGCAGCTGACGGAAGTTCTTAAGTTCTTCGATCGGCAGGTCGTAACCCGTCAGGTGAAGCAGCGCGTAGATCAGCATCGATCCGTGGCCGTTGGACAGCACGAAGCGGTCACGGTCAGGCCAGTGCGGATTGACGGGGTTATGCTTCAGGTGCCGGCCCCACAGCGCCACGGCGATGTCTGCCATACCCATCGGCGCGCCGGGGTGACCGGAGTTGGCTTGCTGGACGGCGTCCATGGCAAGTACGCGGATGGCATCCGCCATCAGCTTGACGGGTTGGGTAGCGTAAGGACTTGTGGCGGGATGAGCGAGGGCAGACATGCGAGAACCTGACGGCGGGAAAACCGCAATTTTAGCAGAAGCAGGCGGAATTCCCGGGGTGGAACCAGCATCTCGAAGGGGGTCTCAGGCCTGGACCGAGTGGCTGGCGCCCGGTATCGGCACCACATTGAGCGAGATCACGCTGCTGGCGGCCGCCCGGACCGCCCATCAGCAGGTGGAAATCGGCGAGAACGCGCACTTTGGACGGATTTTCCGCCTGGATGACCGCGTAATGAGCACTGAAGCCGACGCCTGGATCCAGCACGAGCTGATGGTGATGCCGATGGCGGCCGCGCACGGCACACCGCGCAGCGCACTGGTGGTGGGCGGAGGTGACGGCGGATCGGCATTCGAACTGCTGCGCATCCCGACGATGCGTGAAGTGGTCGTGGCGGAACTCGATGGCGAGGTGATTCGGCTGGCACGCGAATGGCTGCGCGGCATTCACCAGGGTGTTCTCGACGAACCGGGCGATCCGCGCCTGAGCCTGGCGGTTGGCGAGGGGCTGGGCCTGATGGAGGCCTTTGCGCGCGCCGGGCGCCAGTTTGACCTGATCGTCTACGACCTGACCGAGGCCGACGATGGCAGCCCGGCAGCGGCCCTGTTCTCCCCGCATGGATTGCAGACGGCGCGCCGCTGCCTGTCACCTGGCGGCGCGATGTCGTTGCATCTGGGGCCGCCGCTGCATCGGCCGGAATCCGCACGGCGGCTGCTTGCACGATTGCGCCAGACGTTCCCGCATGTCGCCCCGTTGACGACGTTCGTGCCAGCGTACGGCGCGCTGTGGGGCATTGCGCTGGCCAGCAACACGCTCGATATTGCCGCGCAGCCTGCCGAACGGATTTCCGCACGCCTGCGGCAGTGGAAGCTCGAGCACAGCCTGCGCGCCTACCACGCCGACCTGCACCCCGCGCTGTTCGTCCATCCACGTCATCTTCAGGCGATCTTCGACAGCGGCAGCCGTCCCGCGTAACATGCACGAGCGTCCCGCGCGCATCAGCGCGGCGGGACGAGATTCGTGCCACCCGGGAGATCATCATGCCCAGACCGCCCAACACGCCCTGGCTGACGCCCTACCTGACGGTCGCCAGCGGTCGCGCCGCCCTGGATTTCTATCAGCGTGCGTTCGGCTTCTCGGCCGGCCACGTCCTCGACGAAAACGGGGTGCCAATGCACGCCGAGATGCACTACCAGGATCAACTGGTAGTCATGTTCGCGCCTGAAGGAGCCTGGGGCAGCACGGCGCGCACACCGCGTTCGCTCGGCGTGGAGGCACCGCAGACGTTTTACCTCTACTGTGCCGACGTGGACGCGATGTACGCACGGGCCATTGCGGCTGGCGCCATCAGCGTGACGCCTCCGGCTGACCAGTTCTGGGGCGACCGGTACTGCATGGTCGAAGATCCCGATGGCTATCGCTGGGGCTTTGCCACGAGGCTGGCAATGGCTCCGGAATCCAAACCCACCCCCTGATGCCACCCAGATTTTTTGTCGATGCGGCGCTGACTGCCGAAGCTGTACTGGATTTACCCGAGGCCGTTGTGCGTCACGTCCAGGTATTGCGCCTGGCGCCCGGCGACGCCATTACATTGTTCAATGGCCAAGGCGGCAGCCATGCGGCCGTGCTGGCCGACATCGGCAAACGCCACGCCACTGCCCGGCTTGGCGCGCACGATACGTCGGAAGCCGAAACGCCGTTCGCCGTCACGCTGGCGCAGGGCCTGGCCGGCGGGGACAAGATGGACTGGCTGATCGAAAAGGCCGTGGAGCTTGGCGTATCGGCCATACAGCCGCTACAGGCGGCCCGCTCGGTCGTTCGCCTGTCCGGCGAGCGCGCCACGAAACGCCAGTCTCACTGGCAGGCGCTGATCGAGGCCGCGTGCGAACAGTGCGGACGGAATCGCCTGCCGGCGTTGGCGCCTGTCGCAAACCTGGAATCGTGGCTGGCAGGCGCACCGGCAGCGGCGGCCAAGCTGCTGCTCTCGCCACGCGCATCGTCCTCGCTGCCCGAACTCGCGCAGGCGGAGCGCGAGGCCTGGCGTGCGGGCGGCGTGACGCTGCTGATCGGCCCCGAAGGCGGCCTGTCGCCAGAGGAAGAAGATCTGGCACGGCGCGCCGGCTTTATCGGCGTGTCATTGGGCCCGCGTATTCTCCGAACTGAAACTGCCGGGCTGGCTTGCCTGGCAACGTTGAACGCCATTCTTGGCGGATTCTGATCTGGAAAGGAGCTGGACATGGGACTACTCGATAACGTGCTGGGCGGCGTGCTCGGCCAACTGGGCGGCCAACAAGGCGAACAAGCCGGAGGCGGACTGAATCCCAAGATGATGATGGCGCTCGGCCTGCTGGCGATGATGGCGATGCGGCACCAGGGCCAGGGAGCGGACAGCGGCGCGGTGGCCGCGGATGCGGGTGCCGGTGGTGGCCTTGGCGGTCTGCTGGGCGGGTTGCTCGGAGGTGCCGGTGGCGCAGGTGGTGGTGCCGCGCCCGGTGGTCTGGACCTCGGCTCCCTGCTTGGCGGCCTGCTCGGCGGCCAGGGTGGTGCCGGCGATTCGACGCAGGCCATGGGCGCGGCCGCCGGTGGCATCGGCGCATTGCGCGATGTCCTGGCGCAGGCCGGGCTGGGCCAGCAGGTGGATTCATGGATCGGCACGGGTGCCAATCAGGCCGTGAGCGCTTCGGATCTGTCCCATGCACTGGGTGGCACTGGCGCTCTCCAGTCGCTGGCGGAGAAGACCGGGCTGTCGACCGAGGACGTCGCATCGAGCCTGAGCGAGGGCCTTCCCGAGCTGATCGACCGGCTGACGCCGAACGGGACGGTGCCGCCGGCTGCCTGACGCCGGCTTGCACAAGAAAAAATGCCCGCTTCTGCAGCGGGCATTTTTCATGGTTCAGGGTGCGGCGCCAGGAAGCGCCATCGACGCTCAGGCAAACGAATAGAACACCCGGAACTGCACCTTGCGCTCGCCCCAGAATTCGGCGGCGTCACGGAATACGTCCAGCAGCACCTCTCGCGCTTCCTTGTCGAACTTCTGCGCAATCGGCAGGCCTTCCAGCACGATCACGAAGCCTGGCTGCGGGCCAGCCTTGTGGATCATGTCAGTCAGGCAATCGGACAAGGCATCGAAGTTCTTGCCGAAGTGCTTCGGGAACGTGAACTCAGTGGCAATGCGCTCAAGAATCTCCGCCTTGCTGGCGCAATCAGCGCAGTTGGCGTAGAGGAAGTGCTGATTCATCGCGGCGGCTGCCTGGGCCAGCTCGGGCACGCGGAAGGCGCGGATCGACTGGACGATGTTGGGACGCACCGTCTTGAACAGATTCATGGCTTCCTCGTTGGTGCCGTTTTCAGCGCAGGTCACCATGACAGGCGCGCATGCGGGCGGAAGTCGGTGCGTCAGATCCTGGCGCGGCATCATCAACACGTTGTCGTAGAGGTTCTGGGCCTGATGGTGAGCCCTTTGCCAGCCATCTCCGGCGCCGCGCTCCTCGCGGGCGGCAAGGGCGTCGCCCAATCCGAAAATGTCAGTCATCATTTGGTTATCCGTTTGAAACTGTTGTAGTGGTCTTCCGTGTAATAGCAGTCGTTGGCGGCGCGTTGATCACCACCGCAGACAATCCGCTTGGCTCCCCGGTTCCGGCTATCGCTGTTCTTGACGGTGTACTCGCGGTAGTACCCGCGAGGCTGCTGCGGCAGGCTGTGTTCGTAGTTGCCGAAACGCGAACCGTCTTTCTCGTACGGGAACGGCCCGCCAGACTCGATACGGTCCAGCGTCTGCTGTGCCTCGTTGGGCAACTGCTGTGCGGCGATGGTTCCCACCACCCCCTGCACATCTTCGGGCGACTGCCTTGCCATGACGCCTTGCGGCATCACCAGCGCCATCGATAGCGCTGCGCCCGCCAACACGTGGCCCAGGCTTCGCACCAGGCTCAGGGACTGCCAATGTGACTGCCGCTGCGACTGGCTCGGGGAAATCCGGGAACCCACGTTATTGAAAAAGTTGGCGAAAAGTTATTGGGGACGCACCCCGGCCCTGACGATCATCGCTCGCAGGTGCCGGCGCGCTCAAGGCGAACGCCCGCATTCAAAGGCGTAAGGTTACGCGCATGTCCATCATTAATCAATCCCTGCGCCAGCTGCCGCCTATTTTTCTCAATTGTTTCAACATGTTATGGAAATGTGTGCGCACACTAACCCCGCAAGCGGCAATATCTTGCGGGCGTGAAAAAAGCCGGGCGAGCCCGGCTTTTTTCATTACGGCTTCAGGAAACCTGAATCCGTCGCAACATCAGTGCATCATCAGCCCTTGGCCGCTGCATCAACCACCACCAGCGCAGTCATGTTGACGATACGGCGCACCGTGGCCGACGGCGTCAGGATGTGCACCGGCGCCTTGACGCCGAGCAGGATCGGGCCGATGGCCACGTTGTTGCCAGCCGCCACCTTGAGCAGGTTGTACGAGATGTTGGCCGCATCGATGTTCGGGCACACCAGCAGGTTGGCTTCGCCCTTGAGCGTGCTGTCCGGCACCAGCGAATCGCGCAGCTTTTCGTCGAGTGCGCTGTCACCGTGCATTTCGCCGTCGACCTCCAGGTCCGGCGCGCGTTCGCGCAGGATCTTCAGCGTGTCGCGCATCTTGCGTGCCGACGGCGCTTCCGACGTACCGAAGTTCGAATGCGACAGCAGGCCCACCTTCGGCTCGATACCAAAGCGCTTGAGCTCTTCCGCGGCCATGATCGTGATTTCGGCCAGTTCCGCGGCGGTCGGATCGACGTTGACGTGCGTGTCCACCAGGAAGATCTGGCGGCCCGGCAGTACCAGGCCGTTCATCGCGGCGTACACGCAGTTGGTGCCGCCAATTACCTGGTCGATATAGCGCAGGTGAGCAGCCGTGGTGCTGACCGTGCCGCAGATCATGCCGTCGGCTTCGCCCTTCTTGACCAGCATCGATCCGATCAGCGTGGTACGGCGGCGCAGCTCCAGCTTGGCGTACTGCGGCGTAATGCCTTCGCGCGCCATCATGCGGTAGTACGTGTCCGAATACTCGCGGAAGCGCTCGTCGTGCTCGGGGTTCACCACCGTGAAGTCCTCGCCCATGCGCAGACGCAGGCCGAAACGCTCGATGCGGTGCGCCAGCACGGCCGGGCGGCCGATCAGGATCGGGTTGGCCAGCTTTTCATCGACGATCACCTGCACCGCGCGCAGCACGCGCTCCTCTTCGCCCTCGGCAAAGACGATGCGCTTCTTGTCCTTCTGCACCTTGCGGGCGGCCGCGTAGATCGGCTTCATCAGCGTGCCCGAGTGGTAGACGAACTGCTGCAGCTGCAGGCGGTACGCGTCCATGTCCTCGATCGGGCGCGATGCCACGCCCGACTTGGCGGCGGCCTCAGCCACGGCCGGCGCGATCTTGACGATCAGGCGCGGATCGAACGGCTTCGGGATCAGGTATTCGGGGCCGAACGACAGATCCTGGATGCCGTAGGCCGAAGCCACGATATCGCTCTGCTCCTGGCGCGCCAGTTCCGCCACGGCATTCGCGGCGGCGATTTCCATTTCACGCGTGATCGTCGTGGCGCCGCAATCGAGCGCGCCGCGGAAGATGAACGGGAAGCAGAGGACGTTGTTGACCTGGTTCGGATAGTCGGTACGGCCCGTGGCGATCACGGCGTCCGGACGTACTTCCTTGACCAGCTCCGGCATGATTTCCGGGTTCGGGTTGGCCAGCGCCAGCACCAGCGGCTTGTCGGCCATCTTCTGCACCATCTCGGGCTTCAGCACGCCGGCGGCGGACAGGCCCAGGAAGATGTCGGCGCCCTCGATGACCTCGGCAAGGCGGCGCTTGTCGGTCTTCTGCGAGAAACGCGCCTTTTCCGGGTCCATCAGTTCGGTGCGGCCTTCATAGACCACGCCGGCCAGGTCCGTTACCCAGATATTCTCGATGGGCAGGCCCATGTCGACGAGCAGGTCCAGGCAGGCCAGCGCGGCGGCGCCGGCACCAGAGGTCACCAGCTTGACCTTGGAGATGTCCTTGCCCACCACCTTCAGGCCGTTGACCACGGCTGCACCCACGACGATTGCGGTGCCGTGCTGGTCGTCGTGGAAGACGGGAATCTTCATCCGCTCGCGCAGCTTGCGCTCGACGTAGAAGCACTCCGGCGCCTTGATGTCTTCAAGGTTGATACCGCCGAACGTCGGCTCGAGCGAGGCAATGATGTCGACGAGCTTTTCCGGGTCTTTCTCGTCGATTTCGATATCGAACACATCGATACCGGCGAATTTCTTGAACAGGCCGCCCTTGCCTTCCATCACCGGCTTCGACGCGGCCGCGCCGATGTCGCCAAGGCCCAGCACGGCGGTGCCGTTGGTAATCACGGCCACGAGGTTGCCGCGCGCGGTGTAGCGGAACGAATCAGCCGGATTGGCGACGATTTCCTCGCAAGCGGCGGCCACGCCCGGCGAATAGGCCAGGGCCAGGTCGCGCTGGTTCGACAGCGGCTTGGTCGGGGTGACGGAAATCTTGCCGGGGGTCGGAAACTCGTGATACTCGAGCGCGGCCTTGCGCAGCGCCTCACGCTGCTGCTGTTTCAGATCGTCTTGGGACGGGGACTGCTGAGGGCTTGTCATCTGCGCATCTTCCGATCGGTGGAGCCGCACTGTATAGCGCTTGCGTTGAGGTGCGGGCCGGCTCCACGAACCCGCTGTCTCCGCTGTTTGGCGCTCTGGGAACTGCGCATTTTATATTGTGAAATACTATTTCACAATAAGCCTTTTGCGCGGAGCACCTTTGCGTTTCGGTACAATATGCCGCATGCCGATGGGCTTGACCAGCAGGAGTCTCCAAAGGGATTCACAACGCTCGCCCGCCCGGATCCCCCGCCTGCCTCCATGCACGATTCCTCCCCAGCGCTTTCCGAGTTTGACCTGATCCGACGCTTTTTCACGCGCCCTGTCCGCAAGGCCGCGCTGGGCGTGGGCGATGATTGTGCACTGATCGACGCACGACCCGGTCATCAGCTGGCAATCAGCACAGACATGCTGGTCAGCGGCCGGCATTTCTTCCCCGATGTGCCGCCGCGTGCGCTTGGGCACAAGGCGCTGGCCGTGAATCTGTCCGATCTTGCCGCGATGGGGGCCGAGCCGCGCGCTTTCACGCTGGCGCTGGCCCTGCCGGAGGCAGACGCCGCCTGGCTGGCCGAATTCGCCGCTGGCATGCTGGCGCTGGCCGACGACCACGGCTGCGAACTGATTGGCGGTGATACCACGAAAGGGCCACTGACGCTGTCGATCACGGTGTTCGGCGACGTGCCGCCGCGCCAGGCACTGCGACGCGATGCCGCGCGGCCTGGCGACGATATCTGGGTTTCCGGCGCGCTCGGCGACGCCCGCCTGGCCCTGGGCGACTGTCGTGGCGAATGGCTGCTGCCCGAGCCTGATTTCACGCTGATCCGCCCACGGATGGAAATGCCGACGCCGCGTGTGGCGCTGGGTCTGGCGCTGCGCGGTGTAGCGCATGCAGCACTCGACATCTCCGACGGCCTGATCGGCGACCTCGGCCACATCCTCGAGCGTTCCTCGGTTGGCGCGATTGTCGACGTCGACGCGCTGCCGCGCTCGGAAATCCTCGGCGCCCAGCCGCTGGAGTGTCAGCGGGCCTGCGTGCTGGCCGGTGGCGACGACTACGAATTGTGTTTCACTGCCCCGGCAGGTGCACGCGAAGCCATCGCGGGCATTGGGCGACAGCTTGGCCTGCTGCTCACACGCGTCGGATCGATCACGCCGGAGGCCGGCCTGCGCCTTGTTGATCGTGACGGCAACCCCTACCTGTTCACGGGCACGTCGTTCGATCATTTCGCCGCGCCCTGACACGCGGCGCACAAGCCGTGTCATGATGCCGCCCATGCGCGCGGGAGAAATTTCCCAGGCACCTTTTCCAGGCCCAAAACGCGCCCTAGAACATAAAGACTGACGAGCCAATCCTTGATGTCCGCCTACCCACCCGGGGCCGCACCGAGCGACCCCGCCGATCCCGTCACGCTGGAAGCCGGCCAGACCGTGAAAGTCACGCGGCCGACGGCCCGTTTCATGCTCGGCCACCCGGCCCGCCTGATCGCGCTGGGCTTCGGCTCCGGCCTTTCCCCGGTCAGCCCTGGCACCATCGGCACGCTGTTTGGCTGGCTGACGTTCGTCGTGATTTCGAAGTGGGTCGACCCGACCACATGGCTCTGGATCATCGCGGCAGGCTTCCTGCTCGGCATCTGGGCCTGCCTGCGCACGGCGCGCGACATGGGCGTCTACGACCATGGCAGCATGGTCTGGGACGAGATCGTCGCGTTCTGGCTGGTGCTGCTGTTCGTGATGCCGACCGGATTCTGGGGCCAGTTCGCCGCATTCGTGTGGTTTCGCTTCTTCGATATCGTCAAGCCGGCACCAATCCGCTACTACGATCGCACGCTCAAGGGTCCGGGCTTTATCGGCGCGTTCGGCGTGATGTTCGACGACATCTTCGCGGCGTTCTACACGCTTCTCGTCTTCGCCTTGTGGCGCTCGATCTGAGCGCCAACCACACCGGATTTTCAGGAACCCGCCGTCATGTCCGTCAGCCGACTGCTCGACCAGCTTGCCATTCAGGCCGGAGCCGCCCTAGCGGAACATTCGCTCATGCTTGCCACCGCGGAATCGTGCACGGGCGGACTTGTCGCCGCTGCGATCACCGACGTTTCGGGGTCTTCTGGCTGGTTTGAGCGCGGCTTCGTGACCTATTCGAACGAAGCCAAGACAACGATGGTCGGTGTTCCCGTGAAGTTGATCCGCGATCATGGCGCGGTCAGCGAGGAAGTGGCTCACGCGATGGCCGAAGGCGCGCTGCTGAACAGCCGCGCGCAGGTGGCGCTGTCGATCACGGGAATTGCCGGCCCGGGTGGCGGCACGGCCGAGAAGCCGGTTGGCATGGTCTGCTTTGGCTGGACCAACCGCATCACCACGCAGACGGACACGCAGCGATTCAAGGGCGACCGCGCCCAGATCCGCCGTCAGGCCGCCGAACATGCGATGCGCGGGTTGCTGGAACTGATTCGGAACGAAGCCTGAGAATTACTCCCCCTCCCATTTCTTGGGAGAGGGGAAAACCCAGAACCCCAATCAGCCGTGCCGATAGCGGTTGATTGCCTCGCGCGTCTGCAGCGCCACGTTGCGCGCCGCGATGGCGAAGTCCTTTTCGCGGCTGGCGTACAGGATCGCCCGCGACGAATTGATCATCATGCCGGTGCCGTCGGCCGTGCGGCCAGCCTTGACGGTAGCCTCGATATCGCCGCCCTGGGCGCCAATGCCGGGGATCAGCAGCGGCATGTCGCCGACGATCTGACGCACTTTCGCGATCTCATTCGGGAACGTCGCGCCCACCACCAGACCCATCTGGCCATTGGTATTCCAGCGCTCGCGCGCGGCCTCGGCCACCACCTGATACAGCGGCTTGCCATCGACCTGCAGGAACTGCACGTCCGACCCACCGGGATTGGACGTCCGGCACAGCACGATCACACCCTTGCCGGGATGCGCCAGGTATGGCGACATCGAATCGAAACCCATGTATGGGCTGACCGTCACGGCATCGGCCTTGTAGCGCCCGAACGCCTCGATCGCATAGTGCTCGGCTGTGGAGCCGATATCACCGCGCTTGGCGTCCAGGATCACGGGGACGCCCGGATGGGCGTCGTGGATGTACTCGATGAGCTGCTCGAGCTGATCCTCGGCGCGCTGCGAGTGGAAATAGGCGATCTGCGGCTTGAAGGCGCAGACCAGGTCTGCGGTGGCGTCGACGATCTCACGGCAGAACGAGAAGATCGCACCGCCCGTGCCGGTCAGGGACAGCGGCAGCTTGGCCGGGTCCGGATCGAGCCCGACACAAAGCAGGGAATCATTACGCTGCCACGCGGCGGACAGCTGCTCGGTAAAAGTCATGGGATGTTCGGAGTTCGGGTGAAGCCGGCGGCCCGGCTGTGAACCAGTGTCTACACAGCATAACGCGGGCATGCGCCGGCCGGTTGGCAGCAAAGTTGCCCCGGCGGGGTTTTGCATTGCAACAAATGGCGTTGGCGGCAATTTTACCTGTTGGCGTGATATTGTCTGAAGCTTCCGCTTAAAAGAGCGACCCCGACGCCTTTCCGAATCTTTTGGTCAGCGCGTCCGCATGTCGCCACGTCTCCCCCTTTCCCCATGACACTCGACCGCCGCGGTCTCATCCTCCTCGTCATCCTGACCATTGCCTGGGGCATCAACTGGCCGATCATGAAGCTGGGCGTGGCGCACTTTCCGGCGATGGGTTTCCGGATGCTGTGCATGGTGGGCGGGCTGGTGGCACTGGGCCTGGCGCTGAAGATTCGCGGCGATTCGCTGCGCGTGCCGCGCGCGGCCTGGGGTACGGTCCTGAAACTGGCGATCCCGAACATGGTGATCTGGCACCTGTTCGCAATTTGCGCGGTCAAGATGCTGTCATCGGGCCGCGCTGCGATTCTGGGCTACACAATGCCGATCTGGGCCGTTGTGTGGGGCCTGGTGATCTATCGCGACCGCATCGCGCTGTCGGCGTGGATCGGCATCGGCTGCGCGCTGGCCGGCACGATCCTGCTGCTGTCGGGCGAGATCGCAGCCCTGACCGGCAGCCCGGCCGGCTCGCTGATGATGCTCGTGGCCGCTGCCGGCTGGGGCTTCGGCACCCAGCTCCTGAAACGCAGCCATACAGACGTGCCGATCGGCCCGCTGACATTCTGGATGCTGGCCATCACGCTGCCGTTCCTTGCCATCGGCTCGTTGCTGTTCGAGACCGGCTGGCGCATGCCTACCGCGATCGAATGGGGCGCCATCGCCTACAACGCGGTGGTGGTCTTTGCGTACTGCCAGCTTGTCTGGTTCATGCTCGCGCGCAGCCTGCCGCCCGTGGTCTCCAGCCTGTCGATCATGTTCATCCCCGTCGTTGGGGTGTTTTCGGGCATGTGGCTGCTCGGCGAAACACCGCACTGGCAGGACTATGCAGCCATCCTGCTGATGTTCGCATCGCTGTCCTCGGTGATGCTCGCCCCCTTGCTGCGCCGGCGTATGTGAAGCAGTGGCGGGTAGCAACGCCAAGGAGATTTCACTTAACAAGCCCCCCCGCGTTGGATTACACTCGCGGCCATCAGAATCCCGGAGAAAGTACGTGGGCAGTAGCATCGGGTGTTCGAGTTGCAGCGGCACGGCCGCAGCACCGTCGAATGCCATGTCACTGCGGGCTGCGTAACGTCGATCCGTGCGGGGCCCGGTCCCTGCCCGTCGCCGTCCTTGCCCGCAGACACCTGCGGGTGAGTGTCTTTCCGTTTCCCCTTGCGGCCGCCGCACCGGCTGCCGCGTCGCGCTTCGGATCTTCCCTCCCCCGGCTTGCCAGCCATATCCCGGCAAACACGCAGGCAAACGCCATCGCGTAGCGGCACACACTCGCCGCAGCGCGATCACGCTTGCCCGGCCGCGCCATGATCACATTGCTGGTGAGCCTTGCCTGCGCCCGTCTCCGATGTAGACCCAGCGCAATCGGCGGTGCTATCGCGATGAAGCGAAGCACCTCCAAGTAACAAGGAATCCAAGGGATGATCAATCTGTTCGTCCTGCAGAAAGGCCGGCTTGCCCAGGAGCAGGTCGACGAGCGCAACGAGCTGCTGCAGCACAAGCCCATCTGGATCGACGTGGTGAGTCCCGACGACGAGGAACTCGCGTGGATCAAGGAAGCATACGGCGTGGTCCTGCCGGAACTCGAGGACCTTGGCGACCTCGAAGCCTCGGCCCGCTATTTCGAGGGCGAGGACGAGAACATTCACATCCGCACGGACTTCCTGCTCGACGAGGATGAAGCGTCGCGCAACGTACGCGTGGCCTTCGTGCTCACGCGCGACGTTCTCTTCTCGATTCACGACGAGGACCTTCCCGTGTTCCGCCTGGTGCGGCTGCGCGCGCGGATGCGCCCGGGCTCGGTGCGCAACGCCAAGGACGTGCTGATGGACCTCTACGCGACCGACGCCGAGTACTCGGCCGATTCGATCGAGGAAATCTACGAGCGACTGGAAGAAGCCAGCCGCCGCGTACTGGCCGAGAACGTGACCGACGCCGCCGCTGCCGACGTGCTGGAAACCATCGCGCGCGAGGAAGACCTGAATGGCCGCATCCGCCGCAACGTCATGGATACGCGCCGCGCGGTGTCGTTCCTGATGCGCAGCCAGTTATTGTCAGCCGAACAGCAGGATGAAGCGCGCCAGATCCTGCGCGATATCGATTCGATCGAGAACCACACCGCGTTCCTGTTCGACAAGATCAACTTCCTGATGGATGCCACGGTCGGTTTCATCAACATCAACCAGAACAAGATCATCAAGCTGTTCTCGGTGGTGTCGGTGGCGCTGATGCCGCCCACGCTGATCGCCAGCGTCTACGGCATGAACTTCAAGGTGATGCCCGAGCTTGACTGGGCCGCGGGCTATCCGTGGGCGATCGGGCTGATGGCGGTCTCCGCGGCGATTCCGCTGGTGTATTTCCGCAGGAAGGGCTGGCTGGGCTAGTTGACGCGCCTGGTCTTGCTCCCCTCTCCCGCACGGCGGG
>NZ_ALOU01000061.1 GCF_000292345.1 Cupriavidus sp. BIS7
CTCTCCCGCAAGCGGGAGAGGGGAGATAACCAAGCGGGTTCGAGAAGCGTCAGATCTTGCCCGCCCCGCGCGCCCACTTGTACTTCGCGCCGAGCACCGCCACCGGGATCTCGGTCGAGTACGCATAGGCCGGCACGCCGTGCTCGTACAGGTACTCTGCCGCCTCCTCCACCTGTACGTCACCGGCCAGCGACGCGACAATCGGCTTCTCGATGCCCTTCGCCTTCATCTCTTCCTTGATCTCCACCACAAGCTTGGCGAACACCATCGGCGGCGTGATGATCGTGTGCCAGTAGCCAAGGATGATCGCGTGGATGCGCGGGTCTTCCAGGCCCAGCTTGATCGTGTTCTTGTAGGTAGACGGCGGCTCGCCGCCGGTGATGTCGACCGGGTTGCCAGCCGCGCCAAACGGTGGGATGAATTTGCGGAATGCCGCATCGAGGTCATCCGGCATCGTCATCAGGGACAAACCGTTGTCCACGCACGCGTCCGACAGCAGTACGCCCGAGCCGCCCGCGCCGGTGATGATGACCACGTTCTCGCCCTTCGGCGTCGGCAGCTTGGGAATGCCGCGCGCGAACTCGAGCAGGTCGCGCAGCGAGCGCGCACGGATCACGCCGGCCTGCTTGAACACGTCCTCGTAGATCTTGTCGTTGCCGGCCAGCGCGCCCGTGTGCGAGCTTGCGGCGCGTGCGCCCAGGCTGGTGCGGCCCGCCTTCAGCACCACCACCGGCTTCTTCTTCGATACGCGGCGCGCCACCTCCGCGAACGAGCGGCCATCCTTCAGGTCCTCGCAATGCTGGGCGATGATCTCGGTGTTGTCGTCCTGCTCGAAGAACGTCAGCAGATCGTCCTCATCGATATCGGACTTGTTGCCGAGCCCGACGATCGCCGAGACACCCATCTTGGCCGAGCGCGAGAACCCGATGATTGCCATGCCGATGCCGCCCGATTGCGACGACAGCGCGGCCTTGCCCTTGACGTCGTATGGCGTGCAGAACGTGGCACAGAGGTTCTTTGGCGTGTAATAGAAGCCGTAGATGTTCGGCCCCATCAGCCGGATGTTGTACTTGCGCGCGATGGCGACGATCTCTTCCTGGCCTTCAACATTGCCGGTTTCGGCAAAGCCGGACGGAATCAGCACAGCGCCGGGAATGCCCTTCTTGCCGACTTCCTCGAGCGCCTGCGCGACGAACTTGGCGGGGATCGCGAACACGGCCACGTCGATATTGCCAGGCACGTCCAGCACGCTCTTGAAAGCGGCTCGGCCCATGATCTCGCCGGCTTTCGGGTGGATCGGGAAGATCTGGCCCTGGTAGCCACCGTTGATCAGGTTCTTCATCACCGAGTTGCCGATCTTGCCATCCTCGGCCGATGCACCGATCACCGCCACCGTATCGGGGCGCATGATGCGGTTCATCTGGCGCACGATCTCTTCCTGGCTCGGACGGTACTTCTCCGGCTGCGGGGAATAGTCGACCACGATACGCACATCGGCGGCGATTGCGCCATCCTTGCTCGCGAACACGGGGTTCAGGTCAAGCTCCGAGATCTGCGGAAAATCGCTGACCAGTTCCGATACGCGCTGGATCATCGCGGCCAGCGCCTCGCGGTTGGCCGGGTCGGCGCCGCGCACACCCTTGAGCACGTCTGCCGCCGCAATGCCATCGAGCATCGACAGGGCATCGTCATACGAAGCGGGCGCCATGCGGAACGTCACGTCCTTGAGCACCTCCACCAGCACGCCGCCCAGGCCGAACGCCACCAGCTTGCCGAACGAGGGGTCGGTCACCGCGCCGATGATCACCTCCTGCCCGCCGCCGATCATCTGCTGCACCTGCACACCAACGATCTGCGCGCTGGCGTTGTACTTCTTCGCGTTCTCGACGATCGTCAGGTAGCCACGCTCCACGTCGGCGGCCGAATTCAGGCCCACCAGCACGCCGCCGGCTTCGGTCTTGTGCAGGATGTCCGGCGACACGATCTTCAGCACCACCGGGTAGCCCATCTTGCTGGCCAGTTCCACTGCGCCCGTGGGCGACTTCGCGACGCCCTCTCCGGGCACCGAAATGCCATAGGCATCGCAAACGAGCTTGCCTTCGGGGGCGGTCAACGCATTGCGCCCTTCTTTCTTGACTGCCGCGAGGATCGCGCGTACCGCTTCCTTGTCATGTGCCATGTCAGGTCTCCATCTGTTCAGGCATGAATCAGGCTTGCAAAGAGGTGACGAAGCGCCGCGTCAGGCAAAAACAGGGCCGCCCGCCCCGCATCGGGAATGCGGGCGGCCTGCGGGCTTCGAGGGGAATTGCTTGAGGAAGACGCCGGGCGGTTACACCGCGCCGGCGGTCTTGAGTGCGGCGATTTGCGACGGCGTGCGGCCCAGCCACTCAAGGATTTCTTCGGTGTGCTCGCCGAGCAGCGGTGAGCGCTCGACTTCCACCGGCGACGCCGACAACGCGATCGGGCAACCGAGCTGCACGTACTTGCCGCGTTCCGGGTGATCGAGTTCGACCAGGTAGCCGCGCTCGTAGAGCGATCCGTCCTCGATCAGGTCCTTCATCGACAGGATCGGGCCGCACGGCACGTCCACGTCATTGAGCGCACCCATCACCTCGAACTTGGTCTTCGTCCTGGTCCACTTCTCGACGATCGAGAAGCACTCGGCCAGACACTTCAGGCGCGCTTCGGGTGTGGCGAACTGCGGATGCGTGATCAGGTCCTCGCGGCCGCACAGGCGCATCAGTGGCTCCCAGCCCTGCGGCTGGATGATGACGTAGACGTAGTCGTTGGCCCCACCCGGCGAGCAGCGCAGCGCGGCGCCCGGCTGACCGCCGCCGGACGCATTGCCGGCGCGCGGCACGTAGTCGTTGAAATCGCCGTTCGGGTACTCCTTGAGCGGACCGGCCGTCAGGCGCTGCTGGTCGCGCAGCTTCACGCGGCACAGGTTCAGCACCGAATCCTGCATCGCCACTTCCACACGCTGGCCGCGGCCACTGTGTTCACGCTGCAGCAGCGCGGCCAGGATGCCGACCACGCAATGCACGCCCGTACCCGAATCGCCGATCTGCGCGCCGGTGACGGTCGGCACACCATCTTCGTTGCCAGTGGTGCTGGCCGAACCGCCCATGCACTGGGCCACGTTCTCGTAGGCCTTGCAATCGGCATAGGGGCCGGCGCCAAAGCCCTTGATCGACGCATAGATCATGCGCGGGTTCAGTTCCTGGATACGATCCCAGTCAAACCCGGCGCGGTCCAGCACGCCCGGCCCGAAGTTCTCCACCAGCACGTCGCAACGCTGCACCAGGTCTTCGAGCAGCGCCTTGCCCTCGGGCGTCTTCATGTTCAGCGTCAGGCTGCGCTTGTTCGAATTCAGCATCGTGAAGTAGAGGCTGTCGGCATTCGGTACATCGCGCAGCTGGCTGCGCGTGATGTCGCCGCGGCCAGGCAGCTCCACCTTGATCACATCGGCGCCCAGCCAGGCCATCAGCTGCGTGGCCGACGGGCCGGCCTGCACGTGGGTCATGTCCAGGATGCGGACCCCTTCCAGTGCCTTGTTGTTCATGGCGTTGTCTCCTTGAGGATTCTCTTGAGGCAATGTCGTAATGGCGACCGGCCCTTACTTGTACATGGTCTGGTTCTTGGTACCCGGCGCGTACTCGCGCGGGTCCACCCAGATGTTGATGACGGCGGACTTGCCGGTTTTCGCGATCGATTCGCGGCCACGCTGCAGCGCGCCGGCGATCTGGCTCGGCTCGCGCACCTCCTCGCCGTATCCGCCAAGCATCTCCGCAAACTTCGAGAACGGCACGTCAGACAGCAAGTTGCCGACGTTGCCACGCTCGTCGCCGTACTTGGCCAGCTGGCCATAGCGGATCTGGTTCATCGCGGAGTTGTTGCCGATCACCGCCAGGTACGGCACGCCAAAGCGGTTGGCCGTTTCCATGTCGAACGCAGTCATGCCGAACGATCCGTCGCCGTAGTAGCAGAGCACTTCCTTGCCCGGATTGGCCAGTCCCGCGGCGATGGCAAACCCGGTGCCGACACCGAGAGACCCGAGCGCGCCGGGGTCCATCCACTGGCCCGGACGGCGCGGCCGCACAGCCTGTGCGGAGATCGTGACCACGTCGCCACCGTCACCGATATAGATCGTGTTGTCGGCCAGGAACTCGTTAAGCTCGTAGGCCACCCGGTACGGGTGAATCGGCTTGTTTTCCGACTTGAACAGCGGCATCAGCTTTTCCGTTGCCACCGCTTCGGCTTCCGTCAACTGACCCATCCACTTCCTGCGCGCCTGGCGCTTATCGTTCTTGATACGGCCGCTGGCGGCCTGCAGCACCGCGCCGAGGATCGCGCCGGGGTCGCCCACCAGGCCAAGGTCGATCTCGCGGTTCTTGCCGACGGTGCGGTAATCCATGTCGATCTGCACCAGCGTGATTTCACGGCTGATGCGCTTGCCGTAGCCCATGCGGAAGTCGAACGGCGTGCCGACGATCACCAGCACGTCGGCATTGGCAAACGCCTGCGAGCGGGTGCGGTCGAAGTGGTGCGGATCTCCCGGCGGCAGCAGGCCACGCGCGGCGCCATTGAAATAGCCGGGAATATCCAGGCCGCGCAGCAGGTCGATCGCTTCTTCATGGCCGCGTGCCGTCCAAACCTGCTGGCCATAGAGAATCGCCGGACGTTCGGCATTGACGAGGATGTCGGCCAGTTTTTCGATGTCGCGTGGATCGCCGATCGATTTCGTCGACGCACGATAGTGTCCCGGACGCGGAATCACGGCACGCGAAGCGTCGACTTCACGATCAAGCACGTCGCGCGGGATTTCCAGGTAGGCCGGCCCCGGCGCGCCGTTGAAGCACTCGCGTGCGGCCATCGAGATCATGTCGGCCACGCGCTCCGTGCTGGGGATGGTGGCTGCGAACTTCGTGATCGGCGCCATCATGTCCACATGCGGCAGGTCTTGCAGCGATCCCATCTTGTGCTGGGACAGCGCGCCCTGGCCGCCGATGTGGATGATCGGGCTTTCTGAACGGAACGCCGTGGCTACACCGGTGACCGCATTCGTGCAGCCCGGGCCAGCCGTGGTCACCACGCAGCCGAGCTTGCCGGTCTGACGCGCATAGCCGTCCGCCGCGTGGGCTGCCACCTGTTCGTGGCGCACGTCGATGATGCGGATTCCTTCGTCCACACAGCCGTCATAGATGTCGATGATGTGTCCGCCACAGAGCGTGAAGATCGTGTCCACCCCCTCGTTCTTGAGTGCGCGCGCCACCAGATGGCCGCCGGATACGACACCCGCTTCGCGGGACTTTTGCTTCAGCGTGTCTTCGGCCGTGGTGGATTCGGGCCGGGTGGATACGACTGCAGACATGTCTTTGTCTCCTCGTTGACTTGATCGTCGGATCGCAGATCGTTGCGCTTCAAATGCGGTCGATCTTGATGACATACGGTATGTGATATATCACCAAACAACAAGAACAAATTACGTGATTGCGGGGACTTTCTACGACGCAGCGCAGCAAGCGGGCTCGCATGACTCGGCGTAAACCCGCGAAAAATGTGGCTTTGCGATCAATGCCAAGGCATTGATGCTATTTCGTTCTGAAACGCATTGAGGCGGGTTGGGCGCCCTCTGCCCCGCTCCTGGCACTAAATCCATCTTGCTTTTTGCATTGATATATCACATACCATATTTCACGCCGAGTGGAATCGGACAGGCGAGCCCCGCCCTGCGCCCCGGCGACAGACAAGAGAGGAGACCCGTGAACATTCACGAATATCAAGCCAAGGAGCTGCTGCGGCGTCATGACGTGGCCGTGCCGCACGGCTGCGTGGCATTTACGCCGGAAGAGGCCGCACAGGCCGCCCGAAATCTGGGCGGGCCGATCTGGGTGGTGAAATCGCAAATCCACGCGGGCGGACGCGGCGCAGGCCGCTTCGCTGGAGACACATCGGGCAAGGGTGGCGTACGCGTGGTGAAATCGATCGACGACGTGCGCACCAACGCGGCACAGATGCTCGGCGCCACGCTGGTCACCAAGCAGACCGGCCCGGCCGGGCGCGAGGTGCGGCGCCTGTATATCGAGGAAGGCTGCGACATCGCGCGCGAGCTTTACCTTGGCATGCTGATTGACCGCGCCACGTCCCGCATCACGATCATGGCCTCGACGGAAGGCGGCATGGAAATCGAGGAAGTCGCCGCGCGCACGCCCGAGAAGATCCTCAAGGTGGCCATTGACCCTGCCAGCGGCATCCAGCCTTTTCACGCCAGGCGCCTGGCATTTGGACTTGGCCTGACCGGCAAGCAGATCGGCGCGGCCACCCGTTTCATCCTGTCGGCCTACCGCGCCTTTACGGAACTCGATGCGTCGATTGTCGAGATCAACCCGCTCGTGGTTACCGGCAGCGGTGACGTGATGGCGCTGGACGCGAAATTCAGCTTCGACGACAACGCCCTCTTCCGGCATCCCGATGTCGAAGCGATGCGCGATGAAAGCGAAGAGGACCCGGCCGAGAACGAAGCCGCAAAGCACGCGCTCAACTACGTGCGGCTGGACGGCAATATCGGCTGCATGGTCAACGGCGCCGGGCTGGCGATGGCCACGATGGACATCATCAAGCTCTACGGCGGCGAGCCGGCCAACTTTCTCGATGTTGGCGGCGGCGCCACGCGGGAGCGTGTCACGGCAGCCTTCCGGCTGATCCTGGCAGACCCCAAGGTCGAAGGCATTCTGGTCAATATCTTCGGCGGCATCATGCGCTGCGACGTGATTGCCGAAGGCGTGGTCGCTGCCGCTCGCGAAGTCGACCTGACCGTGCCACTGGTGGTACGGCTTGAAGGCACGAACGTCGATCTCGGCAAGACCATCCTGCGCGATTCGGGGTTGCCGATCGTGTCCGCCAGTCACCTGGCCGATGCGGCCGAAAAGGTCGTTGCCGCCGTCCGCGCAAATCAGAAGAAGGGAGGAAAGTGAAATGGCCGTACTGATCGACCAACAAACGCGCGTGATCTGCCAGGGATTCACCGGCGCGCAAGGCACCTTTCACTCCGAGCAGGCACTGGCCTATGGCACCCGGATGGTTGGCGGCGTCACTCCGGGCAAGGGTGGCGAGACGCATCTCGGGCTGCCCGTGTTCGATACCGTGGCCGCCGCCGCGCATGCCACTGGCGCCGATGCCTCCGTCATCTACGTCCCCCCGCCGTTTGCGGCCGACGCGATTCTCGAGGCGGTGGATGCCGGCATCGGACTGATCGTCTGCATCACCGAGGGCATTCCCGTGATCGACATGGTGCGCGTCAAACGTGCGCTGACTGGATCGTCCAGCCGCCTTGTCGGGCCCAACTGCCCCGGTGTCATCACGCCTGGCCAGTGCAAGATTGGCATCATGCCGGGACACATCCACAAGCCAGGCCGGATCGGCGTGGTTTCGCGCTCGGGCACGCTGACCTATGAGGCCGTGGCGCAAACCACAGCGGCGGGGCTGGGGCAATCGACCTGTATCGGCATCGGCGGCGACCCCGTCAATGGCACCGACTTTATCGATTGCCTCGAAATGTTCCTGGCCGATGATCAGACCGAAGGCATCATCATGATCGGCGAGATTGGCGGCTCGGCAGAAGAAGAAGCCGCACAGTTCCTGCGCGATGCCCGCACGCACAAACCCGTGGTGGGCTTCATTGCCGGCACCACGGCTCCTCCGGGCCGCCGCATGGGCCATGCGGGCGCGATCATCTCGGGCGGCGCAGGCACTGCCGAGGCAAAGATCGAGGCCATGCGCGAGGCGGGGATTCATGTGGCTGCGTCACCGGCCGAGCTCGGAAAGACGATGGCCGCAGCGATGCGGTAGATGGGTGGTGTTCTCCCCTCTCCCACGCGTGGGAGAGGGGAGCCAGAAAGCCCCTTCTCAATCCAGAAAATCGCAGTGCTTCTCGACGTAGTCCGCCAGATCCAGCGAGTGCTGGCGCACCAGGCGCTCGGCAAGTTCGGTGTCGCGCTTCTCCAGCGCTTCGATAATGCGCAGGTGATCGACAATCGAACGCGCGGCACGGTCGCTCTGTGAGATCGTCATCTTCCGGATCGCGCGCACATGGACGAAGATGTTCTTGATCGAATCCATGATGATCTGCGACTGCGACAACTGCACGATCGCCTGGTGAAAGACGATATTGGCGTCGGAATACTCCTCGATATGCTCGGCGGGCGTGGCATCGCGGAAGCTGTCGAACATGTGCCGCAGCTTGCCGATATCCTCGTCGCTGGCGTGCAGTGTGGCCAGGCGTGCCGCCATGCTTTCCAGCGCAGCCCAGACCTGAATCATCTCGACGATCTCGCGCTTGGTCTTGCGCGTGATATAGATGCCACGGCGCGGCACCGTACGCAGGAAGCCTTCCTGCTCCAGCAATGTCATCGCTTCGCGGATCGGCGTGCGGCTCACGCCGAGCGCTTCGGACAGGACACGCTCGTCAAGGCGCACCTCTTCACGCGACTGATAGATATCGGCGTCGGCAATCGCCTGGCGCAACATGGCATAGGCCTGATCGCGCAGGCTCGCGCCCGCGTTGATCGGTTGCAGCGACAGGGTCACGCCGGCGGGCGGCTGGACATCGGTTTGGCTTTGGGCAGACATGAGTGCACTCGTATATGGCCGGTGATGGCCGGTGCCGCAGCCGACCCATATGGCCGACTGCGGCACTCACCCCGACTGGACCGGAATGGCGCGAGGCGCATGTCATCAAGTTTGGCATGACACCATGCGCCCCGCTCATCAATCGCCCGGCTTCGGGCGCAGTCCGGTCTGAAAAGGGGCGAGTCCGACCTTTTGTATATGGTATATCACTATCACCACATTGCCGATGGCCGCCGGGCTTCAACCGGCTCAACCGGCCCACCCGGCCCCACCCGGCTCAGGCCGCCTTCGCCATCGGCACCGCACCGGAAGGCGCTACCTGCGCCATGCGGTCGCGCTGCTTGATCAGGCCCAGCACCGCATCGATCATCGGCGTCGGCTGCCCGATCATACGGCCCATTTCCTGCACCACGGTCAGCAGTGGGTCGATCTCCATCGCCCTGCCCGCTTCCAGGTCCTGCAGCATCGATGTCTTGTGCGCGCCAACCGCACCGGCCCCGTCGATGCGGCGTTCCACATCGACCCGAAAGTGCACGCCAAAACTCTCGGCGATGTCCTTGGCTTCCAGCATCATCTGGCGTGATAGCGCACGCGTGGCAGGGTCCGCCGTAATGATGTCCAGTGTGGCATGGGTCAGCGCACTGATCGGGTTGAAGCACAGGTTGCCCCAAAGCTTGAGCCAGATCTCGTCGCGGATGTTGTCTCGCACCGGGGCGTCCATGTCCGCCCGGGCCATCATCTCGGCCAGGCGCGTCACGCGTTCCGAGCGCGTGCCATTTGGCTCGCCAATCGGAAATTTCTTGCCATAGACATGTTTGATCACCCCGGGTGCAACAATCTCCGCGGCTGGGTACAGCACGCATCCAATCGCCCGCTCGGGCCCGAATCCTTGCCACTGCCGTGCGCCAGGGTCAACGCTTTCCAGCGTCCGCCCCGCGAACTCGCCCCCATGCTCGTGGAAATACCAGTAAGGGATGCCGTTCACGCCGGTGACGATGGCGGTATCCGGCCCAAGCAACGGCTGCATCGCGTCCACCACACCGGGCACCTGATGCGCCTTGAGTGTGACGAACACGTAGTCCTGGGGGCCAAGGTCGCGCGGGTCGCTCGTGCAGCGAACCCTGGCAACGCGTTCCTCTCCCTCGATTTGCAGTCGCACGCCAGTGGCCTGCATGGCGGCCAAGTGTGGCCCGCGCGCAATAAAGCTGACCTCCGCGCCCGCAAGCGCCAGTTGCGCTCCCATATAGCCGCCAATGGCGCCTGCGCCATAGATACAGATCTTCATCGGTTGTCTCCTCGATCGTTGGGTGATTCGGTGCGATGTTTTTTGATATATCACATACTATATTTCACAATCGCGATTCGACAACCCGGATCTTTACTGTGACGGCTTCGCCCGGTGCAAGCTGTGCGCTACCATGTACGTGTCGTCCGCTCCGGGCCAGCGGCCCCAAGCCCACCCCCTAAAGGAGTTCGCATGGAAACGCTGCTCGCACTGGCGCGCGATCCGGCCGCCTGGGCCGCCCTCGCCACTCTGGTGGCCATGGAGGTTGTGCTTGGCATCGACAACCTGATCTTCATCTCGATCCTGACCAACAAGCTTCACGAGGACATTCGCGAGAAGGCACGCCGCATCGGGATCGGCCTGGCACTGCTGATGCGGCTGGGCCTGCTGGCCACGATCGCCGTCATCGTGGCGCTGACCGAGCCGGTCATCACGCTGTTCGGCAGAGGGGTTTCCTGGCGCGACATCATCCTGATCGCCGGCGGCGCCTTTCTCGTATGGAAGGCCACACGCGAGATTCACCACCACGTGACGCCCGAGACGGAGGAAGAAAAGGCGGAATCGGCCGGGCAGGCGGCAGCCCTGGGCTTCGCGGCAGCCATCGGCCAGATCCTGGTGCTGGACCTGGTCTTTTCGATCGACAGCATCATCACCGCAGTTGGCATGACCGAGCACGTGCCCATCATGTTCGTGGCGGTGATCGCTGCCGTGACCGTCATGCTGGTGGCAGCCACGCCGCTGGCCAACTTCATCAACCGAAATCCAACCATCGTCATGCTGGCCCTGGCCTTCCTGATCATGATTGGCATGACACTGATCGCCGACGGGCTAGGAACCCACGTGCCCAAGGGCTATATCTATACGGCGATGGCGTTCTCCTGCGCGGTGGAGGGGCTCAACATGCTGGCTCGCCGGCGCCGGACCCATGCGGCCGGCGCCGCGCCACCGGGGCACTAGCCGCCGATGCACTGGTGATGAATGTGGCCTACCGGGTATGATGGCTGTCTTGTTGTCATCCCCACTTCACGATTCCATGTTCCCTACGGACCTCGCCGCCGGCGCCGACGGCGATCAAAGCGCCTCGCTGCCCCGCTCCGAGCGCGCCTATCAACAGTTGCGGGCCGCCATCCAGGCCGGCCAGTTGCCGCCAGGCACGCGTCTGCGAGAAGTCGAGCTTGCGGAATCGCTCGGCCTCTCGCGTACACCGGTGCGTGAAGCGCTTTCGCGGCTGGAATCGGAAGGGCTGGTCGTCAACGAACCCAATCGCGGGATGATGGTGACGCGGCTCGATGCCAGCATGGTCAGCGAGCTCTACGTCATGCGCGAGGTGCTCGAATCCACCGCAGCCGCGCTTGCCGCGCGCCACGCCACCGACGTCGAAATCTCCCTGTTGCGCGATATCGTCGAACGCGACTTGTCGTTTGCCGAAGATCCCGACAAGCTGGCGATGAACAACAGGCTGTTCCACGAAACGCTGCACCGCTGCGCTCACAATCGCTATCTGCTCAAGACGCTGCGCTCGCTGCATGAATCGATGGCGCTACTGGGGCGATCGACACTGGCCGTGCCGGGCCGTGCGCGCGGCTCATATGAAGAACACATGGCCCTGGTCCAGGCGCTGGAAGCGCGTGACCCTGGCCAAGCCGAGCAGATTGCCCGGCGCCACATCCAGCAGGCCTACAAGGTTCGGCTGTCGCTCTGGATCGAAGAGCAATCCAACGCCCCTTAAGAACTCAAGCACCTTCCGATCTATCGAAACAGGCCAACCAATAGCCCCACGCCAGTCCCGGCGTGGGGCTATTGTTTTACTCGCCCGAAAAGTGTGTTCCGCGCGTGCGCTTTTCTGGAATGAAGCGGCTTGCTATGGTGTTCACGGAGGCCAAGGCTCTCTCCCTTCCGGCCTCACGTCACCCTCCGTGGCGGTTTTTTCATGTTGGCGCCGACCTGCAAGACTTGTAGTTCGTCCGCATGTCGATGTCGGCGCAGGGCGCGGCACTTTTGCCGCGCCTTCTTTTCCGCAGCCATTCAGACGAGGTCCCATGCCAGACAAACCCGTCAAGATTCCCGGACCTGACCACCCGATCACGATCACGCCGCAAGGCGGACGTGTGATTGTGACCGCTGGCGGTAAAGTAATTGCCGATTCCCGACGCGCACTGACGCTCCAGGAAGCGTCCTATCCCGCTGTTCAGTACATCCCGCGCGAGGATGTCGACATGCAGCAACTGTCTCGTACATCACACGCAAGCTACTGCCCGTACAAAGGGGATGCCGCCTACTACAGCATTCCCGCCGCAGGCCCACGTGCCGAGAATGGCGTCTGGACCTACGAAACGCCCTATGCGGCCGTCTCCGCCATCGCAGGATTTCTTGCTTTCTATCCCGATCGCGTGGACAGCATCGACGTCACACGCTGAATCGAGCACAAAAAAGCCGACCCGCCATACGCTTCCAGAGCATATGGCGGGTCGGCTTTTCACTTCAACGCGGCGCCAATGCGCCGCATCGTCATGCTAATTACAGCTCAACTACCGGCTTCTCAGCCATTCGCGTAGGTCACCTTGGCCTTGCGCGCTTCCGCCTGCAGGCGGGTGAAAACGTGCTGGATCTTGGCAATCACGCGCTTCACGTCGTTGCCAAAGCCCATGCTTTGGGCACCGAGCTCGCGCTCGATCAGGTCACGTTCGAGTTGATCGGTCAGCTTGATATCGGAGTAGGTGTTCATGACGTCCTTCCTTTCAGGGATAACCCTTATGGGGTTTTCCCGAATTGTAGCAGAAGGATTGCGGCATCGCAGCATTAGGTAATAGTGCGTATGGTCCTCGCCAGCTTCGGCCGAAAACAAGACGTTGCACCGCGTCGTTTGACGAAATCAATGCTCCTCGGACGCGCTGAAACGCCGCCGGTAGTATCCGGGACTGGTTCCAAGCCGGGAACGGAAGTGATTTCGCAATGTGGCTGCAGCACCAAAGCCGACTTGCACCGCGATGTCATCCATGGATAAGCCGGTCTCTTCAAGCAACACCCGGGCTCGGCTTATTCGTTCGATAAGCAGCCATTCCCCAGGCGGCATAGCCATCATGTTGACGAAATGGCGCTGGAAAGTGCGGGCGCTCATTGCTGTTTGCTTTGCCATCCTGACAATCGGCCAGTCTTCTCCCAGCCTTGCGCGCACCATATCCAGCAGGGGAGCCAACGAAGCGCTGCTCCGCTTCGGGACCGGCTCGGCAATGTACTGAGCCTGACCGCCTTCACGGTGCGGCGGCATGACCAGCCGGCGCGCAACCTGATTGGCTGCGCGCGGGCCGAAGTCCCGGCGAATCAGATGCAGGCACAGATCGATTCCTGCAGCACTTCCGGCCGAAGTCAGGACATCGCCAGCATCGACATAGAGGACATCTGCCTCCACACGCACGTCCGGATACCGTTCGGCGAGTGCCGCCGCATGTCGCCAGTGCGTCGTCGCCCGCTTGCCGTCGAGCAGTCCTGCGGCGGCCAATACAAAGGCACCCGTGCAGATCGACATGACCCGCGCACCACGCTTGTTCGCCTTGCGCAAGGCAAGGCAAAGCTCCGGGGGCACGGCGGCTTCGATGCCGCGCCACCCCGGGATGATGATCGTCTTCGCTTTCGACAAGAGTTCAAGACCGCCATCTGCCTGCACCTGAACGCCACCCGCCCCGCGCAACGTTCCCGAATCTGCCGAGCATGTCGCAAAGCGATACCACGCGTCGCCCATCTCCGGTCGGGGTAGACCGAACACTTCAACGGCGCAGCCGTATTCAAAGAGGCTCAGCCCGTCGTAGACGACGACTGCTACCAGCCCACCAGTGGCACCAGCTGCACCACTGGCACCAGATTGCGATGTGTTCTTTGGCACAAGAGGGATCGATTGAAGTTCGAGAGCGCCGCGAGGATTTTCTGGACCGTTGGCGTCGCAAATCAGATGCAACCAATTTTGGCATGATCCAGACGTTAATTGTCGTTCGTGCCACTAGTGAGTTTCCCTGCCCGCCCCTAATCTGTGGTCGTTGATTCGCTATCCAACGAGGCAACGAAGTGCACCACCAACTTCACAACCCACAGTGAGAGAGAACATGAAAGACAAGCTACTGATGCTCCGCCCCGGCTTTTTTCAAGGCGACGAAGGCCCCTTCTATTGCGGCGATGCCGTTGCTGTAGAAGGCCTGCTCAGCTTCTTCCCGCAGTTGCGTAGCCAGATCGATGTCGAATACATCGACGCGCCGCGGCCGCGCCAGGCCATTGTCGAGTTGATCGGCGAGGCAAACCAGTCAGCGCCCGTCCTGGTACTGGGAGCCGGACGTGTGCCACGCGACAGCAGCGTTGAAGTCCGCCTGCACGGGCAGACGCAGTTCATCGATTCACCCGACCATATCCGCCGGTACCTGTCGTCGGAATACGGCGTAGCGCGTCCGGCATCCTGACCGCAGCTTGAACCATGCCTGTCGCGCGAACCTGTCGCTGGTATTCAGCAACAGGATTCGTGCGCGGGCCAGTCCATGACCACGACCGGACCCGGCATGCGTAGAAAAATATTCCATGAACGGGCTTCGGCTTAGTGATCTTTGAAAGTTATTTCCACCTACGGACCACTACGATTCCCCTTGCGACCTGGACAGGCAGGATCTCGATGAGAGGCCAGCCTGAAGATCGAGGTGGGCCTCGGCACCCGTCAGGATGAAGGCACCACCAAAGCTGCCGGGCAATGGCGTCGCCCTTCAGCAATACCTATAACCACATTGGAGACAAGTCATGAAATTTCTGCAATCGCTGCTGCAAGGCGCGATACTCGCGACCGTCCTGAGCTTCACCGCAACTGCTGTACATGCTGAAGATCTGCTGGACAGCGTCAAGGCCAGCGGCGTCCTGAAGGTCGGGATGGAGGGCACCTACCCACCGTTTGGCTATCGCAATAGCCAGGGCCAACTCGACGGCTTCGACGTCGCGGTGGCCAGGGCAGTCGCCGACAAGATGGGCGTCAAGGTTCAGTTCATTACCACCGAGTGGAGCGGCATCATCGCAGGCCTGCAGGCCGGAAAGTTCGACGTCATCGTCAACCAGGTGAGCATGACGCCGGCACGCAAACAGGCGCTGGATTTCACGCAGCCCTACGTATATTCCGCGGTCCAGGTACTTCAGCGCAGCGATGACAAGCGCGAGTTCGGGTCGCTGGACGCACTGAAAGGAAAATCCGTCGGCGTAACGCTGGGCAGCAACTATGCCGAGCTGGCGAAATCGGTATCCGGCATCCAGGTGCAGACCTATCCAGGCACCTCGGAAAACCTGCGTGATCTTGCGGCTGGCCGTATCGATGCCGCCCTCAATGATCGCCTGATGCTGCCCTACCTGATCAAGAACGCCAACTTGCCACTGCGTACCGGCGCACTGCTGGCGGGCACGAAGCTGGAGATGGGTATTCCATACCGGAAAGGCAACCCCAAGTTCGCCAAGGCCATTGACAACGCCCTGACCGCGCTACAGCAGGATGGAACCCTGCGCAAGCTGTCCATCCAATGGCTGGGCACTGACGCCAGCCAACCCCTCGCACAGTAATCGTCGCCACGTCAGCCGGCACGTCCGTCCCGTCAGGGTTGGGCGCGCCTGGCCACAGCAATGGATCGCATCATGAGCCCTTTTGACCTGATTGTTCATGCCTCCCCGGTGCTCCTGCATGGCGCCGTGATCACCGTGAAATTCGCCCTGGCCTCGATGGTGTTCGGCCTGATAGTCGGGATCGTTGTCGCCATCATGGGAATCAGTGCCAGTCCTGTCCTCAGCGGCATTGCCCGTGCCTATGTCAGCGTCATGCGCGGTACGCCGCTGCTGGTGCAGATGTTCGTCGTCTACTACGGTCTGCCAGACCTCGGCATCGCCCTTGACCCCACCAGCGCCGGCATCCTTACCCTCACCGCCAACGCCGGGGCCTACCTCTCGGAAAGCATGCGTGGCGCGATACTCGGGATCAGCCGTGGGCAATGGAGCGCGGCGCACAGCCTGGGACTCACCCACTTCCAGACGCTGCGCTACATCGTCTGCCCGCAGGCATTGCGGCTGGCCGTACCGAGCCTCGGCAACACACTCATCAGCCTGATCAAGGACACCTCGCTGGTTTCTGTCATCACCGTGACCGAGCTGCTGAGATCGTCCCAGGAAATCATTGCCTCGACCTTCCAACCGCTTCCGTTGTACCTGTCGGTGGCAGCCATCTATTGGCTGCTCAGCACGGGATTGTCGTGGGTGCAGCGGCGCATCGAGGCCCGGCTGACACTGCGCGTGACACGCTGACCCGGCGATCCGGCATAGCGAAACCACAACAATCTGCAAGCAGGAGACAAAACAATGATTGCCCTCGAAGACGTATCGAAATGGTATGGCCAATTCAAGGTGCTGGATACATGCAGCACACGCGTGGAGAAAGGCGAAGTCGTGGTTGTCTGCGGCCCGTCGGGGTCAGGAAAATCAACGCTGATCAAGACGGTGAACGGGCTTGAATCGTTCCAGCAAGGGCGAATCAGCGTGGATGGTGTATGTGTCGGGGACCCGAAGATCAACCTCACGCAACTGCGTGCACGGGTCGGCATGGTGTTCCAGCATTTCGAGCTGTTCCCGCACCTGAGCATTCTCGACAACCTTTCGCTGGCGCAGATCAAGGTATTGAAGCGCGGCAAGGACGAGGCCCGGGAAAAAGGCCTGAGGCTGCTTGAGCGTGTCGGCCTGAAATCCCATGCCGCCAAGTTCCCCGCGCAGCTCTCCGGCGGGCAGCAACAGCGCGTTGCAATTGCTCGCGCCTTGTCGATGGATCCTGTCGCCATGCTGTTCGACGAACCAACGTCGGCGCTTGACCCGGAAATGATCAACGAGGTGCTCGACGTCATGACCGGCCTGGCTCGCGAAGGCATGACGATGATCTGCGTCACTCATGAAATGGGGTTCGCGAAGAAGGTTGCCAACCGGGTGATCTTCATGGACAGCGGCGCCATCGTTGAAGACACAGGCAAGGAAGCCTTCTTCGGCGACCCGAAGTCGGCCCGTGCAAAGGAATTCCTGGCGAAGATCCTGCACTGATTCAGTTGGCCTTGCATGATGACATGCGTCGGGGGACAACTCCCTGACGGTACCTGTCTCACGTGCTTTAACTCCCCAGAATCGACATTCCATGAAAATCTCAGATCGCATCGCTTCATTTCCCCGCCTCGATCTCGTTGGCGCGGCCACCCCCCTGCAGAAGCTCGATCGCGTGTCCTGCATGCTCGGTCGCGATATCTACATCAAGCGCGATGACACCACTCCACTTGCCTTTGGCGGGAACAAGTTGCGCAAGCTTGAATTTCTGGCGGCAGACGCGCAGCGCCTGGGTGCCGACACATTGGTGACAGCCGGAGCAATCCAGTCGAATCACGTCCGGCAGACAGCCGCCGTCGCGGCCCAGCTCGGAATGCGCTGCCACGCCTTGCTGGAGAACCCGACCGACACCACAGACATCGATTACCTGCACAGCGGCAACCGCCTGCTGCTCGATCTGTTCGATGCACACGGTGAGCCCGTAGCCGCGCTCCACAACGCCGATGCACAGTTGCAATCGCTGGCCGATCGGCTGCGTGGCGAGGGGCATAAGCCCTACGTCATCCCGATCGGCGGGTCCAATCCACTTGGCGCACTGGGATATGTACATGCTGGCCTGGAACTGGCACAGCAAGCAAAGGCGATGGGCATTTCTTTCTCGGCTGTCGTGTTGGCGTCCGGCAGTGCCGGCACCCACGGGGGCCTGGCGCTGGCACTCGCCCATGCCATGCCGGAAACGCAAGTCATCGGAGTGACCGTCTCGCGCACCGCCGAAGCGCAGGCGCCCAAGGTGGCAGCACTGATCGATGGAACGGCAGACTTGCTCGACGTCGAAGTGCCACCTGAACTGCGGCTTGAACTGTGGGACGAATACTTCCTGCCACGCTACGGCGAACCCAACGAAGCGACGATCGATGCCATCAGGTTGCTGGCCCGCACGGAAGGGGTACTGCTGGACCCCGTCTATACAGGCAAAGCGATGGCCGGCCTGCTAGACGGCGTGACACACAAGCGCTTTGACGGAAACGGTCCGCTGCTGTTCCTGCATACCGGCGGCGCGCCAGCGCTATTCGCCTATCGGGACGCGCTCCGGGCACACCCCATTTAGTTACCTGCCTGCAGATCAATCATCGTGGCGGCTCTCACAACCCTGGATGCCGCCTCGTACAACCTTGGAGAGATCCGATGAAGGAAAGCACCCATCTCGTTTGCGCCGGCCGCCACCCAGAGCGCTTCGGCGGCGTCGTGAACACCCCCATTTTCAGGGCGTCGACCATCCTCGCGGGGTCGATGGCCGAATGGGAAGAGATGAAGCGCGCCCGCGCTGCGGAAGAACCGGGAGCAACGACCTATGGCCGGTATGGCACGCCTACCACGCACGCGTTCGAAGAAGCCATTGCAGGCCTTGAAGGCGGATATCGATCGCTTGTCTTCCCTTCCGGCCTTGCCGCGGTCAGTACAGCGCTAACTGCGCTGCTCTCGGCGGGTGACCACGTCCTCGTGACGGACAGCGCCTATTCCCCAACCCGCGCCTTCCTGGAGCGGGTCCTGGGGCGTTTCGGCATCGAGGTGGAGACCTATGATCCCGTTGACGCCAAACCAATCGAAGCCCTGTTGCGGCCGAATACTCGCGTCATATATGTGGAATCGCCCGGTTCGGAGACCTTCGACATCCAGGACATTCCTGCCATCTCCGCAGCGGCGCACAAACACGGCGCTTATGTCGTCATGGATAACACCTGGGGGACGCCACTCTACTTCAAGCCGTTTGCGCACGGTGTCGACGTGTCGATCCAGGCCGCGACGAAGTACATCGTGGGTCATTCGGACGCAATGCTCGGCGTTGTCACCTGCAATCGAGACACCTGGCCTCTGGTCAAGCAGACGACTTATGACATGGGACAGACAGCAGGGCCGGATGATATCTACCTGGCTCTGCGTGGCCTGCGTACATTGTCCGTCAGATTGCAGCGCCACTGGCAATCCGGGCTGCGTGTTGCCCAATGGCTGGAGCAGCAACCACAGGTTGAAGCGGTTCTGCATCCCGCATTGCCGTCCCACCCGGGACACGCACTGTGGAAGCGGGACTTTACCGGAGCATGCGGCCTCTTCTCGGTGGTGCTGCGTACACCCTCAAAGTCCTCCCTCGCGGCCTTTATTGATGCGCTCGAGCATTTCGGCCTGGGTGTTTCCTGGGGTGGCTATGAAAGCCTCGTGATCCCGTTCACGCCAGGCCCGGGGTGTACCGGCCCACGCTGGCCCTACCAGGGACAGGCGGTGCGTCTGCATGTGGGCCTCGAGGACCCGCAGGATCTGATCGACGATCTACGGCGGGGTCTGATGGCACTCTCGACGCATGACTCTCGAACGCACAATCAGGAGGCTGACTGCGACCAGACGTGTCCCACCTGAGGGACAACACTGCATCGTCACGACGGCGCGAATCTCATCAGATCACACACCCGGCGTCGGCTAATGACACTAGCCGCGCCAGGAAGTCCGGGGCCTCGCAACCCGCTAGTGCCCGGCGCCTCGAATCGAATCCGGCGAAAAATAGGCCTCGTTGAACTGAGGGCTGCTGTTCAACCGGACCGGCTTGCCTTCGTTGGTCAACCTGTCCGCCAGATACGAGCCGGCGATCAGATCGTGGTAGAAAGCGGCTGCCGGATAGTAGCGCTTGATATCGTAGGCGTAGAACGATGTTTGCATATTGGTGCGCCACAACTGGCCGCGGGCGTCGTAGTTGTCGGCAAGCACTGCCATCCATGTATCCTCGTCCAGGTACAGCACCCGCTTGGCGTACTGATGCCGGAAGCCCTGCTTCAGGGTGGCTTCCAGGACCCAGACGCGGTGAAGCTCGTAACGGACGTAATCGGGGCTGGGATGGTTGGCGCTCAGCAACTCGGCGTACTTGACGGCGGGATCGGCCAGCTTGTAGTTGTCGTAGGGGATGTAGATTTCCCGCTTGCCAACGATTTTCCAGTCGTAGCGTTCGCCCGAGCCATTGAACAGGCGATCGTCATCGACGGTTCGGAAGCCGCCCGGCCCGAGTGGCTGGTCAAACCCGAACTCAGGCGCCTGACGGACGCGGCGGGTGCCCGGGTTGTACTGCCACGTCCTGGCCGTATCGGATCCTTCGCGATCCCAGAAACTCTGGGAGACGATGATACTGCCGCGTTCCCTCAAGGGGAGCTCGGTCTCGACTCGGGCGAACGTGCGATCGATGAGCGGCGACCGCTTTTGGGAAGCGACGTCATTGACGGGCGACCAGATGTCATATTTCCACTTGCCCCATGCAGTCTTGCCGTCGCGGTACACAACCGCCTGGTCGTAGACCGCTGCCTCTTCCTCGATGGCCGACGAGAACCGAAGGTTCCACATCAGTTCAAGCCCATTCTTGGGCACAGGGAACGGCGCGGTGGGCGGATACTCCCTGAGACCGTTCGCATCGGCCGTCATCTGCGTCTTCGGTGCGTAGTCGTGGATGGCCTTGTAGATGGCGTCGCCATAGCGGAAATCACGGTGGCTCGGGTAGATCATCATCCTGAAGGTCGCGGGATACAGCCTGAACATGGCGAGCTGGCCATCGGTCAGGTGAGCACGGTATTGCTCCAGGTTCTGGGCCGTGATCGTCGCGACGGGCTTTTCCGTCGCGTAGGAATCCGGATAACCCTCTCCTGGCCGGAACGTCATGCCTGCCGGCGCACCCTGCCACTTTCCGCTCCACTCCGGGATACTGTTGTCCTTGTTCGCGGTGCGCTCGGCGCCCACCGGCGTCAGCGTGGTATCTAGCCGCTTGATCTCGTCGGGCGTCAACGCCGCGAAAGCCGGTGCGCCTAGCTGCGCAGCGGTCACCAGTGCACCGGCCAGGGTGCGAAGAAGCCATGCCTTGTTCATGTGTCTCCTGTGTCTCCAGGTCTTCGATGGAAATCGAAGAGTTGTATAGGGGCTATGCAACGCTGCGCATCTGGCGCTGCGCCAACGTTTCGATTTCGGCTTCGGCGGGGCTGCCAACTTGCAGCACAAGCTTCGCGGGAGCCTTGCCTGACTGGACAAGACCGAGCGCGTGTGCGGCATCCTCCAGCGGCAGGCATTCGATGCGGGGGGGCCGGACTTTCCCTGTCGCGATCAGCGCGGAAATCTCGCGTAATCTTGCGCCGCTTGGCATCCTGCTATACGCCAACGCGGTACGCTTGCCGCGGCGGGCTGCCTCGGCCGCATCGGGACCGCTGTCTCCACTGACCAGCGTCATGATGGCCACGAGGATGCCGCCTGGCTTGAGCAGGTCCAGGCCATTCGGCAGCGTGCCGCATCCGACGGCATCCAGTGCCAGATCGACACCGCCGTCCGCCCAGTCCCGCACAGCGTTCGCGATTCCGCCGCCCCGGTAATCGATTGGCATCTGGCAACCAAGGGATTTCAGTTCGTCGCAGCGGCTTGCGCTGCCGGTAGCGGCCACTCTGGCGCCAGCGGCGTATGCCATCTGGATGGCAAAGGTGCCAACAGCGCCCCCACCGCCGTGAACAAGTACTGTCTGGCCCGGCTTGAGTCCTCCTTCGTCAAACAGCCCTGCCCATGCGGCCAGCGCAGGCGTCGGTACCGCCGCCGCCTCGGCATACCCGAGGCTGTCCGGAATGGCGACCACGGAATCCTGACTGACGGCGACGTATTCCGCGTAGGATCCCCATTTGCCAGCGCCAACATCGGTTTGCGCAAACACGCGTTCCCCGGGCTTCCACCCTATTACTCCCTCCCCCACGGCTGCCACGACGCCACTGACATCAAAGCCGATCACGAACGGGAAGCTATAGCGCATGAAATGGCCAAGATAGCCTTCGCGGCATTTCCAGTCGGCGGGATTGACGCCGGCGCAGACCACACGGATCAGCACTTCGCCGGCAGCGGGTTCGGGAACCGGGACGTCGGCAATCCTGAGCACATCGGGTCCGCCAGTGCCGTCGATGACGGCGGCGCGCATCAATGTCTCCATGTTTCAGCCCTCGTGCAGGTCTGACCGGCCCAATCCGGGATGGGCCCATGGTGGAACAACGGGCGGCGGCAGCTTGCCAGTCCCGTCGAGTCCAAAGACATCCAGGCCGGCAGCAAGCGGAAAGTGCAAACTGTGGGCAATGCTGCCAGTGCGTTGCCGGGCCGGCACGCTGCATAGCGCGAGCGCGGTCTCCACAAGGTATTCCACCGGCTCGACGGGATAGCCATCCGGGATGAATCGTTCGCTGCCCGGCGTGCGTATTGCCGTGCTCGGCGCAACCGAGTTCACCGCAATATTGTCGGCCTGCAATTCCGCGGCGAGCCCCTCCGTGAATCGGTTGACCGCCGCCTTGACCGCCGCGTAGGCGGTGGCGCCTCCACTGCGCTCAAACTCGTGGTAAGGACGCACCGGCGCAAGCGCAGTCACGGATCCCAGGTTCAGGATCCATCCTGCGCCGCGTTCGCGCATCACGGGGATTGCGGCCTTGCTAAGAATGAACGGGACACGCAGGTAGTGCGCCACCGTCCGGTCGAACATGTCCAGCGGCATGGCTTCAATGCTGCTGTACTCCGCGGAGCCAGCATTGTTGACCAGAATGTCGAAGCCCCCTGCTGCCTTGACCGCTCGCGGGATGAGCCCTGCGCATTGCGTCGGGTCATCGAGGTCCACCGGCAGCGCAATCGCATTGCCACCTTGCCGACTGATCAGCGCAACGGTCTCGCGCAGCGTACCGGGATCTTCGTCGGACTCGCCGGCTTGCCTCGCGGTGACGATGACCGTGGCCCCTTCCGCCGCAAAGCGCTGCGCGATGGCGCGGCCGATTCCTCGACTGGCACCGGTAACCAGTGCGGTCTTTCCATGTAGCATTCCGTGTCTCGTCATGAGGTGTAGGTCTCCTTGCTGGTGTGGCTGGCAATCAGGCTCGTGGTGAGTGGGCAGAAGGCGTGAGAGATCGCCTCGACGGTCCAGTCGGGGCACTCGGGATCGAACCATCGATCGACCCATCCCCAATGAAACGGGTGCATCAGATACTCGCCAAGCAGGTCGTTCACGCTGGCGAACTCCTGCTGCCAGACATGGGTCCAGGTATCGGCCGATAAGACCCGGGCCAGCCGCCAGTTAAGAATCCCCGGCATGTAGTCCGGCATCCGTAGCAGGTCGCGCTCCAGGGCACGGACCTGCTGCGCGGAGGCCTGCGGGCGGACCCGGAACATCAGCGTCCGCCAGACACCATCGCGGAGCAGAGGCTCGCGCTGGCCGCCGCCAATCGGGCGATACACGACGCTATCGACCTCTGCCAGACCTCGCAGCGCGCTGGCGAGGCCCATGGCTGGGGCATCGGCAAGCTCCAGATCGAGCGTATAGTCGCCAGCGCCAAAGCTTCCCTCCATGTTGCGTCCAAGCGCAATTTGGCGGACACCAGGCAGTTCGCTGACGCGTGCCAGAAGTTGACGCTCCAGGATCGGTGCGTCCATGCCGACGCTGTCACTGCCTAGCCGGAGCTGCGCGGTCTCAATCGGCATGTTTCTGCTCCTTGGGCCAAGGCAACGCCACGGTCGCGTCGGACATCACATGCCTGCGGCGCGTTTCACACAGCGCCTCGACCTCAGCCCAGAAAGAGAGGGCCGAAGCATCGATGCTGGCTCGCATGGTGTAGTAGGCCCGCGTATCCGCCACTTTCCAGAGAAGCCACAGCGTATTGCGCGCGTCTTCGATGGCGACGGGCGGCGACGTCCAGCGGTGCAAAAGCGTCAGGCCTCTGGCTTCGCTGGCCGGCTGGTATGAGCGCCCCAGCAAGGCAAGGATGTCAGGCATATGCGTGGCATCCAGCACGATCTCGTCGAGCACGTAGATCATCGCTGGCCCTCGCCAGGCGGATGGGCGTCGCAACGATACTGCGATACCGGTGTTTGCAGTCTGCAGCAGAGAAACGAAGTCATGGTTTGCCCCATGTATGCGCGTGGTTCGATGGATGGCACCCTTCCCGGTCCAGGCATACGCGCCTTCCTTGCGCCGGTGAAGTTCCGGGATGATTATGGGAGGCCAGGCAAACACGTATCCCTATCCGGACCGTCAAGAATCCCTACCGAAGCAATCAGCAAGAACGTTCCATGAGTGCCTATACAACGGGAAAGCCCGCTCCGACCGGCATGGCGCAGCGGCTGCTGGAGGAGCTGAAAAAGCAAGGCGCCGAGATGCCGCCTGCCCCTGGCGCCGACGAACTTTCGCGGCAGAACCAGTTCACCGCGCTCTATCGCGCTTCAATCGAACAGCTCGAAAGCCTTGTGGCCAAAGGAGACGGCCATCCGCCGATGCGCAAAAAGGAAGTGGACTTGCTGTGCCGCTGCGTACTCAGTTGCCAGACCCTGAGGGAAGCCATCATCTGTGCAGCGGACTTTTGCGCGATGCTGTATCCGCGCGCGGGTGTCCTAAGCCTCACGCAGCGTGGAGACAGGGCGGTGTTCGGCATGGATTCCCTGCGGCGTGTGAAGACATCGGCTGCCTGCCTGGTGGATCTGACGGGGCTCTTCTACTACATGCAGCTCTTTGGATGGCTGATTGGCCAGCCGCTGCGCCCGCACCATGTCTTTCTGGCGCATCCGCGGCGCGAAGACGCCATGCCGTTCCTTGGAATGTTCAATGCCACCGTGACCGCCGGCGCTCCGGCCTACGGGTTCGAGTTCGATCCGGCACTGCTGGACTTGCGTGTCGTGCGACAGGTATCTGACCTGGGCGCTTTCCTGCAGGACTTTCCTTACCGCCTGGTTGGGGCGCCCTCGGAGGTGGTCTCCCTGAGTCAGCAAGCGCGGGGCGTGCTGCATGCAGCGCTGGCGCACGGGGGACGGCTGCCCACGCTGGCTGAACTGGCTGCTCGCTTTGATATCAGTGAACCGACCATGCGCCGCCGTCTTGCCTCAGACGGCAGCAGCTATCGCACGCTGTGCGAGCACTGCCTGCGCGAGCACGCCGAACACTGCTTGCGCATGACCAACTGGTCCATCGGACGAATCGCTGCCCAGCTTGGATTTTCCAGCGAAGAAGCATTCCGCCGGGCATTCTTGCGGTGGACGGGCCACGCACCAACCCGGTTCAGGCGCGAGGCGCGAAGTTAGGCAGGTTTACGCCATACAGGTGCTGAGGATTGTGCCGTTGGCGTGCCGCCAAATATTGCTTGATGATCCAGAAGCGGAGTTTTGTATCCGTGCGCGCAACGCCCGAGCGCCAACAGGCATCAGAACAAGACGCGGTGGTCGTAACCTGACCGAGCGCGTGGAAAGGGGTAGCATGGGGGAACGATCGAGCGCCAGGTTCATCCGCGCCTGCGTGTGTAACGTCTCTCTAGCTAGGGGTCTCGCCATGATTCGATATCAAACCGCCCCCGATTCGTCGGTCATCGAAGTATCCGTCGAAGGCAAAATCACCGACCACGAACTGCGCGAAGCCATTGAGCGCATGCGTGGTGATCTTGAACTGAACGGCAAGACCCGTGTGCTCGAACGTATTGAGCATTTCAGCGGCATCGAGCCGAAGGCGCTGTGGACAGACTTGACGCTCGGCGTCTCCGTCGCCCGCAAGGTCACGCGCGCCGCCGTGGTGGCCGACGCGGGCTGGATTCACGCCTCAATGCATTTGGCGCGGTTCTTTACAAAGGCAGAAATCAAAGCGTTCCACCTCAACGAACTGGAACAGGCACGCGCCTGGATCAACGCCTGAGCGTCGTCTTTGGCGGACCGCATCGGGCAGAGGTCGGCCATCTGCTGTCACCCTGCCGATAACCTCGCACGCGTCACATACCTCTGCGTCCATCAATTGGCAGCGGCCGTCTTCCACAGCGCCAGCGCGCCAATGTTCAAGACGACGGTGCCCCAGAAGACAACCTGAAACGCCTGCTTTCGGTTCTTATGCCGCAGGAGGTGTTGCGCGGCGAGCGCGCCTGGCCATCCGCCGCAAAGGGCGATGAAATGCAAATTGGCCTCGGGAATGCGCCAAGCGTTTCGGTTTGCCCGTCCCTTGTCGTCAGAGTACGCAAGGAACGCGACGATGCTAGCCAGAACGCTGATGATGCCCGCCGGTCGAGGGAGGTAACCACCCAACGCACAACCGACTATGGTTGCCAAGGCGGACAGAGCGACAAACGCCGGCAACCAGTTTGTCTCGCCACCAGTGGACTTGGGTGCGCCCGCTATCGTGACATTGAGCGCCTGCATCCGGCCGTCCTTTCCTTTGGCGAGCTCGAAACTCACCCGGTCACCCGGCTTCGGTTTGACTGAACGAGTTTGCAATGCAGTGACATGGAAGAACACGTCCTTGAGGTCCGCGTGAATATCGATGAACCCATAGCCCTTGTCAGGATGCCAGGATTTGATTCGCCCCGCTTTTTTCATCTTCTTTGATTGGTATCGCCGGAGATGGCAAGTGTAAGCGATGGAGATTTATCCATGACACTTGCATCGGTCAGCGCGGTGAACGACAGCGGGTAGAAGATCAGCACATCCTCGCCTGGCGGCGATACAGACGCACGCGCACCCCGTTGCCCGAGCGGACCGTGACTCGACCCACCACCTTGGGCACGTGCCCGTTGTCGGCTTCCACACGATAGCGACGCACAATGCTGGCCAGGATCAGCACGGCTTCCTGCGTCGCGAAGGCCGCGCCGATGCAAACACGTGGCCCCTTGCTGAATGGGAGATATGCGCATTTCGCCGAAGCCTTTCCAGCGTCGGTGTCGAAGCGTTCCGGCGCAAAGTCATCAGGCCGCTCCCACAGCGTTCGATGCCGATGGAGCAACCACGGCGAGATCATGATCGGCGATCCTTCCTTGACTTCCTTGTTGCGAATGCACTGCGACTGCGCGGCTTCGCGCACGAAGAAGCCGACCGGTGGATACAGGCGCAGTGTCTCCCGAAAGACATTCCCCAGCGTGGGCAGGTCCTTGATATCCCCTGCGACGAAATCGCGGTCGCCAACCACTGCCTCGATCTCCGCCACGATCTTGTCTTGCAGATGCGGGCATTGCGACAGCAGGTAGAGCGCCCACGTCAGCGCGCTGGCCGATGTCTCATGTCCGGCCAGGAACAGCGTGCACACCTGATCCACCAACTCCACGTACGAAAGACTGTCGCCTGTAACCGGGTCCACGGCATCCATCATGCCGGACAGAATGTCGTGATGAACCGCTTGCTGCCCACCCTCCCTTTCAGCCATCCGGCGCGCGATGATCCCGGAGAGAATCGCGCGAATCTTCCTGGCCGCGCGCCGGCTGCCTAGGGCCGACAGCACCGGCGGGAGCCGGTAGATCATCAGGATCATCGCCCGTTGGGCATGATGCTGAAAATCGAGGAAAGCGTCGTAGATCTCCTGCGCCGTGGACGCTTCGAGATTGTCGGACAGGATGGTACGAAAGATGATGTCGGCAGTGACGTAGCTCATCTCGCCATCGACTTCGTAGCTACGCCCGTCCGCCACGGCATCCAGCCGCTGCAGCATCGCCGTGGCTGAATCCGACATGAGCGAAAACACCAGCTTCAGGCGAGCCTGCGCGAACGCCGGTTCCACCAGTCGACGCTGGCGTTCCCACACCTCGCCGTTGGTCGTGAAGATGCTGGAACCGAGCAGCGGCTCCAGTGCGCGCCGCATCAGTTCGTGCTTGGGATACTGATGCGTGTCGCCAAGAATGCGGCGTACCCAGTCCGCATCGTTGACCATGAAGATGTCCATGCCGGGCTGCGATATCTTGCCCATCTTCATGGAATAACTGCGCTCGAACAGTACGTCGATCCACGAATTCCAGCCACGCAGGAAACGCAGGATGAACGAGCTCTTGCGGACATGTGGCTTGGGATACGGCGGCTGGAAACTCATGACGTCAGGTTCTGCTTCAAAATGGTTTGATACGGCTCGGCCCGGCCGTCATGCGGAAGTAGTCGTACTCGTTTGGCAATGCGCTGGCCATCAGGTACTGGAAATGCATGCGCTGCCGGTTAAGCTTCATTCGCGCATAGGTACGCTTGTCGAACATCTTGAACGGACGCACCACCTGCGCGGTCGGGCGGCCGCTGCCACGGATGCCGGAAACATCTAGCGGGTTCGCCTGCGAAAAGCAGAGCGAGTCGGCCCGCGCGTTCATGTCCAGCCACCGCATGGTTCGCTCGTCCGCAAGGCGACCCAGATCCCGATGGAACGATTTAGCCGACGGCATCAGGCTCAACAGTGGAATGCACTGGCCCAGCGTGACCAGCGTGACCCTGCTGCGCTGCTCGTCTGAAAGCAGTGCGGTCAGCCGTGCAGCGATGGAGACCGCGAGGATCGATCCCACACTATGGCCCACCAGCAAGACCTCGTCAGACGGCGATTCCTGGTGGTCCCGGCTGATCCACTCGGCCAGCGCTTCCACTCTCTCCATGACGTCCACGGGCTCTTTCACGCCCCATGCCTGCACGAAGCAGTAGGTGCGCAGCAGCCAGAACACCGCCAGCCGGTTGGCCAGAACTGTTCCGCCGGTGCTCAGCGCAGCACCAGCCGCGATGCCGCTGGCCAAAGCCCATTCCGATCCAAGCCCCGCTGCTCCAAGCAAGACGCCAAGGCCAGCGCCGAATGCGATCGCCAGCATTATCAGCAAGGCAAGATAGGCCATCGGGTACAGCGCACTGAAGAAGGGCCCGCGAAAGGTCTTCTTCAACCGGCCTAACGCACCACAGCGGACGTAATAAGCGTAGTCCCTCAACGCCGCAAGGATCAGAAGCGGCACACTGCCCTGCCAGTGTCGGCGCACCAGATCGTCCCAGTGCAGGAACTGGTAAGTTGTCTCGACGGCGTGTTCACCCCACTGGCTGTCCACGTTCCAGCCGCTGACCAATGGATTCAGCCGCGTCCGTTGGCCGACGGAGATCGACGCGCTCTCGTGGTGCGTCGCCTGCTTGACCGACTCCTCGCGGTACAAGCGGTGATAGTATCCAGCGCCGCGCGGATCGAAGCCGGCCACGTAGTACACCTTGCGGCGCGTAACGTCCTTGGAAGCCGACCCCGACGCGGCATCGCCTGCTCTATTTTTCTGGTTCATTGCGTTCGTTCGTGCAGCTTCTTCTTCAGCACCAGATCCACTACAGCCTGCTCGCGCTTGTTGGCGCGCCGGCAATGGTCCTTCTGAAATAGATCGGTCACCCGAATGATCGTGCGCGCCCACCACCTGTGCTGCTCGCGCCAGGCATGCGACGATATCGACTCCCACGCATAGCCGTTGAACAGCGTGGCATTAACGAACTGGTCCAGCGCGCGGACACCGGCGCGACCTCGCTCCGTCTTGCCGAAAAAGCCGATGTACACGATCAATAGATAGCCAAGGACCGCAAGCGGGACGATGAAGATCATCAGCAGGAATCCGGCGATACGTTCTCTCATATGACAGACCAGGAACTTCGGTAATGGGCTTGGCGTAGGCTATCCGACCACCAGTTCGGCAATGAAGCTCATCGTCGTTGCGATATCCCAAGGGCGGCCACTGTACGCATCCGCCAGGATGAACGTCGTCATGCAGAAGATGCGCGCCGGAATCGATACCGCCAGCGGCCAACGCTTGCTCTCGTACGCGGGAAGCAATGCATCGTCCGCATAGAACGACGCGTTGATCTGCGAGTTGCGCACCAGGTAATTGCGAAAGCGCGTGAAGACACTCATGTCCACGGCGCCGGGGTTGTTCCAGAAGGCACCAAGGGACCCCTGGAACGTCAGTCCTTGTTTGGCATAGAAGCAACGTCCCAGCGCAATGACGGGCACGCGGTGGAACAATGCCTGCAAGCCGCTCGTGGAGTTGACCGTCACCAGGCCAAGGCACCGATGCAGCAGCGATGGCAGATGGGCATCGTGGATATACACGACCCGTCCCACAACACCAAAGCGCGCGGCCGACGCGTCGACAACCGCCGCGTAGTTGGTATGCCCGCGATCCATCGGATGATGCTTGACCACCAACAGGCTGTCAGCGGGCGCGTCCACGGAGAACGAGTGGATAGTCCATTCGATGAACTCTTCCATCCGCCGCCATGGGCTGTGCACGCGAATCTGGCTGTCATTGTGGACCTGCAGGGCGACCATGAAGAAGTGAGGATGATCGCTGTTCAGTAGCCGCTGGCGAACATCTCGCTCCTGCCATCGGTACGAATACTTGCGGTACCACGCGCGCGTCCACAGCGTCAGCTCATGCAAACCGAACGGCTTGTGATGCCGGTAGTCCCGATAGCGTCGCGCACCCAGGATCCCGCCGACAAAGTACCAGAATGAGTACAGCGCCATATTGCGGAATGCATGTGTAAACCGTCGCGATTTGACGGGAGCCGTCGTAGCGGGCAAGTCCGCCATCGCAACAGCGGAGAGCGGCGAATCGGCATTAACGCCCCCCTCTTCCAACGTGATGAAGTCGGGACGGACGTAGCCCTCCTCGAACACCCAGAACGGCATGCCGATTGACTCCGCCACGCGTGCCGCGATGCGGTGCTGTCGGCGGCTGGAGCCAAATACCACGATGGCTTCGATACGCCGCTCCACCAGCAGCCGGCGCAGGCTGGCTTCCCATAGCACCATCGGCTCGGTGAAGCGCACAATGTCGCCACTGCGATAGAAGAGATCGTCGCCACCGTTGAAGTTCACCTTCACCACATGACTGCCACGGCCACACAGGTAATCGCGCAGACGTGCAAAGAACGGACCATTTGGCCCCTGCAACAGCAACACGCGACGATAGCTTGCCAACCTGTCGAACGGCGCGCCGCCGCTCGCGCGCTGACGCGCGGGGGCGGCACTTCCCCCTTGCAGCCGCGAAACGGCTGACTCTCTCCCGTAACCTAAGGACTCCCCATCCATTGACGAAATCATGCTCGCCTCGAAATCTTGTGGTAACTGATTTGCTCTGCTATTTGATGCTCGCCCTTCAATCGGGACTTGGACTTGCCGTGACCTTTGCGGCGGGCCCAGCCCATCGCCTCAGAAGCGGCTGCATGAACCGTCGCAGCAATTGCCCCCCGGCGCCAGGGCGTTCACGCTTCCACGCCAGCAGGTCCGCGATCACCTGTTCTGGCGATGCGAACCCCGCGCCCGCATCGCGCGACACATAGCGTGGATAGAGAATCAGCGCGCCTGCAACCAGTGCGTCCATAGTCAACGCGCGCTGCCGGCGCGGATTGGTGCAGCGATCGTCGGTCAAGCCCCAGCCCGCGTAGAACGGCATGCCATGCGTGGTAACCGGTTTGCCGCGCAACAGCGCCTCGAAGCCGGCCAGCGAAGTCAGGACATGCAGCTTGTCCACGGACTCGATCAACTGATGCATGGGATAGTCCGGCACCAGTTCATCGCACAGTACGCCAAGGCCCAACTCCGATTCGCGGCTGCCACGCAGACCTGCCATGACATCTGGATGGGGCTTGTAGACGATGTAGGCGTGCGGCGCTTCCCGGCGCACCGCCTCCAGCAACGCCCGGTTCGTCCGGATACCCGGTGCCCCATAGCGCAGCGAGGCGTCGCTTTCGACCTGCCCCACCACCAGGACGACCTCCCTCGAGTGCGCGGGCCTTTGCCACGCCCCCCCGCCGACGTTGTACTTGGTGATGCCGGCCCGAACGATGGATTTGCGCAGCCGTGCCGCACGGCCAAGCGTCACCGTATCAAACTGCGTCTCGGTCAACAGCCGTTCAAGCGTGGAAGGCTGGGTCGCGTCGTAGTAGATGCCGGCGTCATCGAAGACCCACGACACCGGGCGCACGAGTTGCGCACCGAGACCTACGGAACGCAGAAAGCCGTCTTCGACGGTGACCACAGACCACCCGGCATTCGCGCCAAGCAACTGCGCCCTACCCCAGCGCAGCACAGTGGCTTGTGCCGGTATCGTGCGTTCGCGACGATGAAACTGCACAGTATGGCCCTGCAGAAACTGCCGCAGGATAGGCCGCTTCCAGCGGGAGAATCCGATGGCATGCACGTGTGCAGGAAGCTGCTGCCGCGTGCGGCGCTGGAGCGCGAGATAATCGATGGCATCTTCAGCCTCGCATCGCTGGCCCGTGTGCGGCGATACGTATCGTGTATAACGCACGAGCGCGGCAAACGCCAGTTGCGCCAGGGAGACCGGGGTTCGGCGAGCCGGCGTCTGCAGGGCATCCCGCGTCAACCCCCATCCTGCATAGAACGGCATGCCGAACGTATGCACGGGCTTGCCGTGCAGCAATGCCTCGAATCCAACCTGCGAGGTCACCACGAATACAGCCGTCGCCTGCCGGAGCAGCGGGACGACATGGACGTCATCCTGCAGGCGCAGCGCATCCGGGTACTCGCCACGATCGAGCAACGCGCCGACATAACCCTGCTTGCGGCCCAGCTTGACCTCGGGGTGTTCCTTGACCACAACGCGGCAGCCCGGATACAGGCGACTCGCAGCGTCGAGCATCTGCCTGAAGCTGTCGGCATCGGCCATACCGTACTGCACGGACGCATCCTTGGCAGTCTGATCAACCACCAACACGTACGGGGCGTCGGGTAAGCGAACCGGGTCGGGCGCGTAGTTGTACTTCGACACCCCGGCTGCGCGCCATCGGTCCATCAATTGCATGGCGCGCGCGTCTTCCTCCACGGAAAGCGGCGCGGTAATCATTGCTTCAAGGCGGGACGGCGACGTTGCATCGTAGTAGATGCCCAGATCGTCGACCACGAGCGAACAGGTTGGCGATGACGCACCAGGATGCACAGACCGCAGGAAGCCATCCTCGAGGCAAAGCATGCGCTCGACGCCGCGGGTTCGCGCGAAGTCCCGCGCCTTGCGCGCAGTTGGTCGCCGCCCCCACGCGGCGACGCCTGTCAGCCCCTCGGCAGTACGGCGTGCGTACGAGACCCTGACTACGTTCTCGCCCAGCAGCACCTGCAGATGCCGGATGCCAAGTATCCCGCGGGAGAGGATACCGATGGCACCGTCACACGGCCGGCTCATCGGCCCCGAGATCATGGATCTGAAGAATTCCCACCACGCGGCCAGCGTTGTCCTTCACCACCAGTCCGCCAATGCGTGCGGCATGAATGCGTGCTTCCGCATCAGCAAAGCGCTCTTCGGGCGAAGCCACCTTCGGATCGGCGGACATGATGTCCCTGGCCTGGATCGACCGGTAGTCGCGATCGGAATCGAACGCCCGGCGAATATCGCCATCTGTGATGATGCCCAGCAGCGTTTCCCCCTGCATCACCAGCGCCATGCCCAGACGGCCACGGTTGACCGCGTGCACCACGTCGCGGAACGTAGCATCGGCAGCGCAGACAGGGAGGTTCTCCTTGTGCATGACGTCAGCCACGCGCGTCAGCAAACGACGCCCCAGACTGCCGCCCGGATGGAACCTGGCAAAATCCTCGGGCTGAAAGTTCCGCTTCACCGACAGCACCACGGCCAGGGCATCGCCCATGACCAGCGCCGCCGTGGTGGAACTGGTGGGCGCCAGATTGTTGTTGCAGGCCTCCTTTTCGACCGAGACGTCGAGCACGACGTTCGCGTGCTTGCCAAGCGTCGAATCAGGACGACCGGTCATGGCGATGACCGGATTCTGCTGGTACTCGAGGAACGGCAGGATACGGACCAGCTCCTCCGTTTCCCCGCTGTTCGAGATCATCAGCACCACGTCGATCGGCTTGATCATGCCAAGATCGCCATGGAACGCTTCACCCGGATGCACCGAAAACGCCGGTGTGCCAGTTGAAGCCATCGTCGCCGCGATCTTCTTGCCAATCAGACCGGACTTGCCCATACCCACCACGACAACGCGGCCACGCGCATTCAACACGATATCGACGGCCTTCTCAAACGCCGCGCCGATGCGACTGGACATGCGATCCAGCGCCTGAATCTCCGTGGCAACGACATTGCGTGCCAGCGAGATAACTCCTTCCATGACTTCCGCTCCTGCTCTTCTTTGTACTTTGTTCTGCTCGTTCAACGTTCGCCTGGCCCCTTCATGCCGACGTACCACCCCCTTCGTTGGAGGGCCTGCGTCAATCGATCACAAGCGGTGCGAACGACTTGACCAGATCGTCCACCGCCTTGACCTGCAAGAGGAACGGTTCCAGTTTGTCGAGCGGTAACGCGCTCGGCCCATCGCACCTGGCGTTGTCCGGGTCCGGATGCGCCTCAAGGAACAGACCGGCTAGCCCCACCGCCATGCCGGCACGCGCAAGGTCCACTACCTGCTGTCGCCGCCCACCCGATGCCGCACCGCCCGGATCACGCTGCTGCAGCGCATGCGTAACATCGAAAATGATCGGCAAGTCCTTCGTCACGCGCTTCATCACGCCAAAGCCGAGCATGTCGACCACGAGGTTGTCGTAGCCAAAGCAGGTGCCGCGATCGCACAGCATCAACTGGTCATTGCCAGCTTCCTTGAACTTCTCGACGATGTTCAAGACCTGCGCCGGACTGAGAAACTGCGGCTTTTTGATGTTGATCGGCTTGCCCGTCCTGGCCAGAGCAACCACAAGGTCGGTCTGGCGCGCGAGGAACGCCGGCAACTGGAGCACGTCGACAACCTCGGCCACTGGCTCCGCCTGCCACGGTTCGTGCACGTCGGTGATCACTGGCACCCCAAACGCTGCCTTGACCGCCTCGAAGATCTTCATGCCCTCTTCCAACCCAGGCCCGCGATAGGAGTGAATCGAAGACCGGTTGGCCTTGTCGAAACTGGCCTTGAAGACATACGGAATACCGAGCTTCTGCGTGACACGCACGTACTCCTCGCACGCCCGCATGGCGAGATCGTGGGATTCGAGGACGTTGATGCCACCGAAGAGGGTGAAGGGGGAGGTGTTAGCGACGGCCGAGCCCGTTGGGATACTCGCCACATCTTCTCTATATCTCTGCGTCATTTTCTCAAGGCACCAAAATGATTCACCATCACGTATGCGGGATACCTCATCCCGATTTCCGGATCCCATTCAAATCGATGATCTACCCCAATAATGGTCGAGCCCAAGTCACCCCGGTACGCAAAACCTTGGCAGGAACTCCACCAAGGATGACGCCGGGCTCTTCATAAATGCCCGTAACAACAGATCGAATAGAAACAATACTATCCTTAGCAATCTTCGCCCCCTTGAGTATTGTTGCGTGCGCACCAATCCAGACGTGGTCGGCAATATTGATGTCCTGCCCAAAATTGATGCGCTGCCCGGTTTCCGCCACCAATATCGCATGCGAATCTGTAGTTCTAACCTCAAGGCCCCAAGCGAGCATGCAATCGGCGCCGATTTTTACACTACACCCCTCACCGCAAATAAAATTGCAACCCCCTATAGATGTCCCTAACCCAATGGAAAGCCCATTACCATTGGTCAGTTTCATGACCACATTTGCCGTGACCCTGCATTCCGCAGCAATATCAATGAAATTTGAGTCGCTCAGGATGTTGAATCTACACCCCGACAGCACCGATCCGGCCGAGATCTTAATGAGATTACCCGCCCCCTTAACCACTATCTCAGAATTTATAAATCGAGCCGAATCGGCAATCTCGAATCTATTATCAGCACCTTCATCCTTGATGCTCAACCCACGCATTGATTCGAAGCTCATTGGACTGACATCCTATTTCCAATCGCCCGAAATAATCCAATCTTTGAATCCCTAAGATACATGACCGGATTATTCTTCAGTTTCTTCAATCTTTTTTTCCACAGTGGAGCCTTCGAGGCACCGGAGGCGACTCCAGGCAACTTTGTTTGGGAAATCGCTTTTGACGCACTAGCCTTGTTGTCTCCAACCACCGCCTTGTTTGCCGTCGTCGTGCCAAGGTTCAAGTCTCCGCTGTTTGTCCTATAGCGATCGAACAGTATCGATGATGATGCAACCTCAACGGAATCCCTCAATTGCCGCCTAACCTCAGCATGACCGGGAACTCGAAGGGTGTAGAAATCGATAGCAGTTGTCGCAGTCATCCAAGAACCATCGTGCCAACGAACCTTTCTCGTAGAGAATCTGCCGAATGAGTAGAACTCATTGACAAGATAGCTAACAAAACGAAGTGCCTTCTCCCTATCCGGTACGAATGACATCAATGCCGCGTTCACTTCCTCATGGGTTATGACACGTTTAGCAACCCCCTCGTGACCGTAGAACGCATCCCCACAATGCAGCACAGTCTTTCCAGCCATAATTCCCAGAAGCCCAACACCGGAATTCACAAAAATTGTGGCATTGCTTAATTCCACGAGATCCTTGGTATTAAAATCATCCGCATCAATGGCGCCTGGGATTGCAATTTTTTCTGCTTCCAATGGGTGCTGTTTTACCAGCAGAACCCAATCCGGCGGCATCGTATATGGAAGTCTCGCCAGCAAACGAAGAAATTCATCATAAGTGCCCAGAGGCCCCATGAAATTTTTAATCACAGTATCCGTTGGACGCTGCAAGAATGCGACCAGAATCTTCTTTCCCGTCGAAATCCTTAAACGCTTACGAATCGCTCCCAAACCGAGCCGATCTGGCTGAGCTTCCAGGCTCTCGTCGTTGCTTAGCGTATTCTTTATGTACTCAAGTGTCGCAACACGCCGCTCATGCGTCAGCGGGCGATTCCACCGTTTTTCATGGTAGCTTTCACTATCAGCATTAAATCCATTTTCGTCAAAAAATACAGAATCCGGAAGCGCCCCTCTTTCGACAACAATAAATGGAAAATTAGCCCGCTTTACACATGAATAGAGGGCTTGGATGCGCTCATTCGCATAGGGGTTATGAAAGACAACCCTATCAAATTCATACTCCGCCAAAAATCCCAGAATATTTTCGGGATCGAGATGATCCTCGTCAATATGCACGATCTCACCCAAGAATGGACGCGCCCAACGGTTCGTCACCCACGGATTATCCCGGAGGACTAGAGATTTTCCCGAGTTGAAAAGCGACAAGGAGTCTGGCTCGACACCATGATCGCGGAAGGCAGCTATTTTCCGCTCAAATAGCTTGCGGTTCTTCGCCTTTGCTGCCATATAATTGCTGGCCTCGTGAACCGGGTGCCACGCATGAAACATGACCATTCCTTTCTGGAATGTCATATCCCCGAATAGACGGTAAATACTTTTCCAGCCTTTATATTCAGTAATTGACTGGAAATTTCTATAATCCAACGCGAATTCCGCCGGTAACGCAAACTTTTTCCGCCGCCGAATAGCTCGACAGGCGAACTCAAGATCTTCATACCCCCATCCGTTAAAATCCTCATCATTTCCGCCACTCGCCAGATAATAGTGACGACACCATACCGTTACGGACGTACCCGTGGAAAATTTTTCAACCACAGATTTATCATCGTGCAGCAAGTGATGAATGAATTTTTGGCGTCTAGATTCGGGCTCTGTTTCGAAAAACTGTTCCGTTGCTTGCTCGGTCAAATAAATGACGCCAAACATCAGAAAATTGTCGCACGACTCACTCAGGCCTGAAACATCACATTCACGAATGACTTCGCTATAGAAACCAGGATAAGGCATGAGGTCCACATCCTGGAACATAAGGTACTCAGACAACCCAAACTGAGCAGCGGCATTGCGAGCTCGACCAATCGAGAATTGCAAATGCTCTGTATCAAGACGGTGGTACCTATAGCCAAGCTGATCACATCTTTCTTTAAGCCGGCTCGCGAATTCGGAAGGGGAACCGTCGTCAACCACGAGGAATTCCACTTCTTCGGGCAATTTCTCATCCATTTTTGGGAAAGATAGCCTCTGAAGAACGTCGCTCCGTTCGTCGGACCAGCGTACAGGAATAGCAACCGTGAGAATGGAATTCTTGGTATTGTCCATTTTTTACTTATAGCCCCAACACAACCTTCGCACTAATCGCGATCTGATAAAGAATCTGGAACACGTCCTTCGCGAACTGACGTGTCTTGAAATCGATCTTCGGCAAGACCATGATCTCGTCGCCCGGATAAACCGTGCCGTCCTTCTTCCCATCCGAGAAACTGCCGTCGCGGTGGGCGATGATGATTCGAGACGTATCGGCGTTCTGTGAGAAGCCGCCGGCCTGCTGGATCAGTTCGTCCAGTTCCATGCGCCTGTCGAACGCGATGGCATTCGGGAATAGGACTTCCCCGCTCACGAGCACCAGGCCGTCCTTGACCGGTACGCGCAGGACATCGCCGTTTTCGAGCAGCAGGTCGTCGCGCGCGGCGGATTTCGAGATCAGGGTCTGGCCGGAGGCCTCGATCTTCTTTGCGCGCTCCACCCACTGCAGCACCAATGCAGCCTCTTCCTTGCGTAACTGGGCTTCTTCGGCCGTGCCCGAGCGCGCGGTCAACACGCTCGATTCCAGGCTTTTCAGGGTGGTGGCCAGCAACGCCTGCTGACGATCCTTCACACTCAAACGGAACAGTTGAATGCTTGCGGTATCGGATTCCGGCGTGAACTGCACCTGTTTGAGCAGCTGCCCCATTCGGCTGCCATAGGGCAACACGAATTCTTGCGGACCGGCGTGCTCGCCCTCGACGCGTACGGTGATGGTGCCGGGGCGCTTGTCGGCGGTGAAGTCGATTTCGTCGCCGTCGTGCAGCGTGATCTGGTGACCTTCGGAGATCGGGAAGTACTCGACGTTCTTGACCGTCCCAGTATTGCGAACCACGCGGACGTTGGTGGCCGAAGGCAGCGGCCTGGCCAGCCGCACGAATTGGTCCAGGCGGGCGGTGTCGCCAAGGAATTCGAAGCGCTTGGCGTTCTCGGCCAGACCGCTCACCTTGACAGTCTTCTTGCGCGCCTGAACGAAGATCACATCACCGTTGTTGAGCTGCCTGGCGGTGAGATCTCCCTTGAGCAGGAAATCGTAGAGGTTCACGACATCCAGCGTCTGATTACCGCGCTTGATCGCCACGTCCAGGAACGATCCACGGTCCGGATCGATACCGCCCGCCTGATCGAGGTAGCGCAGCACGCTGTCGCTCGAAGTACCGTCATACATGCCGGGACGACGTACGGCGCCGGTCACATACACGCGCACCGGTTGCGCGGCCAACAGGCTCGCATAGATCGACACCTTGCTGGCGAATGCGCGACGCAATGCATTGCCGACAGCGGTCTGGAGATTGCCGTTGGTGGTGCCTTGAACATGAAAGGGACCAACCTCTGGCAGCAGGATATTGCCGCCGGCGTCCACCACCAGCACGGTGTCAAGGTTGTAGCCGTTCCACATGCGCAACTGAATGCGGTCCCCCACCGAGATCACATGACTCGGATTGAAGAGCGCGGAGCTATCCCGGCTGAATGCCCCCGTGAACAGTTGCGCGCCAAAGGCGTCGCTCGCCATGTTGGCCGTGTAGTCATTGTTCTGCGGTGCGGTGTCCGGCATCGGCGTATCGACGCGGGCGGGAAGGACCGGCGCCACGTTCGGCACAGCCGGATTGACGGGTGCCCCCGTCAACAACGTGCCTCCTTGCGCAGCCAGGGCTGCGTACTCCATTTGCCCAATGGCAGGAGAGCGCGACGAGGTTTGTGCGTGCACCGACACTACTGCAAAGCTGGCGGCAACCGCGCCAGCGGCGATGAATCTTCTGAGCATTTCAGTCTCGGTGGTCGCGGATGATGGCACTGAGCAGTTGCAGCACACCTGCCAGCATCGAGGTCGCCAGGACGAACACCACGATGTTGTAAATCCGGCGCGGCTGAAGCGGATACTCCGGTCGGGTCGGACTCTGCACCACGGCAACGTTCTTCAGTTTGCGGGTCGCTTCGATGCGCGCCTTTTCCAGGGCGCCGATGGCCGTCTTGTAGATGTCGAAGGCAAACTCGGCGGCGGCCTGCAGCCGATCGTGCTCCTCGACCACGCGGTTAAGGCCGCGCCCCTTGGCTGACACCATCCGGCCGTGCTGCTCGGCAATCTGCCGTTCAACGGCAGCAATCTGCGCATCCAGTTGCTGGATGGTCGGCGACTGCGCCGTATAGACTTCCTTGAGGGAATTGCGCTTGACGTTCAACTCGGCGAGCGTTGCCTCCGCGCTGGCCACCACGCTGGAGAGGCTTTCCACCTCCCCACGCGGGGAAACCATGCCATTGGCATTCTGGTAAGCCACCAGCGCCTGGCGGGCCGCCTTCAGGCGTTCACCCTGGGCGTGTACCTGTTTCTCGATATAGACCACCTGCTCGCTGGCGATGCGGTGGGTCATCTCGTTCATGAAGCGCTCGCCTTCGGAAACGAGTTCCTGGGCGATGTCGTGAGCCATGTCGGCGCTGAATCCCTCGACCCGAATCACGAGAACGCGCGCGAAGTCATCGTAATCGACGCTCACGCGTTTAAGGTAGTAATCATGAAAACGCTCAAGCGAAGCATCCTCGAACCAAAGCCTCGACAATGGATCGCGGTACCTGTCCGCGTAGTGCTTGCGCAGGCCCAGACGCGCGTCCAGCTTCTTGAGCATGTCCACGGAGAGCAGGTATTCGCGCAGCAGCAGCAGATCCTGTGGTGCGGAGGACGTACCGGTCAACAGCGACGTGAAATCGGCGGCGCTGGCGCCCACGCCATCGCTGCGTTCCACCACGACGCGCGCTTCCGACACGTAGCGGTCCGAAGCAATCACCCCCCAGTACACAACCGCCAACAGGCAGGCAACCAATGCCGCTTGCCAAATGCGGTTCAGGCGCGTGAAGCGGCCTACCTGGCCAATCGCGCCCGACGTAATCATCTTCATCATCCCGAAATACTTCCCCTGTACTCCCGCAGGGCCTCCTCGACCGAATCAAACCAATGCGCGCGGCCCTGATGCAACCAGACCGCCGATTGGCAGAAATTCTTCAATGTGGATTCGCTGTGCGAAACCATGACCAGGCCCGCTCGTCCGGCAAGGTCCTCAAACGCCTTCTGAGACTTGCGCTTGAACGCCGCATCGCCCACGGCAGTCAGTTCGTCGACCAGATAGGTATCGAAGTCGAATGCGAGAGACAGCGCAAATGCCAATCTCGATCGCATGCCCGACGAATAGGTCTTCACCGGGTCATCGAAGGCGTCATTGAGTTCAGAGAACTCGCGCACAAACTCAAGCTTCTCGTTCAGCCCTTCGCCAACTCCGTGAATGCGGCAAACGAACTTGGTGTTCTGCCGTCCGCTGAGCGAACCCTGGAATCCACCGCTCAATCCAAGCGGCCAGGAGACGCGGCAACGACGCACGATCCTTCCGCCGTTCGGCTGATCGATGCCGCCCACGAGACGCAACAGCGTGGATTTGCCCGCACCGTTGGCGCCTATCAACGCCACCCGGCTGTGCCGCGCAATGTTGAGCGACACACCTTTGAGCACCCACTTCGAACCATGCGCAGTGCGATAGCGCTTGTGAATGTCCGAGATCTCGATCATTGCGCCGTCAGCTTTGTCGCATAGCGCACGTGCAAGGCCAGCCCCAGGAACATCGCCAACAACGCACAAAAGCTCAGGTATCCCAGGCTGATCTGCGTTTCTCCGTGATAGGCGGCAAACCACCCGATGCGCATCGCTTCCACGCCATGCGTGATCGGATTGGCCAGCACCGTCGTGCGAAGGCCCCCTTGCGGCAGATTTGCCACCGAGTACATGACCGCGGAGAGGAAATAGAGCGGCGTGAAGAGCAATCGAGCGATCTTGCCCACTTCCGGCAGCAGTGTTTCGACCACAGACAGAACCAAGCCCAGGCCCAAGCCGAACGTCCAAAGCAGAACACCGGCCCCGATGACCAGCAGAGGATTGGACGGACGTATGTCGATGTCGAACAGGGCCAGCGCAGCCAGCAGAATGGCGCCGACGATTACGTATAGGAATGCCTCCACTGCAGCGCGAACCAGCACGGTGTCAACGGGCCGCACTTGCCGGTAGGAAAAGAGCGCCGCATTTGCCTGGATTGCATCCATGCCACGCTGCGCGATATTCCGGACCAGGAAGAAACTCCACACACCAACCAGCACGAACACCTCGATATTGGCACCCTGAACCACGTGGTGTCGCAGCACGCCGATCACCACCATCAGGAAAACGATGTGCGCCGCCGGTTCAAGCAGGATCCACAACCACGCCGAACGGCCCGCTGCCAGGCGACCGTTCGCCTCCCGCAGGAATAGCGCCTGCCAGACGGAGAATGCTACGGAAAAGTCGGTGCGGACCGATGCCCGGTTCATTGTTCGTTTTTAGGAGTTTTTGTGGGCACCGATGGTGCAGCTTCACTGATTGCGATACTTCGCCGCACGGGCGTTGCGACTCCGCTGGATCAGGTCGGCCCTGGACGCGAGCATTGCAGCCGGAAGCCACGAAGACTGGAGACGGAGAGCATCAGGCTTGAGAGCGTGAGCACAAGCGATCCGCCCACCATATAGGCCTGCAATTTTCCAATCGCTTTCTCTATCTGCACAACAATCCTGCCTAGGCTGGATTGTCCGAGCAGCACCTTCCCTATTCCCCTCAAGCCCCCTGAACGATCCGAGCCTTGAAGGCCATACCCGCTTCGACAGACCGCGATACTAGGTGCAAACCGATTTGTTTGCAACAATATTGATACAATAAATATAAATACTAGATACGAGACAACGACTTACCCCTCTAATTGGTGGTACGAACAACATAAGTGAACCACCAATAAATGTCGTCAGATTCAGCAAGCCAAATTGATGCATTAACGATAAATACTAAATACAAGACGACGCCTTACCCCTCTAATAGGTGGTACGAACAAGTTAGATTCAGCAAGCCAAAAGCTGACAGTGCAAATGGGTGCTGAGGACGAACATACCGCCGCGATCCATTTCAGCGAAGTCAGCCCAAAGACCATCGGTCTCACGGGGCTTCAACATTGACGGCAGCGGAACAGCGACCAATTCCCCCGCATCCGCCGCAGACCGCTTGGCTGCCGACTACACCACACGAGAAGATCGACGGCATCGTCCACGACTGAAGCATTTGCCGCGGCGACAGATGCGAGCGCCTTCAGCATTGCTTTTATTGCCCCCTTTGCAAGAACCTCCACTATGCTAAGTTGAATATGACTTTCTCGGCGGCTGCGCCAGCGCGCCGTCAACCTCTCGATACGAGATTGCGTGATGGTCAGACTAAGCATCGAAGGACGCCCGATCGAGGCACCCGCCAACTGCTCCATCCTTCAGGCCTTCGTGCATGCGGGAGAGACGCTGGTCGAAGGTGTCGGCTGCATGGGCCAGGGGGTGTGCGGCTCATGCCGCGTAATTGTGCGACGCCATGGCGAGCAGGAGGTCAGGACGGCGCTGGCCTGCGAGACGCTGGTCGAAGACGGGATGCAGGTCGCCTTCCTCGATTACTTCACGGAGCCGGAACGCCATGTGTATCGAATGGATGCCATTGGCGATAGCTGGGACGCGCTGCGCACGATCTCCGAGATCTTTCCGGAAGCGTCGCACTGCCGCCACTGCAGCGGCTGCGACCGCGCCTGCCCGAAAGGCCTGGATGTCCAGCGCGGTGTGAACCTTGCGGTGGAAGGCAACCTGTCACAGTCGAGTCACGTGTTTGACGAATGCGTCATGTGCAACCTGTGCACGCTGGCCTGCCCCGAGCACATCCGGCCAAACCACCTCGGCCTGTTCGTGCGGCGCATGATCGGGTCGTACTCGCAGCGGCCGGCAAATCTCATGCGGCGACTGCAGCAAATCGAGAGCGGCGAAATGAAGATCGACTTCGACGCACCGGGCGCGCGAGCGCCGCGCTGACGGAGACAAGCGACCATGCCCGCCGGCATCCCCTACGAAGAGGCGCTCAAGCGCTACAGGCCTGGTGTCCCGCCCACCTTGCGCGACGATGATATGGCTGTCGACGCGCTCCTCAAGAACTATCACCCTGACCACGGTCCCAATGCACGCGTGGCGCTCTCGGTTGGGGTGAACCGCGGCGACCCCTGCCAGCCTGATCTTGCGCGCCATCTCCAGGCGAATGCGTTGATCGACGACGTCGACATCGCCGGCGCCCAGCTCATGACAACCGACTTGCTGGTCATTGGCGGCGGCGGCGGCGGTTGCGCGGCGGCGTTGACGGCGGCAAAGCAAGGGGCGCAGGTCATCCTGGCCACCAAGCTGCGTCTGGGTGACAGCAATACGGTGATGGCTGAAGGGGGCATCCAGGCCGCGATTGGCGAAGATGACAGCCCCCAGTTGCACTTCGAGGACACGCTGCGCGCCGGGCATTTCTGTGGCGATCCGCAACTCGTGGCGCAGATGGTGATGGATGGCCCCGACGTGATTCGCTGGCTAATCCAGCTCGGCATGATGTTTGACCAGGAGGATGAGAACAGATCGCTCGGCGGCAACCTGTTGCGCAAGAAGCCCGGTGGCGCCTCGGCCGCGCGCATCCTCTCGTATCGGGACTACACCGGGCTGGAGATGATGCGCGTGCTACGCGAAGCTGTGGACCTGGAGCCCGGCATTGCGGTATGGAACCGCTGCCCGGCCGTCGAACTGCTGTCGGACGAGCGGGGGCGCTGCGCGGGGGCCGTGATCTACAACCTCGAGTGGCGCACCTTCGTGCTGGTGCGCGCGCGTGCCGTGATCCTGGCGACTGGCGGCGCCGGGCGCATGCATCTGAACGATTTCCCGACATCCAACCATTACGGCGCTACGGCAGACGGCCTTGTACTCGCCTATCGGCTCGGCGCGCGATTGCGCGAACTCGACTCGTTCCAGTACCACCCCACCGGCATCGCCTACCCGTCCCACCTTGCTGGCGGACTGATCTCGGAAGCCGCGCGTTCCGCCGGCGCCACGCTGATCAACGGCGAGGGCGAACGTTTCGTGGACGAACTCCAGCCCCGGGATGTCGTCGCCTCGGCGATCCTGCGTGAATGCGCAATGGGGCGCGGTATCGAACGCGAGGGCCAGGTCGGCGTATTCCTTGACACGCCGACGCTAGAAATGCAGAACCCCGGCATTCTCGCCAAGCGCCTGGTCACGCTGACCCATCTCGCGCACAAGTGCGGTCACGACGCTGCACACGACCCATTCCTCGTCTACCCGACGCTTCATTACCAGAACGGCGGGGTTGCGATCGACACGCACGGCGCGACGAATGTGCCTGGCCTGTACTGCGTGGGCGAAGTCACCGGCGGCATTCACGGAAGAAACCGGCTGATGGGGAACGCGTTGCTCGACATCCTGAGCATGGGCCGTCGTGCCGGCGCCAGCGCAGCGGATTCGGGCCGCGGCATTCTGACCAGCCGCGCCGGGATCGGACACGTGCACGCATGGCAGCGGGAGTTGATGCTGGCCGGTCTGCCGCTGCACCACAAGGCCCCTGCTCTCTTTCCAAGCTACGCGCATTTCGATCTTCGCACCGATGCCGGGTTGCGCGCGAGCGGGCGAGGCCGGACAGTCGGCGGTATGCGATGAGCGCCACGCGGAGCGATCCATGGACAAGCTGAACCAGGTTCTTCTGAAGCAGGACATCCGCGTTGGTGCGGACCTGGATGCCTGGCTTGCGCGCGGTGGCGGAGAGGGGCTTGCCAGGGCATTGAAAGATCCCTTGGCGGTCATTGGCGAGATCGCGCAGGCGGACCTGCGCGGGATGGGCGGCGCCGGCTTCGCGACGCATCGCAAATGGATGCCCGTGGCTGCAGCACCGGATGGCGACAAGTACATCATCTGCAATGGCAACGAAGATGAGCCTGGCACGTTCAAGGATCGTTTTCTGCTGGAGCACACTCCGCATCAGGTCATCGAGGGTGCGCTCATTGCGGCGGTGGCTACCCGCGCCAACCACGTCATCCTGTATGTAAACCCGCACCAGGCGTCCGCCATCGCGGCGACCCGGCAGGCAGTGCTGCAATGGCAGGGGCACCCGCTCTTCGCTGCGGTCGGGCAATACCTCGGCAGCACGGTTACGCTTCGCGTCGTGCCGAGTTCAGGGCTGTATATCGGCGGTGAGGAAACGGCCGTGATTGCAAGCGTCGAAGGCGGCTTTCCGTTTCCACGGCGCAAGCCCCCCTTCCCGGCCGAGCAAGGTGTGCATGGCGCGCCGACCATCGTCAACAACGTCGAGACATTGGCCCATGTACCGGGAATCCTGCGTCATGGTGCGCAGTGGTATCGCGATCTTGGCGTTGGTGGTGCAGCAGGATCAAAGCTTTACTCGCTCTCGGGTGATATCTTGCATCCTGGCCTTTATGAACTTCCGATGGGCACAAGTCTTGAATCCCTGGTTTTCGGTTACGGCGGGGGCATGCTTCAGGGCAAGGAGTTCAAGGCCGTCTTTACAGGCGGCCCGTCCAACACCTTGCTGACAAAGCGCGATCTCGATGTGGCGCTCGACTTCGACTCGGTACGTCTGCGGCGTTCGCGCCTGGGAACGGGAGCCATGATCGTCGTGTCGGAGGGCACCAGCATCGTCCGCAAAGTTGCCGAGTACGTGAGCTTCTTCGCCCAGGGCTCGTGCGGGCAGTGCCCGCCTTGCAAGGGCGGAACCTTCCAGCTGATGCGAATACTCAACCGGATCGACACCGGCCGCGGTGTGCACTCGGATCTGGAATCGCTGGAGAACTTGTGCCGCATCCTCCCGGGCAGCGGGCGTTGCGGGCTTATCGATGGAGCGGTGACAGTGGTGGAAAGCTCCATTCACCAGTTTCGGGAGGAATACGAGGCGCTGCTGATGGCCTAGGCGCCCAATACAGAAGTTCCAGGCCCGGTACAAGACGCTTCACAGTCATCGGCCTGAGGTTTTATCTGTATCCACCACCTATTTTCTCAAGTATGGAGATCCGACCAATGCTTGCTCAGATCGCAGCAACATATCGCTACTTCATGTCAGTCGTGCCATTCCGGCTGACCCCCGCCATCATCTGCACAGTCGTTCTCTTCGCGCTGCTGCTAAGCCCCACACCTGAAGGGCTGAACCCGAATGCCTGGGATCTGGTCGCAATCTTCCTGACGACGATCCTGGCAATTATCCTCAAGGTGATGCCGATTGGCGTCATGGCGATGATGGCAATCGTCATCGTGTCGCTTGCGCAGGTCACCTCCGGTACGTCCAAAGGCGCGATTGCCGATGCGCTCAGCAGCTTTTCCAATCCGCTGATCTGGCTCATCGTGGTGGCCATCCTGATTTCGCGCGGCCTGAAGAAGACTGGGCTGGGCAGCCGTATCGGTCTGATCTTCATTTCCCTGCTGGGCAAGCGCACGATGGGCATCGGTTACGGTCTGGCGATCTGCGAACTGGTGCTTGCGCCCTTCACGCCCAGCAACACCGCACGCGGTGGCGGCATCGTGCATCCGATCATGCGCTCGATCGCCGGTGCGTTCGACTCCGATCCAGCCAAGGGAACTCAGGGCAAGGTCGGCACCTATCTGGCTCTGGTCAACTACCACGCAAACCCGATCACTTCGGCGATGTTCATAACCGCCACCGCGCCCAACCCGCTGGTCGTCGACTATATCGCCAAGGCCAGTGGCAAGGCGCTGTCCCTTAGCTGGACCACCTGGGCGCTGTGCATGCTGGTTCCCGGCCTGCTCTGCCTGCTGCTGATGCCGCTGATCATCTACCTGCTTCAGCCGCCCGAACTGAAGGCAACGCCCAACGCCATCGATTACGCCCGCGCCGAGCTTGACCGCATGGGGCCCCTGAGCGGCAAGGAACGCGTGATGATGATCGTCTTTGGCGTGATGCTCGTGCTGTGGGCAAACATCCCGGCGATGATCTTCGGCCCGGCGTTCACGCTCGACCCAACCGTGGTCGCCTTCCTCGGCCTGTTCGCGCTGATCATCACCGGCACGATCGACTGGGACGACGTGTTGTCCGAAAAAAGCGCGTGGGACACGCTGATCTGGTTCGGCGCGCTAGTGATGCTCGCCGAGCAGCTCAACAAGCTGGGTGTCATCGCCTGGTTCTCCGCCGACATGCGCGACGCAATCGCTGCTAGCGGAATGGGCTGGCTGGAGATCGCCACCGTGCTGGTGCTGGCCTTTGTGTTCTCCCACTATCTGTTCGCAAGCACCACCGCCCACATCAGCGCCATGATGCTGGCGTTTCTGACGGTGGGCGCGCACCTGATCCCGCCGTCCTATGTCCCACCGTTCATGCTGATGATGGCAGCTGGCTCTGCGATCATGATGACGCTGACCCACTACGCCACCGGCACTTCGCCAATCATCTTCGGCAGCGGCTACGTGACGATGGGACAGTGGTGGCGCGTTGGCGCGGTGATGTGCGTGTTCGAACTGATCGTCTTTGCCGTGGTTGGCGGTGTCTGGTGGAAGGTGCTGGGCTTCTGGTAATCGTCCGGCAAATTACTGGTGCGCGGCCGGCGCAGAGATGAACAGGTTCAGGCCCAGGCGCTCCGACAGGAAGCGCATGACAAGCTGCCCGCGCACGCTGTTGCCGGCGGCGTCCAGTGGCGGAGAGAAGGTCGCCACTGCGCCCTTGCCGGGGGCGATCGTGAGCATGCCGCCGCTCACACCGCTTTTGCCAGGCAGGCCCACATCATAGAGCCAGGTCCCGGAGCGTTCGTACAGGCCTGCCGTTGCCATGACCGCCAGCACTCGCTGGCAGGTCGCGGCGCTCACAACCTGCTCGCCGGTGAGCGGTTGGACACCGCCGCCGGCCAGGGTTGCGCCCATGAATGCGAGATCGCGCGAGCTGACCAACAGCGAGCATTGGCGCGTATAGACATCTACGGCTTCATCCGGATCGCAGTAGAGCCTGTCGTGCCCGCGCAGCAGGTGCGCCAATCCGACGTTGCGCTGGTTGGTGGCTGCCTCGGACTCGTACACGCGCTCGTCGCACTCCAGTTCGCGCCCCGCGAAGCGTGACAGACCCTGACGAACAAGGTGCCAGCGGTCCTCCGCGCCAGTGCCGGGAACCAGGCTGGTCGCGGCGATGGCGCCGGCATTGACCAGGGGATTGCTGGTGCCGTCGGCACGCAACTCCATCGCCATGATCGAGTTGAACGGCAACCCGGTGGCGTCTACCCCCAACCGCGCTGCTGCCTCGGCCGGACCGAGTGCATCGCATATCAGCGCGAACACAAAGGGCTTGGACACGCTCTGGATCGAGAAAAGCTGAGCCGCGTCACCGACCATGAACGCGTCGCCGTGCGTGTTGGCAACGCAGATGCCGAAGGCAGACGGTTCGGCCTGTGCCAGGGCTGGGATGTAGTCGGCCAGTTTGCCGCCTGCTTCCTCGCGGAAGTTCTCATAGGCCGTCTCCACCAATGAGCGGATTTCGTCCGACCCGGGCAGGCTGCCGGTGGAGACGAAGCGTGTTGTCAGGTTGGGCGACGGGCTCATGCTCAGGTTCCTTTGTCTGGCTCAGGCCAGCGCGCCTTCGCTCGACAGGTCGGATGTGCCAGTCGCGCGGCGCGCTGCTTCCTCCACTTCGTTCCAATCGTCCTCGCAGCCAAGTATAGGCAACCGATCATCCGCCATCCCCGGTTTTGTCGTCGACATAACTCTCTCTGGGCGGGTAAACGCCAGCCAGACGGGCGATCAGGATCGCGACGAACAGGCTGCCGGTGATCTGTTCCACCATGCACATGCCGCGAGCCTGGCGCGTAAGAGGCGTTATGTCGCCGAAACCGGTGCTTGTGAGCACGGTGATGCTGAAGTAAAGCGCGTCAGCGTAGACAAGCCGGCCCGGCTGCCCGACGACCATGTACGACTGCGGATAGAAGAATCCGATCGTGGCATAGATGTATGCCCACAGGACGCCAATCAGCAGGTACGCCGAAGCTGCGCCAAAGAGCTTGTCCGGCGTCATGATCCTCGGCTGGAAAACGTAGCGAAGCAGATAGGCAGTGGAAATGAAGTAAAGCGCGGCGCTGAACATCCACGATACCGCGAGGCTCCTGTCATCGTCGTACCACAGGCCGCGGTACTGGAACCACATGGCCGGTATGGCCAGCAGCAGCGCCATCACGAACGACAGCGTCGTGCGGCCAACCGCCGCCACTGTCGCGATGAGCAGGAACATGTTGACGACGTTCAGGAGAAGGCGGCCGCTGTCGCTCGCCGAGACAAACGACACCGCGCCGATGAGCGTCAGCAGCACGACAAACAGCCAGAAACACCGCTGATAGAAAATGCGCGACAGCGCGTCGCGCGTGGTACGGATGGCCATTGTTGTCCCTCCCCAGTTTCCTCAACGCGCCGTCACCCTGTGTCCTATCCTAGTCAGAACTAGGAACGGGCCGGAGTCCGACATGTCGATCCTGCGCTGGCTGGCGATCCTGCCCGTAGCCCTGGCGGTCATGGTGGCAGGCTGCGGTGGTGGCGGCAACGGGGAGGCGGCGCCCCCCCACCATCAACCCCCAGTTGGGGTCTCCAGCCGGCCTCGTCGAAGCCACGCAGTTCTCGATATCACCTGCCTTGCCGGCAGGCTTGAGCCTGAACACACTGACCGGTGAAATCAGCGGCACGCCGACAGCGGAATTGCTGCCGACGGTATTCACGATTACGGCCAGCAACAGTGCCGGCAGCGTGACGGCGCAGAATCTTCAGCGAACTGTTCGATCCGGCGAGCGGGACGTGGACGCAGACCGGCAGCCTTGAGCAGGCGCGGGAGCAGCACACGGCAACGCTGCTGCCGGACGGAACGGTGCTGGTTGCCGGCGGCATTGGCCGCGGCATCCTGTCCTACGCCGAATTGTTCCGTTAGCCAGGAGGCGCCAGATTCGTTTCGGCACACCTGCAGGTGCTGCACGCAGGCCAACAGGTGGAAAGGCCCCCTGCTACCGTGGCGCGAGCACGAAGTCGTAACGTGCTTCGCGGAACGGGCCGTCGAAGCCAAACCGGCTGGCCAGTGCATGACCGGCCGGGCGCTCCTCGTAGGGGACCTGCAGCGATGGCTTGACACCGAACACTGCATCCGAATCGAGATACGGATCGCCCTGGTTGAACAGATGCGTCACCAGCTTGCGGTGAGCGGGCGCATCGATCATGAAATGCAGATGTGCGGGCCGCCATGCGTGGCGGTCGGTGGCATTCAGCATGCGCCCGACGGGGCCATCGGTCGGGACCGGGTAGCTGACCGGCACGATGGTGCGGATGGCGTAGTAGCCGTCCGCATCGGTGCGATAGCGGCCACGCAGGTTGGCGGCGTGCTGGGCCGTGTCCTGGCCGGAGTACATGCCGTTTTCGGCGGCCTGCCAGACGTCGAGCACGGCACCAGCCACAGGCGTGCCGTCGGTGGAGCGGACGTGGCCATGCACCAGCGCGGGCGTGCCCGGGGTTTCAGCCATGTTCTCGCCGCATCCGCGCTCCGGCATGCCGGCGATGTAGAACGGCCCGAACACGGTGGTATCCGTGGCGCCGGTGGCCAGGCGGTGGTTGATCGCATCGACAAGCATCGATACGCCCAGCGTATCGGACAGCAGGATGAATTCCTGCCGCACCAGGCCGTCGCACATCTTGCCGGTATCGGTCAGGAACTGGATCGCGGCGAACCATTCTTCCTCGGTCGGCTCGACCTCGCGCACGTAGGCGTGCAGGTGTCGCACCAGTGCCTGCATCAGCGTCTTCAGGCGCGCGTCGGGCGTATTGGCGAGACACTCGATCACCTGATCGGTGATGGCGGCCTCGGCAGCGATGTGGTTTGTCTCCATGGCGGTCCTCCTTTGTTATTTGCAGTGCGGGAGCGGCTCAGGCCGGGGCCTCGCCACGCCACGCACGTTCAAGCAGCGCAAGGATCGGCGCACGTTCCACCGGCGCCGGATTGTCGTACGGGTTGGCGCAGGCCAGCGTGGCGGCCTCCTCCAGACCGGCCTCGGGCATGCCGATGGCCGACAGGCCTGCTGGAATGCCAAGCGTCTGGTTGAGGCGGTGCAGCAAGGGCCCCGCATCGCTCGCCTGCTCCCCGCCCAGCGCCCGCGCCACGCGTTGTAGTGCCAGCGGCGCGGCGGCGTGGTTGTAGTGCGCGGTGTGCGGCAGCATCACGGCGTGCGCTTGCGCATGCGGAAGATTGAAGGTGCCGCCCAGCGTATGGCAGATCTTGTGGTGCAGCGCCATGCCAACGTGGCCCAGGCATACGCCGGCAAGCCACGCGCCATACAGCGCCTGGCCGCGTGCCGTGATGTTGTCGGGGTGGCGCACAACATCCGGCAAAGCCTGCGCGAGCGCGCGAATGGATTCTTCTGCCATCAGGCTGATGACCGGATTCGCATCCTGCGCGTACAACGCCTCTACGGCGTGTGCCATGGCATTCATGCCGGAAGCGGCGGAGATATCGACGGGCAGCGTCAAGGTGAGTTCCGGATCGTAGAGCACCGTGCGCGGCAGCACGCGCGCATCCCGCCCGGTCTTCTTGAGCCGCCCTTCGGTCAGGCCGTAGATCGGTGTGACTTCCGACCCCGCATAAGTCGTGGGCACGGCGATGATAGGCTGCGCGGATTCCAGCGCGATGGCCTTCCCAAGCCCGATGGTGGAACCTCCGCCGACAGCCACGTAACAATCCGCGCCGAGCCGCGTCGCCTCTTCGCGCGCTGCCCGGGCAACGTCGATCGGCACGTGCATCACCGCCTGGGCATAGACGCCGGCGGCACGTTCGCCGAGCAGGCGGGCCACGCGCTCGCCCAAACCGCGCCGTTCTGGCGTAGTCAGCACCAGCGCCCGCCGGGCGCCAAGCCGCATTACCTCGTCAGGCAACTGCGCCAGCACGCCCGCGCCGAACACGACGCGCGAAGGCGCCGACTGGTAGACAAAGCCCTGCATGGTTCCCTCAGCGCTTGAAGTGCGGCGGCACCGCCGCGTACTGTAGCCGGACTGCCTGCGTCGCCGAGCGGACTGCCCGGGGTGACCCGCTTGCAGCAATTGATCCAGCACATGCCGGCGTGCCGCTATCACACCTTGCGAGTCATGTTGTTGTCAATGGCCCGGCATACGCAAGGGCCAAGGATGATCGCCGCGCCAGGAGACATCTTGCGCGTAAACCCCATTCTTGCTTATATTTCATCGCGTCAACTCCATCGGGAAACCCCCAATGAGCGTTTACGTTGCACACAATCGCGCCAGCGCAGTTGAGCACATCAGTGCCCGCATCGACAGTACGGTCGACCTGGATTATGAGACCGCCTGGGAGGATGCCCTCGAGCTCGGGCGCCTTGGGCAGCAATGTGGCGTCGATGTGCAGTACAGGACCGTCGAACATGTCTCTGTTGTATCTGCGGAGGCCCTCGCCCGAGGACTACGAAGCGAAAAGTGCACTTTTCGACAGCGCTACCTCTACTGCCGGTTTGACCTGACAGCACTGTCCGAGGAGAACCTGTGCGAGCTGGAGACGCTCGCCATCGAGCATGGCGACTACATCCTGCCTGGGCACCTGCAGCAGGAAGTCACGCTCGTATGGAGTTGAGATGTTCCGGCCCAGGGCGGCCACGGCCCAAGGACGTTAGCAACTCTACCTAAGAGCAATCCCTACGGGCGAAACAGCGCAAGCAAACGTAGCATAAAAGGACGCACTTGCTCGAAGGAGTGCCTTATGCGTCCGCACCGTGCAACCGAGAATGACTGGCCCGATATCGAAGCACTTTTGCATGCTTCCTCCCTGTCTATCGAGGGGATACACGAACACATTGCGCATTACCTCATCGTCCGCGATAACGCTGGGCTGCTTGGTTGCGCGGGTGTAGAGCAATACGATACGACAGGCGTGCTTCGGGCACTTGCCGTTGCACAACGCGCAAGGTCAGCGGGGCTGGGCGAGCTGTTGCTATCCGCAGTTGTCGCTGACGGCCGGCAACAGGGTGTCGAATCCATTGTTCTGCAAACGAAGACCGCCTCGCAATACTTCGCGCGGCTCGGGTTCATGCCCATTGGTTTCGCAGCCCTGCCCCCGAACGTCCGCGAATCTCCCGAGTTCAATCGCAGCGAGAGCGACATCGGCGTGCTGATGCACATCTGCCTATGATCAGGCGACGCAACATTCAAGGCATTTGCCCTGTGCGATTTGTGCCGGCTGACATATATTGACTTTACAAGAAGTGTTTTCGCGGCGCAGTGCGGCCTCGTCACACGCTTGGTTTTGCGCGTGACCGGTGCCGCCGGACGTCGCACACGTCTACGTCATCCCTGACGACTATCGGCCACTGCCCTGGCATGGCCTGCAGGAGACCTGCTCCGCGAAACCGCTTCCTCGTGAAACGAATGTCATGCGGAGGCAGGTATGCATACCGAAGCGTCGTCTCGCGGCAAGCATTGGCTGTGGTTGTTGGTCATTCCATTCATCGCGGTCCTGTGGGTGCCGTTCTACAACCGGACCGAGCCGTCCTGGCTTGGCTTTCCATTCTTCTACTGGTACCAGTTGGTCTGGGTATTGATCACGGCGGTGCTGACTGCCTGGGTCTACCTCAAGACCGCGCCGGGCGATGAGACGAACGGAGGCCAATCATGAACTGGACCGCCACTGTCGTCTTCATCTTCTTCTTCGGACTTGTCACGGTGATGGGGTTCGTAGCCGCACACTGGCGGCGCGGCGACCTTTCGCGCCTGGACGAATGGGGGCTTGCCGGGCGCCGGTTCGGCACCATCGTGACCTGGTTCCTGCTTGGCGGCGACCTGTACACCGCCTATACGTTCATTGCGGTACCGGCGTTGATCTTCGGCGCGGGCGCACTGGGCTTCTTCGCCCTGCCCTATACGATCATCATCTATCCGTTCGCGTTCATGGTGTTCCCGAAGCTGTGGCGCGTGGCACATAAGCATGGCTACGTCACGGCCGCGGACTTCGTCAATGCACGCTATGGCAGCGGGCTGCTGGCGCTGGTCATCGCGATAACCGGGATCGTGGCGACGATGCCGTACATTGCGCTGCAACTGGTAGGGATCCAGGTGGTCATTGGTGCCTTGGGATTTCGCACGACTGGCTTTGCAGGCGACATTCCGCTGATTATCGCGTTCGTAATCCTGGCAGCGTATACCTACACGAGCGGCCTGCGCGCGCCGGCGATGATCGCCATCGTCAAGGACACGCTGATCTACCTGACGATCATCGTCGCGCTGGCCATCATTCCGGCGAAGCTCGGCGGCATGGCGCATATCTTCGCAGCGGTGCCGGCTGACAAGCTGCTGCTCAAGGCGCCAGAGGGCGGTTCGCTCGGGGCATACAGCGCGTACGCGACCCTCGCGCTAGGATCGGCATTTGCGCTCTTCCTGTACCCGCATTCGATCACCGCGCTGCTCAGTTCCAGCAGCGGCAACACGATCCGGCGCAACATGGCGCTGCTGCCAGCCTATTCGCTGCTGCTTGGCTTTATCGCGCTGCTTGGGTATATGGCGTTGGCCGCGGGCGTAAAGGACATGCCGCAATATGCGTCGTATTTCAAGGAGTATGGGACAAACTTCGCGGTGCCCGCACTGTTCCTGGATTCATTCCCGTCATGGTTCGTCGGGGTGGCGTTCGCGGGTATAGCAATTGGCGCGCTTGTGCCGGCGGCAATCATGTCAATCGCAGCGGCCAACCTGTATACGCGCAACGTGCATCGTGAGTACATCAACCCGAAAGTGACAAATGAAACGGAAACCAGCATTGCCAAGCGCGTATCGCTGGTAGTCAAGGTTGGTGCACTGGCGTTTGTGGTATTCCTGCCGCTGAAGTATGCGATCCAGTTGCAGTTGCTGGGCGGAATCTGGATCATCCAGACCTTGCCGGCGATCGTGCTGGGGCTGTACACGCGCTGGTTCGACTATCGCGGCCTGTTGCTCGGCTGGGCAGCCGGGATCTCGGTCGGCACCTGGATGGCGGGGACAACGGCCTTCACGTCGTCGGTCTATCCACTGCATTTCGCGGCGTTGACGGTGCCCGGGTATGCGGCGCTATATTCACTGATCCTGAACCTGGCCGTGGCGCTGGTGGTGAGCGCGCTGGTGCATGCATTCCACCTCAGCCAACGGGCGGACAGTACGCAACCGGAGGACTACGCCGAACCTGCGCATGGCTGAGAGACCGGCAAGGTCTTTGATCGAACAACAGCGCTACCGGCCGCCGCACGGTTGCCCAACGACACCCCGGTGTCTTGCGGTTGCGACGGCCAACAGCCCGTTGGCACGCCGCGACAGCTAAAGGATTCATACTCGCCGCCGATAAGCAGATGTGGCTCAATTGCGTTCCCGACCGGCCCATCCCGAATCCGAAAGCGAGTCTGTTGTGCGACGAATCCAGTTTGCCTGGCTGCTATCCGGCCTGATCGGTTTGCAACTTCTGTGTGGTTGCCACCAGCAAGACGCGTCTGGCGCCAGTACGGCCGTGCCGCACCGAACCAGCATTTCCGCGCTGATATGGGCACCTGACTGGCCCGAGCAGATGCTGCAGATCGCTGCCGAGTTCAGCAAGCTCAATCCCGATGTGCACGTGGACGTTCAGTTCATGATCGGCAACTCGGTCGAGGAGAACATCAAGCCCCGCGTGGCGGCCGGGACGTTGCCCGATCTCGTGAGCGTTAACCCTAACGCCTACTCGGCCCAACTGGCCGATCAGGGTGTCCTCACCAGCGTCAGCCAGACAGCCGCGTGGAAGAGCATGCTTGCCCCGCTCAAGCAGGACTGGAGCAGCCGCCGCGGCACGGCGTTCGGCATATCGGGCGGTGTCGCAACGACGATGATCTACTACAACCGCGATATGTTCGCCAAAGCGGGGATCGAGAAGCTGCCGGCCAATTTCGACGAGTTCCTGCACGTTTGCGCCCAGCTGAAACGTGCGGGATTCACGCCCATCATGTTGAACGGCGGTTTCCCGAACATGCTTGGAAACGGCCCGTTCATCTCGGGGTTCGCCAACAACGTGGTGGCGCATGAGCCGGACTGGAAAAGAAAGATGGCCGAGGGCACGCTGGATCTCGATACGCCCGAGGTGGCCGATATCTTCGCCAAGATGGCGCTGCTGCCCGACCGCGGCTACGTCCAGCCGTCGTTCATGTCAACCGGCTACGACGATGGCATGCGCCTTTTCAAGGAAGGCAAGGTGGCGATGGCGTTCCAGGGTAGCTGGGCGGCCGGCCTTCTGCTGCACGGCAATCGCTTTCCGGTCGGCGTATTCATCCCGCCATGGAATGCGCGAGGCGAGACGGTGGTGCCCGTACTGGGCAGCGAAACGGGCTTTGCCGTCTGCGAGACGCCCAACAAGGCGGCTGCACTGCGCTTCCTGGAATTCATCGCCGGCAAGGGCTTCCCGATTCTGCAGCGCAAGCGCCACAACATCTCCCCGTTCCAGCCGGACGGCGGAGCGGTCGTCAACCCGGAAATTGTCGACTACGCGAAAGCGGTCAGTCGCTATTCGGTAACCGCCAGCCCGTACTATTCAACGCTGCCTTCGAACACGCTCGAGTCGCTGCATGGGTTGATGCAGGACGTACTTCTCAAGAAGCTCACGCCCCGGGAGGCAGCGAAGCGCCTCGACGAATCGGTCAAGAACGACGCGAAGATGCACTACAAATGAACCCGACTCCAGGATTGCTGCGCCGCGCGTTCGACTACCTCTCGCAGGACCTGCTTCGCCGTGTCGAGATTCGCTACCGGCTGATTGCCGCCTCCATTCTGCTGGCTTTGCTGCCGACGTTCATCTCGGGTTGCATCTCCTATGTGAAGTCGGTCGAGGCGATCAGGGAGAACGCCGAGATATTCTCGAAGGAGGTGGTCAAGCAGGTCTCCAGAAACATCGGGTTGCGCATGCAGCAGATCGAGACGGAAAGCAACCTGCTGGTGCTCTCCGATCGGGTTCAAGGGGCGCTTGCGAGGGCCGCGGGCGGTAGCGCCAAGGTGCAAAGTGAAGCGCGTCAGGACATGGCGCGGCTACTGCTTGATCATTACGGCGCGGTTGATTTCATCAACCAGAAATACCTGCTCGACAAGAACAACCGGATTCTGGACACGCAGGCGTTTACGCAATTGACCCAGGGCGTGACGAGTCTGGTCAGGCGGGCCCAGGACACGCACGAACGCACTTACTGGGGCAGTTACGACAACGGCGTCGGACAACAGAACCTCGGGATGGTGCGCACCATTGTCGACAAAAGCAACAACGATCATCTCGGCAATCTGGTTCTGATCGTTCGTCCCGCATTCTTCTCGACGATATTCAACGACGTCGCCACGGGCAGCGGCACGCAGATCTACATTCTCGATGCAAGCGGCGGCAAGGTGATCATCCGTGCCGACGCCGCCAGCACCGACGCGATCCCCGAATCCGACCTCATCGAGAACATCTCGCACAACGCGGCGCCAGGCGAGGCGCGAAGCTTCGTGGCGTTCGCCGGGAAACGTGGTGGACGCTACCTGGCCGCGTACGTGAGAGTCCCCGGAACGAGCTGGTTCGTGGTCAGCACGATTGCGGAAAAGAAGCTGACGGTAGAGGCGCAGGCGGTGCGAAACCAGATCGTGCTGGTCGGCATTTCGGGTTTCCTGCTGTCGATCTTCCTTGCGTACTTCATATCCCACAGTATTTCCGCGCCGTTAAGGGAACTGGTACGCAAGGTGCACGATACCGGCGACGATGCCGGCGCCCAGGTTGACGAAACGGTCCATGCGACAGCCACGGCCAGCGCGCAGGACGAACTGGGCAGGCTCTCGCAACGCTTCGAAAGAATGCGCGAAGCGATCACGCAGAAGATCCTGAAGATCAACGAGATCAACGCCTCGCTCGAACAAACCGTCGTCGACCGAACGGCCGAACTCATCGAGCGGGAGCGGGAGTCCCGCACGTTGATCGAGAACTCTCCCGATACCATTGCCCGCTACGACCGCTCGTATCGCCGCATATACGCCAATCCCGCGTTCTGTGCGCTGGCGGGGTGCGGTCTCGCCGAAGTGCTCGGCAAGCGGCCCTCGGAACTCCCCGGCGGTCCCAACGCACTGATCTACGAAAAGATCATCAGCGAAGTCATTGCCAGCGGGAAAAGCGCGCAATTCGAGTTGAGATGGGCCGGGAAGGACGGGCAGGACCAATGCTCGCACATCCGCATCACACCGGAGATCGACCGATCCGGCAACGTGAACTCCGTGCTGGCCGTTGGCCGCGATCTCTCCGACCGGATGGCGTTCGAGGCAACCATCTGGAAACAGGCCAACTTCGACGCGCTGACCGGCTTGCCGAATCGCCAGATGTTCCATCAACGCCTGGCGCAGGAAGCCGGGCAACCGGACCTGTTCGGGCAGCGCATTGCGTTGATGCTGATCGACCTGGACCGCTTCAAGGAAGTCAACGATTCGCTGGGGCACGACATGGGGGATATCCTCCTGATCGAAGCCGGCAAGCGCATCGTTTCGTGCGTGCGCCAATCCGATACGGTTGCCCGTCTTGGCGGCGACGAGTTCACCGTCATCTTGCCGGGCCTGGGCGACACGGAAAGCGTCGAGCGGATCGCGAAGACCATCATCGGCAAACTGGCCGAGCCTTTCAGGCTCGGCGCGGACGAAGCCTTCGTTTCCGCCAGCGTTGGCGTCACCTTTTACCCGGACGACGCCAGCGATCTCGACGTGCTGTTCAAGAACGTCGATCAGGCGATGTATGCGGCCAAGAACGCCGGGCGCAATCGCTTCAGCTACTTCACGCCCGATATGCAGGTGGAAACCGAAAGGCGCCTGCGGCTCACCAACGACCTGCGCGTCGCCCTGCCCGGCAAGCAGTTTCAGCTCTGCTACCAGCCCATCGTCGACCTGGCGACCGGCGAGATCTGCAAGGCCGAGGCGCTGATCCGCTGGCTGCACCCTGAGCGCGGCACCATCAGCCCGCTCGAATTCATTTCTCTTGCCGAGGACACGGGCCTCATCGTTCCAATCGGCGACTGGGTGTTCAGGCAAGCCGTGCAACAGGCCCGGCAATGGCGAGACCAGTTCCATCCGTCTTTCCAGATCAGTGTCAACATGTCTCCAGTGCAGATTCGTCAAGACAGCCTGCTGTGCGCGCGCTGGTCCGACTTCCTCGCACACGAAGGCATGCCGGGGCAAAGCGTCGTGGTGGAAATCACCGAAGGGCTGCTATTGCAGGCGGAATCGAAGATTGACGAGAAACTGCTGACCTTCCGCCGCAGCGGCATGGGGATTTCGATAGATGACTTCGGAACAGGTTACTCGTCGCTCGCCTATCTCAAGCGATTCGACATCGACTACCTGAAGATCGATCGATCCTTCGTCCACAACCTCAGCTTCGACGAAGACAACCAGGCGCTGTGCGAGGCAATGGTCGTCCTTGCGCACAAGCTCGGCATCCAGGTCATTGCAGAGGGGGTTGAGACCACCGAGCAACGCGATTTTCTCAAGGCTGTCGGTTGCGATTTTGCTCAGGGCTTTCTCTATTCGATGCCAGTTCCACCCGGCGAATTCGAACGCCTGGTCTGGCCGCAGCTTGCTGAGCAGGCCGACTGATGCTCAGCGGCCAGGACCCGTACTGGCATGAGTCAGCCGGCCGTGAAACCTCAGACCGCGGTCATCGTACTTACGGCACTTCCACCTGCGCCTGGATGCGGCCCTCGCGGATCGCCGCGATGAAAGCCCGATAGTCGCTGCGGTTCTGCGAGCAATACTCGGTCGCGAACTCGCAGATGGCGTCTTCGAACGTCTGGCCGGAGCCCATGTAGCCGGCAATCATGGCCGCGTCGCCAGAGCGTGCGTGGGCACGAGCCAGCGCTTGCGCGCACATTCGGCCGTAATGCCTGAGCATGTTGGCATCCCAGTCCTCGATAATGGCCGACAGCTTCATGTCGCGTAGCTGGCGGATATAGAAGTCCCGGCCGTTCTCGCCGCGAGTCCATCCCAGGAACAGGTCGCTGGCGGCCTGCATCAGCCGCTGCCCTGCTATCACCCGCTGGCCGTGATTTGGATACTCGCTTCTGCCAGCGTACGGTTCCAGCACGGAGGCCCGTGCCTCCTTGATCTGCAGGAATAGCGGATCGTTGTCGGCGGCCATGAACAGGGCGACACCACACCTGGTCCCCACGCTTCCTACCCCCACGACCTTGAAGGCCATGTCAAAGTAGCGGAAGCGATTGAACAGCATCCATATGTGATCGGGCAAGCTTTCCCGATAGCCGTCGATGGCTTCGGAGAAGCCCGAGGAAATCCCCGGTGCCATGTCTTCGTCCGGATGAAAGATCAACGGCGGTTCGTCCTTGATTCGTGGTTTCGCCCCCTCCTCCGACACGAGCTTCGGATACATGTGATCAGGCACCGATTTGCGCCGCTCGGCCTCGATCCGTTCCGCCAGCCGCTTGCGGGCCAGCGCCACAGTGTCCGGGTCACCGCTTCGATCCTCATACTTCTGCAGGTCGATCCGGTCGTACCAGACATCCAGTGCGCGCATCCAGCCATAGTCGAACATCCGTTCGCGGTAGTGGCGAACCAGGTCGGTAACGGCGCGCGCCGCGTCGCTCTTCGGCAGCGCAAGATGCTCCGCCGCAATCGCCACGCTTGCCGCCAATCGCTTGACGTCCCACTCGAAGGGAGCCGGCAACGTTTCGTCAAGGTCGTTGATGTCGAAGATCACATTGCGCTCCGGCGTTGCGAACCCGCCGAAGTTCATCAGATGTGCGTCACCGCATGCCTGCACCCTGATGCCGGATGTGGGTGTATCGCCAAGATCCGCTGCCATGATCGCTGCGGCCCCGCGATAGAACGCAAACGGCGAAGCGGACATCCGCCCGAAGCGGATCGGAACCAGTTGCTCGATCCGGCCCTCGTTCGACTCAATCAGGATGTCGAGAGGGTCCCTGCGGTCTGCCGGCGGCTTCCATCCGGCCTGCGCCGTGCGCGGCGTGTTATCGCGCAGCGCACGCCCCGCTGCCGCGCGCTCGTCGGCGCTCATGAAGCCGGTGGCCTCCTGCGCGCTACCGGCGGCCATCTTCAATTTTTCAGGCTTGTTCATTTCAGCGTCCTCGATTCAAACATCGCCCGCGTGCAACGGCTCCAACGGAGGATCAGCAGGCGCAGCGGCGTGAAAGTCGTCAACCGCATCGGCAATCGTCGTGCGACGGTCAAGATGGCCAACGAGCTTGTCCAGGCCCTCTGCCCGCAAGACGTCCCGGACTTCCGCGTGCGCGCCAACCACCTGCAGCGCGGTGCCGGACGCTCGCAGTGCATCATGCATCGTTGCCAGCATGCGCACGCCCGCAAGATCCATCGCCGGAGAGTTTGACAAGTCGCAGATAACCAGCCGGATGGGCTCCTGGCATGCGCGAAGCCTTTCCCAGAAGCCGCTTTTGACGTGTTCGACATTGAAGTAAAGCAGCGCGGCTTCCGGGCGGAAGATCAGCACACCTGGCGTCGGCTCGTTATCGGGGTTGCGTTCGATATCGGAGAACAGCCGCGTGCCGGGAATGCGGCCGAGAAATGCAAGGTGCGGCCGGGCTGCCCGGCGAATCAGCAGCAGCATCGAAACCAGCACCGCCACGATCACGCCCTTCAGGATGCCGAGCAGCAGGACGGCCGCGAATGCCGCCATCGTGATTGCGAACTCGAAACGGCTGACGCGCCAGACATGACGTAGCTCGCCGATATCGATCAGGCCCTTTACCGCCACCAGGACGATGGCGGCCAGCACCACATTGGGCAGGTTGGTCAGCAAGCCGGTCAGGAACATCAGGCACAGCCCGATGGTGATGGAAGCGAAGACCAGCGCAAGCGGGGTGCGCGCACCGGCCTTGTCATTGACCGACGACTGCGACAATCCCCCGGCAACCGGGTAGGCCTGGAACAGGCCGGCCGAGAGGTTGGCAACGCCCAGGCCGAGCAGTTCCTGACGCGCATCGATCTCGTATCCATGTGACTGGGCTAACGCGCGCGCTGCCGAGACACTCTCCACATACGACAGCAGCATGCAGGCGAACGCCAGCGGAACCACCCCGTCCACGTCGCGCGGACGCAGGGCTGGCAGGCGGAAAGCGGGCAGCCCTTGCGGCAATGCACCAACCACCTTGAAGCCAAGCTCCGGCAATGACGTGACCGACAGCAGGACAGTCGAAATCACGACAACAGCCAATGCCACCGGACGGCCGGGAAGGAATTTCTCCCCAAGCAGCAGCATGCCGATCGCGACGAGTCCGAACGCCAGCACGGCGAGGTTGGTCTGCGGTATCTGCCCCGCGAGTATGGAAATACGCTCGAAAAAGAACTCGCCCCCGCCTTTGACGCCGAACAGCTTCGGCAACTGGGTCAGCGCGATCGTCAGGGCTGCGCCTGCCTTGAACCCTAGCAGGATGGTCTCACTGATGAAATTGACCAGCGAACTGAGCCGCAGCAGCCACGCGCCGATGCACATGACCGCCACCAGCAGCGCCGTCAAGGCGGCGATCGACGCCCAGCGGCCGGGGTCTCCGGCGGCCATGTCCGCCACCGTGACACCAACCAGCATCGAGATGGCAGACGTCGGCCCGATGGCAAGCTGGCGCGACGAACCGAACAGCGCGTAGAAGAACCCGCCAACCAGGTAGCAATAAACGCCGTACTGGGCAGGCAGCCCGGCAAGCGATGCGTACGCCAGCGATACCGGAATGCCGTATGCGGCAAGCGTGACGCCGGCTACGATGTCGCGCCGCAACCAGCCACGCTGATAGGCCGGCAACCATTGGGCCGGCGGGAACAACGCGCGCCAGCCGGTCGGGGCGGCGCGGCCGGACCGCGCGTCAGACAAGGCAGGAGCTTCGGACATGGCGTCCTCCCGGCAATCAGCAATCGAGTGGCGGAATCGAGTGGCGGTTCAGAGCCCGGGACGGGCCTTCGCCCACGTGGCCCTCATCAGTCAAGGTAGTTGTCTAGCCTGACGAGAGTTTGATCCATGTCACGGCAGCGTGCTCGCGTTTCGCAGCGTATGCACACGCAGCCGCATCCGCGAATCCTGGAAAAACAAAACAAGGACACAGAACACATGCTTTGATTTAACGCAAGCTGAAATCAACAAGCTACCTTTTCATCGACTTGCCGCTTTCTATACTCGATGCTCGAAGCGAGCCTGACAACAATACGGCGAGGTGCAAGATGAACGCTAGCGCGAGGTGTTCGGTCGCTTTTCGTTTAGCTATTGCCCTTCTGGCTGCGACGTTCGCGCCGACAAGCATCGCCGTTCCCGCCTTCGCCCGGCAGACAGGCATGGCCTGCGTGGCCTGTCACGTGAATTTCCCCGAATTGACCCCGTTCGGTCGCTTCTTCAAGCTGACCGGGTACACCTTGTCGAACAACCGCACCATCCCCTTGTCCGCAATGGTGCAGGTATCCAGAACATCGTCCAGAACGGTCGACCAGGCCAATTTTGACTTTGTTCGCAATGACGATGTTGCATTGCAGCAGGCCAGCGTATTCCTGGCCGGCAAAATCGTCGATCACGTAGGCGTGTTTGCCCAATGGACTTACGACGGCATTGCCCACCATGCCGCGCTCGACAATACCGACATCCGCGCCGCGTGGCACATGACGGAAAACGATGTCGACTTTATCTACGGGGTAACCGTCAACAACAACCCCACCGTATCGGATGTATGGAACACCACTCCAGCCTTTGGTTTTCCTTTTGCGTCGAGCAGCGTTTCCGTGACGCCCGCCGCGAGTACGCTCATTGATGGCGGCCTTGCGCAGCAGGTTGCTGGCTTAGGGGCATATGTCTTCTGGCAGCGCAAGATCTATGCGGAATTCGGTCTCTACCGTACCGCAGATGGAGCATTCTCCGTATTCCGCACGGGCCAGGACATCAATACGCCCGGTGGCGTAGCACGACTGAGTGGCGCGAATCCGTACTGGCGGATCGCGTACAACCAGGAATGGGGAGCACATTCCCTCATGCTGGGGACTTTTGGGCTGATCGCCGATCGGCTTCCGGATAACACCATACCCGGCACACCGACCGATCGCTTCAGCGACTATGCGCTTGATGCCCAGTATCAGTACCTCACCTTGCCGCACGCCTTTACTGCTCAAGCTGCGTGGATCTACGAGAAACAGAACTGGCGCGCCAGCTTTCCCAGCGGCGGCATTGGCGCGGGCCCGACGCCGGCCAATCCCACCGACCATCTCACCACGTTCAAAGCCAAGGCGTCCTACATGTACGAGCGCAAGTATGGTGCGACGGTGGGCTATTTCTCTACAACCGGGAATGCCGACGCGGGGCTATACGCACCAGTACCCGTCACCGGTAGCGCCAATGGATACCCCGACTCTCGTGGAATGATCTTCGAGCTGGATTACCTGCCGCACCCTCAGGTCAAACTCGCGCTGCAGTACACATGGTTCATGAAATTCAATGGCGCGCATACCAATTACGATGGCAATGGCAGAAACGCCATGGACAATAACACCGTGTATCTGCTGGCCTGGTTCGCGTTCTGATCGACCGAGCCAGTGCGTGCCATCCGCCGCTTGCTGATTACCCTGAGGCAGCCATGACCAAGTTCTTCGTCGCCCGCGTGCTCAGAAATATCTTGCTTGCCCTGTCGGCTGCGGCGCTGACGATTCTGTCTGCGACTGCCGCAGACGGAGCAAAGCTTGCTGCCCAGCTATGCGTCGCCTGCCATGGCGTACATGGTCACAGCGAATCGCCGATGTTCCCGCGTCTTGACGGGCAAACTTCCGAGTACATCCAGGCGCAGCTCAAGGGTTTCCGCGAACATGCACGCGGCGAAACTGATGCACGCGCCTACATGTGGGGAATTGCTTCGCAGCTTGATGACGATACCGTTCGCGCCCTCGGAGACTATTACGCGAGCCAGACCGCCGCACCTGGCCGGACAGGCGATGCGGGTCTCGTGGCCAGAGGTCGGGTCGTCTTCGAACAAGGCGTTCCCGACAATGGCGTACCTGCCTGCGCCACTTGCCATGGGGCACAGGCCCAGGGTAATGGCGCGTTTCCGCGGCTGGCCGGGCAGCACGAACCGTACCTGTTGCGTCAGATCGAACTGTTCAGGAGCGGCGCCAGAGGCAATGCCCCGGTGATGAGCGCGGTGGCACATCAACTCAACGCCGAACAGGCTCAAGCGGTTGCAGCGTATTTGCAATCCCGGTAACCGCCATGGCATTGCCGTCAAGTGGTTGCCGCAAAGGGTCGGCTATTTGGATGACTTGTTGCCTGCATCCGAATGGCGTACGTTTTCCTCGTCAGCGCAATGGCCAGCGCCTAAGCTGAATGAGCGATTTCCATCCCACTGGAGGCGTCCATGCATCATGCTCCGCGCCGTAGATCCGGTGCAGTACTGACCGGCCTCCTCACATCAGGTGCCCTTGCAATCGTGCTCTCTGCAACGCTGGCTGGCTGTGCGGACCCGCCCCGTGATACTTCTGCCACGCCACCACCACCGCGTATGCCGATCGTCGCAGGCGACGATGTAGCGCCCGGCCCCGCCACCGCGCGCGGCGCCGCCGATTCGCCGCCGGCCAAACCCTGACGACGCACATACGGCACCGCTTCGCGCGCGGATCACCCCGACCGGTGTTCGGCCTCGCTGCGCACGCCTGCTTCATTCACGCCCAGGCGCTGGTTCAACTCCCGCCAGCCGTTGGGCGTGACCAGCACCGCGCGTGAATTGCGCGAGCGCAGCATCCAACCCGCATCGCACAGGCGCCGCAGGAACTGCACACCCAGCGGCCCTGCCAGATGATGCGTGCGTTCGGTCCAGTCCAGGCATTGCCGGGCCAGCCCGCGCCGCGTTGGGCGAATACCGCGGATGTCGAGCCCCATGTCGCCAAACCAGAGCACGCCTGCCGCTGTGACTTCGTATTGCCTGTCTGGCAGCGGCAGCAAATAGCCGTGCGCTTGCAGCGCCTGCGTGACAGCCACGCCAACCTGCCCGGCAAGGTGGTCATAGCAGCAGCGGCAGAAGCCCAGCTCGCGCGCCTTGGGGCTGGGAGTCGTCCGGCGTACGGCCGCTGCCGGCGAGATTGCGGCCAGATGCTCCAGCGCCTGCGCGACATGCGCGCCCGCCAGCCGGAAGTACCGGTGCCGCCCCTCCGTTTCCACCGCCAGCAACCCTCCATCCAGCAGCTTGGCCAGATGCGTGCTGGCTGTCTGCGCAGTGACGCCGGCGGCATGCGCAAGTTCACCTGCCGGTAGCGCGCGCCCGTCAAGAAGCGTAGTGAGCATGGCCGCACGCGCCGGGTCGGCAATCAGGAAGGCCGTGCCGGAAAAGTTAGTCAGATACGACATATCGGACTCCTCGAGTTGATCCCATTCTAGGGACACACGTGCCGCGATGTTTCGACACGCATCGAAACGTCGAATGCAGTGCCAGCACTACGCTCGGTTCATCGCTTCCAGGGAGTCCGAAGATGGATGGATTGATACTGCAACACGCGCACGCCGGCACGGTGCCACGCAAACGGCTGGTGCTGTGCGTATTGTCGATGGCCGTGCTGGTTGCGCAGATCGATACCGCCGTGGTCAATCTGGCCGTGCGCCAGATCGGCCTGTTCTTTCATGCGGGCGTGGGGCCGCTGCAGTGGGTGATCGACGCGTACAACCTCGCCTACGCCACGCTGCTGCTCACGGGCGGTTTGCTGGCCGATCTCTATGGTCGGCGGCGCGCATTCAAGTCTGGCGCCGTGGTGTTCTCGCTGGCATCGGTACTGTGCGCGATGGCGCCGTCGATCGGCTGGCTGATCGGCGCGCGGGCACTGGCTGGCCTGGGTGCGTCGTTGCTGCTGCCGGCTTCGTTGGCGATCTTGCGGGTGGTGTGGCGTGACCCGGTCGAACGCGGACACGCACTGGGCGTCTGGGCCGCGTGCAACGGTCTGGCCATGGCGATCGGCCCAACCGTTGGCGGCTTGCTCGTCACGCATTTCGGCTGGCGTGCCGTGTTCTGGGTGGTGGTACCGATCAGCGTGGCCATCGTGGTGCTGGCGATGCGCGTGGTGCCGGAGTCATCGGATGCCACGCATCGCCGTTTCGATGCATTGGCGCAGGTGCTCGGTGCCATCTCGCTGGGCGGGCTGGCGTTTGCCGCCATTGAAGCGCAGCACGCACCGGGCGTGGCAGTGGGCATGCTGGCCGTGGCGCTGGTTGCGCTTGCGTGGTTTATCGGTGTTGAAGCGCGTCACGGCAGCGCGGCGCTGGTGCCGCTGGATCTGTTCCGCATCCGTGATTTCCGTGGCGCCATCGTCGCCACGACGGGCATGACGTTCGGCATGTACGGCGCGCTCTTCCTGTTGCCGTTGATGTGGCAGAGCACTGGTCGCTTCAGCCTGACAGGTGCGGGCATCGCGCTGATGCCGATGGCGGTGGTCTTCATGGCGGTGTCGCCCACCTCGGGTGCCGTGACACGCCGCTTTGGCACGCGGCTGGCGACGGCCGGCGGCGTGGCCATCATTGCGCTGGGTCTGCTGACGCTGAGTGGATTTTCTGGCGATGCGTCCATCGTGCCGACCGCCATCGGATTGGCACTCACCGGGCTCGGCATGGGCCTTGCCACCGGGCCGCTGATGAATACAGCCGTGGGCGCGGTTGGGCCGGAACGCTCGGGCACCGCGTCCGCGCTCGTCAATGTGGCCCGCATGAGCGGGGCGACTCTCGGCGTGGCCATCCTCGGTGCGACATACGCGGCGCGCGGCGGCGGAGCGCCGGGCCTGAGGATGGCGATGCTGTGCGGCGGCCTGGTTCAGCTCGTGTGCGCCGCCGTGGCATGGCGCGAGCATTCCATTGATTGAGCGGTGGAACCATCGGGGGACGCTCGCCTGATTCTCATAAAGCTGCACAGATAACGCGGAACGGGCCAATGGCCCGTTCCCGTACCTGCTTTGCATCAGCCAGACCCGCCTCAGAGATTGAGCTTGGTGATCTTCGCGCCGTTCAGCGAGACATCAACCATCAGGCCCGCGTTGGCCTGAACAAAGGCGATCACCGGTTGCTGGCTGGTAAGCGTGTCCAACTGACCATTGGCGCCAACCTTGGCAACCGCCACGTTCGCATCGGCACCCGCCGTCCATCCGGCGCTCGATAGGAATTTCTGATAGGCCTCCGGTGTCATGAACATGATGATCTCGGACTTCGACTGCCCGCCGGCAGTCAGGCCGAAAGAACCATGCGCCGTGCTGTAGTAGCCGACGGTGGCTCCATGTGACCGTAACGACCCCTCGCCGTACTCGCCGCCAACAATGAAGCCGGCCGCAATCACGCGCGGAAACACCAGAATGCCCTGCGCCTTCTGTCCCAGCTCACGCGATCCGTTGACCGACGAATACAACCGGTTGAGTGCGCCATCGACACCCGCATCGATCTCCTGCTTCTTTGCTGCCGTATCGGATTTGGCGCCCGTGCCCGTAGTCGTGCAGCCCGCAGCAAATGCCGTTGCCACGAGCAGTCCTGACCCGGCAATCCGGGAAACAAAGTGGCGTCGATTCATAAGCAACCTCCTGGAGCGGAATAAGAGGAAAAGTACCGATGAGGCCACATCGTCCCGACTCGCGCGTAGTGTCCGCCGCCTGGACGGTGATGCCACGTTCTCAATGTTAGTTGATCTTCGCTTCGCAATCAGTAATCGTCACTACCGAGTGCGACTGGAAGCTATGGCGAGTTCATGATCAGGCTGCCCCGGATCGATGGCGGATGGACAATCCACGGCATCGTCGGGTCCACATGCGAGTCGTCCAGGCACCCTTCGAAGGTACCGCTGCCGCGGTACTGTTGATGCACCGAGAGCGTGACGCTGATCAGCGCAACGCCGTTGCCGCAGCTACCGATGCTATGGGCCTGGTCGATCGGGCGAATCACCTGACCGCCGGTCACATCGCCACTCTGCAGGGTGCCATCGGCCTGCCACCAGTGCCATTCGCCACCCACCACAGCGGCTTCCACCACGGCGCCGGAAGTGGCTTCGGATTCCGGTCCGGCAGGGGAAACAGGGGGCGCGGCGCGGTCGAAGCTTGCAATCCAGAAGCCACCCCGGCCGGTATCACCCCCATTGCACGGCCCGGCGTGCCCGCTGTCCGAACCCGAGAACGTGACCCGGCTGGCGCTGCCGCCATCCGCGATGTCCTCGTACACGTCGATGCCGGAAAGACAGGTTTGGGAGTGGAGTTCCGGATATGCGCAGGCAGCGCACCACGGAAGGAGAATGGCCGACGCCACGCGGCGGACTAGCGCGTTCGAATCTGGTGCCATGGCGGCCTCCCAGTTCTTCTTGTTGCTGTTTCTATAGCTTAGGCAGCCGGACGCTACCCTGCGTGGGCATCTATCGTCTAATGTAGGTTTCGTCCCGGCCATCCAGTGACGTTCAAGGCCGGTGCCCATTGGCGCTCATTCCCGATCGAATTTCACCTGCGAGAATGTGATGAAAAAGATCCCTGTTGTTGCAGCATTCGGCGTGTCGTTGCTTATCGCCCTGCCATGCGTTTCATACGCAGACGAAGGCGCCCACTGGACCTATGAAGGCCACGCCGGTGCGAAGCACTGGGGCGACCTGGAAAAGGAATACGCCACGTGCAAACTGGGCAGGCTCCAGTCGCCGATCGATATCGAAACCAGCAAGATAAAGGCGGCGGATTCCGAACCCATCAAGCTCGCCTACAACGGGGCGAGTGCGCAGGTCAGCAACACGGGCCATTCCATCCAGGTGGACCCCGAAGACGGCGGCTCGATCACCGTCGATGGCGTGGAATACAAGCTCGTGCAGTTCCACTTCCACACGCCGAGCGAGGAGAAAATCAACGGCAAGCCTCACGCGATGGTTGCGCACCTCGTACACCGAAGTGCAGACGGCAAGCTCGCGGTGATCGCGGTGCTATTCGATCTTGGCAAGGAAAACCGCACATTGCAGCCCGTCTTCGCCAACCTGCCGGCCAAGGCCGGAGACAAGCGTCCGCTGGACGGGAAGATCAACGCGGGCGAGATCATCCCGGAGAATCACGCCAGCTACATGTTCGAGGGTTCGCTGACTACGCCGCCATGCAGCGAGGAGGTGCACTGGATAGTGATGAAAACGCCAATGACGATCTCCAGCCGCCAGCTCGATGCGTTCAAGAAGCTGTACCCGATGAATGCACGGCCGACGCAGGCGCTGAATGGCCGCACGGTGCAGACGGGCCGGTGATGGGCCGATGACGGTCGATGAGTGGGCCGCAACGTTGTGCAATGCACGACTGGCATCGTGCGCATGCTCTCCTAGACTGGGAGTTTTCGTCACAGGAAATCTCCCGGGAAGGAAACGTCATGGCCACGATCGAAGTGAAAGTGCCCCAGCTCTCCGAGTCCGTCTCGGAGGCCACCCTGATGCAGTGGAAGAAGAAAGCCGGCGAGACCGTTGCACGCGACGAAATCCTGGTCGAACTGGAAACGGACAAGGTCACGCTGGAGGTGCCGAGTCCGGCTGACGGCGTGCTGGCCAGCATCGTGCAGCCGGACGGCGCGACCGTCCATACCGATGACGTGATCGCGCTGGTCGATACCGAAGGCAAGGCCGCGTCAGCACCCGCGGCTTCCGCTGCAGCGCCGGCGCCGGCACCAGTTCCCACCCCAGCACCCGCACCTGCCCCGGCTCCGGCAGCCTCACCCGCCGGCGGTGGTGCACCGGCCTCGGCCAAGGCCGACTTCGACGTAATCGTGATCGGTTCCGGCCCGGGCGGCTATATCGCCGCCATCCGCGCGGCCCAGCTTGGCAAGACCGTGGCCTGTATCGAGGAATGGAAAGACGAAGCGGGCAAGCCGCGGCTAGGTGGCACCTGCCTGAATGTCGGCTGCATCCCGAGCAAGGCACTGCTGGCTTCGTCCGAATACTTCGAACAGGCAAAGCACGGACTGGCCGATCACGGCGTGAAGGTCAAGGGCGTAACGCTGGACCTGCCGCAGATGATCGGGCGCAAGGCGGCCATCGTCGACAAGTTCACGGGCGGCGTGGAGTTCCTGTTCCGCAAGAACAAGGTCACCTGGATCAAGGGGCACGGCAGGTTCAAGGGCCGGGCCGCAGATGGCGTGATCACCGTGGAAACCAGCGATGGCGGCGAGCCCTCTACGCATACCGCGCGCAACGTCATCATCGCAACCGGCTCCAAGGCCCGTCACCTGCCCGGCGTTCCCGTCGACAACAGGATCGTGTCCGATAACGAAGGCGCGCTGTCCTTCGACTCGGTCCCAAAGAAACTCGCCGTGGTCGGTGCCGGCGTGATCGGCCTGGAACTCGGTTCGGTGTGGCGCCGGTTGGGCTCCGAAGTCACGCTGCTGGAAGCCCTGCCGACGTTCCTGGGCGCGCTTGACGAAGCCGTGGCCAGGGAAGCCGCCAAGCTTTTCAAGAAGCAAGGGCTGACGATCCATCTTGGTGTCGATATCGGCAAGATCGAAACAACCGCCAAGGGCGTCAGCATTGCGTACAAGGACAAGGACGGTGCGGACCAGAAGCTGGCCGCCGATCGACTGATCGTGTCGATTGGCCGGGTGCCCAATACGGACAATCTCGGCCTCGATGCCGTGGGCCTGGCAGCGGATGCGCGCGGGTTCATCCCCGTGGACGACCAGTGCCGCACATCCACGCCAGGCATCTACGCGATCGGCGACGTCGTGCGTGGCCCGATGCTCGCTCACAAGGCCGAGGACGAGGGCGTCATGGCGGCCGAGATGATCGACGGACAGAAACCGCATATCGACTACAACTGCATCCCTTGGGTGATCTACACCGAGCCGGAGATCGCCTGGGTCGGCAAGTCAGAGGCGCAGTTGAAGGCCGAAGGGCGTGAGGTGCGCTCGGGGCAGTTCCCGATGATGGCCAATGGACGGGCGCTCGGCATTGGCCGCCCGGACGGCTTCATCAAGATGATTGCCGACGCGAAGACCGATGAACTGCTGGGGGTGCATATCATCGCCGCCAATGCATCGGACCTGATCTCTGAAGCCGTGGCGGCGCTGGAGTTCAAGGCCGCATCGGAAGACATCGGCATGATCTGCCACCCGCACCCTTCGCTGTCGGAGGTCATGCGCGAGGCCGCTCTCGCGGTGCAGAAGCGGGCCCTGAACATGTAGTTGCGTCAGCTTGCGCCCCGGGGCGTGGTGCCGAGATAGCGGCTCACCACCGCCCCGAGCGCCTCGAAGCTGACGGGCTTGACCAGCACCATGTCGACGCCGGCGGCGTCGCATGCCAGCCGCTCTTCGGGGCCGGCGGTTGCTGTAATCACGACAATGGCCAGTCGCGGATTGGCCTGCCCAGCCTTGCCGGCCCGGACCATGCGGGCCAGCGCCAGCCCGTCGATGCCGGGCAGATTGATGTCTGTCAGCAGCAGCGCCGCAGGAGCCCGCGCCAGCGCGCCCAGTGCCTCCGCGGCATTTGCACAGGCCGTCACCTCGCATCCGCCAATGCCCTTGAGCTGGTCTTCCAGCAGCAGCAGGCAAACAGGGTGGTCTTCCACGACGACAACGCGCGGCAGGGACGAGTCGGTGGCGGGTTCTGGCATGGCAAGCGACGGATGGAAATCGACGGTCGACATTGTGCGCGTCGATCGCGCGGCCAGGCTGCGGAAATTTCCGCAGTGGCCTGCAGCCGTTTCGGAAATTGCAGCGTTCCGACAGCCAGCCCGGGCGCGGTTTGCAAGCGGAGGCGAGTATTTTCAGACGTGTCTCATTTCCAGTTGGAGGCTGCGGGCCCAGAGTATCGATCAAGGCAATCACGATGCCGAAACCTGAGACCTGAAACCTGAAACCTGAAACCTTCCAACACGAGATCCGACGATGAACAACTTCACCGAGCACCCCGCAACCCGGCTCCCCGGGCATGCCAAAGCAGATGCACCCTGCCCGCACCTGCGCGCCTTGAAAGGCTCCATACATCATGACGGGCCCGCACTGACGCCGGGACAGATCGACCTGTTGATCGAGGCCACTGTCATGGAAGAATTCATGACCAGCATGGGATGGGACCCAGCCACCGCCGTCAACGCCGGGGACTGGCCCGCGCCCGAAGCCATGTCCGATCACAGCGGGCAAGGCAACCCATCTGGTAGTGCATCCGGCAACCCATTGATCGGGTGCCTCGCCCAGACCTTCCGTGACCAGCAGGTGGAGTTTTATGTGCCAAACACAGACTTCTTCGGCCTCCCGGCCGCCGGCAATCGAAAAGGGGGACGCGAATGATCGGGCTTGATACCTGCGTACTGGCGCGGCTGATCCTTAACGACGACCCCATGCAGTCACACATCGCCAGCGAGTTCGTCGAAACGCTGACGCCCAAAAAGCGCGGCTACGTCTCGATAGCGGCCGTCCTCGAACTGGCCTGGGTACTGCAGCGCCGGCGTTCACGGCCGGAGATCATCCGGACCATGTACCGCCTGCTCAGGAGCCGGGCACTGGTGGTAGAGTCCGCGCCGGTCGTCTATCGCGCGCTGCTGATGTTCGCCTCGGGAAACATCGGCTTCGCCGACTGCCTGATCGATCGGTCCGCCCATGCGCAGGGCTGCGAATACACCGTGACATTCGACCGCGCGGCCGCGCGCACGCCCGGGTTCCTGGATATCGGCCGTCGCGGCCATCCGGTGTCACTTCATTAAGAGACGCTATCAAAATGAAGCGAAGCGGTTCTGGCTAGGCGCGCGGCCGCAGACAGTACGACTGGTACGACAAGGCCGCGCAACGACGCCAGAATCATTTTGATAGCGTCTCTACCAGCCGTGCGCCGATTCGTGGGCGAGGGCCGCTCGCCTCACGCCTCATTGGCGCCGCTGTACCAGTCGACGGTTGTGTCGAGGTACACAAGCCCCTTCTCGGTCAGACCAGGACGCATGTTGTACATATCGAGGCCCAGGACACCCGAGGCGAGCGTCTCGCGCTTGCCGGCCTCCAGCGCCTCACGCTCGGCGGCCTTGCGGGCAATCTCCGCAGCTTGAGGCCGCGCTACGACAACCACGCCATCATCGTCGGCCACGATTACATCCCCCGGACGGACCAGCGCACCAGCGCAGACCACGGGCACGTTGACCGCGCCAACAGTCTCCTTGACCGCCCCCTGGGCCGAGATCGCACGGGACCAAACCGGGAAGCCCATAGCGTTGAGCGTCGCCACGTCGCGCACGCCGCAATCGATGATCAGCCCGCGCGCGCCACGTGCCTTCAGCGAAGTCGCCAGCAGATCGCCGAATACGCCGTCAGTGCAGTCGCTGACCAGACCCACGACGAGGATATCGCCCGGCTGAATCATCTCGACTGCCACATGAATCATCCAGTTGTCGCCGGGATGCATCAGTACCGTAACCGCGCTGCCCGAAATTGCGGAGCCCGACTGGATTGGGCGAAGGTACGGTTTCATCAGGCCCGTCCGGCGCTGCGCCTCATGCACCGTGGCCACGCCGAATGTGCCAAGCGCTTCCACGTCGCCCTTGTCAGCGCGCAGGATATTGCGATAAGCGACGGTTCTCATGCCAGTACCTCCGAGACTTGCGGGAAGACTCGGGCATAGCCCTCGCCATAGGTGATCTTGCGATCGGAATTTCTCGTTGCCTGTGCGCCGCGTTGCAGCGCGACGCGCGTGTAGTACTCCCACAGGTGCTCCTGCGCCGCCATGGTCGCGAACGCACGCTGCTTCTTCTCCCAGACTGCCGAGATATCGAGCAGCACGTCCGGCTTCCAGTTGCATTGCTCCGGCTGATGCGGCTCGAACAGGAATACCGGCGGGGCGCCGATCACCGGCACTTCCGGCTTGTAGCCGTGCGCCTGGGCAATGACGCGCGCTTCCTGCGCAACATGCGTGGCCAGTGGGTGATCGAAGTTGTAGATGTCCTCACGGGAGTGGCTCAACACCAGTTCCGGACGAATCTCGCGATAGATATCGGCCAGCCGCAACAGCGCCTCGTCGGGCACGCGCAGCGGGTAGTCGCCCAGGTCGAAGCACTCGAGCGTACCGCCCAGGATCTCGGCGGCCTGCTCGGCCTCGTCCCGGCGGGCCGCCTTGACGCGGTCCATCGTCATACCCGGCTGCCGCCACATCTTTGCGGACTCTCCGCGTTCGCCAAAAGACAGGCAGACAATGCGCACGTGGTAGCCGCGCTCGGCGTAGAGGGCAATCGCGCCGCCTGCACGCCAGACAAAGTCGGCCGCGTGGGCACTGACCACCAGGATGGAAGGCTTCGCAGCCGGAGTTTGATGTTCAGACATAAGCTTCGAAATGTAGGACTCAGTCGGCCGTGATCCCGGCCTTGCGGATCACACCGCCCCAGGTTGTGGTTTCCGAACGAATGAACTGGCCAAACTGCTCCGGCGTGCCCGATACGATCGTCACGCCAAGCTGACCAAGTTGCTTGCGTACGTCAGCATCGTTCAGCGCGGCATTCGCCGCGGCGTTCAATTGCCGGACGACCGGCGCGGGCGTCTTGGCCGGTGCAACCAGACCCCACCAGACGGACGCCGTGAAGCCGGGCAAGCCCTCTTCCTTCGATGTCGGCACGTCGGGCAGCAGCGCAGAACGGTTGGCGCTGGCCACCGCCAGCGGCCGCAGCGTGCCGGACTTGATATGTGCGATCACCTCGAGCGGGTTGATGGGCATGAACGTGATGCGCTCGCCCAGCAGGTCGGTAATCGCCGGCGCACCGCCCTTGTACGGGACGTGCAATACGTCGATCCCGGCCGATTCCTTGAGCATTTCACCAGCCAGATGACCCGAGCTGCCGTTGCCTGCCGAGCCATAGCTAAGCTTGCCCGGTTGCGCCTTTGCCTGGGCGATCAGCCCCTTCATTGACGTGATATTCGACTTGGCCGGCACCACCACTACCAGCGACGCCTCGCCGATGCGGGCCACCGGCGCAAAATCGGTGGCCGGGTTGAAGCTGAGCTTGTTGAACAGCGCGGCGTTCGTCGCCAGGCTGTTCGAAGCCATCATGATCGTGTAGCCATCGGCCGGCGCCCTGGCCACCAGGTCCATGCCGATGTTGGTGCTGGCACCGGGACGGTTGTCCACCACGATCGGCTGCTTGAGTAGCACGCTCATCCTCTGGCCCACAGCGCGCGCCACGATATCCACGGCGCCGCCCGCCGCGTAAGGCACCACCAGCCGGATCGGATGGTCGGGATACCCCTCGGCGCGGACCGCCTGCGCACCAAGTGCCAGCCCGGCGGCCAGCAGCGAGACCAGGAACGGGCGCCTGCCGCCCTGTGAAGCACAAATTCGAGCAAGCCCACGCAGCATGTTGTCTCCAAGGAGTTATCGATTTCTCAAAACATTCTCGGTGCGGCTCGTGATACTGTCCAATATGTTTTCAGATGTCTCGTTATTTGGAATCAGTATCAATGGACTTCCGTCAACTTCGCTATTTCGTGGCCGTGGCCGAGGCGTTGAGCTTCAGCGAGGCCGCCCGCCGGCTGCATGTCAGCCAGCCGCCGCTCAGCGTCCAGATCAAGGCACTGGAGGATGAACTGGGCAGTCCGCTGCTGGAGCGCTCGCGTCATCACGTGGCGCTGACGCCCGCCGGGGAGCTATTCCTGGACAAGGCGCGCGCGGCATTGGCCAACCTCGACGAGGCGCGCGACGTGGTCAGGCAGGTTGCCTCTGGCGAGGCGGGCGAGATCCGGGTGGGATTTACCGCGTCCGTGCCGATGCAGGATGTGTTTCCACGTGCGGTGCATGCGTTCCGCGAAGCACATCGCCATGCGAAGCTCGAACTCGTCCACATGTCGACGGGCCAGCAGCTCCAGCAGCTTGAAAATGGCGAGATCGATATCGGATTCCTGCGGCCATCGCCGCAGTTCCGGCCGCCTGCGCGCATTGAAGTCCGCGAGGTTCTGGCGGACCGGCTGGTGGCGGTGCTGCCGCTCGGCCACCCACTGGTGAAATCGAAGACGCAGGAGCAGATCGATATCAGCGAGCTATCTGCGGAGCGGTTCCTGCTGTTCCCGCGTGGGCTCGGCTGCGGCCTGTTCGATCATGTGACCACACTGTGCAACCGCTCCGGCTTTGCGCCGAACGTTGCACAGGAAGCGCGCGAGGCCACCACCATTATCGGGCTGGTGGCCAGCGGCGCAGGGGTGTCGGTACTGCCGGAGATCTACGCGCGCACCGGCATACCCGGCGTGGCATATCGCCCCATCGCCGGGCCGGATGCGGGCAGCCGTATCCTGATGGCGCATCGGGCAGAGGCGCTATCGCCGATCATGAAACGGTTCGTGGGGTATTTCTAAGGCCTGAATGCGCGGATTGTCGGCTCCCCTCTTCCGCGTGCGGCCGAGGGGAGAAAACCAAAACCCATCAACCGCCCGCCACCTTCACCAGTCCATCGGCACGGAACATCGCCTTGATCCCGCGTACCGCCTGACGGATGCGCGATTCATTCTCGATCAGGGCGAAGCGCACATACTCGTCGCCGTAGTCGCCAAACCCGATGCCTGGCGACACCGAAACCTTCGCCTTGGCCAGAAGCTGCTTGGAAAACTCCAGAGACCCGAGCGCGCGATAGGGCTCCGGAATCCGCGCCCAGATGTACATCGATGCCTTCGGAATATCAACCGGCCAGCCCGACTCGATCAGGCCGCGCGCCAGCACGTCGCGGCGCGACTGATACTGGGCCGCAATTTCCTTCACGCACTGCTGATCGCCTTCGAGCGCGGCAATCGCAGCGACCTGCAACGGCGTGAACGTGCCGTAGTCGTGATAGCTCTTGATCCGCGTCAGCGCGGCCACAAGATCCGGGTTGCCGACCATGAAGCCGATCCGCCAGCCGGCCATGTTGTAGCTCTTGGACAGCGTGAAGAATTCCACGGCGATGTCCTTCGCGCCCGGCACCTGCATGATCGACGGCGCCTTCCAGCCGTCGAAAACGATATCGGCGTAGGCCAGGTCATGCACGACGAAAATGTCGTGCTTGCGGGCCAGCGCAATGACGCGTTCGAAGAAATCGAGTTCCACGCAGGCCGCCGTCGGGTTCGACGGAAAGCCCAGCACGATCATCTTCGGCTTTGGGTAACTGCCGCGAATCGCGCGCTCGAGTTCGGCGAAGAAGTCGATACCCGGCGTGAGCGGTACCGATCGGATATCGGCCCCGGCAATCACCGCGCCATAGATATGGATCGGATAGCTCGGATCGGGCACCAGCACCGTATCGCCCCGATCCAGCGTGGCCAGCATCAGATGCGCAAGGCCTTCCTTCGAGCCAATCGTGACGATGGCTTCCTTGTCCGGGTCGATCTCCACGTCATAGCGCTCGCGGTACCAGTGCGAGATAGCGCGGCGCAGGCGCGGAATCCCCTTCGACGCCGAATAGCCATGGGTATCGGGCCGCTGCGCGGCATCGACGAGCTTGGCCACGATATGCGGCGGCGTTGCGCCATCGGGGTTGCCCATGCTCATGTCGATGATGTCCTCGCCACGGCGGCGGGCGGCCATCTTGAGCTCGGCGGTGATATTGAAAACGTACGGGGGGAGACGATCGATGCGCGCAAAGCGGCGCTTGCCGGAATCGGCAGTCATGGCAGGAGTCCTTACGTAAGCGCCCGGAACCGTCCGAGCGACGTCGTGACCGCTGTCTCGGTCACTGGGGAATGAATGTAGCAAGACGCGCGCATTCGCACAACAGGCAAAAGGCAAAAGGCAAAAGGCAGCGCGCCAGACAGCGCTACTGGAACAGGCCGCCGGGCGGCTTTGTCGGACGATCGGGAGGAAGGTTGCGCACGATGCAATCGAGGGCTTCGGCGTTAGGCTTGACGCCGCCCATTGCGCCGGCAATGGCATCGCGATACTGGGGCACCGTGATACGGCTGTAGTAGAGCCTGGAAGTCTGGTCGAGCCAGTAGACGTAATCGCTGTCGCTGTCCCCGCTGCCGCTACGCAACCATTCGCCAAGGTTGCGATTGCCAAGCCGCGTATCGCCGCACGCGTCCTGGACCTTGTCGAGATACTTGTTGAGGCCATGGGCCTCGTAGTTGCGCACGGAGTCCGGCGCACAGGCAGTCATGGCAATGGCAGTAGTCGCGGCAAAGACAAACAACGGCGACAGGCGAAGGCGCAACATGGCAGGTCCCGTGTCGGTTGGTTTGCAAACTAGTGTAGCCCTGCCTCCACCGCCCGGGAGCCCGATCCGAAAAATTTCAGGTGCCGCGCTCAGACTAGTCGTCGATCGTCTCGTGCACCGCCGCGTTGCCGCGCTTCCAGTAGGCCGATGCACGAATGCGCGCGCGGTCGATGCCGCGCTCGCCCACCAGGTGCTGGCGCACGTCGCGCATGGCCGCGGCCTCGCCGGCAGCCCAGACATAACCCTCGCCTTGCGGCAGGCTCAGCCAGCGCAACGTCGGCGCAATCTGGCTGCCCTCGGGCCTGCCTTCGCGATGGACCCAGTGCACCTCCGCATGCGGGCCGGTGGCCAGCGGAATTTGCGCCGAAGCGTCGGACACTTCCGCCACCACGATCACGCGGGCATCAGGGCCGAGTTCCTCGATGCGCCGCGCGATCGCCGGCAGTGCAGTATCGTCGCCAATCAGCAGATGCCAGTCGAATCCGTGCGGAATCACGAACGATCCGCGCGGGCCGCCAACGCCCAGATACTGCCCCGGACGCGCCTGCGCGGCCCACGTGGAAGCGGGACCGTCGCCATGCAGCACGAACTCGATATCAAGCTCGCCAGCCACGGCATCGTGGCGGCGCGGCGTGTAGTCGCGCGCCTGCGGACGCGGCTGGCCCTCGGGAAAGCTGATGCCGTCTGCCCCCACTAGAGGCAGCACCGGTTTCTCGGCGCCGGCAGGCGGGAAGAACACCTTGATGTGATCGTCAAAGGAGGCGGAGACGAAGTCGGCAAGATCTTCACCGGCCAGCGTCACGCGCAGCAACTGTGGCGATACCTTGCGTGTGCGCAGCACCTGGAGCAGGCGCATCCTGAGCGGATGGCGCACGCGCTCGACGGTCAGGTTTGGGGCTTCAGTCATGCAGGCTTGCCTCCCGACTCGATGTCATCCGCGGCGCGGTTCAGGATGGCCGCAATCCGGCGCTGCTCGTCGGGCGATGCGCCGCTGCGCTGGGCCAGCGCCTGCTTGAGCCGCATGCGCGCCTCCACGAACTCGGGCGCCCATCCGCCCTGCTCGGGCTCGCGCTGCGGTTCGCCACGCATGGCGCGGCGCATCCAGTCCATCTTGCGGGCCACGTGCTGCAGGCGAGCCACCATCTGTTCAAGCCGTTCGCGATTCTCGTCGAGGTAGGCCCGTCCTGGCTCTGCAAGCTGGTAGCGCTTCTTGTTGCCTTCGGTGTCGACCGTCGCGTAACCGAGGTCTTCCAGAAAAGTAAGTGCCGGATAAACCACGCCGGGGCTCGGCTTGTAGAACCCGCCGGTGCGCGCCTCCAGCGCCTTGATCAGCTCGTAGCCGTGCGAAGGCTTTTCTTCGAGCAGCGAGAGCAGCAGAAGCTGCAGGTCTTCGGCGCTGAACTTGCGGCCGCGGCGCAGGCTTTCGCCATCGAAACCGTCCGAGCCATCCCAGTCACCACCGCCGCCGCGGGACCAGAAGCTGCCACCGCGCCCCATCGAATAGATCAGCACGCGCAAGCCTTCGTGGCGATGACCGCGCGAATGACCTTGCCCCATCTGGCCCCAATGGCCCCTATAACCGAAGCAGTCCCTCATGATTGCACTCCGATAAGTCTTACGATGCATCGTAAGATATATATCGTACGACATAAAGTCAAGATGAAATCCGGGCTTGCGTGCTACCCGCATGTTGCTGTCACAATGCAAGTTACTTGAGCCATGCACGCTCAACGGCCCCACCCCGAACAACAGGAGACACGCAATGAGCAAGCAGGTGGAGTTTTTCTTTGACTTCGGCAGCCCGTACTCGTACCTCGCGTACAAGGAACTGCCGCGCATCGCGGCACGCACCGGGGCCACCATCGTCTGGCGGCCGATGCTGCTGGGCGGCGTGTTCAAGGCAACGGGCAACCATAGCCCGGCGGAGATTCCCGCCAAGAGCAAATGGTCGAACGGGGATATTGCGCGATGGGCTCGGCGCTATGACGCCCCATTCCGGTATAACCCGTTCTTTCCGGTCAACACGCTGGCACTGATGCGTGGTGCCATCGGCTACCAGCGCAAGGGCGAAGCCGAGTTCCATCGCTACGTCGACATCATCTTCAGCGCGATGTGGGAGAACGGGAAAGACCTCAACGATCCGAACGAGATCGGCAAGGTGCTGGTGGCCGCTGGATTCGACCCGCGCGAGGCGCTGGCGATGCTGGACGACCCCGAGGTCAAGGCGGAACTCAAGCGCGTGACCGAAGAAGCCGTGGCGCGCGGCATCTTCGGCGCGCCAAGCTTTATCGTCGATGGCGAACTGTTCTGGGGCAACGATCGCCTGACGTTCGTCGAGGAACAGCTCGCCACCTGAGGTTAGTCACCTGAGGCGGGTCGCCTGAGGCGCCCCACCCCAACGCGTGATCAGGCCGCCAGCTTGAACGTCGTGACTGCGGCGGCAAGGTGGCCGGCCTGCGATTCAAGCGAATCGGCGGCGGCGGCGGCCTGCTCGACCAGCGCTGCGTTCTGCTGGTTCACCTGCTCCATCTGGGAGACCGCCTCGCTGACCTGCGTGATGCCCGAGGATTGCTCGATCGACGCGGCCGAGATTTCGCTGACCGTATCGGCCAGGCGCTGCACGGCCACCACGATATCCTCGATCGTGCTGCCCGCCTGCTCCACCTGGGCGCTGCCGGCGCCCACCTTGTCGACCGACGAATCGATCAGCGACTTGATCTCCTTGGCCGCACCCGCACTGCGCTGAGCCAGCGCACGGACCTCGCCCGCCACCACGGCAAAGCCACGGCCCTGCTCGCCGGCGCGCGCCGCTTCCACGGCAGCGTTCAGCGCCAGGATATTGGTCTGGAAGGCGATGCCGTCGATCACGCCGATGATGTCGACGATCTTCTGCGAACTCGCATTGATCTCGCTCATCGTCTGCACCACGCCGCGCACCACTTCGCCGCCGCGCGACGCCAGATCGGCCGCATTGCGTGCCAGGTCGCTCGCGCGCGTGGCGCTTTCCGCGTTGTTCGCGACCGTCGAGGTCAGTTGCTCCATGCTGGCCGCGGTCTGTTCGAGCGCGGACGACTGTTCTTCCGTACGCGACGACAGGTCGGTGTTGCCCGCGGCGATTTCGCGCGCACCGATCGTCACGGCATCGGAGCCCGCACGCACCTTTGCCACGGTCTGCGTCAGCCCGGCCTGCATGCGCGACAGCGCGCGCAGCAACTGGCCGATTTCATTGCGGCCGGCCTCCGGGACCTTGATGGTCAGGTCGCCGTCTGCCACACGCATGATCAGGTCGCAGGCCTGATGCAGCGGCGTCACCACCAGCTTGCGCAGCGCCAGGTGAACGACGGTAATGAGCAGCACCGACGCCGCCAGGCCAACGCACACCAGGATCAGCACGCGATTGAAGCGGGTGCGGTTTTCCACCATCGCCGATTCGTTGCGCTGCGTGGCAAACGCCTGGAAGCGCTCGACGCCAGCCGAGTAAGCGGCACCGGTTGACGTGATGTCCTTGTCGTTGATCGCTGCATAGCCGTCGGCATCATCCTTGCGCAGGGCTTCAAGCCCACGCTGCACCGCCTCGATGTGGGCATGGCCCGCGCTTGCAACGTCCTCGCGCGTGGAGGCATCCTGCCCGGCCAGCACTGCTGCGTTAGCAAAGCGGTCGAGTTCATCGACCGACTTGCGGATGGAGCCTTCCGCGCTCTTGATCGCATCGGCATTCACACCGCCGCCTGCCTTGGCCGAACTGTACGCGCGCGTCAGTGCCGAGCGGGCGCGGGTCATGTCCTTGTAGGCGTCATTGAGCAGCAGCGCACGCGCCGAGACCAGATGGATGTTTTCTGCGGAGTCGCTGGCGGCATGAAGCTGGCTCACGCCCAGGCCAGCGCCAAAGACGATCATCAGTCCGAAAATCACCAGGGTGGCCAGCAGGCCGTGGCGGATGCTCAGGTTGTTCATGTGGCTTGAGTTTCAAGGGTGCAAGCCAGCCTTAACGACGCCCGAGCTTGAAGCTTGAGATCTTTGGAGTCACACGTTTGCGTCAGATCAAATTAGAACCTTGCAAGAGGCGTTAGATCCACATCCCTCTAGCGATGCCTCTCGCCGTGATACGCTGTCGCACCGCTGCTCCCATACCGGCCGCATCGATTTCCTGACGGTCAGTCACCCGCCACTCCGCCATGTCCATCACGTTCGATCTGCCCCCTGCCGCGCGCCCAGGCCTGCCCGCGGATGCCATAGACACCCCATCTCTCGTCGTCGATCTCGATGCATTCGCGCGCAACGTGGACCGCATGCAGGCCGCGGCCGACGCCGCCGGGGTCAAGCTGCGGCCGCACGCCAAGGCCCACAAATGCCCCGATGTCTCGCTGGCACAGATCGCACGCGGCGCCGTGGGCATCTGCTGCCAGAAAGTCAGCGAGGCCGTGCCGTTCGTGCGCGCGGGCATTCGCGACATCCATATCAGCAATGAGATCGCAGGTCCGGCCAAGGCAGCGCTGCTCGCCGAACTGGCCAGGCACGCGCGGATGAGCGTGTGCGTGGACGATGTCGCGCAGATTGACGCGCTGGCCGCCGCGCTATCGGCCGCCGGTACTACGCTCGATGTGTTCGTCGAGATCGACGTTGGCCAGGGCCGCTGCGGGGTGCCCGACGCGGCTGCGGCGTTGAAACTGGTGGACGCCATCGCGAAGCATCCGGGGCTGACACTGCGCGGCCTGCAGGCCTATCACGGCAGCATCCAGCACCTGCGCGGGTGGGCAGAGCGGCGCGATGGTGCGGCACGCGCGGCCGACCGCACCGGCAACGTCATCGCGCGGCTGGAAGCGGCCGGCGTACGCTGCGATGTCGTGACCGGAGGCGGCAGCGGCAGCGTCGAGTTCGACCTTACCAGCGGCGTCTACACCGAGATCCAGCCGGGCTCCTATGTATTCATGGATGCCGATTACGGAAGCAATGCCTACACGGGTTCGCTGCGCTTCGAGCACAGCCTGTTTATCGCCACAGCTGTCATGAGCGTGGCCGCAGGTGACCGCGTGATCGTGGATGCCGGGTTGAAGTCGATGGCCGTGGATTCCGGCCTGCCATGGATCTGGGCCGATGGCGCGCCGTCAGCCGCGCTCGACTATGTGTCGGCCAACGACGAGCATGGCATCGTCAAGCCGCGTCAGGCGGATGCGCGTCAGGCATTGCCGCCGCTGGGCAGCCGCATGATGCTGGTGCCAGGACATTGCGACCCGACGCTGAATCTCTATGACGAGATCGTCGGCATCCGGAAAGGCGTGGTGGGAAGCGTGTGGCCGATCAGCGCACGCGGGCTGAGCCGCTGATTAGTTGCCCCGCTTACCGCCGGCACGCAGGTTTCAAAGGTCTGGAGGTCTCAGGGGGCCACCGCTCACACAAGCTGGGCGGCGAGTTCATGCAGGTCGGCTGACTCCCACCTGGCGCCGCTCCATGCTTCGAAGCGCAGATCGGCCAGCGGAATCGGCATCAACGTGCCAAGCCAGTCGGTTGGCGCGGCCCCGCAACGCAAGCCGCTGGCCACCATCGTCATGGCCTCGGGCACATCGATATCGGCCACCCGCGTGACCGTCGGCCACGCCAGCAGGCGCGCGTCGTGAACGGGCAGCCCGAAACGGTACAGCCCGAAACGGGTATGCAAGGCCGAGCGCGATAACGTGTGGCGCGCCTGACTCAGGCCTTCGTCCTTGCTGGCCGAGGGGTCCCATTGCTGATTGCGCGAAAACCACAGGATCTCCTGCTCGCCCAGGCGCGGTTCCGACAAAAGTGCGGCGGCCGGCACAAGACGCCCTGAGCGCGCAATGGCGGCCAGTGGCGTACCTACCGTGTAATGCCAGACATAGTCAGATTGGTTGTCCATGATGCTGCTCCTGCAAGCGCCGTACTCACACTCAAGACTGGAGGCGGGAAGCCCTGATCACAAGCAAGGTCACGGCATGTTGCGTCCGCAACAAAAATGGCGCCAAACACGCCCCGCATTGCGCCACAACCCTGCAGGCCAGGACTGGCGCGACTTACCGGGAGTGCGCACGATACACGGCTGCGGCAGTGCTGCGTGCGGATTCGAGGGAAGTGTCTAAAACCTTAGCACACGAATTGGTGCGATGCAGCACCAGAATCTGACCAGCCGGTCGTCCGGGATGACCATGCGTCACCGGAGCCTGAAAAAGATCGATACCGTCATCGGAAATCTTGGGTCCGATGTCACTGCGGAGACAACCTGTCTGCTTACGCTGCAAAGCGCATCGCGAGTCACGCGACGCGCCGCGACGATGAAGCCGCGGCCGGCCATCCCCGCACGAGACATCGACCATGATCGACGCAATCCGCACCGTTGCCCGAGTCCGCCCGCTTGGCGCTCTGGCAGCCCTGCTGCTATGTGCGACGCTTGCCGCCTGCGGCGGCGACAGCAATGACAGCAGCAGCAACAGCAGTCCACCACCCGCCACCAATTCGCCCGAAGCAACCAAGCCGCTGATGAAATGCGCGCCCTGAGCGCCTGCGCAACACCAACTCCAACAACACGCTTGACCAGGGCAGAACAGACATGACCTCCAGCAGCCGACGCAACTTTCTCAAGGTAGCCGGCGGCAGCGCCGCCGCCACCGCCGCGCTAGCCGCCTTCCCGCCGGCCATCCGCCGCGCACTGGCAATTCCGGCCAACAACGCCACGAAGTCGATCCGCGACGTCGAATACGTGGTGATCCTGACGCAGGAAAACCGCTCGTTCGACCATTACTTCGGCACCATGAACGGTGTGCGCGGCTTCAGCGACCGCTTCCCGATTCCGCTGGCGGGCGGCCGCAATGTCTTCCAGCAGACCTATGCCAACGGCAACACCAACCGCATCGTGTTGCCGTATCACCTGGACCAGTCGGCCGGCAACGCGCAGCGCGTGAGCGGCACGCCCCACAGCCAGCCCGATGGCCAGGCGGCATGGGATCTCGGCCGCATGAGCGCGTGGCCAACCTCGAAGAAGACCCAGTCGATGGGCTACTACACCCAGCAGGAACTGGGTTTCCAGTACGCGCTGGCCAATGCGTTCACGATGTGCGACGCCTATCACTGCAGTTTCCACGGCGGCACCAATACCAACCGGCTGTTCCAGTGGACCGGCACCAACGACCCGCTGGCCGCGCACGGCGGCCCGGTGATCGACAACAGTGGCGATTCTCTCGACGCCACGGGTGTCAACTACACGTGGACCACCTACCCGGAACGCCTTCAGGCTGCTGGCGTGACCTGGAAGGTCTACCAGAACATGCCGGACAACTTCACCGACAATCCACTGGCCGGCTTCCAGCAATATCGCGCCGCGAATGCCGCGCTTGGCAACGCCGCCAACGGCTCGCCCTATCCGCCGTATGCGCCCGCCAATGACTCGGTGAACCCGCTGTTCAAAGGCATCGCCAACACGATGCCGGACGGCGGCTTCCTGCAGGCGCTGCGCGATGACATCGCGGCGGGAACGCTGCCGCAGGTGTCGTGGATCGTTGCACCGGCCACCTACTCGGAGCACCCGGGGCCGTCCAGCCCCGTGCAGGGCGCGTGGTACACGCAGCAGCTTCTGGATGTCCTGACGGCCAACCCCGCCATCTGGAGCCGCACGGTCCTGCTGATCAACTTCGACGAGAACGACGGTTTCTTCGACCACATGCCGCCGCCGTGCGCACCGGCGCTGGACGCCGGAGGCAACCCGGTTGGCTTCACGACGATGGACGCCTCCGCCGAGTACTACAGCGTCGACAAGACCCCGTTCGGCCCAGGACCGCGCGTGCCGATGTACGTGGTCTCCCCGTGGAGCCGCGGCGGCTGGGTCAACTCGCAGGTATTCGACCACACCTCCGTGCTGCGCTTCCTGGAGGCCCGCTTCGGCGTGGCGGAGACCAATATCAGCACGTATCGGCGGGCGATCATGGGCGACCTGACATCGGCGTTCGACTTCGTCAATCCGAACGGCAATACGTCGCTGGCGTTCTCACCGCTGCAGAAGACCGATGCCGACAGCCTGCGAGCCGCGCAGGACGCCCGCGCGCAGATTCCCGCGCCGAGCGTGGCCGCGCAGTCGATGCCGGTGCAACAGAAGGGTACGCGCCCGTCGCGCGCACTGCCGTACACGCTGCATGTCAGCGGGCTGGAGGACCCGGCCACGAACACGATGTGGCTGCGCTTCAAGAATGACGGTGCCCAGGCTGCGGTGTTCCACGTCTACGATCGCCTGCACCTTGGCGACGTGCCGCGCCGCTTTGCGATCGAGGCGGGCAAGTCCTATGACGCCAGGCTCGATGTCAGCCGCGACAATGGCCGCTATGACCTCTGGGTGCTCGGCCCGAACGGCTACCATCGCGCGTTCGGCGGCGATGTCAGCGCGCAGAAGGCGGCTGGCGGCGGCGCGGCGCCGGAAATCCGGGTCTGCTATGACGAAGCCAACGCCGATGTCTGGCTCACGCTGATCAACCGTGGCACATCCACGTGCACGTTCACGGTCAAGCCCAACGCCTACCGCAACGATGGCCCCTGGACCTTCGAGCTACCAGCCGGCAAGGAACTTGACCAGCACTGGCCCGTGGGCTCGCAAGGCAACTGGTACGACTTCACGGTCACCACCCAGCAGGGCGGCTTCACGCGCCGGTTCGCGGGCCGGCTGGAGAACGGTACGCACACGACGTCCGATCCGGCGATGGGCGCCTGAGAGACTGCAAAATACCGACCCGGCTGCAGTGGTGCAGCCGGGTCGGCACGTTGAGTCCGGGAGGCTGCTGCTTAGCGGTCCCTGCTCAGGTCCATGATCAGGCGCGTGGCCAGGTACAGGCGACGCGGGATGGTATCGATCACGATGTACTCGTCGGCATTCGTGTGATAGCCGAAGCCCGGCAGCCCCATGTTTTCAAGGACGGGCTTGCCCGACATCGCCGCATAGGCTGCATCGGTACCGCCGCCCGAGCGCTCGGCCACAACGGCAGCGCTGCCGCCCACTTCCCGGTAGATCGCCTGCGCCTTAGCCGCCAGCGCCTGGCCCGCCGTGGAGGCGTTGAAGGCTGGCCGGCCGCGGAGCACGTCCACCGAGACCTCTGCTGCGGACAATCGCTTTTGCTGGGCGCGCTCCGTGAGCATCGCAATCATCGCCTCGAGATCCTCGTTGCGGCCGTATCGCATATCGGCGGTCAGCTTGGCCGTGTCCGGGATGGCGTTCGAGGCCGAACCGGCCGACGCCAGCGTCCAGTTGAAGCGGATCTCGCGATCCTTGTTGTCGATGTCCTGCGTGCGCAGGATCAGGTCGGCGGCTTCGGTCAGCGCATTCACGCCAAGTTCGGGCGCCACCCCGGCGTGCGACGCGCGGCCCGTGACCGTAACCTCTGCGTGCGCGATGCCGGACGTCGCCAGGCCGAAGCTTTCCGCCACATCGGCAGCGGGCTCGTGGGACAACACGTAGTCGTGCTGGGCCGCCAGCGACTGGATCAGCGTGCGCGAGCCAAACGACCCCACCTCCTCATCGGTATTGAAGAGGACGGTCAGCGTGCCGTAGCCGTTGAAATCTTGTGCCCGGAGGATCGACAACGCATTGAGAATGACAGCGATGCCGCCCTTGTCGTCGGCAATGCCAGGCCCATAGGCGCGGTTGCCGTCGATACGGAACGGTGCCCTGGCCAGGAACCCGCGCGGATAGACGGTATCCATATGCGCCATCAGCAGGATGCTGCGGTTGCCCGTTCCTTCGAACCTGCCGACGATGTTGTCGCCCGCCCCGCCGTCTTCGGGCTTGTGGCGCGTCACCGTGGCGCCAAGGCTGGCGAGTTGCTGCGCGAGGTAGTCGCTCATCTGCGGCATGCCTACCGCATCGCCGGACCCAGACTCAATATTGACGAGTGCCTCCAGCGTGGAAAGCGTCGCGGTCTGCTGCCCCCTGGAAGCGGCATCCAGCGCGCTGTCATAGGTAGCCGGTACGGCAACGCTGTCCGAACAGCCTGAAGACACCGTCAGCGCGGCAGCGATCGCGGCAGCGCAATAAAGCCTCCTGTACATCTTATTGACTCCTGAATGAGGAATCCCCTCTGCGTCGGTACTGTCATGGACTTCCCTCGCACCGTGAGGCGGCATTATTGCCAGCCCTCCCTTGAAGCGGATTGACCGCGCGCATGGATTCGTCACGCTGTCACATTTCCGCCTTAATCTCGGCGGTTGTCTCATGTCCCGATCGGAGTCTCATGCTTGGCGAACTGCTGATGACCTTCTACGAAGTGGCGCGGCAAGGCAGCATCACCACTGCGGCGCGTCAGTTGCGCGTCAGCCAGCCCACGGTCACCGGCCGCATCCGCCAGCTAGAGGAGCTCTATGGCGTGGAGTTGTTTCATCGGCGTGCGAGCCGTGTGGACCTCAGCGATACCGGCGTTGCGCTGATGCCGGTGGCCGAGCAGATCCTGCAACAGGAGAGCAATGCTGACTTCCTGCTGCGCAATGCCGGAAATCTCCGCTTTGGCAATCTGCGCATCGGCGCCACGGGCCCCTATTACATCCTGCGCAGCGTGGCTGCGTTCCGGCAGCGCTATCCCGCGCTTGGCGTCAGCATCCAGATCGGCAATTCCAGGCAGATGCTCGATGCACTGTTCGAGTACCGCATCGACGCCGCCGTGTCATCGCACGCGGTGGACGATGACCGCCTGCACCGCATCATGCTCGCGGCGGATCCAATGGTGCTGGTGGTGCATCCCGCGCACCCGTTAGCGCGCCGGCCGCGCGTGGAAGTGTCCGAGCTGGCAACCTGCCACCTGCTAGTGCGCGAGCAGGGATCGATGACCCGGGAGGCCACCGAAGGCGCGCTGCATGCCGCCGGCGTGGAATTGCCGGCGCATACGGTAATCGGCAGCCGCGAGGCCATCTGCGAGGCGATCCGTCATAACCTCGGCGCAAGTGTCATGCCGGAGGGAGAGGTCCCGCGAGATCCGGCACTCACCGTGGTGCGATTCGCAAGCCAGGCGCCGGTCATCCACGAATACCTGTACTGCCTGAACAGCCGGCGCAAAACACGGCTGCTCGGCGCGTTGCTCGACTGCCTGGTGCCACCGGGCACAGCGGCCTCGCGCCGTTGCGAGATGCCGCCGCCAGCGCCTATATTGAACTGAGCCCCCTCTTCTCAAAGCGCCCGCCGCCCACCAACGCCCCCACCAACGCCCCCACCGATGACCGATCCGGGCCGCCCCAGCTTTCCCGAGTACGACCAGCTTCTCGCGCTACTGGAAATCGGCGAGCCGTGGTTCCGGCCCACGGTGGCCTGCAAGGTGGATGTACACGGTCATTCGTTCGCGGTGCATGTGGCCAGCCTGGGCACCGAATCGCCCGACGCACCGGCCATCGGCATCTTTGGCGGCATTCACGGCCTGGAACGCATTGGCACGCAACTGGTGCTCGACTACATGCGCTCGCTGCTGTGCCGGCTGAGCTGGGACGAGCTGCTTCACCGCCAGTTGCAGGCAGTGCGGCTGGTATTCATGCCCATCGTCAATCCGGGGGGGATGTATGCGGTGACGCGCGCCAACCCGAACGGCGTGGACCTGATGCGCAACGCGCCGCAGGATGCTGACGACGCGGTGCCGTTCCTGGCCGGCGGCCAGCGCATCGGAGCCTGGCTGCCGTGGTATCGGGGCCGTGCAGGTGCGCCGATGGAAGTGGAAAGCCGTGCGATGCTGCGCGTGGTGGAAACGGAGCTGCTGCCACGCCCGTTGAGCTTTGCCGTCGACTGTCACTCGGGCTACGGCTGGCGCGACAGCATCTGGTTCCCGTACGCGCGCACGCACACGCCGATGGCCCATTTCCCCGAAATGTACCTGCTCAAGACGATGTTCGAGCAGGCCCATCCGCATCACGGCTACGCGTTCGAGCCGCAGAGCCACCAGTATCTGCTGCATGGCGATCTGTGGGATTACGCCTATGACCGCACGCCGCCGCAGAACCTGTTCCTGCCGATGACGCTCGAGCTTGGGTCGTGGCTGTGGATCAAGAAGAATCCCCGGCAGATCTTCTCGCGCGCGGGCATTTTCAATCCGATCAAGGCGCACCGCACCGCGCGCGTACTGCGCAGGCACGTAAGCCTGTTCGACTTTCTCGGCCGGGTGGCCGTGGCGCCGGAGCGATGGCTGCCGCACGGCATGCAGCGCGACCATCTGCTCGCACAGGCGCGCGCCCACTGGCAGCACGGACAGCCCGGGCCATGAGCACGTGGATCTTCCTGCGCGGCCTGACGCGCGAATCGCGCCATTGGGGCACGCTGCCCGAACTGTGGGCTTCACGCGGGCTCGGTCAGCCATTGCTGATCGACCTGCCCGGCAACGGCGTGGCGCGCCACGTGGCCGTGCCTGCCACGGTCCACGGCATGATGGAAGCCGTACGCGCCACGGCACATGCGTCCGGGGCACCCGGTCCTTGGCGGGTACTGGCCATGTCGCTCGGCGCCATGGTGGCCACGCATTGGGCGCAGGCGTGGCCCGCCGACGTGGCGGAACTGGTGCTGATCAATACGAGCATGCGGCCATTCAGCACCGTTCCCGAACGCCTTCTGCCGCTGAACTGGGTGGCGCTGCTCGGCATGGCCCAGCACTGGGACGACCGCGTGCGCTGCGAACGGACCGTGCACCGGCTGACCTGCGAGCGGCTTGACACCCGTGAAGCCGATCTGGCCGCCTGGGTTGCCATCGCACAAAGCGCCCCGGTCACGCGCAAGGCGGCATGGCGGCAATTGCTGGCCGCCGCCCGCTTCCGCGCCAGGACGATCGCCCCGACGTGCCCTACGCTGATCGTTTCGTCCGATGCCGATCGGCTCGTCAATCCGGCCTGCTCCCTGCACCTTGCGGCCGCGTGGCGTGCGCCGAACGTCAGCCATATCCGGCACCCGTGGGCCGGGCATGACCTGCCGCATGACGACGCGCCATGGCTGTGCGACACGGTTGCCGCATTCGCGCAGGGCGAAAAAAAACCGCCGGGTGGCTGATGCCCACCGGCGGTGACTGGATGTGCTTGCCTCAGCTGTGCGCTTCGCTCAGGCGTGCGCTTCGAGCAATGCCGCCGCGCGCTTGTTGCACAGCGCGCCAAGCAGCGTCTCGGCCGCGGATTCCAGGCGTTCCTGCGTGCCAAACAGCCGCGCGGCGATCAGGCCGTTCTGCAGCGCACCATAAATGACTTGCGCGAGCATCGCGGGCGGCACCGGATACGGGGTGTCGCGTTCCTTCTGGCCACGTTCGAGCAGCTTGGTCAGCCATGCCTCGTTGATGTGATAGAAGTCCTTGAGCGCCTTGTGGACCGACTCGGGCAGGCTCAGGATCTCCGTGGCCAACATGCCCGCCAAGCAGATCTGGTCGGAGCCGCACGTCTGGCGCAGCGGGTCCAGGTACTGCCTGGCCTGGTCCAGCACCGGGAGATCGGGACTGATCCCGCCCAGCCGCTCGGTGATCCGCCGGCTGTACTCCTTGACCGCTTCCAGGATCAGGTCGTCCTTCGACGGGAAATAGTAGTGAATGCTGGAGGTCTTGACCCCCACCAGCTCGGCCAGGTCGCGATAGCTGAAGCCATTGCACCCGCGTTTGCGGATCAGGATCAGCGTATGTTCGAGCAGTTGCTCGCGGACAGGTTGCGTTTTCATGGTCGGCAGTTTATCTACGCGAAGATAGATACTCAACCGGGATTTTCCCGGAGTCAACAAGCAGCCTCATCAGCCTGGCGCCCGCACCACGAGGGTGACGGAAGGCCCACCGGCAACGCAAACCGCCAGCCGGCCGCCCAGGATCCGGGCATCTTGCATGGTCGTCTTCATATTAGTGCGCGTCCGGGAAAACAGGCCGGCGCCCTCGTGGGGCGCCGGTTGGGGAACAATCGCCTGGTTATGGCGATTGGTGCTGTATCAGGCCAGTGCGCCGTCGGTGTAGACGTCGGTCGTCCGGGCACCGTCCAGGTACGGATCAGCCGTGCGAGCCGGGCTGGCGGATACGCCAGCGCGATCCAGTCCCGCCACGAAGCGGGCACCGTCCAGGTACGGGTCGGCAGTGCGTTCGACCAGACCATCGCGGTTGCTGATGCTGGCCGTCAGGCCGTCGCGATTGCTGATATGCGCGCCGTCCGTGTAACCATCACGATTGCTGATGCTGGCCGTCAGACCGTCACGGTTGCTGACACGCGCGCCATCGGTATAACCATCGCGGTTGCTGATGCTAGCGGTCAGACCGTCACGGTTGCTGATACGCGCGCCGTCCGTGTAAGCGTCGCGGTTGCTGATGCGCGCGCCTTCGCTGTACGAGTCAAACTTGCCTTGGCGAGCGCCATCGACGAAAGCGCTGCGCTGGTCGTTCACGCGGTACGAATAACCGTAGATTTCGCCATGAGGAGTGGCGGCTTGAGCAGCGCCCGTCACGAAAGCGGCGGCAAGGGCGGCGGCGGTCAGGATGGTCTTGGCGTTCATGATGCTCTCCTTTGCGTGGGCCCTGGCAACTCGGTTCAGGTGGTGAATCGCGGGGCCTAACTCTGTGCTGCGAAACTGCGGATCTTCCTTTTTCTTGCTCAAGTCACTATCTACTACCAGATAGATTTGGTGACCTAAAAAAAGAACCGCTTCCGGTACTGAAAAACTTCTGGGTATTGCGTGGATCGGTCACTGTGCTGGCTGGTTTGCTGCTGCAGTGCGTCGGTCCATGGCGTGAATACTATCTACCTATAGATAGATAAGCAAGAACGATTTTGTGGTGGAGCGCAAAAACTTTTCTATCGCCCCGATTGAAATCATCAATTTCGTAGATAAACGATTGATTTCCATGGAGAAAGTTAGCCTGGAAGCTCGCCCGGCTGCTGCGAGACACTTTTCCGGAAGGCATGGCAGGTGTTAGGGTTGTGGCACCCCCGCAGCCCGCGAGTACTCCACCGATGCCGTCTCCCTTAGCGCCTCCCGCCCAGAACCCCGCCCGGCGCTGGCTCGTCGGTGCTGCCGGGCTGGCCGGGGTAGCCGTGCTGGCCGGGGTCGGGCGGCTCATGCTGTTCTACGCGATGGAACGCGACGCTTTTGTGCCAGGCCCGGCCGGCACATTGAAGCCGGACGATCTGGGCGTCACCTCGCGCCAGTTTGCGTTTGCCAGCGGCGACCGCTTGCTGCGTGGATCATTCGTCGCAGCCGAGGACCCCGCCGCGCCTGCCCTGTCCGTATTTCACGGCGACGAGGAAAGCCTGGCCGACTGGGCGCCGGTGCAGGCGCTGCTGCACCACGCAGGCATCTCCTCCTTCGTGTTCGACTACAGCGGCTATGGCGCCAGCACCGGACGGCCGACCGTCCGTCACCTGCATCAGGATGCGCTGGCGGCCTACAACCAGTTTCGGGCTGCAACGCCGAATGCGGCGCGGCACTATGTCATGGCCTATTCGCTGGGCAGCGGCGTGTTGCTGGACGTTGTGAACGATCTGCTCCCCGTGCCGGATGGCATGGTCATCGGCGCGGGGTTCCGGTCGGCACGCTCGGCCGCGGTAGTAACGGGCAAGGTGCCCCGCTGGATGGCCTGGATGCTGCCCGACCCGTGGAACAACATCCGGCGCATCCGCAAGCTGACCCTGCCGATCCTGCTGCTGCACAGCCGGCAGGACGAGACCATCCCGTTTCACGATGCCGAATGCATGGCCCGCGCGGCGCATGGCCCCAGGCGCCTGGAAGTATTCGAGGACCTGCCGCACAACGCGGCGATCGAAGCGCCCTATATGAACCGCTTCTGGACGCCAGTGATCGCCTATTTGAAAAGCGGCAAGCTCTGAGTGTTCAGAGCTTGAATTCGCCCACTACCTTCTGCAGTTCCTGCGCCTGATCGGCCAGCGCCGACGACGCCGCGGCCGCCTGCTCGACGAGCGCGGCATTCTGCTGCGTCACATCATCCATCTGCGTGACGGCCACGTTCACCTGCTCGATACCGTCGCTCTGGTGCTCCGACGCCGCGGCAATCTCGCCGAGGATCTGGGTCACGCGGCGTACCGCCTGGACGATCTCCTCCATGGTCTGGCCGGCCTGGCCAACCAGCGCCGATCCGCTATCCACCTGCTGCGCCGAGTCGCTGATCAACACGTTGATCTCCTTGGCGGCCGCCGCGCTGCGCTGCGCCAGCGTGCGCACCTCACCAGCCACTACAGCGAATCCGCGGCCCTGCTCGCCGGCCCGTGCAGCTTCCACGGCGGCGTTCAGCGCCAGGATGTTGGTCTGGAACGCAATGCCCTCGATCACGGCGATGATGTCGGTCACCTTGCGTGAACTGGCGCTGATGGCCTGCATCGTTTCCACGACATTGCCGACAATCGCGCCGCCGCGCTCGGCAATGCCTGACGCCGATGCAGCCAGCCCGTTGGCCGTGCGGGCACGTTCCGTGTTCTGCTTCACCATCGCGGTCAGCTCGCCCACGCTCGACGCCGTTTCCTGCAGCGTGGCCGCCTGTTCCTCTGTGCGCTGCGACAGATCCGTATTGCCTGCAGCAATCTGTTGCGAAGCCGAGGAAATTGAGTCGCTGGCGGACTTGATGCGCGTGACCAGGTCCGTCAGCATGTCTTCCATCTCGCCCAGCCCACCCAGCAGGCGGCCGAAATCCCCGCCACGCTCGGTTTCAAAATCCTTGCTGAGATCGCCAGCGGCCACCGTCTCGGCGATGAATTCGGCCTCCCTGAGCGGCGCCTCTATCGCGCCAATCAGCCGGAACCAGCAGACCACGTTGAAGACCAGCACGGCAGCGCCCAGCCCGTAGATCCAGCCGCGAACACCGCTATCGGCGATCTGGCCCAGCGCCAGCGTCATCATGACCGCCACAAGCAGCACAACCACGCCAAACGCCGCGCCCAACCGGGTGCGCATACTCAAGTTTTCCCAAGCCATGTTCCCTCCGTTCCGTTCGTTTTTCTCGCTCCGCGTGACCCCGGGGCTATCGGTGGACTAACGGAAACCAGGGCGCGAGCCTTTACCCCTCGAAAGAGTGGATAAAAAAGACCGGAACGAAGACATGCGCGAAGCCTGTGCGGATGGGTGCGAAGGTACGTGCGCGGCACTCCGGCAGCATGTCCGTCATGGAGCTGTCACGCGTGCGTCACGCCCTGTTCACACCCACAAAAAGCGGGCAATTCCGACTGTTGCGCGCCGCAGACGCGATGTCGTTTTTTTGCCGACGGCCGGTTTGCGCGGCCGCCAGCGCCGCACGCGCGCGCAGCGGCAGCATCCGCCACAAATGGCACCATCGGGCAAGCTGATGGCAAGCTGACAGGCCGAAAATGACAAAGCCGGGTCGCGCATTGTGCTGCGACCCGGCTAATGGGCGAACAATCTACTCCTGCGTGCGGCGTACCGCAATCATTCTTGTGGGGGACCCCACATCATCCATGGTGACCCATCGTGTACCTTGCGCCGTATCGTCTATATTTGACCGCATGGCGCGCACATCCGAATCCGATTTAACTGCCGTAGACAGCCCTGGAGGTAACTGCCATGCGTTCGCTTGCAAACTTGTTCAGCCCGCCGACGCCTGAAAAGATCGCCGAAAAGGAACTGCAAGACATGAGGCTGACGCTTTTCCAGGCAGAACGTCGCCTGCTTGAAGCGCAGATGCAAGTCGACTACTACCGCAACATGATCGCCTTCCTCGAAGAAGTGGGAACGAGCGGCGTGGAAGGTGTGGCCGACCGGCGTCATGCAATCGCCCATACCGCTACCGGCACGGAAGCGCCGTTCATGCCTGCACGCACCGTGCCGGGCCTGACCACGGTGCCGATCGTGCCATCTGCTGCCTGACCCCAGTCCCGCAATGCGTCGCACGGGCTCCATCGAGCCTGTGCGATACTGGCCGCCCTCCCAAGCTTTTCCCGCTTGCACGCGGGTCCGGTCATGAGCGAACTGTTGCCTGCGATAGAGATTGAAACCGCACCCAATCCCGCGTTCTCGGTGATCTGGATGCACGGGCTCGGGGCAGACGGCAGTGATTTCGTTCCGGTGGTTCCTGAACTGGGCTTGCCAGCCAAGCTGGGCATTCGCTTCATCTTCCCCCATGCCCCGGCAATGCCGGTGACGTGCAACGGGGGCTACGTCATGCCCGCCTGGTATGACATCCAGTCGCTCGACGAGGATGGGCGCCGCGCCGACGAGCGGGGCATCATCGCATCGTGCAACGCAATCCGCGCACTGATTGCACGCGAGAACGCGCGTGGCGTACCGTGCGATCGCATCGTGCTGGCTGGCTTCTCGCAAGGCGGTGCGATTGCGTACACCACGGCACTGACGCATCCGGAGACCCTGGCTGGCGTGGTGGCGCTGTCAACATATATCCCTTCGACCGACCTGATCGCATCGGAAGCCGCGCCCGCCAATGCCAGCACGCCGATCTTTGCGGCGCACGGCACGGACGACGATATCGTGCCGCTGACGCTCGGCACGCGCGCCCGCGACTGGCTTGCGGCCGCCGGCCACCCCATCACGTGGCAGACCTACCGGATGCCGCATTCGGTCTGCATCGAGGAAATCGTGGATATCGGGCAATGGCTGGAGAAGCGCTTCGCATGAGCGCCCGCGCCTTCGCCTGAGTGCCGCGGATCGACACTCGCGCTAATATGGCGCCCCTGCCATTCGGCCGCATCTTTCCTCCGGTACTTCGCGCATGATCCCCGCCGCTCCCCCGCCCCGCATCGACTTCAACACCCGCAAGGCATTGCTGTTCGCGCTGACTGCCGAACGGCTGTCAGCGTTCTATGAGCATGGACAGTGGATGACCGAAGGCCAGGGTGCCACGCTGGCCGCCAACTGGCTGTCGCGCTCAAAGCTTCAGCTTGCGCTGTCGGAACGGCGCGTGCTGTCCGACCTGAGCGACCAGCTGGCCCGGCAACTGGCCGACACCCTGTCACGCGAGGCAGGCCTCTATGCCGCCCACGAAATGATGGAGGCGCTTGACCCGAACTATCAGTCCGCATTCGCGCATGACATGCTCGATGAGTGCGATCGGTTGCTGCGCGAGGCGGGGATCTCAGAATAGGACGCATACATCACTTTTAATCGTTGTGCGCCGGCAATTATTGACTTTTATCCTCGATTCCATAAATTATCCGAGTTCGCATAATTCCGGATAAAACGATGAGCTACTTCGCCCGGCCAGGGCTTGCCACCGAACTGGCCGACCAGTTGCGGGGCCAGGCCGTCTTCGGCGACGCCCACAACGGGCTTTTCCTTGCGGCGCCGCGGCGTACCGGGAAATCGATGTTCCTCCAGCACGATCTCCGTCCCGCTCTTGCGGAGCGCGGTGTGCTGGTCATCTATGTGGACCTCTGGTCCGACCAGCGGCGCGATCCGGGCGATCACATTGCCGAGGCCATATCCCTGGCGCTGGTCGAGCACGCTGGCGTGGTGGCGAAGACGGCCCGCAAGGCAGGTCTGCAGAGCATCACCATCGCGGGGGCGCTAAAGATCGACACCTCGCGTATTGGCAAGCCGGACGGCGCCACGCTGACGCAAGCGCTGCAAGCCTTGCACACAGCCGCCGGCAAACCGGTGGCCCTGATCATCGACGAAGCCCAGCACGCACTGACCAGCGAGGCCGGCGAGGCGGCCATGGCCGCGCTGAAGTCGGCGCGTGACCAGATGAACACGCCCGACGATGTGGCACTCATGCTCGTGATGTCCGGTTCGGATCGCGACAAGCTGCTCCGGCTGGTCAATGCAAACGGCGCGGCGTTCTTCGGCTCGACCATCCACCAGATGCCGACGCTGGGAAAGAGCTATGTCGATCACGTCGTCGCGCTGATCGAGCAGCAGCGCGCGGAACAAAGGCCCGTCGATCATCTGGTGCTGCTTGAAGCCTTTCAGCTCTTCGGCTATCGCCCGCAGTTCTTCCATGCAGCGATTGGCGAGGCGCTGAACCCGCTGGAAGCCGGAAACGGTGAGCGATTCGAACAGCGGGTACTGGCGGCAGCCAGGCGACGCCGCGATCAGGATGCCGCGCAGATGCGGTCTGACTTCCTCGGCTTGAAACCGCTCGAACGTGCGGTGTTGTGGCGCATGCTGGCGCTGGGGCGAGCGTTTCGCCCTTACGACGCCGAGGCGCTGGCGTTCTATCGCGAGCAAATCCCCGGCCTGACCGTATCCGCGCAAAAGGTGCAGGCGGCGCTGGAGAACCTGCGCGACCGCACGCCGGCACTGGTATGGAAATCCGCTCGCGGCGAGTATTCGGCACACGATGGCGCCATGCATGCGTGGTACCAGGAGCTTGAACAGCAAGGCATGTGGCCGCCTGTAGATGGCCAGCCCCTTTGCAAATCCTGACCGCCAGATCCTTATAAATCCGTCGGCGCCTACCGCACCTCCACCACCGCCCGCTTCGGATTCAGGATCTCCGCGTCCAGCCGCCGAAACACCAGCGCCGAAAGCAGCGTGATCGCGCCGACGCTCAAAAATGCCAGCCGATAGGCGGGCGCGGCCACGCCGAGCTTTGCGGAGAACAGGCTCACCAGCCCGCCGCCGATGGTCACACCCAGGCCAATCGCCAGCATCTGCACCATCGAGAACAGGCTGTTGCCGCTGCCCGCATCCTCGCGCGACAGCCCCTTCAGCGTGACGCTGTTCATCGCGGCAAACTGCATCGAATTGGCGGCCCCGAAGATTGCCAGTTGCAGCATCGACAACCCGAGCGGCCACCCCGGCGACATCGCCGAGAACGATGCAATCGATACCCCGACGATCACCGTATTGACGAGCAGGAACGTGTCATAGCCGAAGCGGTTCACCAGCGGCACGATCCAGCGCTTGGAGATCGTGCCCGAGATGGCCACCGGCAGCAGCATCAGCCCCGAATGAAATGGCGAGTACCCGAGTTGCAACTGGAACAGCAGCGGCAGCAGGAACGGCACGGCCCCCGAGCCGATGCGGCAGACCAGATTGCCGATCAGTCCGATGGTGAAATTCGGTTCCCGGAACAGCGTCAGGCGAAACAGCGGCGTGCGATGGCGGCGCGCATGCGGGATGTAGCACAGCGCGCTGGCCACGCTCACGGCCGCCAGCACCGCACTCAGGCCGCTGGCCGCACCGTGCTCCAGCGCCAGCGAGAACGTGACCATGCACAGCGACAGCAGGCCGCAGCCAATCCAGTCGAACGGCGGCGCCACGCCGGCCTCCCCTGCCGGCAGGTAGCGGCGCACCGCGAACAGGCCGACGAGCCCCACCGGTACATTGATCAGGAAGATCCAGTGCCAGGACGCGCTCTGCACCAGCCAGCCGCCAAGCACAGGGCCGAAGATCGGCCCAACCTGCCCCGCCACGGAAACGAAGGCCAGCGCGGCGATGTACTGTTCGCCGGGAATATTGCGTAGCACGGCCAGCCGCCCGATTGGCAGCAGCATGGACCCGCCGATGCCCTGCAGCACGCGGGCGATCACCAGTTGGGTCAGCGTGTGCGCGGTGGCACAGAATACCGAGCCAAGCACGAAAATCAGGATGGCGCTGAAATACACGCGCCGCGTGCCGAACTTGTCCGCCAGCCATCCCGAAGCCGGCGTCAGCATCGCCATCGTCAGCGTATAGGCCACCACCACCGGTTTCAGATCGAGCGGCTTCTCGCCCAGACTGCGTGCCATCGACGGCAGCGCGGTGTTGACGATCGTGGTGTCCAGCGTCTGCATGAAGAAGCCGGCGAAGACAATCCACAACATGGCCTTCTCGGAAAAGGCCTGCCCTGAGGCGGGAGCGGAAGCGGTACGCATGAAGGAATTCTTGGGGGGCGATGCACCCCGGGCAACCCGGGGATGATGAGGCATGGTAACCAGCGCACACCTCATCGGGAACCCCTCTGGCTTTGTTGACTGTCATCGGATTTACCGATGACAATGTGCCGATGCTAAATCCCGTATGGATCCAGACCTTCGCCACGGTGGCCACGGCGCACAGCTTTACTGACGCCGGGCGCCAGCTTGGCCTGTCGCAGTCGTCGGTCAGCGACCACATTCGCCGGCTTGAGAAGAGCGTGAACCGGCGGCTCTTTGTACGAGACACCCATTCGCTTTCACTAACGCCCGACGGCGAGGCGTTGCTCGTTCACGCGCGGCTGATTCTTGAATCGCTGGCGCGTGCCGAATCGCAGTTCAGCGGGCCACGCCTGCAGGGCCGCGTGCGGCTCGGTACATCGGAGGATCTTGCGCAGGGACCGCTGCCAAACGTGCTGGCGGCCTTCCGCGCCACCCATCCGGACGTGGAACTCGAAATCACGATCGGCATGACGAGCAAGCTCTATGAATGGCTCGAGGCGGGCACGCTGGACCTGATCGTCGGCAAGCGGCGCGAGGGGGAGCGGCGCGGCGTGCCGCTGTTCCGGGGGCGGCTTGAATGGCTGGCGCGCCCCGGCACAGTCGTCGATGTGCGGCAGCCGCTACCGTTGATCCTGGTGAACGAACCAAGCGTGACGCGCTCGGTGGTGCTGGACGCGCTGGCCGAGGCCGGTTGGCGCTGGCGCATCGTCTGCACCAGCAGCAGCCATTCCGGATGCATTGCCGCGGCACGCGGGGGGCTCGGCATCACGGTGCGGGCGCAAAACCTGGCCGGTGGCGGCCTGGTGCCGCCCGTCAATGTCGATGCGCTGCCATCGCTGCCGGATGTGGAATTCATCACGCTGGCAGCGCGCCGGCTGACCGAACCTGCCGAAACCCTCCTGCAACTAATCCGCAAGAGCGACCTGCGCGCGGCACGGGTCGATTGATCTCCGGATCTCCCGATCTCAGGGCAAAAGAGTCCGCAGCGCCTGGTAGGCCGTCAGCAAGTGATAGGGCGTGGTCGATGGCATTTCGGCGCGCACGACCGCGCCATCCGGAGCCAGGCACTCATGCCAGCCGCCGGCATGCAGGAAACGCGCACTGAAGCGGTCGATCCAGGTTTCGAGCTGGTCCAGCGCGATGGCGTCGTTGTCCACCGCCGCCTTGACCACCAGCGCGCGCGCAAATTCGGTCTGCGCCCAGATTCGCTCGGTGGCGTCCTGCATCGTCCCGTTCCCGTCCAGCGCTGCGCAAACCCCGAGCGTGTCATCGGCCACGCCGTGGCGGCACGCAAAATCAAACGCGCGGCGCAGCGCGGCGGACAGTGGCGTGTCGGCGAACAATGCCGGGGCCGTCATCACCAGCGAGTACCACTCGAACTGGTGCCCCGGCTCGATCCGGTTGCCGGAGGTGCCCTGCGGCAGTTCCGCCACGCAACCGTCGGCCGGGTCGACAAAGCGTGCGTGAACCGCATCCGCCAGCCCGCGCAGCCGGTCTGCAAACCAGGTATCGCCAGTGGCATCCAGCGCCGCCAGGTACGCCTCGGTCAGATGCATGACCGGGTTCTGCAGCACCCCGCTGCCATTTGGTGCGAAATCCTCGGCCAGCGCGGCATGGTAAAGCCCGCTGCCATCGGCAAAGCGTTCCTCGATGACCTTGACCGTCCGCTGCAGTGCATCCAGCGCCGCAGCGCTGCCGCCCGCGCGGTAGTAATGCGCGCAGGCGAAAACGACAAACGCATGGGTATATAGATCCCGCGTGCGGTCAAGCGGCGCGCCGCTGGCGTCGATGCTATAGATCCAGCCGCCCGCCCCGTCGCCAAAGTGGCGTTGCAGCGATGCAAACAGCGTATCGGCATGGGCCAGGTTGCCAGCGGTGGCAAAGACGTAGAGCTGGCGCGCGCAGGCCATGGCCCGGTAGCGCTTGTCCGGCAGCGGCTGCCCGGTGGCGCCGGCCAGTGCCTCGTGGGCCAGTTGCATCGCAGGATTCCACCCGGCGCCGGTCCAGGCGGGCAGGATGGTCGCGTCGAAATGCGCGAGCAGTGTGGAAATCCGTTCGATAAGAGTCGGAGAAACTGGCATGTCGGTTTGGGTTCGGGAGGGCCGAAAAGTCGACCCGCAAGACCGAAGCCAGACAAGATAGCAGGCCCGATGACAGGTGGAAAGGCCGCTGACGCCGCACCGCATCATTTCGGGGTGGCAATGCCCTGCGGCGCTGACTATGTTGAAAGTTCGCCGGGTTGCCATTTCTGTCATCGCCCGGCTGAAAGGGGGAACCACCATGCCCACCACCCATCCGATGTCCCTGACCGACCACCGCCGCACACTCGTGATGCATGTGCTGGAAGACCCGCCCGGGCGCTTTACATGGCGCATCGTGGTCGAAGAAAAATGCGGCGGCGCCGACTGCGACAGCATGATCGAAGCAGCCTCTGACTACCCTTCGCACGCGGAAGCGGAAGCGGCCTGCTGGGCCGCAGGCAACAGCATGCTGGACACCCCGCGCGCAGCATCCGATATCACCGGCACGCAGTCGCTCCACTGATCGCCTGCGTGCCAACGCACACCCCGGGGCCACACGGCCCCGGGATTTATCCAGGGACCTGCAAACGATGGACAAGCCGACAGTCAGCCCCGGCCGCTTCGTCGAGATCCTGAACGAGCGGCTTGCGAAGCACCCCCTCTATCGCGAGGGCATGCACGTGTACGCCATTCCGCCCCATTCGGAGCACCCCCACAGCCTGGTATGCGTGGGGCCGCGCGGCACCGAATGCGTCTGCGCGACGATCGAAAACATCGTTCGCGGCGAGTGCGACGTCTTCCCGGACATCGCGCAGGAATGGCATCGGCGGCCCGTCCCGCCAACTCACCAGCACCGCGCACGCTAACGCGCCAGCCAAATGTTCAGGTGATGTCCAGACGTACATCGGCGGGCCCCAACC
>NZ_ALOU01000062.1 GCF_000292345.1 Cupriavidus sp. BIS7
CCCTCTCCCCCTGCCCCTCTCCCGCCGTGCGGGAGAGGGGAGAAACACACACATAAAACAAAGCAACAGGAGACAACATGCACCGCAGAACCGCCATCCTGGCCGCGGCCACACTGGCACTGGCAACGACCACGGCAACCGCATTCGCCGCCTGGCCCGAGCGCCCGATCAAGCTCGTGGTGCCCTACACGCCCGGTGGTTCCACGGACCAGTTCGGCCGTGCGCTGGCCGAAGGCATGGCGCGCGAGCTGAAGCAGCCAGTGGTGGTGGAGAACCGGCCCGGTGCCAACACGATGGTCGGCACGCAGTCCGTTTCGCGCGCGCAGCCGGACGGCTACACGGTCCTGATGGGTACCAGCGCGAGCATGGTGCTGAACCCGCTGCTGTACAAGAAAACCGGATACGACCCGAAGGACTTCAAGGTCATCACGATCGGCATCGAAGTGCCGCTTGTGGTGGTCACCAACAACCAGGTGCCGGCCAGCAACACGCGCGAGTTCGCGGCCTATGCCAAGGCCGCCAACGGCAAGCTCAACTATTCCTCGGTGGGACTCGGCAATCCGCTGCAACTGGCCACGGAGATGCTGAAATCCGAGCTTGGCATCGACATGACGCACGTGCCGTACAACGGCAGCGCGCCGGCGCTGTCCGCGCTGCTGGCCAATGACGTGCAGTTGATGGTCGATGTGGTCAGCACCTCGCTGCCGCATATCAAGGCCGGCAAGCTCAAGGCGCTGGCCGTGACCGGGCGCTCGCGGCTTGACGTGCTGCCGAACGTGCCGACCGTCGCCGAAAGCGGTTATCCAGACTTCCATGCGGCCACCTGGTTTGGCCTGGCCGTGCCCGCGCAGACACCGCCCGATGCCGTGGCGAAGCTGCAGGCGGCGGCATCGCACGTGCTGACGGAGACGCAGTTCCGCAATACGTTCAATGCGCTGGGGCTGGTGGTTCAGTCGCCGCGCACGCAGGCCGAGATCGACCGCTATGTCGCCGCCGATCGTGATAACTGGGGCAAGGTCATCCGCGCCAATCACATCAGCCTGGACTGAGCGCGCGTGGCGCAGGAAAGGGCAAGAGGCGGGCAAGACGCGGGCAAGCGGCGGGAGCGACGGGCGTATAGTTGAGGGGCTTCCGGGACGGCCAGCGCAGTCCCGGGTGCCAACATCATTCTCACGCGCCCCATCGCTCACGCATCGACGCCATGACTGCCGAGCCGCCAGATTCCCCCAATTCGCCCGATTCATCCAAGCCCGCCACATCATCCGGCGCCGGCAAGCCTGCCGAATCGGCGCCCGCAACATCCCCCGGTTCAGATTCCCCATCTTCCCCGGATCGCTTCGGCGGCCTGCGTGGACGTGCGCGCAGCACGGCGTTCCGCAAGACGCGCCAGGTCGGCCGCATTTCGCGCACCACCATGCGTTATGGGGCGTTCATGTGCGGCGCGGGCTTCGTTGCGCTGTTCTCGATCGTCTTTGCCTATATCGCGGAAATCGCGCTGCGATGGAACGCCAAGATGACCACGGCCACGCCGTGGCTGGCCTTCGTGATGCTGCCGTTCGGACTGGCCGCGCTGCGCTGGCTGACCATCCGCCTGGCGCCGCAGGCGCGCGGCAGCGGCATCCCGCAGGTGATCGCCGCCGTGACGCTGCCGCCCGCCGGGGCGGCGCAAACCGTGCTGGTGTCGTTCCGGCAATCGATGTGGAAGGTGGTGTTGACCACGGGCGCGCTGCTGGTCGGGGCGTCGGTTGGCCGTGAAGGGCCGTCGGTGCAGGTTGGCGCCGCGGCCATGCTGACCTGGGGCCGCCTGTGCCACGAAAAGCTGCAGTTCCGTATCGGCTTCCATCCGAATGCGCTGATCGCCGCCGGCGCAGCAGGGGGGCTTGCCGCGGCATTCAACACCCCGCTTGCCGGGGTTGTGTTCGCCATCGAGGAACTGGGGCGCGGCACCTCGGTGCGTTGGGACCGGCTTGTGCTGTCGGGTGTGCTGACGGCCGGCTTCCTGTCGCTGGCCGTGCTTGGCAACAACCCGTACTTCAGCGTCAAGGTGCCGATGCTGGTGCTGCATGATGCGTGGGGGCCAGTGCTGCTCTGTGCCGTGGTCAACGGCGTAATGGGCGGATTGTTCGCCAAGCTGCTGATAGCCGGGGTGCCGGGCCTTGCGCCGGCGAAGTGGCGCGGCTGGCTGAACGAGCATCCCGTGCAGGTGGCGTTCTTCTGCGGCCTGGGGGTGGCCGCGCTCGGCTGGGCAACCGCTGGCGCGACGTTTGGCACCGGCTACGGGCAGGCTTCGGGCCTGATCAACGGCACGCCGCACAGCACGATCTGGTTCGGACTGGCTAAGTTCGCCGCCACGGTGTTGTCATATTTCGCCGGTATCCCGGGCGGGATCTTCACGCCTGCGCTGGCCATCGGCGCGGGGATCGGTGACACCGTGTCGCACTTCCTGTCGGGTGCCACGGAGCCGCGCGTGCTGGCGCTGGTTTCGATGGCGGCGTTCCTGGCGGCCGCCACGCAGGCGCCAATCACCGCCAGCGTGATCGTGATGGAGATGACCCGCTCGCAGGACCTGACGATCTTCCTGCTGGCCGCGTCGCTGCTGGCGTCTTTCCTGTCGCGCCAGTTCAACCCGCATCCGTTCTATCACCACGTGGGTCATGCGTTCCGCCGCGAGGCCGTGGCGGTCACGCGGAAGTCCGCGCCCGCTTGAAGCGTCTGTTTTAGATCGCGCCCCGTAAGGGGCCTATGGCGGGCGTGCGCGCTTTGTCTTAACATGTGCCGCGCGCGGACCGGAGGCAGTAGACCGGCGGCCGCGCGTGTGTACCGGCGGCACACTGATTCGTCGGCAATCGATGCATTCGGGGGGCAGGGGATGGCCACGCAGCGACCGGTCGGCAAAGGTCCGACCAGCACTCGTTCGACCAACACGCGTTCTACGCAAGCCGCGGCACCAGGCAAGACGCCGGTCCGCGAACACGCCCAGGCACGCGACCTGGGCGCCGACACCATGATCTGGCACACGCGCGGACTGCAGACCAATTCGCGCATGCGCGCACCGGTTGCGCAGCGCACGCCCACCAGCCAGTTGCCACCGAGTCCGGTCCCCCGCCTGATCCTCTGGGCCGTGCTGATCGGCCTTGCACTGGTATGCTTCCAGGCCGTGAAGCATATGCTCCGCTAGCCATCGTCCGGCAAGCCTGTCGACCTGACATCACTTTAAGTTGACGGGCCGGAACCCTCGGCGCGGAGCGGGCTCCAACGCGGAGCCGTTTTCAGGAGTGAGTTTTGAGATTGCCCCTTGCCGGGCTGGCGCTTGCCAGCCTGCTGGCGACGTCTGTCGCCCATGCCGCACCCGCCGCGCCCTCCGCGCCCGCCACCCACGCCACCCCTTCCGCGCCGCCCGCACATGCCGCCTCAGGCACTGATGCGCTGTCGCAGTTGCTTGGCACGTTCGAAATCGGCAGCCCGCTGCCGGCGCTGACCGATTGTGCGGATCACCGCACCCCGGACGGCAAGGATGTCACCGCGCTGTGCGTCGAAGTGCGTGGCGATGGCGTGATGCGCCAGGTTGGTGTGCCGCGCGACAAGCGCCCCGCGTTCATGGACGGCTCGTACGTGCTGGCGCTTGTCGATGGAAACGCGCTGGTCGGGGTGATCGTGCCGACCGACGGCGTCAAGTCGCAGGATGCCGCCGAGCAATCGCTTTCCGCACGCTATGGCAAGCCGTTCCGCAAGGAAATGGTCGACATGAAGGACAAGGGCGGCAATGCGGTGAAGACGATTCACGCGGGCTGGATGCACCGCCCGCTGACGGTCGAGCTTTATGCGATTCCGGAAGACCCGTCCGAGGGCACGATCGAACTGCTGTTGCCGCAGGCGCGTGCCCTGATGGCCAACCGCGATGCCGAAGTGGCAAAGTCGCTTGCGCCGCCCGCGTCCGACGCGGCCGCGAAGAAGCCGGCGAAGGCCGACAAGAAGCCGGCGCCCGCAAAGCCGGTGAACCCGGGTAGCTGGTAAGGTCAGAGCCCTTCCATCACCTTGTCCAGCCCGCGCACCACGCCGCGCACGGTGTGGACCTTGCGGATGGCCAGCAGCGCGCCGGACACGTACGGCTTGGAGCCGTCTCCGGCCTCGTGCTTCAGATGCAGACGCTGGCCGTCCGCGCCGAAGATCACTTCGACGCCAAGCTGGTAGCCGGGCAGCCGTACCGCATGGACCTGCGTGCCAGACATCGTCGCGCCGCGCGTCTCCTTCGGGCCGCTGACCTGGTCGATCGGCACGGCCTGCGCGGCATCCTTGATCTGGCCAAGCCGGAACGCGAGTTCGCGCACGGTGCCTGATGGCACGTCTACCTTGCCGGCCTTCGCGTAGTCGATGATTTCCCAATGATCGAGATGGTGCGCGGCCATCTCGGCGAACTTCTGCAGCAGCACGACGGTAATCGCGAAGTTGCCGCAGGCCAGCACGCCGCGATCGGCCTTGCGTGCGGCGGCGTCGATTTCCGCATAGTCGTTATCGGTCAGCCCGGACGTACCCACCACCACATGCGCGCCGTGCGCCAGCGCCTGCAGGATGTTGTGCTTGGCGACGACCGGCTTCGTGTACTCCACGTAGACGTCGTAAGGCGTCTGGTTCAGTTCCTCGATGCTGGCCGCGGCCACGCCCGGGGTATCGGCGTGGCCGGTCAGGCTGGCCAGCGCCTGTCCTGCCGCACCGCGCGACAGGCCGGCCACCAGTGTCATGTCGGGCGAATGGGCCACGCCGCGCGCGAGTTCGCCGCCAGCCCAGCCCGTTACGCCGCCCACGGCAACGCGAATGTCCTTGTTCATGTTTGTCTCCTGAATGGGCAGGGCCGCTAGCCCGCCACGCCTAGCCAGCCGCCCTTCGCCGGTCGATCTTGCGCGCCAGCACGATCGATGTCTGCGTGTGATTGACGCCATCGAGCATGCCGATCTCGTCCAGCAGTTTGTCCAGCCGCGCGTGGGAATCGCAGCGGATCACGGCCATGTAATCCACCGGGCCGCTGACCGAATTGAGTTCCTCGATTTCGGGCAGCCGCTGCAGCGCGCGCACCACGGTGGGGGCGGACTTGGGCTGCACGGACACGCCGCAGAACGCCAGGATCGAGTTGTCCTCCATCTGGCGGCCCAGTCGCACGCCGTACCCGGCGATCACGCCGATCCGCTCCAGCCGCGCGATGCGCGCCACCACGGTGGTGCGTGCAATGCCGAGCGCACGCGCCAAATTGGCCGCGGACTCGCGCGCATTGGCCTGCAGCAGTGCCAGCAGGTGCCGGTCGGTCTGGTCGAGTTCCGCCATGGTTCGCTCTGACGTATCGTCAGCAATGGACGTCGATGCGTCGAATTATGACGGGCTTTCGTCAATCTTGTGGCTGTAAAACGTGCGCGTTGCTGCCCATACTTCAGTCACAACGACTGCTTTTCATGACGTTTCGACGGAGTCTGCCATGCAACCTTCTACGCTTGGTCCCGCCACCGTGCGCGACCTGACCCTGGCGCCGCGGCCGCTGTCCGTTGTGGTGCTCGGCGCCGGCAAGATCGGCCGCGTGATCGCCGCGATGCTGGCCGATTCGGGCGACTACCGCGTCTGCCTGGTCGATCACGATGCGCACCGGCTGGACGGCCTGCCGCGCCAGATTGCCGTACGTGCGGGCGATCCTACCGAACCGGGCACCTGCGCCGCGCTGCTGGCCGGCGCGGACGCGGTGCTCAATGCGCTGCCTTTCCATGCCGCCATCAACGTGGCGAAGGTGGCCGCGCGGCTTGGCGTGCATTACTTCGACCTGACCGAGGATGTGGCCGCCACCCATGCGATCCGTGAGCTTGGGCAGGGCGCGCGTTCGGTGCTGATGCCCCAGTGCGGGCTGGCGCCGGGTTTTATCGGCGTGGTCGGCCATGATCTCGCGCAGCGGTTCCTGCGCGGCGGCGGCGAACTGCTGGACCTGCGCATGCGTGTTGGCGCGCTGCCGCGCTATCCAAGCAACGCGCTCAAGTACAACCTGACGTGGAGCACCGAAGGGCTGATCAACGAGTATTGCAACCCGTGCGAGGCAATCGTCGACGGCCGGCGCGTGGAACTGCCAGCGCTGGAGGGGCACGAGACCTTCGCACTGGACGGCGTCGAGTACGAGGCCTTTAATACATCTGGGGGGCTGGGCACATTGCCCGACACGCTGGCCGGCCACGCTCGGCAGGTCGACTACAAGTCGATCCGCTATCCCGGCCATTGCGCGCAGTTGAAGCTGCTGCTGAACGATCTGCGGCTGCGCGAGCGGCGCGAATGGCTGCGCGAGATCCTGGAGCACGCGATTCCGGTCACCGAGCAGGACGTGGTGATCGTGTTTGCCAGCGCCACCGGACATCCGCCCGGCGTGCGCGGCGAGGGCAAGCGCGGGCCGCTGACGCAGGCATCGTTCTCGGCGCGTATCGGCGGGATGGAAGACTTTGCCGGCATCGGTCATGTCAACGCGATCCAGTTGACCACGGCGGCCGGCATCTGCGGTGCGCTCGACCTGGTGGCCACGGGCGTGCTGCCGCAGGCGGGATTCGTGCGGCAGGAGGCCATGCCGCTCGACCGGTTCCTGGCCAACCGCTTCGGCCGGCACTACGCTCGCAATCCGCTACAGGAGACGCTCGCATGAAAGCGCAAGAGATCGCAGCCTGCTGGCAGGCCATGGACCTGCCGACTCCGTGGGCTCGCGCCGATGGCGCAGTGGCTGGCACGCTGGCGCTACGCTCGCCGATTGACGGGGAGGTGTTTGGCCATCTGCCGGTGTGCGAACCGGCCGAGGCCGGCACGCGGATCGCCCGCGCACACGCGGCGCAGTCCACGTGGGCCCTGACGCCCGCGCCGGTGCGCGGCGAGGTGGTGCGGCGCTTCGGTGAAGCACTGCGCGCGCACAAGGACTCGCTGGGGCGGCTGGTTTCGCTCGAGTCCGGCAAGATCCTGCAGGAAGGGCTTGGCGAAGTGCAGGAGATGATCGACATCTGCGACTTCGCGGTGGGGCTGTCGCGCCAGTTGCACGGGCTGACGATTGCCTCCGAGCGGCCCGCCCACGCGATGCGCGAGACCTGGCATCCGTATGGCCTCTGCGGCGTGATCTCGGCATTCAACTTCCCGGTGGCGGTGTGGGCGTGGAATGCGGCGCTGGCGCTGATTTGCGGCAACGGCGTGGTCTGGAAGCCGTCGGAAAAGACGCCGCTCTGCGCGCTGGCCGCGCAGGGCCTGCTCGATCGCGTGTTCGATCAGCATGCGCCCCAGTTCGGCGGACTCTGCTGCGTGCTGCAGGGTGGCCGCCAGCTAGGCGCGCACCTCGTGCAGCATCCCGCCGTGCGGTTGATGAGCGCGACAGGATCGACGCGCATGGGGCGCGAGGTCGGCATGGCCTGCGCCGCGCATTTCAAGCGGGCGATTCTTGAGCTTGGCGGCAACAACGCGGCCATCGTCGCGCCGTCGGCCGACCTGGAACGGACGATCCGCGCGATGACGTTCGCGGCGGCGGGAACGGCGGGGCAGCGCTGCACCACGTTGCGCCGCGCGTTTGTCCATGCCGATTTGATTGAGACCGTGACGAACCGGCTGCGCCAGGTGTACGCACGGCTTCCGGTAGGCGATCCGTTGCAGGAAGGCACGCTGGTCGGGCCATTGATCGACCAGGCCGCCGGCGATGCCATGGCCAACGCGCTGGCAAGCTGCCGCGCGCAGGGCAACATCGTGCATGGTGGCGAGCGTCTGCTTGCCGATCACTACCCCCATGCCTGCTACGTGCGGCCTGCGCTGGTGCTGACCGATACCCAGCACGACACGATGCTGACCGAGACCTTCGCGCCAATCCTGTACCTGATGCCCTACACCTCGCTGGACGAGGCAATCGCGCTCAATAACGCGGCATCGCACGGGCTGTCGTCGTGCATCTTTACCGAGTCGCTGCGGGAGGCCGAGTTGTTCCTGTCGGCAGCCGGTAGCGATTGCGGCATCGCCAACGTCAACATCGGCACCAGCGGCGCCGAGATTGGCGGGGCATTCGGCGGCGAGAAGGCGACCGGCGGCGGGCGGGAGTCAGGGTCGGACGCGTGGAAGGGCTATATGCGGCGCGCCACCAACACGATCAACTATGGCGACGCGTTGCCGCTGGCGCAGGGTATCCGCTTCGATTTGTGATCGCTTACGTGCACAAATACGTTGCGAATCGTAACAAGGGTTACAGCAGCTTGACGCTGTATTACCAGGCACCCCCGTATAACGTTCTTGAAGGCAGCAGCATCACAACAAGGACGTCGCAATGAAAACAATACTGATGGGTTTGGCAGTGGCTGGCGCAGCCATGCTTGGCGGTTGCGCGGTGTACCCCACGCCGTACGGCCCGGCGGTGGCGCCGGCGCCGGTAGCCGTGGCACCCGCACCGGTCTACGTTGGGCCGCCCGCGGTAGTGGTGAGTCCCGGCTACTACGGCGGCGGCTACTACGGTGGCGGCTATTATGGCCGCCGCTACTACCGGCACTACTGGTAACAATTACCCTTGGTGTTCTCCCCTCTCCCGCAAGGCGGGAGAGGGGAGCGGATTACAGCGTTAGTGCATCAGTCTTCCGCGCCGCCGTTCAGCCCGCCCCAGCCGGGCGCGAGCGTCTCGCCGATATCCCGCAAATCGACCAGGTCGAGTACACGCCCGACGGTGTGGTCGACCAGTTCGGCGATGCTCTGGGGCTTCTGGTAGAACCCCGGCACAGGCGGGAATACGATCCCGCCCATTTCCGTTACCGCCGTCATATTGCGCAGATGCGCCAGGTTCAGCGGCGTTTCCCGCACCATCAGCACCAGCTTGCGCCGCTCCTTGAGCGTGACATCGGCTGCGCGCGTGATGAGATTGTCTGACAGGCCATGGGCAATCGCGGCCAGCGTGCGCATCGAGCAGGGGGCGACGATCATTGCATCGGCGCGGAATGACCCGCTGGCGATCGTCGCGCCGATATCGCGCACGTTGTGCACGACATCGGCCAGCGCTTCCACGTCGGCGCGGGCCATGTCGAGTTCGTGCTGCAGGTTCATGACGCCGGCGGGCGAGATCAGCAAATGCGTTTCCACATTGCTCGCGCGCTGCAGTACCTGCAGGAGCCGGACGCCATAAATGGCGCCCGTGGCGCCCGTGATGGCGACGATCAGCCGTTGCGGCGCGCCGCCTTTTGTCACAGGCATGATGTGCGGATGGTCAGGCCTGGAGCAGCGATTGCAGCTCGCCGTTCTGGTACATCTCCATCATGATGTCCGAACCGCCGATGAACTCGCCATTCACGTAGAGCTGGGGAATCGTCGGCCAGTTGGCGTATTCCTTGATGCCCTGGCGGATCGATTCGTCTTCGAGCACGTTGACCGTGGTCGGGGCGTCAACGCCGCAAGCCTTCAGGATCTGGATGGCACGGCCCGAAAAGCCGCACATCGGGAATTGTGCAGTGCCCTTCATGAACAGGACCACAGGGCTGCCCTTCACGATCTGGTCGATCTTCTGTTGTGCGTCACTCATGATGTAAACGTTCCGGTTGCGCGCGGCGCCACAAGCGTCGCTGAAGTGGGGGGATTGGGATCGGATTTTACCGGATTCATGCCCTGCCTTCAGGTAAGGACATTCGGGCCGAAAATCAACCTGGCAGGCGGCCGCCGCTGCAGCGTTCGTGTCCCGCCAGGTCGCGTGCGGTAAAGACCTCGGCAAAGCCGGCCCCGGTCAGCAGGGTGCGGGTTGCTTCGCCCTGGTCGTAGCCGTGTTCCATCAGCAGCCAGCCGCCGGGCAGCAGTCGCCGGGCTGCGCCAGCCACGATCGTCCCAAGGTCGCTCATCCCGTCGTCGTGATCGGTCAGGGCGTCGAGCGGCTCGAAACGCAGGTCGCCCTCCACAAGATGCGGATCGCCCTTCGCGATATAGGGCGGATTGCTGACGATCAGGTGGAAGCGCAGGTCTTCGGGCACCGCGTCGTACCAGTCGGATACCAGGAAACGGATGTTGTCGGCCTGGAGCGCGCGGGCGTTGTCTCGCGCCACCATCAGCGCTCCGGGCGAGATGTCGGTGGCCCAGACCTCGGCGTCGGGCCGCTCGCGGGCGATTGTCACGGCCAGGATGCCGGAGCCGGTGCCCATGTCCAGCACGCGCGGCGCCTTGAGCCCGGCGATGTGGGCCAGCGCGGCTTCCACTGCCACTTCTGTGTCGGGGCGCGGAATCAGCACATCGGGCGTGACGCGGAAGGTACGGCCGAAGAATTCGCGTTCGCCCAGCAGGTAGGCCATCGGCTCCCCGGCGAGCCTGCGGGCCAGCAGCGTGGCAAATGCATCACGCTGTGCAATATTCAGATGTTCGTTGTCGCGGGTGATCAGCTGGGTGCGCGTAAATCCGGTGACGTGCGAAAGCAGCATGCGGGCCTCCAGCGCCGGAATTCCGGCAATGGCGGCAAGGGTCAGCGCTTCGCGCAGCGTAGGGGCGGGCGGCAGCGCGCCCGGTGGATTCAGGGACATCGTCGTACTTCGCACATCAAGGGGACCGTGAGCCAGTTTGCAAAAAACCCCGTCGGAGGTGCCCGGACGGGGTTTTTTTCATGGCTTCGCAACTGGCGGCTAGTGTAAGCCGAATCCGGCTCCCACGGTGCAACACCCTTGCGTAGGGGATTTACTTGTTGACGCTGTCCTTGGCCTTGTCGGCGGCCGTATTGACGGCATCCTTCGCTGCATCCTTGGCGGCGGACATCGCGTTGTTGGCTTCTACCTTGGCCTTGTCGGCGGCGGCGGAGACATCGGCAGCCGCATCGCTGGCGGCGGCCTTGGCGGCGTCCGCTGCATCGGACGCGGCAGCGGCTGCGCCGCTGGCAGCAGCCTTGGCCGAATCGGCGGCACTCTGCATGGCGGCTTCGGTGTCGGTCTTCGGCGCCTCTTCCTTCTTGCTGCAGGCAGCCAGGGCGGCGGTGATCATCAGCAGAGCGAGCAGTTTTTTCATGATTTCATCCTTGTACGGCTGTTGGAGGACTGAACTTCCATCCAGACTTCGCGGCCCGCTGCGCCTTGAAAGTGACGTATCGGGTTGGTCTGGTCGCAATCGATTATAGACAGCGCGTTTTTGCCGACCAGTGCTGTTTCAAGCATTTACGTCGGTTACAAATTCAGGCGTCCTCGCCCAATGCGGCAAGCTGGTCGGCCTGATGTTCGGCGGACAGGGACGAAATCAGCTCGTCCAGATCGCCATCCATGATCATGTCGATCTTGTAGAGCGTGAGGTTGATGCGGTGGTCGGTCACGCGGCCCTGCGGGAAGTTGTACGTCCGGATGCGGTCGCTGCGGTCACCCGAGCCGATCAGGTTGCGGCGCGTGCTGGCCTCCTTGGCCTGCGCGGCACGGAGCTGCCCGTCCTTGATGCGCGCGGCCAGCACCTTCATCGCCTTTTCCTTGTTGCGATGCTGGCTGCGGTCGTCCTGGCACTCGACCACGATGCCGGTGGGCAGGTGGGTCAGGCGCACGGCGGAGTCGGTCTTGTTCACGTGCTGGCCGCCGGCGCCCGAGGCGCGGAACGTATCGACGCGCAAGTCCGACGGATTGATCTCGACCTCGCCCACCTCGTCGGCTTCCGGCATCACGGCCACGGTGCAGGCCGACGTGTGGATGCGGCCTTGCGATTCGGTGGCCGGCACGCGCTGCACGCGGTGGCCGCCCGATTCGAACTTGAGCTTCGAGAACGCGGCATCGCCGGCAATGCGCACGATTACTTCCTTGTAGCCGCCCAGGTCCGACTCGGACTCGCTCATGATCTCCACCTGCCAGCGCTGGCGTTCCGCATAGCGCGTGTACATGCGCAGCAGGTCGGCGGCGAACAGCGCGCTTTCCTCGCCGCCGGTGCCCGCGCGGATTTCCAGCAGCAGGTTGCGGTCGTCGTTCGGGTCCTTCGGCAGCAGCAGGGTCTGCAGCGTCTTTTCCAGCGATTCGAGGCGCTCGCGGGCCGCGTCGATCTCGTCGGCCGCGAATTCCTTCATCTCGGGATCGTCAAGCAGCGCCTGGGCCGTGGTCAGGTCGTCCTGCGCCTGGCGATATTGCCCATATTGCTCGGCCACCGGCGACAGCTCGGCATGTTCGCGCGACAGCTTGCGGTACTGGTTCATGTCCGCCGTGGCGTCTTCGCGCGCAAGCAGGGCGTTGACTTCATCGAGCCGCTCGGTCAGTTGGTCGAGCTTGGTTGAAATGCTGGCTTTCATCGGTGGCGGAGAAATTGGGGGTAGCGGGGGCGGTGCGCTGAGCGTGCGGATCGGCAAGCAGAAGATGCCGGGCGCTGGCGGAGGCGCCAGCCAATGCAGAAGGGAGCGGCTAGCGCTCGGAGTGGCTGCTGTGGCGGAACAGGCCCGGCACCAGACGCAGCAGCGCCTCGCGGTCTTCGCCCTGCGTGTGGTTCAGTGCGTGGGTCGGGCCATGCAGGAACTTGCGGGTCAGCGCGCCGGACAGTGCTTCGAGCACGGCTTCGGGATCGTCGCCGCGTGCCAGCATGCGGCGCGCGCGTTCGACCTCGGCCTGACGGATCGCCTCGCCCTGCGACTGCAGTTCGCGGATGACGGGCACCACGCTGCGCGTTTCCAGCCAGTGCATGAAATTCTGCACGCGCGTCTCGATGATCGCCTCGGCCTGCGCCACGGCGGCCTGGCGCATCGCGTTGCCTTCGCGCACGACGGCGCCGAGATCGTCGACGGTGTACAGGAACACGTCATTCAGGCGCGCCACCTCGGGTTCGACGTCGCGCGGCACGGCAAGGTCCACCATCATGATCGGGCGGTGCTTGCGGCGCTTGACCGCGCGCTCCACGGCGCCCAGGCCGATGATCGGCAGCGAGCTTGCAGTGCAGGACACCACGATATCGAATTCGTGCAGGCGGTCGCCCAGGTCCTGCAGGCGGATGGCCTGCGTGGTCAGGCCCTGTTCGGCAAGCTGTTCGGCCAGTTTTTCGCCACGCTCGACGGTCCGGTTGGCCACCACGATCTGGCGCGGCAATTGCGCGGCAAAGTGTGTGGCGCAGAGTTCGATCATCTCGCCCGCGCCGATGAACAGCACGCGTTGCGTGGATACGCTTTCGAAAATGCGCTGCGCCAGGCGAACCGCCGCAGCCGCCATCGATACCGAATGCGCACCGATCTCGGTCTGGCCGCGTACTTCCTTGGCCACCGCGAACGTGCGCTGGAACAACTGGTTCAGGTATGTGCCCAGCGCGCCGGCTTCGCCAGCGGTGCGCACGGCATCCTTCAACTGCCCCAGGATCTGGGTTTCGCCGAGCACCATCGAATCGAGGCCGCTGGCCACGCGGAACGCATGGCGCACGGCTTCGGACTGGGGCAGGGCGTACAAATGCGGCGCCAGTTCCCCCGCGGGCACGTTGTGGTGCTGGGCCAGCCAGCGCAGCGTGTGCTCGAAACCTTCCGACCCCGGCTGCAGCACGTCTGTGGCGCAGTAGATCTCGGTGCGGTTGCAGGTGGAAAGAATGGCGGCCTCGGTGCCGTTGCGTCCCGCCAGGTGGGTGCGCAGCGTGCCAAGTGCGGGTTTGATCTGCTCAAGCGGAAACGCCACACGTTCGCGGAGCGAAACGGGTGCCGTCGTGTGATTGATTCCGATTGCGAGCAGTTGCATTTGTGGGGTTCTGGTGCCATCCGGATCGCAACCGGAAGCGCTGGTCATTATACCGCCCGGTTGCAAAGTTGCAGGGGATCGGGGTGTTTTGTTCCAACTGAAGTATTGTTATGGCCGGAGTCACGCGGTGTGGCTGACAGGACACAGGAGGGGCGCATGCTCGGCATGGCAGTGGTAGGAGCGGTTGTTGGAGTGGCGGGGCGGATGATGCATCCGTCCGGACGCGTCGTCCGCCTGCCAGCCGCGCTATTGCTGGGTGTGACCGGTGCCCTGGGCGCTTTCTACACTGGCCGCGCGCTGCATCTGTTCACGGATGGCCAACTGCTTGGCTGGGGCGCGGCCATCGTCGGATCGGCCCTGCTCGTGGCGCTTTGGGGCGTTGTACGCCCGCGCCGGTAACGGGTGAATTGACAGAAAAGTCAGGAATTTGCCGCAGATTTCTGACGATTCAAGCCCTCGCATCGAGGAATCGGCGCAGGATGGCTGCCGAGTAGTGGCTCGCGACATCACGCAAAAATGCCGAAAAATCCACATGCGCGGTGTCGTCCGCGCGGTCCGAGATCGTGCGCAGCAGCGCGTATGGCACGCCGTACTCGTGGCAGATCTGCGCCAGTGCGGCGCCTTCCATTTCCACGGCCTGCAGCGCAGGCAACTGTTCGCGTAACGCGCCAACCGCCGCCGCCGAATTGATGAACTGGTCGCCGCTGGCGATCATGCCGATATGCAGGCGCGGGTCGTGCACGCCAAAGCGGGACAGCACGCCGTCGGGTACCTCGGTGGCCAGGTCCAGCCGCAGGAAGTCCTCGGCGGCGCGGCGCAACGCAGCGGTGAGTACGGGATCGGCGGGGAATTCGGTCCGGTCGAGCAGCGGCACCTCGTGGCGCGGAAAGAGCGGCCGGGCGTCCATGTCATGCTGGACCGTCCGGTCCGCCACCACGATATCGCCCACGCGCACGCCGGGCCCCACGCCGCCGGCCAGACCCGTGAACACGATTTCGTCCACGCCAAACTCCCGGATCAACGTAACCGTGGTGGCCGCCGCGGCAACCTTGCCGACGCGTGCCAGCACCAGCACCACTGGCTGGCCGTGCAGCGTTCCGCTGTAGTAATCGCGCATGCCGATCGTGCGCTGCGTGGCGCGTGCGTCCTCATGGCGCATCGCGGCGATCAGGCCGTCAACTTCGTCATGCAGGGCGGCAAGGATGCCGAGAGTCATGGTGTGCGTGGCCTGGTACGGAGAGGACGCCAGCATACCCATGTGCGGGCGGGGGTGGAAGTCCCGGGATCGAACGTGGATGGGCTGGCGATTTCATCACTCGGAGGTCCATTTTTGCTACATTGCGAGGCACGCCCACGTTCGGGAGATCGCCGGTTGGAAACTCTTTCACATCGCCGCACCGCGCAGCAGGCCATGGCCGACTGGCGTGCCCAGGGGCGCCTGGACGCGGATGCCCTGCCCGCAGCCTGGGCGCCAACGCTCCCGGACCGCACTGACTGGCGCAACTGGCTGGACCGCGCGCTGCTGATCCTCGGCGCGGCGCTGTTATGCGCCGGCGTCATCGTCTTCTTCGCCTTCAACTGGGAGGCGCTCCACAAGTTCGCGAAATTCGCACTGCTTGCCGCCGCGCTGACGCTGCTGGCGGGCTTTGCCGCGCTGCGCCCGTCCGGCGACATGCCGGGGCGCGCGGCGCTGGCTGGCGCGCAGATCGTATCCGGCGTGTTGATGGCCGTGATCGGGCAGACCTACCAGACCGGCGCCGATGCGTGGCAGCTCTTTGCGCTGTGGACGCTGCTGGCGGTGCCCTGGGCATTGGCCGCGCGTTCCGCGCCGCACTGGTGGATCGTGCTGGTCGTGGGGAATGTGGCGCTGCTGCGCTATGGCAGCGTGCAGCTTGGCGTGGGCGGCATGTTCGAACTGCTGTTCTCGGCCAGATACGCGCGCGAAACCATGATGTTCCTGCTTGCGGCGTCGGTCATCCAGCTTGCGCTCTGGTACGCGCTGGCGGCCCGCGCCGGTAGCTGGGGCTTCCGCGGCGTCACTGGCCCACGGTTGATCGGCCTGCTGGCGTGCGGGTATGCGGGCTGGGTCGGCCTGATGAGTCTGCTGACAAGCCATGTCGAAGGTGTCGGCCTGCTGGTCGGTGGGGCGGCCTTGATCGGACTCGGGGCCTGGTTTCGCTGGCGCGCGTTCGACATCGTCGTGCTGAGCCTGGTTTGCCTGACCGGTATCGGCGTCATCATCACGGCGGCCGGCCGTTGGCTGATCGATTTCCATGGCGACTTTGGATCGTTCCTGTTGCTGGCCATGCTGACGATCGGGCTGGCCGTGGTCGCCGCCTCGTGGCTGCTGCGGGCATGGCGCGAAGAAAGCGGGAGGGCGGCATGAGTACCGAGCAATTCGAACGCCAGCTATGGCAGCAACTGGCCACCCGGGGCGCAGTGCACGGCGAGTACGCCGCAACGCTGCGCACGCCGTGGCCGATTCGCCTGCTGATGGGCGCGGCAGGCTGGCTGGGCGCGCTGTTTGCCCAGTTGTTCCTGCTGGGGTCTGTTTTCGCCGTGACGCGCGGTAACGGGCCTGCCATCGCCGTCACCGGGGTATTGATGATTGGCGCGGCGATCACGATGTATCGCCTGGCCGGGCACGACAGCACGCGGATCGCGCTGGGCCAGTTCGCGCTGGCTGCAAGCTTGGGCGGGCAGGGCATGGTGATCGTCGGCGTGGGGGAGAGCCTCGGCATCGACCGGCTTGTGCATACCGCGCCGTTCTGGCTTGGCGTGGCGGCATTGGAAGCCGTGCTGTTTGCGATCGTCCCCAATCGCCTGCATCGATTCGTGGCAGTGCTCGGCTGTTGGGCCGCGGCGACCGTCGCGCTATATGTTGCGCTGGGCGCCCCCATTCGCCATCCGTTCCAGGCGATACCGTATTCGGTAGGGGTGCTGGCCGCACTGGCCATGGCCGCCGTGACAGCCTTCGTGCTGAACGAGGCACGCATCGCGGCGCAGGGGCGACACGGACTTTGGGAGCCCGCCGCCGACGCGACATTGCTGTTCGGCGTGGCCGCAGCGCTGATCGTCACTGCCGCCGCGCATCCGTTTTCGATCCTGATCGACGATGGCAGGCCGTGGCAGACGCCCGGCGCGTGGTTGCCCGGCGCCCTGCTTGGCGCGGTGCTGGCCACCTTCACGCTGATCGAATGCTTGCGCACGGGCTGTGAGGCGCGCATCCGCGGGGCGCTGCTGGCGGTGTCGATCGCGTTCAGTGCACTGATGCTGATGGCGCCGGCCGTGACGGCAGGGGTGCTCGCGCTCGCGGTGGCCTTGCGGCGCGCGTCGCTGCCCTGGCTGGGCCTGGCCATCGCCGCAATCCTGCTTGGCTTTGTCTGGTACTACAGCACGTTGCAATGGACGTTGCTCGCCAAATCGGCCACGCTGGCGGCGGCCGGAATGCTGCTGCTGGCCGCACGTATCGCGCTGACCCGCCTGCCGCGCAAGGAGGCCATCGCATGAGGCGCTGGATTGTCATTGGCTGGCTGCTGACCATCGGCGTCGCCGTGGCCGGCATCGTCGGCAAGGAAAACGTGATCTCGCGTGGCGATGTGGTCTACCTGCGCCTGGCGCCGGTCGATCCGCGATCCCTGATGCAGGGCGACTACATGGCGCTGAACTTCGCCATCGGCATGGAAGTGGCGGCCACGCACGGCCACGAGGAAACACAGCTTCGCCGCGAGGAAGTCATCGTCATTCGTCGCGATGCCAGCAACGAGGGACACTTCGTCCGCCTGCACAAGGATGAGCCGCTGGCCGACGGCGAACAGTTGCTGCGCGTGCAGAACGTGCCGTCGCGCTGGGGACGGTCGACGGTGCAGGTATCGACCGATGCATGGTTCTTCCAGGAAGGACAGGCGGAGCGCTATGCGAAGGCGAAGTTCGGCGAGTTCCGCGTGGACGCAAGCGGTCAGGCGCTGCTGGTGGGGATGCGGGACGAGCGGTTGGGGGCGATGTAGGGTATCGGGGCGGAAAGGAGCGCCGCTCCCGGCAGACTATGAGCTTTGGCCTGATCACGGCACAACGCTGTATGCAGATCCGGCGCCGACGGTCTTCCCGGGCATCCCACGCTTGATCCAGTCTTCGTACTCAAGCAGATTTTGCGAATTGATGGCCCATATCACCAGATACGTGTTCAGCGCGGCCAGCGCCGCAATCCCCCATAGGGCGCGGCGTTCCAGCCTGAAGGCCAACGCCAGCAGGACCGATGCCATCGAGAAGACGTCCAGATAATGCGGCGTGAAGCCCGTATGGTTGACCGGCACAAACAGCACCCGGTAAGCGACAAATCCAATGGATAGCAGCGCGGGCAGCGCGGCAAGAAGCAGTTTCATCATTTCGTCGGCATCAAAGATGCCTTGCGCTGGCGTGGGGAAGGGGCATCGTGACAACCGTGTCAGGCGGGCAGCCGATAGCCATATCGCAATACCTGCATGGCCAACCCATAGGCAGCGGCGGAGGCAAGCACAGAGAGCGTCGCCATGATGCATAGCTCTCGCCGTTCCGCTGGCGCAATCCAAAGACTATAGAGAAAGCCCGCGAAGGCCAAAGCGCCCAACACGGCATCAAACAACAGGACGGTTCCGGTCAAGGCGCCGGCAGGGCCGACAAAGAAGTCATCCTTCGTCGGCACCGTCACCAGGTAGTAAAGGGCCAGTCCCACAAACGATGCCGGGAGAAGCGTGGCCGGCAGGAGGAACAACCAACGGGCGACGTTCATTTGACGCCTTCGCCAACGATACGTGCTGCCAGCTTGTCGAGTCGCGCGGGCAACTCGCGCGTGACGGACACCGGCCCCCCCCCCTTGAGTTCCATCCTGTTGCTCCTTTGCGTTGCGCAAAGTCCCCATTTGTCCTTACTGAGCGGCCACGGACAATCGGCAAAATACGATTCTGTCCTGCACGTTCTTGCTATCAGCCCTGTCTATCGTCGAAATCACTGGGCAGGATTACGCAATCGGCTGGCCGAGAGTCGCCTTGGCTGAGGGGCAGGCGCCGACGGGCGATTGGGGAATGATGTGAGGCGAGCGGAAACAAAAAAAGCCCGCTGCAACTGGAGCGGGCTTTCGGGGAGATTCCGGTATGGTCCGGAATCTCTGGCTACAACCGGTCTGGCTTAGACGTTGAACAGGAAGTTCATCACGTCGCCGTCGTGCACCACGTACTCCTTGCCTTCGGCGCGCATCTTGCCGGCTTCCTTGGCGCCGGTTTCGCCCTTGAACGAGATGTAGTCGTCATAGGCGATGGTCTGGGCGCGGATGAAGCCGCGTTCGAAGTCGGTGTGGATCACGCCCGCGGCCTTCGGGGCGGTGTCGCCCACGTGGATCGTCCAGGCGCGCACTTCCTTCACGCCAGCGGTGAAGTAGGTCTGCAGGCCCAGCAGCTTGAAGCCGGCGCGGATCACGCGGTCCAGGCCCGGTTCTTCCATGCCCAGGTCGGCCAGGAATTCTGCCTTGTCGGCGTCGTCCAGGTCAGCGATCTCGGCCTCGATGGCGGCGCAGACTGCCACCACGGGCGAGCCAGTGGTCTTGGCGTGCTCGCGCACGGCGTCCAGGTGCGGATTGTTCTCGAAACCATCCTCGCGCACGTTGGCCACGTACATGGTCGGCTTGGCGGTGATCAGGCAGAACGGGCGCAGGGCTTCCCACTCTTCCTGGGACAGGTCCAGCGTGCGCACGGCCTTGGCCTGGTCGAGCACGGCCTGTGCCTTTTCCAGTACGGCCACCAGGCGCTGGGCTTCCTTGTCACCTGCGCGGGCCGGCTTGACGTAGCGGGCCACGGCCTTTTCCACGGTGGCCAGGTCGGCCAGTGCCAGTTCGGTGTTGATGACTTCGATATCCGACAGCGGGTCGACCTTGCCGGCCACGTGGATCACGTTGTCGTCCTCGAAGCAGCGCACCACGTGGGTGATGGCGTCGGTTTCGCGGATATTGGCCAGGAACTGGTTGCCCAGGCCTTCACCCTTGGACGCGCCGGCCACCAGGCCAGCGATGTCGACGAATTCGACCGTCGCCGGCAGAATGCGCTCGGGCTTTACGATCTCGGCCAGCTTGGCAAGCCTCGGATCCGGCACTTCCACCACGCCCACGTTGGGTTCGATGGTGCAGAACGGATAGTTTTCGGCGGCGATGCCGGCTTTCGTCAGGGCATTGAACAGCGTGGACTTGCCGACATTGGGCAGGCCGACGATGCCGCATTTGAGGCTCATGGTGTCAGGCGGAAAATAGCGAAACCCGTATTCTAGCGGATGGGCGCTGCCGGACGGGGTGGCAATCCAGCCGGCGGGGCATGCGTTGTGTCAGTAATGCCGCCCCCGTCACGTCGCTATAATCCAGGCATGTCCGGATCTGCCGCATCGGCGCATCGCGCCGCCACTTCCTTCATGTCCTCGAATCCTTCCTCCCGCTTCCAGATCGCCGTGGTCGGCGGTGGCCTTGTCGGCAAGGCCTGCGCGCTGTTGCTGGCGCAGCAGGGCATGCAGGTGGCGCTGGTGGCGCCCAGGCCCGTTGCCGAGCGCGCGCCGTCGGGGGAAAACGACTGGGATGCCCGTATCTACGCGTTCTCGGCCAGTTCGCAGGCGCTTCTGGCACGGCTGCGTGTCTGGGAGGCGCTCGATCCGGCCCGCGTCCAGCCTGTGCGGGACATGCGCGTGTTCGGCGACGAAAGCGCGTCCGAAACTGACCCAACGCCGCATGGCGACCTGCATTTCTCCGCCTACGCCGCCGCGGTGCCGCAGCTCGCGTGGATCGTCGAATCGGGTCATGTCGAGCGGGTGCTTGATACCGCGCTGCGCTTCCAGCCGCAAGTGCAATGGTTCGACGACACCGCCACGGCGCTTGAGCGTGATCTCGACGGCGTGATGCTGACGCTGGCCAGTGGCGCCCGTGTCCGGGCCAATCTGCTGGTTGGCGCCGACGGCTCGCGTTCCTGGGTGCGTCAGCAGTGCCATATCGGCACCACGCAGCGCCGTTATCGCCAGCTTGGCGTGGTGGCCAACTTCGAATGCGAGCTGCCGCACCAGGAAACTGCCTGGCAGTGGTTCCTTGGTGCGCCCGAGAAGCTGATGGCTGATGAGGAACCGGCCAACGGCGAAATCCTTGCGATGCTGCCGCTGCCCGGCAATCGTGTGTCGATGGTCTGGTCGGCTGACGAAGCCCACGCGAGTGATCTGCTTGCGCTGTCGCCGGAGGCACTGGCGGCAACCGTCGCGCAGGTTGCCAGCGGCGCGGTAGGCGCACGCTTTGGCACACTGCGTTGCATTACGCCCGCACAGGGCTTTCCGCTGGTGCTGCAGCGCGCCGAACAGTTCGTCCAGCCGCATGTGGCGCTGGTGGGCGACGCGGCGCATGTGGTTCATCCGCTGGCCGGCCAGGGCATGAACCTGGGGCTGCGCGATGTCGTGGAACTCGGGCGTGTCATGGCCGACAAAGAGTCGTTCCGTTCCGAAGGCGATTTGCGCCTGTTGCGCCGCTACGAGCGCGCGCGCGCCACCGATCTGCTTTCGCTGACCGCCGCCACGGACGGCCTGCATCGCCTGTTTTCGTTGCCCGGCACGCCTGCGCGCGTGGTGCGCAACCTGGGGATGCGCGCCGTGGGCAGCCAGGGGCTGCTCAAGCGGTTCCTGATTGGGCATGCCCTTGGGTAACGCTTGCGAGGTCAAACCAACCTTTAACGATTTACCGATGATGAACAAGCCGGCACACTGACCGGTGCATCGATTTCCTGGAGTCAATATGTTGCAAATGTTCCGCCGCCGTTCCGCCCGTTTCGCCGCAATCGCGGCTCTGGCAAGCGGCGTGGCTGCCGCCGGCTATGCCCTGCACGCGCTTGGCGCGGATGAGCCGGGCACGGACCGTATCAAGGCGTCGATCCAGAAGATGCTGGGCGGCCGTGCGGAGGTCAAGAGCGTGACCAAGGCGCCGGTGCCGGGGCTTTATGAAGTCAATGTCAGCGGCCAGATTGTCTACACCGATGCCACCGGCCGCTACATCATCAATGGCGAGGTCATCGATACCAAGACCAACACGAACTTGACCGAGGAGCGGATGGCCGAGCTCAACAAGATCAAGTGGGCGGACCTGCCGCTGTCCCGTGCCATCAAGTGGACCAAGGGTGACGGCAGCCGCACCGTAGCGGTGTTCTCGGACCCGAACTGCGCGTACTGCAAGAAGATCGAGCAGACCTTCCAGCAGATGGACAACATCACCGTGTACACCTTCCTGTACCCGGTGCTGTCGCCGGATTCGGCGGTCAAGGCCAAGCAGGTCTGGTGCGCCACCGACCGCACCAAGGTCTGGCGCGACTGGATGCTGAACCACGTGGCGCTGACCGGTAACGGCAGCTGCAAGACGCCGGTCGATGACAACCTGGCGCTCGGCCAGAGCCTGAACATCACCGGCACGCCGGCCGTGTTCTTTACAGACGGCACGCGCATTCCCGGTGCCGCCGATGCGGCGACGCTCGAGCGCAAGCTCGCAAGCCTCAAGAAATAAGCGCAAGGCCGGACCCAATCCGGCTGTCTGAAGCGGCCGGCACAGTCCGGCCGCTTTGCATTTGCGCACCCAACAACGATTACGAAGCGGGAGACACCAATCATGACTTTTCAGGCTTTGCTGCTGACCCAGGCCGACGGCAAGACGCAGGCGGCAATCGCCCACCTCGATGAAAGCCAGTTGCCCGCGGACGGCAACGTGCTGGTGGCGGTGGACTACTCGACGATCAACTTCAAGGACGGGCTGGCGATCACGGGCCGCTCGCCGGTGGTGCGCAAATGGCCGATGGTAGCCGGTATCGATGGTGCGGGCACCGTGCTCGAATCCGCCGACCCGCGCTGGAAGACCGGCGATCGCGTGGTGCTGAATGGCTTCGGCGTTGGCGAAACGCACTGGGGCTGCCTGGCGCAGCGCGCGCGGCTCAAGGGCGACTGGCTGGTCCGGCTGCCCGATGCGTTCACCACGCGCCAGGCAATGGCAATTGGCACGGCCGGCTACACGGCGATGCTGTCGGTGCTGGCGCTCGAACGTGGCGGCGTGAATGGCCCGGTCCGTCCCGGCGACGGCGACGTGCTTGTGACAGGCGCCTCGGGCGGTGTCGGCTCGGTGGCAATCGCAATCCTGTCGAAGCTTGGCTACCGCGTGACCGCATCCACGGGCAAGACCGCCGAGGCTGATTTCCTGCGTGCGCTTGGCGCCGTGGACGTGATCGACCGCGCCGAACTGAGCGCGCCGGGCAAGCCGTTGCAGAAGGAACGCTGGGCGGCCGTGGTCGACTCCGTTGGCTCGCACACGCTCGTCAACGCGTGTGCGCAGGTGCGGTATGGCGGGGTGGTTACAGCGTGCGGGCTGGCGCAGGGGATGGACTTCCCCGCGTCGGTGGCGCCGTTCATCCTGCGCGGCGTGACGTTGGCCGGCATCGACAGCGTGATGGCCGCGATGCCGCTGCGCGAAACTGCGTGGAAGCGCCTGGCACAGGACCTGGCACCGGACCGCCTGCAGGCGATCACGCGTGAGATCAAGCTTGCAGACGCGATCGATGCGGGCCACAGGATTGTCGAAGGTGGCATGCGCGGGCGTGTGGTGGTTGATGTAAACGGCTGATCGTGACGATTGCCGCAAACCGGCGTCCCGGGACGGTCCGGGACGTGAAGCTACAATCGTGACCATGACGCCGATCCGCTACGCCATCGCCCCGCTTCATCCGGAAGCCCATTTGTTCGCCGTCACCGTGACGGTGGATGTTCCCGATTCCGCTGGCCAGGTGTTCACGCTTCCCGCGTGGATTCCGGGCAGCTACATGATTCGCGACTTCTCGCGCAACATCGTCCGCATCCAGGCCGAAGCGGGCGGCGTGCTTGTCCCGCTCACGAAGCTGGACAAGCAGAGCTGGCAGGCCGCGCCGCTGGCGGCAGATGCGGGCCCGCTCGTGGTCAGCTACGAGGTCTACGCGTGGGACCTGTCGGTGCGCGCCGCGCATCTAGACACCACGCACGGGTTCTTCAACGGCAGCTCGGTTTTCCTGCGAGTGGCCGGCCAGGACGATGGACCGTGCACGGTCGATATCCACCCGCCCGCGGGCGAAGCCTACGCCGGCTGGCGCGTGGCCACGGCGCTGCCGGAAGCGCGCGGCCCCGGCGGCGCGCGCCGCTACGGCTTCGGGCGCTACCAGGCCGCCGACTATGACGAACTGATCGACCATCCCGTCGAGATGGGCACGTTCGCGCTGGCCAGCTTCCGCGCCTGCGGCGTGCAGCATGACGTGGTATTCACGGGCAAGGTGCCGCAGCTTGATCTGCAGCGCGTCTGCCGCGATCTGAAAAAGATCTGCGAAGCGCAGATCCGGCTGTTCGAACCGCGCTCGGAACTGGCACCGATGCTGGACAGCAATCGTCGCTACGTGTTCATGACGATGGTCACGACCGACGGCTACGGCGGCCTGGAACACCGCGCCAGCACGGCGCTGATGTGCGCGCGCAACGATCTTCCCGCGCGCGGCAACAGCGAGACCAGCGAGGGCTATCGCACGTTCCTGGGCCTGTGCAGCCACGAGTATTTCCACACGTGGAACGTCAAGCGGATCAAGCCCGCGGCGTTCGTGCCGTATCAGCTCGACCGCGAAACCCATACGCCGCTACTGTGGCTGTTCGAGGGTTTCACGAGCTACTACGACGACCTGATCCTGGTGCGCACCGGACTGGTGACCAACCAGCAGTACGTCGAGATGCTGGGCAAGACCTGGAACGGCGTGCTGCGCGGCAACGGCCGCACCAAGCAGAGCGTGGCCGACAGTTCGTTCGACGCCTGGACCAAGTACTACCGCCAGGACGAGAACGCGCCGAACGCGATCGTCAGCTACTACACCAAGGGCTCGCTGGTGGCGCTGGCGCTGGACCTGACGATCCGCGAGAAGACGCGCGGCCGCAAGTCGCTCGACGACATCATGCGCACGCTGTGGCAACGCCATGGGCGCGACTTCTATGCGCCTGGCGCCGTGCAGCGAGGCGTGACCGAAGCCGAGGTCCATGCGCTGTTCGACGAGGTGACTGGCCTGCGCCTTGGCAATCTGCTGCGCGCGCTGACCGAAGGCACCGGCGAGATCGGCCTTGTGCCGCTGCTGCGTGCGTTCGGCGTGAAGGCCGAAGTCAAGAAGCCAGAGGGCACAGCGGCGCTCGGCATCAAGACCGGCACGCAGGATGGCTGGGTCCGTGTGAGCCAGGTGCTGGACGGCGGGGCAGGGCAGGCGGCCGGGCTGTCGGCGGGTGACCTGCTGGCTGCCGTTGATGGCCTGCGCGTGGCACCGGGCCAGGTGGACAAGCTGCTGGCGCGTTACCGCGCAGGCGATCGTGTGGAACTGCACGTGTTCCGGCGTGACGAGCTGCAGGTGCTGCCGGTGACGCTGGCGCGTGAGCCGGCGGTGCAGTACAAGGTGTCCGTGGAAGCGGGCAAGCATGCAGGGCGAGCACGCTGGCTTGGCCAGTAAGCTGCCCGACATAGTGAGAGTGACAGCGCCGTCGCCGTCCCGGTGACGGCGGCGCCCCCTTTGATCCGGTCCCCATCCGGCACGTCGATCGCCCCATGGAATACGCGCACGATCCCCGCACGTTCCTCTACTCGCACTACCTCTACCGTGGCTTGCGCTCGGCCACGGGCGTCATCGGCCTGGCACTGCTGGCGATGCCGTTCATGGACCTGCCCAGCGCAATGGTGATCTCGATCGGGGCGCTTTGCGCGAGCCTGATGGACCTGCCGAGCCCGCTGAACCACAAGGTCAACGAGATGCTGGCCAGCGTGCTGCTTTGCACGGCAGTGACCGCGGCAGTTGCACTGGCCACGCCATTTCCGCGCGTGATGCCGTTCGTGCTCGTGCTCGTCACGTTCCTGGCGGGCATGATGACGGTCTACGGCAACAAGACCATGCCGCTGCAGTTCTCGATGCTGTTCGTCATGACATTGACGGTCAACGAGGAGTTCGTGGTGCGCACGGCGTTGTCGCACGCAGCCCTGTTCGGTGCGGGCGCGCTGGGCTACACGCTCTACGCGATCTGCGTGGCCTGGATCCTGGAACGGCGCACGCGGCAGCAGGTCCTGGCGGAGTCGCTCTACGAGATGGCTGCCTATCTCGACATCAAGGCCGCGTTCTACGATGCCGGCACCGACTACGACGCACTGTTCAACCGCCTGGTGCGACAGCAGATCGTGGTGGCGGAGCGCCAGCAGGCCGCGCGCGACATGGTGCTGCGCGGCAACAAGACACCCTATGACGGGCTGCTGATCCGGGTGCATCTGCGCATGCTGGACCTGTACGAGTATCTGCTGTCGACCAATACCGACTACCCGCTGCTGCGGCAGACGTTCGGCGGCACGCCGGTACTCGACGGCCTGCGCCGGCTGGTGCTGGGGCTGTGCAAGGACCTGGAGGAGATCGCCTACGACATCACGCGCGGGCGGCCGTCTTACAGCGCGTTCGACTATGCTGCGGACGTGAGCGCGGTGGATGCGGAAATCGCCCAGTTGCGCCATCACCATGTGCAGCCGGCGGCGATGACGGCACTGGCGGAAACCTTCGACATGATCCGCGGTGCGATAACGCTGATGGGCCAGTTGCACGAGGCGTCGCGCACGCCCGTGGAGCCCGCGAAGGTCCTGCCCGGCTCGGACATGACGCCCTTCCTGACACGCCAGAAGTACGAGCTTGGCGTGGTGCTGGACAGCCTGAACTGGCGCTCGCCCGCGTTCCGGTTCGCGGTGCGCATCACGCTGGCGGTGGGCACCGGGCTCTGGCTAGGCGACCATCTGCCCTATGCCGCGCACAGCTACTGGATCCTGCTGACGATCGTGGTGATCCTGAAGCCGAACTTCAGCATGACCAAGCAGCGCTATAACGATCGCCTGATCGGTACGCTGATCGGCTGCATCATCAGCGTCGCCATCCTGCACTGGATTCACGCGCCGCTGGTGTTGCTGGGTGTGCTTTACCTGGCGCTGGTGGCCAGCGCGGCGTTCTCCACGATCAAGTATCGCTACACGGCCATTGCGGCCTGTGTGCAGGTGCTGATCCAGATTAACCTGCTGATGCCGGGCAGCCACACGGTGGTGGGCGAGCGGCTTGTCGATACCGTGATCGGCGGGATCATTGCCTCGGTGTTCAGCTTCGTGCTGCCAAGCTGGGAATACCGCGCCATCCCGAAGCTGGTGGAGAACGTGCTGCAAGCCAACCGCCGCTATATCGTCGCCACGCGCAACCTGCTCATGCGCAAGGCCAAGGACGATTTCGCCTACCGCGTGCAGCGCAAGCAGTTCATGGATGCGCTGTCGGCGCTGATCTCGTCGTTCCAGCGCATGCTCGACGAACCGCGCAGCCGGCAGCGCGCCGTGGACAACCTGAGCCGCTTTATCGTGCAGAACTACCTGGTGGCCGCGCACGTGGCCGCGGCACGCATTCAGGTACGGCAGCACTACAGCGAGCTGGATATTCCGGCGGCCGAAGCGGCGATCGAACAGGCCACCGATGCGGCAACGCGTTCACTGACGCTGGCCAGCGAGCGGCTGGCGGGAGAGGAGCGTCACGGGGCAAGCGGCGTGGGCTTCATCCGCACGCAAGCTGAAGCGGCCGTGGCTGGTGTGGGGCTGGTGCACCAGGGCATTGCGTCGTCCGCAGCCAACGCCAGCAATGACGATGCGAGCGAACGCCGCGCGCGCATCGCCGATTCGGCCGACCGGCGCAAGGCCGATGTGCTGGCGCAGGCCGCCGCCGCGGGCGAGATCGGGGCAAGGGAGCCCCGTCAGGCATCGCAGGACCAGCACGCCGCGACAACCGCGAGTTCCTCGGGGCGCGCCGCCAACGCGGTGCTGGAGCGTCGCCTGCGCGCGCTGCGCGAGGACGCCGCCAAGATCGCGCTGCGTACTGGCGCGATCGGGCGAGCCATCCGCATGCCGTGGAAAGGGTGATTGCACTGCGATTGGTTTTTCTCCCCTCTCCCGCATGGCGGGAGAGGGGCCGGGG
>NZ_ALOU01000063.1 GCF_000292345.1 Cupriavidus sp. BIS7
AGCGAAGCGGTTCTGGCCAGGCGGCACAACGACACCGGATTCATTCCGAACGGTTTCCAGAATAACGAACGAACAGAGGGTTGCTATGGGTATCAAGAAGATCAGCCTGGGACGCCGAACCGCTACTGCCGGCGCTGCCGCCGATGCAGTGTCGCCAACGGGCTCCGTGTTTGCCAAGCCCGCCGCAGGCAGGCAGCAGGGCGGCCTGGGCCCGACCCCCGCCGAAGTGTTGTCGGGCTGGCTGTCGAACGTACCGTTCGCGTCTCAGCAGCGCGCGCTGACCGTGGGCGTGGTGGTGTCGCTGGCTGCGCTGCTGGCCTCGGTGTATCTCGATAACCGGCAGGCGAGCAACGGCTCGGCGCAGATCGAAATTACCGGCGACATGCTGATGCACTCGCAGCGTCTGGGCAAGGCGGTTCCGGTGGCGCTGCTCGGCAATGCCCAGGCGTTCAAGCAGCTCCGTGAATCGAAAGACCAGATGACCGCCGACTTGCTGGCGCTGCAGAACGGCAGCGACGACAAGCACGTGCGGGCCACCACCGGCGCGGCCGAACCGCTGCTGGAAAAGGCCATGGGATCGTGGAAGCGTTCCGAGAAGAGCGCCGCGGACGTGCTGGGCCAGCAGGCCATTCTGACGACGATCGGCCAGACGCTGCAGATCTTCAACGCCTCTAACCCCGAACTGCTCGAAGCCGCCGAACAGGTGGCCGCCATCAAGCTCCAGACCGGCGCCAACACGCGCGAGGTGGCCGCTTCCGCGCAGCTGGTGATGCTGACGCAGCGTCTGGGCAAGAACCTCAACGAGTTCCTGTCCGGCGAAGGCGTGAACCCCGAAACCGCGTTCCTGCTGGGCAAGGACACCAACACATTCCGCGAAACGCTCGACGGCCTGATCAACGGCTCCGAAGCGCTGCGCCTGACCGCCGCCCACGACGCCGAATCGCGCAGCTACCTGCAGCAACTGTCGCAGCGCTTCGAGGCCGTGCAGAAGACCACGCAGACGATTCTGCAGAACCTGCCGGGCCTGATCGCCGCCAAGCGCGCGCAGCAGCAGATCTTCAACGACAACGAGGCGCTGCGCGGCGAGCTTGCCGACCTGCAAACGACATACGCGAAGGAAGCGCGCTTCCGTCCGTGGACGCTGGGCGCGATGGTCATCTCGTCGCTGGCTACACTGCTGTGCCTGGCGGGTCTTGCGGCACTGTACCTGCGCGATTCGCGCGTGCGTGCGCTGGAAGCCGAAGCGCGCGAACGTGAAGCCGAAGCGCGCCGCCTTGACGAAAAGCGCAACAACGATGCCACCCAGAAGGCCATTCTGCAGCTGATGAACGAGCTGCAGGACATCGCTGACGGTGACCTGACGCGTCAGGCCACCGTGACCGAGGACATCACCGGCGCCATTGCCGACTCGGTGAACTACACGGTGGAAGAACTGAAGGAACTGGTCGGCCGCGTGCAGCAGACGGCCGGGGAAGTCCAGCACGCTTCGTCGCAGGTGCAGGAGACGTCCGTGCAGCTGGCCGCGACAACCGAAGAGCAGTCGCGCCAGATCCGCCAGACCGGCGAGTCGGTGGTGGAGATGGCGGACCGCATCACGCAGGTGTCACGCGGCGCCGCCGAGTCCGCCAACGTGGCACGCGCATCGCTGGCTGCCGCAGAGCAGGGCCAGCACGCGGTGCAGAACGCAATTGCCGGCATGAACGGCATCCGCGAGCAGATTCAGGAAACGTCGAAGCGGATCAAGCGCCTTGGCGAATCGTCGCAGGAGATCGGTGAAATCGTCGAACTGATCTCGGACATTACCGAACAGACCAACGTGCTGGCACTGAACGCCGCCATCCAGGCGGCTTCCGCGGGCGAAGCTGGCCGCGGCTTCTCGGTGGTGGCGGAAGAAGTGCAGCGCCTGGCTGAACGTTCGGGCGAGGCAACCAAGCAGATCGGTGCGCTGATCCGCACGATTCAGACCGATACGCAGGACGCCGTGCACGCCATGGAGCAGAGCACGCAGGGCGTGGTCGAAGGCGCGCGCCTGTCCGATAACGCCGGTGCCGCACTGGTAGAGATCGGCCGCGTGTCGCGCCAGCTTGCCGAACTGATCGAGCAGATTTCGCAGACCACGTCGCACGAGGCTGGCCTGGCCACCAACGTGGCCCACCACATCGACGGCATCCTGCAGGTCACCGCGCAGACCACGGCCGGTACGCGCCAGACCGCAACGTCGGTGCGCCAGCTTACGGTGCTGACCGAAGAGCTGCGTAACTCGGTATCGCGGTTCAAGATCGCCTGACGGCCGCCCGCAAGGGCGCAATGGAACTGGTCATGTCTTTCAATACCACCCTGTCGAGCGACGTGGCCGAGGCGGCTGCGCCGCAACTGCCATCCACGCCGGAGCCTGCTCCCGCGCCGGCCGGGGACGCACCCGCCGCGCCGCAGCGCGACCTGTCGGTGCTGGCCTGGCTTGCACCGAGCCTGCGCACCGCACTCGAAGATGCCGCCGTGGAACTTGGCCACTATGTGGACGAGATCCAGCAGGCGCCCGAGGCGCTTGGCGCGCGCGACACCACTTCGCTGCGGCTGGCCGGTCAGCAGTTGCACCAGGCCGCCGGCGCGGTGCACATCGTCGGCCTGCGCGGCGTGGATGCCTACTGCCAGGCCATGCGCCGGCTGCTCGAAGCGATCGACGCCGGCACGGTGGCGGCCAGCCTGGACACGCTGGCGGTATTCCGCACCGGCATGCAGGCATTGGCCGAGTACGTGGACGACCTGATGGCCGGCGATTCCGAGGATCCGCTGCGCCTCTACCAGCCTTACGCCGCCGCGCTGGCCCTGATGAAGGAAGAGCGCATTCATCCGGCCGACCTGTGGCTGGACGAATTGCAGATGCTGCCCGGCATCGTGCTGCCGACGCGCTCGGCATCGGCCGTCACGCGGTCACGTCATCGTTACGAGGCCGCCTTGCTGAAAGCGCTGCGCCTGCCCACGCCGTGCACGGAGACGTCCTTGCTGCGCGAGGCCTGGCTGCCGCTGCAGTTGGCGCTCGACGACGTGCGCAATCAGGAGCAGGAGGCCCGCCGCGCCACCGATACGCCCGATCGCGGCATCTGGCACACGCTGGCGATGGTGTTCCGCGCGATGGCGCACGGCCTGCTGCCGTCCGATCTGCTGGGCAAGCGCTTTGCCGGACGTACCCATCTGCTGGTGCGCCAGTACCTGCAAGGCCAGGTGCGTGTGCCGCAGGCACTGCTCAATGACGCGATCTTTTTCCTGGTCAGCACGGGCCTGACGCCCGATGGCCCCGAGGCGACCACGCCGCCCGCGACGCAGGCCGCGGTACAGGTGCTGCGTGCCGATATCGCGCGCAGCCTGCAGGCGTACCGCATCGACCCCGCACATGCGGTGGCGCGTGCCGACTATCGCCAGCGTTACTACGGCTGGCTCGATCCGATCGATACTCGCAACCTGCAGCAAGCCGCCAGGACGATCGAACGCGCAGCCGGCGACGATCAGTCCGGCTGGGAACTGGCGCTGGCATCGCTGGCCGAAGCGGCGCTGCCGCTCGCACAGCCGGCATTGCAGCAATGCCTGACAACGGCTGCGGCCCATGCCGGACGCCGTGCCGCCAATGAAGCGCTGGGCCGCGCCGGTGTGGCGCTGTTCCTGTCGCGCGCGCTGGCCACGCCGTGGCGCGTGCATGGCAGGTCGGGTCATCCGTCGGCCATCGAGTTCGCGCAGCGCTGCGATGCGCTGGCCGCCTGTCTGGCCGATCCCGATGGCACGGCGCCCGCCTGGCTCGCGGAGATGGTGGAAGCCGCCAGCGCGCAGGCCATGCGTGCGGAGGCCGTTGCGCAACTGCGCGCGCAGCTCGACAGCGGTGAATCGTGGCTCGATACGTTTGACCGCAACGCGGCGCGTCCCGATGCCGTCGACGCGCTGGCCGACGCCACGCAGGCGTTCTCCGCGCTGCTGGCCACGCTCGAACGCGTCCATGTCAGTGCCGCGATGCCCGAAGGCCTCGACGAGCCCGCGACAGCGGCGCTGGCCGCGGTTCGCAACGTACTGCAATGGCTGGACGTGCTGCGTGAAACCGGCGACGAGTCGTCCCGCGTTGCCATGCTGTCCGATATCGCCGCCGAACTCGGCGCCGTGCATGCGTTTGCGGACCTGCTCGAATTCGGCCGCGCACAGGCCGATGTCACCGAGGACGATATCTACGCGGCGCCGTCGCAGCGCGATGCAGCGCCGCTAGGCGTGCTGGCCGCCGCACGCAGCGCCGCCATGGACGCCATCCGCGTGGCAGCGGGTGCCGATTCGCCGGAAATCCAGCGACTGCGCAGCGCACTGCAAGCGGTGGCCGATCAGGCTGCCATCGACGACGATGCCGTGCTGCGCCGTCAGGCCAGCGAGGCCACCACGCAACTGCACGCCTGGATGGCCGGCAGCGATTCGGCCGCTGAACGCATGGTCGTGGCGCTGGCCGATCCATTGCCGGCGGCGGCCGCTGCGGTTGCAGCTCCGGTGGCGGCGCCGATGCCGGTGGATGCTGCCGCGATCGACGCCGAACTGCTCGAGATTTTCCTGTCCGAAGCCGAAGAGGTGCTCGGCAATATCTCAGCCGATCTGCCGGGTGGCCTGGAAGCGCTGCGCAACGCCGATGTGCTGAGCCGCATGCGTCGAGCCTTCCATACGCTCAAGGGTTCCAGCCGCATGGTTGGCCTGAACCGCTATGGCGAGGCCGCATGGGCGGTGGAGCAGGTCATGAACCTGTGGATCGCCGAGGCGCGCGAGCCGCAGCCCGAATTGCTGGCGCTGCTGCAGCAGGCACATGACCTGCTGCGCGAATGGGCCCTGGCGCTGCTTCAGGACTCGTCCACGCTGCGCGACATCACCGGACTTGTCAGTGCGGCGCAAGCCGTGCGCGACCCGGGCTCGGCGCGGGCTGAAGCGGCCGAAGATGCTGAAGAAACAGGCGACATCGCCGATGCCACTGTTGCAGAGACCGTCGATCCTCTCGATGCCCTGCTGGCGGAAGCCAGCGTGCCGGCTGCCGAGGAAGCCCCGGGCGACGACAACGTGCTGCCGTTCCGCCTGTCCGGCGGCCTGGCCAGCGAGGACGACAACTACAAGGTGATCGGCCCCGTCCGCATCGGACTGGCGCTGTACAACGTCTACCTGCAGGAAGCTGACGACCTGCTGCGGCAGTTCGCTACCGACCTGTCCGAGTGGAAGCACGAAAGCCATCCGTGCCCGAGCGAACTGGCGCTGCGCGTGGCCCACACGCTGCAAGGCAGCGCCTCGACGGTGGGCCTGGAGCCGGTACGTGAAATCGCCGAAGCGCTGGAGCAGTTGCTGCTGCTGCTGGGCCGCCACCCGGTGGTCATGCATCCGGGCGATTTCCGGCTGCTGGAGCAGGCAGTGGACCGGCTGCGCGGCATGCTGCACCAGTTTGCCGCCGGGGTCTGGCCTGATGCCGACAGTGCGGTCGTGCGCGACCTGAACGACTTCGGCGAGCGCGCGCTCGTGCGTCCGCGCGCCGTGGTGTCCGTCGACGAATCATCCGGACAGGAAGGCTCCGTGGCGCGGCTGTTCGGCCAGCAGCCTGATCAGGATGACCTGGGCGATGCAGGCGATCCGGATGACACGGACGACATCGACGAGCCGCCGTCGGCCGGCCTGCCGCCCGTGAAGCTGACGCCGATCACGTCGCTGCCGCCGTTATCGACGCCGTCGCTGACGTCGGCCAATACGTCAGCCACGCCGCTGCACGATGCGGTCGTGATTTCGCTGCCGACGGCACCGCGCCATGAATCGGTGGCTGTCGCACATGTCTCGCCCAACTCCCCGGACACACCCGCGCCGGATTTATCGACCGATGCTTCGTCGCTTGATCCCGCGCTGGTCGAGATCTTCCTCGAAGAAGCGCAGGGCAGCCTGCCAGACCTGGGCAAGATGCTGCGCACATGGGAATCCGCGCCCGGCGATGCCCAGCACGGCGGCCTGATCCTGCGCACCCTGCACACGCTGAAGGGCAGTGCGCGCATGGCCGGCGCCATGGCACTGGGCCAGGCGGCGCACGAGATGGAAACGCTGCTCGAAGCCAGTGTGCGTGGCCAGCGCGTGGCCGCGCCGGAACTGTTCGGCCGGCTCTATGCCTGGTACGACCGGATCCTGGCGCATGTTGACGCGCTGCAGAATGGCCGGCTGCTGCCGGTGGACGATGCCGATGTGGTCAACGGCCTGATCGCCGCACAGTCCGAGCCTGAGGCCACGCCGGTGGACGCCGCGCCGCAAGTCGCGCAGGAACTGCTGCCGGCCGCGCCGCAGGTGGCGCTTGTGCCGGCCAGCCTGCCGACCGATGCCGACCGCCAGCGCGCGCTCGTGCGGGTGCAGGCGCGCACGCTCGATACGCTGATCAATGATGCCGGTGAAGTCGGCGCGACGCGTACGCGCCTGGACAGTGAACTGATGGCGCTGCGCAGCTACCTCGGCGAACTGAACGACAACGTCGCGCGTCTGCGCATGCAGCTTCGCGAAATCGAAATCCAGGCCGAAACGCAGATGGCGTCGCGCATCGCCGACGCCCAGCAAAACCAGGAATTCGATCCGCTTGAATTCGACCGCTTCACGCGCTTCCAGGAACTGACCCGGATGATGGCCGAGTCGGTGAACGACGTGGCAACCGTGGAGCAGAACTTGCAGCGCGGTTTCGACCGCGCCTCGGGCGACCTGGCCGCGCAGGCACGGCTCACGCGCGGACTGCAGCGCGGCCTGATGCAGGCGCGCATGGTGCAGTTCGATGCGCTGGCCGAGCGTCTCTATCGCGTGGCGCGCCAGTCGGCGACCGAGACCGGCAAGGAAGTGCGCCTGCTGATCAAGGGCGGCACGGTGGAAATCGATCGCTCGGTGCTGGACCGCATGGCCGGCCCGATCGAACACCTGATCCGCAACGCCGTGGTGCACGGCATCGAGGCAGCCGACGCACGGCGTGCCGTTGGCAAGTCGGCCACGGGCGCGTTGACGCTGGAAGTGCAGCAGGAAGGCAACGAGGTCGTGCTGACGTTCTTCGACGACGGCGGCGGCCTGGACCTTGCGCGCATCCGCCAGCGTGCGGTTGCGCGCCAGTTGCTGACCGCCGAAGAGGAGGCCAGCGACGCACGCCTGACCGAGATGATCTTCGCGCCGGGCTTTTCGACCGCCGATTCGGTGTCCGAACTGGCGGGGCGCGGAGTCGGCATGGATGTGGTGCGATCGGAAACGGTGGCACTCGGCGGGCGAATCACGCTGTCTACCGAACTGGGGCGCGGCACCAGCTTCACGGTGCACCTGCCGCTGACCACGGCTATTACGCAGGTACTGCTGGTCTCGCTGGGCGGCCGCCTGTTCGCGATCCCGAGCGGCATGATCGACCAGGTCCATCAGCTCCGCGAGAAACCGCTGCTGGAAGCCTATAACGCCGGCCGCTTCGGTCCGGCGGGACCGGATGCGCCGTTCTTCTACTTTGGCGCCCTGCTCGAAGAACATGCACCGATGGCTTCCGGCCGCAAGTATTCGCCGGTGGTGGTGGTGCGTTCGGGCGCCGAGCGCGTGGCCGTGCACGTGGACGAAGTGATCGGCAACCGTGAAGTGGTGGTGAAGCACATCGGCCCGCACCTTGCGCGTCTGGAAGGCATTGCCGGTGCGACGACGCTGGGTGACGGCGAAATCGTGCTGATCTACAACCCGGTGGTGCTGGCGCAGCGCTGGGTGCGCGAGCGCGGCCAGGTGACACCGGCCCTGCCGGCACCGTTGCCGATGCCGGAGACGATGGGCGCGGTGGCCGAGTTCGTTGGCCATGGCGAGCCCGTGCCGGTGCCGGGCCTGGTCACGCAGCCTACCGTGATGGTCGTCGACGATTCGCTGACCGTGCGCAAGGCCAGCCAGCGCCTGCTGACGCGTGCGGGCTACCAGGTGGTGCTGGCGCGCGATGGCGTCGATGCGCTGCGTCAGCTTCAGGAGGTCATGCCGGACGCGATGCTCGTGGACATCGAGATGCCGAACATGGACGGCTTCGACCTGACGCGCAACGTCCGCGCCGACAGCCGTACAAGCCGCATGCCGCTGGTCATGATCACGTCGCGCACGGCGGAGAAGCACCGCCGCTACGCTGCGGAAATCGGCGTGAACGTCTATCTGGGCAAGCCGTTCAACGAAGACGAATTGCTGCGCACGCTGCAGCAGTTGATCGGCGAAAAGGCCGCCGGGATGGCCGGGTCGGTGGCGCAGATGCTGGGCGAGGAGTAACCAGCTCCCTTGTGTTTGCTTCCCTCTCCCGCACGCGGGAGAGGGGCAGGGGGAGAGGGCCAGCGGTTCAAATTGCGACAGGTGTAGTGGTCAAGTAATT
>NZ_ALOU01000064.1 GCF_000292345.1 Cupriavidus sp. BIS7
GTGGAAATGGAAGTGCGCGAACTGCTCTCGAAGTACGACTTCCCGGGCGACGACACCCCGATCATCAAGGGTTCGGCCAAGCTGGCGCTGGAAGGCGACAAGGGCGACCTGGGCGAGCAGGCAATCATGCGCCTGGCCGACGCGCTGGACACGTACATCCCGACGCCGGAGCGCGCCGTGGACGGTACGTTCCTGATGCCGGTGGAAGACGTGTTCTCGATCTCGGGCCGCGGTACCGTGGTGACCGGCCGTATCGAGCGTGGCGTGGTGAAGGTCGGTGAGGAAATCGAAATCGTCGGTATCCGTCCGACGGTCAAGACCACCTGCACGGGCGTGGAAATGTTCCGCAAGCTGCTGGACCAGGGTCAAGCTGGCGACAACGTGGGTCTGCTGCTGCGCGGCACGAAGCGCGAAGACGTCGAGCGCGGCCAGGTGCTGTGCAAGCCGGGTTCGATCAAGCCGCACACCCACTTCACCGGTGAGGTGTACATCTTGTCGAAGGACGAAGGTGGCCGTCACACGCCGTTCTTCAACAACTACCGCCCGCAGTTCTACTTCCGTACGACCGACGTGACTGGCTCGATCGAGCTGCCGAAGGACAAGGAAATGGTCATGCCGGGTGACAACGTGTCGATCACCGTCAAGCTGATCGCCCCGATCGCCATGGAAGAAGGTCTGCGCTTCGCTATCCGCGAAGGTGGCCGTACCGTCGGCGCCGGCGTTGTGGCAAAGATCCTCGACTAAGCAACCTTCCTGGGACATGCCTGCGGGCATGTCCCCTATAATCCGGGCCGATGGCCCATCGCTCTTTTAAGGAACAATCATGCAGAACCAGAAGATCCGTATCCGCCTGAAGGCTTTCGACTATCGCCTGATCGACCAGTCGGCCGCCGAAATCGTGGATACCGCCAAGCGTACCGGTGCAATCGTCAAGGGTCCCGTGCCCCTGCCGACCCGTATCCAGCGCTTCGACATCCTGCGTTCGCCGCACGTCAACAAGACCAGCCGCGATCAGTTCGAGATCCGCACTCACCAGCGCCTGATGGACATCGTCGACCCGACCGATAAGACCGTCGACGCGCTGATGAAGCTCGACCTGCCGGCAGGCGTGGACGTCGAGATCAAGGTGTAAATATGTTTCGGGCCGCTCCTGCGGTCTGATGCAGCGAAAACGGCGAACTTCGGTTCGCCGTTTTTGTTTTGTGGCGTTCGCCCCAGTTTTAGCCCGGCTTGCCCCGGTATTAGCCCAGCTTGTCCCGGCTTGCCCCGCTCAGCCTCGACCGCGCCGCCGCAAGGTCTCTCCTGGGCACTCCCCGAATGCGCGCCGATACTCCGCGCTGAATCGTCCAAGGTGGGCGAAACCCCAGCGCAACGCAGCCCCCGTCACCGACGACAACGTCGCGTCATTAAGCAGATCCTGCCGTACCCGTTCCAGCCGCACCGTGCGCAGGTAGGCCATCGGGCTCAGGCCGCGATGCTCGCGGAATCCCGCATACAGGCTGCGCAGGCTGACACCCGCCATCTCCGCCAGCAACGCCGGCGTCACGGCTGTCTCGGCGTGCGCATGGATGTATTCCTCCACCACCTTCACGTGTCGAGGCGCCAGAGGCTTGCCGTGCTCGCGCAACATGTCTGAGAGGCTGTGCGCCTGGCACGTCAGCAGCGTGCCGATCGCCAGCTGTTCCAGCTGGCATGCCGTGAGCGGGTGGCTCGTGGCTTGCGGCGCATGGTCGAGCGTGTCGGCGAGATACTGCACGAGTGATTGCCACGCAGTATTTCGCCACACCATGCCGAGCTGGAAACGCAGCGGCTGGTTCGGTCTGCATCCCAGGTACGCCGAGCAGACGCGCTCCAGTGCACTGCGCTCGACGCGCACGATGAGCTGGTCGTTGTCAGCACTCCAGCGCATCCGCAGCGGTTCGCTCGGTGTCAGCACCGAGGCGATTTCCGTATCGGAGACGACGTGCTGTCCGCCACAGTGAATGTCTGCCTGGCCGGCCATCGGCATCTGTACAAGCAGGAAATCGCCGAGCGGACCCGGGTCGATCGTCACATCGCCGCCATAGCTGAGCCGATTGAAGGAAACCGCGCCGACGGGTACGTGATGCATGCGCGCGTGCAGCGTGCTGCCATGGAGCGTGAGCCGATGAGGCTTGAAGACGGAACTGACCCGGGCGCGCGTGGTGTCAAGGTCGTCCGAATCGAACACCAGCCGTGCAGTGTCGTGAAGCAGGGCACCTGCCAGCGGCGCCGTGGCCGGGGCAGTGGGGGGCATCTGCGGCATGTCTCGCTCCTGGCGGAGCCGGCCCGGGCGCTGCCGCTCATCCGCAGGGAATCACCACCACGGTTAAACGTGCGCGCCACATGATTCCGGCGGCTGTCCGCCGGCTGGCACGGTGCGCAGCGGCGGATTTGCTGCGCACCACTATAGCGGATTCGCTTACATCCCCGGCCCCCCGCTTGAACACGGACACACTTTCCTGCACTAATCGGATAGCCGCTGCACTAGGCGGCTAGTTTGCTGCGGTGCGGGTCTCCCATCATGAAGGCAACGGCGGAGGCGCGTACGGCGGTCATCCCCACAGAATCCTTCAGGAGCAAATGGCATGGGCCAGACTATCCAGATCCACACGCAGGACGGCAGTTTCAGCGGCTATCTCGCCACCCCGGCCGCGGGCAAGGGCCCCGGTATCGTGCTGTGCCAGGAGATCTTCGGGGTCAATGCCACCATGCGGCAGGTGGCGGACTACTACGCCGAGGAAGGCTATACCGTGCTGGTGCCGGACCTGTTCTGGCGTATCGCGCCGGGCATCGAACTCTCCGACCGTGGCGCGGACTTCCAGCGCGCGCTAGGGCTGTATCAGCAGTTTGACGAGGACAAGGGCGTGCAGGACGTTGGTGCAGCACTCGCTGCGCTGCGGCAGCGCCCGGAATGCGCCGGTCATACCGGCGTGCTCGGGTTCTGTCTTGGCGGCAAGCTGGCCTACCTGGCGGCATGCCGGCTGCCGGACGTGGCATGCGCCGTGGGGTACTACGGCGTTGGCATCGAACGTGCATTGGCCGAGGCAGAAAACATCCGCGGTCGATTGGTGCTTCATATCGCGGAACGCGACGGCTTCTGTCCGCCCGAGGCCCAGGCGAAGATCCGCGAAGCACTGGCCGGCCGGCCCGGCGTCGAGCTGTACGTGTATCCGGGCATGGACCACGCCTTCGCACGCGCCGGGGGCGAGCACTTCGACAAGGCTTCGGCGCTGATGGCGCACCAGCGCTCGATCGCGGCTTTGCGCGCCGAAATGGGTCCGCACTATGACTTCTCGGCGCTGTGGGACAAGCACTGCGAGCACGAATTCGCCACGCGCGATGTCGATGCCACCATGGCCACGATGGTGGCCGAACCGTACGTCAACCACATCCCGACGATGACCGGCGGTGTGGGCTACCGCCAACTCAAACGCTTCTACCAGCATCACTTCGTCCACAACAATCCGCCCGACACCACGCTGATCCCGCTGTCGCGCACGATCGGCGCCAGCCAGGTCGTCGACGAGATGCTGTTCTGCTTCACGCACACCTGCGAGATCGACTGGATGCTTCCCGGCGTGCCGCCGACCGGCAAGCGCGTCGAGATCCCGCTGATCGCCATCGTCAAGTTCCGCGGCGACAAGCTCTATCACGAGCACATCTACTGGGACCAGGCCAGCGTGCTGGTGCAGATCGGCGTGCTCGATCCCAAGGGCCTGCCTGTGGCGGGCGTGGAGACAGCGCGCAAGCTGCTGGATGAGTCGCTGCCGTCCAACACGCTGATGACAAGCTGGAGCAAGAGCGAAGGCAAATGACGGGCTGCCCTGTGAGGCGGCCAAACGCAGGGACGGCACGTCAGAGGCCGTCCCGCAAATTAAGAGAGGAGACACCATCATGAAAGGCTTGCAGGACAAGGTTGCGATCGTCACGGGCGGCGCCACGCTGATCGGCGCAGGCGTAGCCCGCGCGTTCATCGAGGCGGGTACGCGCGTGGCGATCCTCGATATCGATGCCGCGGGTGGCGAGCGGGTGGCCGCATCGTTGGGACAGATGGCCATGTTCGTGCCCACGGACATCACGAACGACGATCAGGTCCGCAGCGCCGTGGCGCAGGTGGCCACCCGCTTCGGCGGCGTGGATTTCCTCGTCAACCTGGCCTGCACCTATCTGGATGACGGCTTTCGTTCCACACGTGCCGACTGGCTGTCGGCACTCGATGTGAACGTGGTGTCCGGCGTCATGCTCGCGCAGGCCGTGCATCCACACATGCGCACGCGTGGCGGCGGGGCCATCGTCAACTTCACCAGCATCTCTGCAAACGTCGCGCAGACCGGGCGCTGGCTCTACCCGGTCTCCAAGGCAGCCATGGCGCAACTGACGCGCAGCATGGCGATGGACCTTGCACCGGACCGCATCCGCGTCAATGCCGTATCGCCGGGATGGACCTGGTGTCGGCTGATGGACGAAGTCAGCGGCGGCAACCGCGCGCGCACCGATGCCGTGGCGGCCCCGTTCCACCTGCTTGGCCGCGTCGGCGAACCGGACGAGGTTGCGCAGGTCGTGCTGTTCCTGTGCTCGGACCTCGCCAGCTTCGTTACCGGCGCCGACTACGCGGTGGATGGCGGCTACAGCGCAATGGGCCCCGAACAGAACGTGCCGGCCATCGGCAAGCTGGCCGGCTGAATCGCATTCCGAAAACAGACCACGGAGACAACCATGAGCCAACGTATTGCCATCGTCGGCGCCGGCCAGTCCGGATTGCAAATGGCCCTCGGGCTGCAAGCCAGGGGCTGCCGCGTGACGCTGCTGTCCAATCGCACGGCAGACCAGATTCGCGCAGGCAAGGTGATGTCGAGCCAATGCATGTTCGACCGCGCGCTGCAGACCGAGCGCGATCTTGGTCTCAACTGGTGGGATGACACGTGCCCCCCGGTCGAAGGCATCGGCCTGGCTGTACCCCATCCCGAGCTGCGTGGCGAGAAGGTCATCGATTGGGCCGCACCGCTGCATCGCCCGGCACAGGCTGTGGACCAGCGTTTGAAGATGCCGGCGTGGATGGATGCCTTCGTCGCACGCGGCGGCGACTTGCGCATTGTCGATGTCGGCCTGGACGAACTTGAGACGCTGACTAGCGAGCACGACCTGGTGCTGCTGGCCGCGGGCAAGGGGGAGATCGTCAGCCGATTCGAGCGGGATGCCGCGCGCAGCCCTTTCAATACGCCCCAGCGCGCGCTGGCGCTGACCTATGTCACTGGTATGGCGCCCCGCACGCCGTTCTCACGGGTTTGTTTCAACCTCATTCCCGGCGTGGGCGAGTACTTCGTGTTTCCGGCGCTGACATTGTCCGGGCCGTGCGAGATCATGGTGTTCGAAGGCGTTCCCGGCGGGGACATGGACCGCTGGTCCGATGCGCGCACGCCCGAGGCACACCTCGAGGAGAGCCTGCGCATACTGCGAACCTATCTGCCCTGGGAAGCCGAGCGCTGCGAACGCATTGCGTTGACCGATGCCAACGGCATTCTGTCCGGCCGCTTCGCCCCGACCGTGCGCAAGCCTGTGTTGACCCTGCCGTCTGGCCGATTGGTGTTCGGCATGGCAGACGCCGTGGTCGTCAATGATCCAATCACCGGGCAAGGTTCGAACAATGCCGCCAAATGCTGCAAGGTCTATCTGGATGCCATCCTGGCACATGAAGGCCGTCCATACGACGCGGGCTGGATGAACGCCACGTTCGAGCGGTACTGGCAATACGCGGGCGATGTCGTCAACTGGACCAACTCGCTGCTGACCCCGCCGCCGCCCCATATCCTTGGTCTACTTGGCGCGGCCGGACAATCGCCGTCACTGGCCTCCCGCATCGCCAACGGCTTTGACAACCCGCCTGATTTCTTCCCATGGTGGACCGATCCGATCGCGTGCCAGCAGCTGATCGACCAGCAACTGGCCAAGGCAGCGTGACATGGATCCCGTCACGGAAATCGCAACCGAGCCGAGCGGCGCGCCCGACCCACGCACCCTGCGAAGGGTTTGCGGGCGATTCGCGACTGGCGTGGCGATCATTGGTACGTGCGCGCCCGAGGGCAGGCCGGTAGGGCTGACCGTCAACTCGTTCGCATCGCTATCGCTGGAGCCGCCCCTGATCGTCTGGAGCCTGGCACTGCATTCGCCCAACGCCGGGCTGTTCACGCCGGGCGCTCTCTTCGGCGTGAGCATCCTGCGTGCCGGGCACGACGAACTGGCGCGTCGATTTGCGAAGCCGCAGCCCGACAAGTTCGCGGGCGTGCCGCACCGGCGGTGTCCGCGCGGCGTGCCATACCTTGAAGGGGCGCTCGCGACACTTTCGTGCCGGGTCGAGCGGGCCGATGCTCTCGGCGACCACCTGCTGATCGTCGGTGCAGTGGAGGGGTTGACGGCCTCGGAAGGTGAGCCGCTGGTGTTCTACGGCGGCGATTTCGTCCGTGTTGCGGCCTGAATTGCGTGCTTCGGTGGCCATCGCGCCGCCGCAAGTCGGCTTTGCTCCTCAATTTCGCCGAATCCTGTTGCCGCCCGCTCGATTTCCAGCGCAAAAGGGCAAATGAACTTGCCCTTTCCAAACCGCTGGGTTACATTGTAAGGCTACCCGTTTCTCCGGGTAGCGGGGACCGTTTTGGTCACGCGCAATCTCTTTCGCGCAACCCGCACTCACACAGTTTTCGTGTATCAATCAGCCCCGGCCAATCGCAGCCGGGAATGGAGCAAACCATGAGCCTTGGCCTTGTAGGTCGCAAGGTTGGCATGACCCGTATTTTCACGGACGACGGTGATTCGATTCCCGTTACCGTGGTCGAGGTCGGCGACAACCGCGTGACGCAAATCAAGACGGACGAGACCGACGGTTACACCGCCGTTCAAGTCACCTTTGGCAGCCGACGCGCAAGCCGCGTTACCAAGCCGCTGGCGGGTCATCTCGCCAAAGCCGGTGTGGAAGCTGGCGAAGTCATCAAAGAATTCCGCATCGATGCAGCCAAGGCTGCCGAGCTGCAAGCAGGCAGCTCGCTGTCGGTGGACCTGTTCCAGGTCGGCCAGAAGATCGACGTGCAGGGCGTGACCATCGGTAAGGGCTACGCCGGTACCATCAAGCGCTACCACTTCGCATCGGGTCGTGCCACCCACGGTAACTCGCGTTCGCACAACGTGCCGGGTTCCATCGGTATGGCGCAGGATCCGGGCCGCGTGTTCCCTGGCAAGCGCATGACGGGTCACCTGGGTGATGTTACCCGCACCGTTCAAAACCTCGAGATCGCCAAGATCGACGCAGAGCGCAAGCTGCTGCTGGTCAAGGGCGCCATCCCCGGTTCCAAGGGCGGCAAGGTCATCGTGACCCCGGCCGTCAAGGCCAAAGCTTAAGGAGCGCATGTAATGGAACTCAAGCTCCTCCAGGACAACGGTCAAATCGGCGCCGGCGTTGCCGCGTCTGCCGAAGTGTTCGGCCGTGACTACAACGAAGCCCTCGTTCACCAGATCGTCGTCGCTTACCAGGCCAACGCTCGCAGCGGTAACCGTAAGCAGAAGGATCGTGAAGAGGTCAAGCACACGACCAAGAAGCCGTGGCGCCAGAAGGGTACGGGCCGTGCTCGTGCCGGTATGTCGTCCTCGCCGCTGTGGCGTGGCGGTGGCCGTATCTTCCCGAACTCGCCGGAAGAGAACTTCAGCCAGAAGGTCAACAAGAAGATGTTCCGTGCCGGTATGCGCTCGATTTACTCGCAGCTCGCACGTGAAGGTCGTATCAACGTCGTGGACGGTTTCGCTGTCGATGCGCCCAAGACCAAGCTCTTGGCCGACAAGTTCAAGGCCATGGGCCTGGACTCGGTGCTGATCATCACCGACAGCCTCGACGAAAACCTCTACCTGGCTTCGCGCAATCTGCCGAACGTGGCAGTCGTGGAGCCGCGCCATGCCGATCCCCTGTCGCTCGTGCACTACAAGAAAGTGCTGGTGACGAAGGCGGCTGTCGCGCAGATCGAGGAGTTGCTGAAATGACGCAAGTAGCCAAGAACGATCATCGTTTGATGCAGGTGCTGCTCGCGCCGGTGGTTTCCGAAAAGGCAACCCTGGTCGCCGACAAGAATGAACAGGTCGTGTTCGAAGTGGCTCGCGATGCCAACAAGGCAGAAGTGAAGGCCGCCGTCGAACTGCTGTTCAAGGTCGAGGTGCAGTCCGTTCAGATCCTGAACCAGAAGGGCAAGCAAAAGCGCTTTGGCCGCTTCATGGGCCGTCGCAACCACGTGAAGAAGGCATACGTGTCGCTGAAGCCGGGTCAGGAAATCAATTTTGAAGCGGAGGCCAAGTAATCATGGCACTCGTCAAGACCAAGCCGACTTCCCCGGGTCGTCGCTCGATGGTGAAGGTCGTCAACAAGGACCTTCACAAGGGCGCCCCGCACGCTCCGCTGCTGGAAAAGCAATTCCAGAAGTCGGGTCGTAACAACAACGGTCACATCACCACCCGCCACAAGGGCGGTGGTCATAAGCACCACTACCGCGTGGTCGACTTCAAGCGTAACGACAAGGACGGCATCGCCGCCAAGGTCGAGCGCCTGGAATACGATCCGAACCGCAGCGCGAACATCGCGCTGGTGCTGTTCGCCGACGGCGAGCGCCGCTACATCATCGCCACGAAGGGCATGGTGGCCGGCCAGCCGCTGATGAACGGCTCGGAAGCGCCGATCAAGGCCGGTAACAACCTGCCGATCCGCAATATCCCGGTCGGTACCACGATCAACAACGTCGAAATCCTGCCTGGCAAGGGCGCGCAAGTTGCGCGTGCTGCTGGTGGCTCCGCCGTGCTGCTGGCCCGTGAAGGCCTGTACGCTCAGGTTCGTCTGCGCTCCGGTGAAGTGCGTCGCGTGCATATCGAATGCCGCGCCACCATCGGTGAAGTGGGCAACGAAGAGCACAGCCTGCGCGTGATCGGCAAGGCCGGTGCAACGCGCTGGCGCGGTATTCGCCCGACCGTTCGCGGTGTGGTGATGAACCCGGTCGACCACCCGCATGGTGGTGGTGAAGGCAAGACCGCTGCTGGTCGCGATCCTGTGTCGCCGTGGGGTACCCCGGCCAAGGGCTACCGTACCCGCAGCAACAAGCGCACGGACAGCATGATCGTCCAGCGTCGCCACAAGCGCTAATCGGTAGGTAGGAGCTAAAGATATGACTCGTTCCGCAAAAAAGGGTCCGTTCTGCGACGGCCACCTGCTGAAGAAGGTGGAAGCAGCCGTTGGCGGCAAGGACAAGAAGCCCATCAAGACATGGTCGCGTCGTTCGACCATTCTGCCGGACTTCATCGGCCTGACGATCGCCGTGCACAACGGCCGTCAACACGTGCCGGTGTACGTGACGGAAAACATGGTTGGCCACAAGCTCGGCGAATTTGCGATCACCCGCACGTTCAAGGGCCACGCGGCTGACAAGAAAGCGAAGAGGTAAGGTGCCATCATGGAAGTGAAAGCGATTCATCGCGGTGCCCGTATCTCCGCCCAGAAGACGCGTCTGGTCGCTGACCAGATCCGCGGTCTGCCGATTGAGCGCGCGCTCAACGTCCTGGCTTTCAGCCCGAAGAAGGCTGCCGGGATCGTGAAGAAGGTGGTCGAATCGGCCATCGCCAACGCCGAGCACAACGAAGGCGCCGACATCGACGAACTGAAGGTCAAATCGATCTTCGTCGACAAGGCAACCTCGCTCAAGCGCTTCACCGCACGGGCGAAGGGCCGCGGCAACCGCATCGAGAAACAAACTTGTCACATCACTGTGACGCTCGGCAACTAAGGAGTCACGATGGGACAGAAGATTCATCCGACTGGCTTCCGTCTGGCCGTCAGCCGTAACTGGGCTTCGCGTTGGTACGCCAACAACACGAAGTTCGCCGGCATGCTGAAAGAAGACATCGAGGTTCGCGAGTTTCTGAAGAAGAAGCTCAAGAACGCTTCGGTTGGCCGTGTTGTGATCGAGCGTCCGGCCCGTAATGCACGTATCACCATTTACAGCTCGCGTCCGGGCGTGGTGATCGGCAAGAAGGGTGAGGACATCGAACTGCTCAAGGCCGAGCTGCAACGTCGCATGGGCGTGCCCGTGCACGTGAACATCGAGGAAATCCGCAAGCCGGAAACCGATGCGCAGCTGATCGCCGACTCGATCACGCAGCAGCTCGAGCGCCGCATCATGTTCCGTCGCGCCATGAAGCGCGCGATGCAGAACGCCATGCGTCTGGGTGCCCAGGGCATCAAGATCATGAGCTCGGGCCGTCTGAACGGTATCGAAATCGCACGTACCGAGTGGTACCGCGAAGGCCGTGTGCCCCTGCACACCCTGCGCGCCGACATCGACTACGGCTTCTCCGAAGCCGAAACCACCTACGGCATCATCGGTGTCAAGGTGTGGGTCTACAAGGGTGATCACCTGGGCCGCAACGACGCGCCCGTGGTGGAAGAGCCGCAAGAAGACCGTCGTCGTCGCCCGGGTCGTCCGGAAGGCCGTCGCCGCGAAGGTGAAGGCCGTCCGGCTGGCAACCGCCGCGGTGGTGCCGGTGCTGGTCGTCGTGCTGCGCCTGGCGCAGATACGAAGAGTGGAGAATAACAATGCTGCAACCGAAGCGTAGGAAGTATCGCAAGGAGCAGAAGGGCCGCAACACGGGTAAGGCTACCCGTGGTAACGCCGTGTCTTTTGGCGAATTCGGCCTGAAGGCAATGGGCCGTGGCCGTCTGACCGCTCGTCAGATCGAGTCGGCACGTCGTGCGATGACCCGTCACATCAAGCGTGGCGGCCGCATCTGGATCCGGATTTTCCCGGACAAGCCGATCTCGAAGAAGCCTGCCGAAGTCCGTATGGGTAACGGTAAGGGCAACCCGGAATACTACGTGGCTGAAATTCAGCCGGGCAAGATGCTGTACGAAATGGATGGCGTGAGCGAAGAGCTGGCGCGTGAGGCGTTCCGCCTCGCGGCCGCCAAGCTGCCGATCGCCACGAATTTCGTGGTGCGTCAGGTCGGTACGTAAGGAGAGTTAGGGATGAAAGCATCCGAACTGCGCGGCAAGGACGCCGCTGGTCTGAACCAGGAGCTCTCCGAGCTGCTGAAGGCCCAATTTAGCCTGCGCATGCAAAAGGCCACCCAACAGCTGCAGAACACCAGCCAGCTGAAGAAGGTGCGCCGCGACATCGCGCGCGTGCAAACCGTGCTGACCGAGAAGGCGAACGCGAAATGACTGAAGCTGCGAAGACTGAAACGTCGCTTCGCCGGACCCTCGTGGGCCGTGTCGTGAGCGACAAAATGGACAAGACCGTGACGGTCCTGATCGAAAACCGCGTCAAGCACCCCCTGTACGGCAAGTACGTGCTGCGTTCGAAGAAGTACCACGCACACGACGAAGCCAACCAGTACAAGGAAGGCGACAAGGTCGAGATCCAGGAAACCCGTCCGCTGTCGCGGACCAAGTCCTGGGTGGTTTCCCGGCTGGTAGAAGCTGCGCGCGTCATCTAAGTACAACAGTGCTTTGATGACTTGCAAGTCCAGGATTGTGTTGCTATAATCCTGGACTTCCGCTTTGTTGCGTTCGCCTTTGCAGTATCACCAGGGCGGGCCGATGGAGCGAGCCAGGGCCTGGCATCCCGTAGTCTCGGGGTAACAGGCACTACCGACTTCCAAGTTGATCAACCCAAGCGGTATGGGCGCAATGCCAGGTACCGACGGGACCAAGACTGACCGGCAGGCTTCACATCAGAAGGTCTGGCCGATTAAGTTGGGAAGATAACACCATGATTCAGACAGAAAGCCGGCTCGAAGTGGCCGATAACACTGGTGCGCGCGAAGTGCTGTGCATCAAGGTACTGGGTGGGTCCAAGCGCCGCTATGCGAGCGTGGGCGACATCATCAAAGTGACCGTGAAGGACGCAGCGCCGCGCGGTCGCGTGAAGAAGGGCGACATCTACAACGCAGTCGTCGTGCGTACCGCCAAGGGCGTGCGCCGCGCTGACGGTTCGCTCGTCAAGTTCGACAGCAACGCCGCTGTCCTGCTGAACAACAAGCTCGAGCCGATCGGCACCCGTATCTTCGGGCCGGTGACTCGTGAACTCCGTACCGAGCGCTTCATGAAGATCGTGTCGCTCGCTCCGGAAGTGCTGTAAGGAGCCGCCATGAACAAGATTCGCAAAGGCGACGAAGTTATCGTGCTGACCGGCAAGGACAAGGGCAAGCGCGGTACGGTGCAAGCAGTGCAGGGTGACAAGGTCGTGGTTGAAGGCGTGAACGTTGCCAAGAAGCACGCTCGCCCGAACCCGATGCTGGGCACGACCGGCGGTGTGGTCGACAAGCTGATGCCGCTGCATATTTCCAACGTTGCGCTCGTAGATGCCAATGGCAAGCCGTCGCGCATCGGTATCAAGGTCGAAGAAGGCAAGCGCGTGCGCGTGCTGAAGACGACCGGTGCCGTACTGGCCGCTTGATTCTGGGCACAGATAGGAGTTGAGCATGACAGCACGTCTGCAAGAGTTTTACAAAGAACAAGTTGTGCCGGCGCTGATGAAGCAGTTCGGCTACAAGTCGGTCATGGAAGTGCCGCGCTTCACCAAGATCACGCTGAACATGGGTCTGGGCGAAGCGATCAATGACAAGAAGGTCATTGAACTGGCCGTTGGCGACCTGACCAAGATTGCTGGTCAGAAGCCCGTGGTGACGAAGGCCAAGAAGGCCATCGCCGGCTTCAAGATCCGTCAGGGCTACCCCATCGGTGCGATGGTGACCCTGCGCGGTGAGCGTATGTTCGAATTCCTCGATCGTTTCGTGACCGTGGCACTGCCGCGCGTGCGTGACTTCCGTGGTGTGTCGGGCCGTTCGTTCGACGGTCGTGGCAACTACAACATCGGTGTGAAAGAGCAGATCATTTTCCCCGAAATCGAGTACGACAAGATCGACGCACTGCGTGGTCTGAACATCAGCATCACGACGACGGCTAAGAACGACGAGGAAGCCAAGGCTCTCCTGAACGCGTTCAAGTTCCCGTTCCGTAATTAAGGGGTAACCGTGGCTAAACTGGCTCTGATTGAACGTGAGAAGAAGCGCGCAAAGCTCGTGGCGAAGTACGCCGACAAGCGCGCAAACCTCAAGGCCATTATTGACGACCAAGAAAAGTCGGAAGAAGAGCGTTATCTGGCGCGCCTCGAGCTGCAAAAGCTCCCGCGCAACGCTAACCCGACCCGCCAGCGTAACCGCTGCGCGATCACCGGTCGTCCCCGCGGTACCTTCCGCAAGTTTGGCCTGGCGCGTAACAAGATCCGCGAAATCGCCTTCAAGGGCGAAATCCCGGGTCTGACGAAAGCCAGCTGGTAATTACGCACAGGCTACAGGAGAAACAGTATGAGCATGAGCGATCCTATCGCCGATATGCTGACGCGCATCCGCAACGCCCAGGGCGTGCAGAAGGCGTCGGTGGTCATGCCCTCGTCGAAACTGAAGGTTGCGATCGCCAAGGTCCTCAAGGACGAAGGCTACGTCGACGACTACTCGGTGCAGGAAGATGGCGGCAAGGCGCAATTGACCATTGGTCTGAAGTACTACGCCGGCCGTCCGGTCATCGAGCGCATTGAGCGCGTCTCGAAGCCCGGCCTGCGCGTGTACAAGGGCCGCAGCGACATCCCCCAAGTGATGAACGGCCTGGGTGTGGCGATCATCTCGACCCCGCAGGGTCTGATGACCGACCGCAAGGCACGTGCCACTGGCGTGGGCGGTGAAGTTCTCTGCTACGTCGCGTAAGGAGCAAACATGTCCCGTGTAGGTAAGGCTCCCATCGCGCTGCCGAAAGGCGCAGAAGTGAACGTGGCGGCTGGCGTGCTCTCCGTGAAGGGCCCGCTTGGTACGCTGACTCAGCCGATTCACAACCTGGTCAAGGTCAATGTTGCCGACGGCACGCTGACGTTCGCCCCGGCTGACGAATCGCGTGAAGCAAACGCCCTGCAAGGCACCATGCGCGCCCTGGCGGCCAACATGGTCAAGGGCGTGACCACCGGTTTCGAGCGCAAGCTGACGCTGGTTGGCGTGGGTTACCGCGCTCAACTGCAAGGCGCTGCGCTGAAGCTCCAGCTTGGTTTCTCGCACGACGTGATCCATGAGATGCCGGAAGGCGTGAAGGCGGAAACGCCGACGCAGACCGAGATCATCATCAAGGGTGCGGACAAGCAGAAAGTCGGTCAGGTTGCCGCGGAAGTTCGCGCGTACCGTCCGCCTGAGCCCTATAAGGGCAAGGGTGTTCGCTACGCCGACGAGCGTGTCATCCTGAAGGAAACCAAGAAGAAGTAAGGGGTGCAATGATGAACAAGAAAGACGCTCGTTTGCGCCGTGCACGTCAGACCCGCGCCAAAATCGCGGAACTGAAAGTCAATCGTCTGACCGTGTTCCGTACGAATACGCATATTTACGCTCAGGTGTACTCGCCGTGCGGCACGCAAGTGCTGGCTTCGGCTTCGACCGCCGAGGCAGAAGTGCGCAAGGAACTGAATGGCAACGGCGCTACCGTCGCTGCCGCCACCGTGGTGGGCAAGCGCGTTGCCGAGAAGGCAAAGGCTGCCGGCGTGGAAACCGTCGCGTTCGATCGCGCTGGCTTCCGCTTCCACGGCCGCGTGAAGGCCCTGGCTGACGCTGCGCGCGAAGCCGGCCTCAAGTTCTAAGCGCTCACAGAGAGATACGTCATGGCAAAGATGCAAGCAAAAGTCCAACAGGACGAACGCGACGACGGCCTCCGCGAGAAGATGATCTCGGTCAACCGTGTCACCAAGGTGGTGAAGGGTGGCCGTATCCTCGGTTTCGCTGCGCTGACCGTGGTGGGTGACGGCGATGGCCGCATCGGCATGGGCAAGGGCAAGGCCAAGGAAGTTCCGGTGGCCGTGCAGAAGGCAATGGACGAAGCCCGTCGCAAGATGGTCAAGGTCGCGCTGAAGAACGGCACGCTGCAACATGAAGTCGTTGGTCGTCACGGCGCCGCCAAGGTCCTGATGATGCCCGCCAAGGAAGGTACCGGCGTGATCGCCGGCGGCCCGATGCGCGCAATCTTCGAAGTGATGGGTGTGACGAACGTGGTGACCAAGTCGCACGGTTCGACGAACCCTTACAACATGGTTCGCGCCACCCTCGATGGTCTGGCCAAGATGAGCACGCCGGCGGAAATCGCCGCCAAGCGTGGCAAGTCGGTCGAAGACATCCTCGGCTAAGGTGAACGAAATGTCGCAGAAAACCGTAAAAGTGCAACTCGTGCGCAGCCTGATCGGCACGCGCGAGGATCATCGCGCCACCGTTCGTGGTCTGGGCCTGCGTCGTCTGAACTCCGTTTCGGAGCTGCAGGACACGCCCGCCGTGCGCGGCATGATCAACAAGGTCTCGTACCTGGTCAAGGTTCTGGCCTGATCGGGACTTGGAGAGCAACATGCAACTGAACAACCTGAAACCGGCTGACGGTTCGAAGCACGCCAAGCGTCGCGTCGGCCGCGGTATCGGCTCCGGCCTGGGCAAGACGGCTGGTCGCGGTCACAAGGGTCAGAAGTCGCGTTCGGGCGGCTTCCACAAGGTGGGTTTCGAAGGCGGTCAAATGCCGCTGTATCGTCGCCTGCCGAAGCGTGGTTTCACCTCGCTGACCAAGGCCTTCACCGCTGAAGTGACCCTGCGTGACATCGAACGCCTGGAAGCTGCTGAAGTGGACCTGCTGGTCCTGAAGCAAGCTGGCCTGGTGGGCGAGCTGGTCAAGAGCGCAAAGGTCATCAAGGCCGGTGAGCTGACCCGCAAGGTGACGATCAAGGGTCTGGGCGCCACCGCTGGCGCCAAGGCTGCGATCGAAGCCGCTGGCGGCCAGATCGCAGCGTAATTACGCAGTAGCATTCGCAGCATAGGCGAAGTCACAGTCGGAGCATCGTTTGGCCACGGCGAAACCCAATGCAAGCGCGCAAGCCAGGAACACGGCGAAGTACGGCGATCTCAAGCGCCGGCTGATGTTCCTGGTGCTGGCCCTGATCGTTTACCGCATCGGTGCACATATTCCGGTGCCGGGGATCGATCCGGACCAGCTTGCGAAGCTTTTCCAGTCTCAGTCGGGTGGCATCCTCGGGATGTTCAACCTGTTCTCGGGCGGTGCGCTGTCGCGCTTTACCGTCTTCGCGCTCGGCATCATGCCGTACATCTCGGCGTCGATCATCATGCAGTTGCTGACGATCGTGCTGCCGCAGCTGGAGTCGCTGAAGAAGGAAGGGCAGGCAGGGCAACGCAAGATTACGCAGTACACGCGCTACGGCACCGTGGTTCTGGCCACGTTCCAGGCGCTGTCGATTGCGGTTGCGCTGGAATCGCAGCCGGGCCTCGTGCTCGATCCTGGTCTGATGTTCCGGGCCACGGCCGTGATCACGCTGGTAACCGGCACGATGTTCCTGATGTGGCTGGGTGAGCAGATCACCGAGCGTGGTCTGGGCAACGGCATCTCGATCATCATCTTTGGCGGTATCGCGGCGGGCCTGCCCAACGCGATCGGCGGACTGTTCGAACTGGTCCGCACGGGTTCCATGAGCATCATCGCGGCGATCATGATCGTGGCGATCATTGCTGGTGTGACCTTCGCCGTGGTGTTTATCGAGCGCGGCCAGCGCAAGATCCTGGTGAACTATGCCAAGCGTCAGGTCGGCAACAAGGTGTACGGCGGTCAGTCGTCGCACCTGCCGCTGAAGCTGAACATGGCAGGGGTGATTCCGCCGATCTTTGCATCGTCGATCATTCTGTTCCCGGCGACGATTGCAGGCTGGTTCACGTCGGACTCGACGAGTGCGGTAGGTCGGTTCATCAAGGACCTGGCTGCCACGCTGTCGCCGGGTCAGCCGGTGTACATCCTGCTGTATGCGACTGCGATTGTTTTCTTCTGCTTCTTCTATACGGCTCTGGTGTACAACAGCCGGGAAGTGGCGGATAACCTGAAAAAGAGTGGTGCCTTCATTCCGGGCATCCGTCCGGGCGAGCAAACGACGCGCTATATCGACAAGATCCTGGTGCGCCTGACGCTGGCTGGTGCGATTTACATCACACTGGTCTGCCTGTTGCCGGAATTCCTGGTGCTGCGCTGGAACGTTCCGTTTTATTTCGGCGGAACCTCGCTGCTGATCATCGTGGTCGTCACGATGGACTTCATGGCGCAGGTACAGTCCTATGTCATGTCGCAGCAGTATGAGTCGCTGCTGAAGAAGGCGAATTTCAAGGGTAACCTGACCTTGCGTTAAAAATGGTAGGTCGGGACAGGCTCAGGTATGGCAAAAGACGACGTCATCCAGATGCACGGGGAGGTCCTGGAAAATCTCCCCAACGCGACGTTCCGTATCAAGCTTGAGAACGGCCACGTAGTACTGGGCCATATCTCCGGCAAGATGCGAATGAACTACATCCGGATTCTTCCGGGTGACAAGGTGACTGTCGAGCTGACCCCATATGATCTGTCACGCGCACGCATCGTCTTCCGGACGAAGTGAAGCGAACAGGAATTGAAGGAAGAGGAAAATCATGAAAGTGCTGGCTTCTGTTAAGCGCATTTGCCGCAACTGCAAAATCATCAAGCGCAACGGTGTCGTGCGCGTGATCTGCTCGTCGGATCCCCGCCACAAGCAACGCCAAGGCTAATCGGAAAGAGGATTGACGAATGGCACGTATCGCAGGGGTTAACATCCCGAACCACAAGCACACCGAAATCGGCCTGACGGCTATTTACGGTGTCGGCCGCTCGCGCGCCCGCAAGATTTGCGAGGCCACCGGTGTACCGTTTGACAAGAAGGTCAAGGATCTGACCGACGCCGACCTGGAAAAGCTTCGTGACGAAGTTGGCAAGGTCACGGTCGAGGGTGACCTGCGTCGTGAAACCACGATGAACATCAAGCGTCTGATGGACCTTGGTTGCTATCGTGGCATGCGTCACCGCAAGGGTCTGCCGATGCGCGGTCAGCGTACCCGCACCAACGCCCGTACCCGCAAGGGTCCGCGCAAGGCCGGCGTGGCACTGAAGAAGTAAAGCCGAAGGCATAGGAAGAAACGAATGGCAAAAGGTCCGAATAACGCCGCCCAGCGCGCGCGTAAGAAGGTCAAGAAGAACGTTGCCGACGGCATCGCGCACGTCCACGCTTCGTTCAACAACACCATCATCACGATCACCGACCGTCAGGGCAACGCCCTGTCGTGGGCGACCGCCGGTGGCCAGGGCTTCAAGGGTTCGCGCAAGTCGACCCCGTTCGCTGCCCAGGTTGCTGCTGAGAACGCAGGCCGTGTTGCGCAAGACCAGGGTATCAAGAACCTGGAAGTGCGTATCAAGGGCCCGGGTCCCGGCCGTGAATCGGCTGTCCGTGCGCTGAACGCGCTGGGCATCAAGATCGCCGTGATCGAAGATGTGACGCCGGTGCCGCACAACGGCTGCCGTCCGCCGAAGCGCCGCCGTATCTAAGCGCCAGGCTTGCCGAAGAATAGCGAGGGGTTATGCCCTCGCCTTCGGACTGTGGTAGTATCGCGCGTTCGCCTGCTGCAATTCGTTGCGGCGGGCTTTCGTTTTGCGTCCGGGGAATGAGGCTTTTGTCTTGTCAGCCGGGCGCACTGTCGTGCTTTTGCGTTGCGTCCGTGCGGCTGTGCCGCAGCGGATGAAGAACCATAAGCCCACCGTCCGTCACAAGCGGTGACGGACTCGCGGCGCGTCCTGATGGCGCCGTGATCGATCAAAGGAAGACAAAGTGGCACGTTATACCGGCCCGAAGGCCAAACTTTCCCGCCGCGAAGGCACCGATCTGTTCCTGAAGAGCGCCCGTCGCTCGCTGGCTGACAAGTGCAAGCTGGACAGCAAGCCGGGCCAGCACGGCCGCACCTCGGGCGCCCGTACGTCCGACTACGGCAACCAGCTGCGCGAAAAGCAGAAGGTTAAGCGCATCTATGGCGTGCTCGAGCGCCAGTTCCGTCGCTACTTCGCTGAAGCCGACCGTCGCAAGGGCAACACCGGCGAAAAGCTGCTGCAGCTGCTGGAATCGCGCCTGGACAACGTTGTGTACCGCATGGGCTTTGGCTCGACTCGTGCTGAAGCGCGTCAGCTGGTTTCGCACAAGGCGATCCTGGTGAACGGCCAGCCGCTGAACGTGCCGTCGGCACAGGTGAAGGCAGGCGACGTGGTGTCGGTGCGCGAGCAGTCGAAGAAGCAAGTGCGTATCGCCGAGGCGCTGTCGCTGGCCGAGCAGTCGGGCTTCCCGACCTGGGTTGCAGTGGACGCCAAGAAGTTCGAAGGCACGTTCAAGCAAGCTCCGGATCGCGCCGATATCTCGGGCGACATCAACGAAAGCCTGATCGTCGAATTGTATTCGCGTTAATCGCCGAATCGATCATCGAACGATTCAGCGCTTGCCTTCCATACAAGGCTTCGCTTTCAGCCCGGCGCGCTTTGCGGCGCGCCGGGCTTATTGCCCATCGTGCGATGGGTTTTTCAGGTTCCAAACGTCAGCCTTATCGGTGTAACGAGCCGAGGGTATTGAAAAGGACAACCTAATGCAAACAGCACTCCTCAAGCCAAAAATCATCGCCGTCGAACCGCTGGGCGACCACCACGCCAAAGTCGTGATGGAGCCGTTTGAGCGCGGTTACGGGCATACGCTCGGCAACGCCCTGCGTCGCGTACTGCTGTCGTCGATGGTCGGCTATGCCCCGACTGAGGTCACGATCGCTGGGGTGGTCCACGAGTATTCCACCATCGACGGCGTGCAAGAAGACGTCGTCAACCTGCTCCTCAATCTGAAGGGCGTGGTGTTCAAGCTGCACAACCGCGACGAAGTCACGGTGTCGCTGCGCAAGGATGGCGAAGGCATTGTGACGGCAGCTGATATCGAGCTGCCGCACGATGTCGAAATCATCAACCCGGGCCACGTCATCGCTCACCTGTCCGCAGGCGGCAAGCTCGACATGCAGATCAAGGTCGAACAAGGCCGCGGCTACGTGCCGGGCAACGTGCGCAAGTTCGGCGACGAATCCGGCAAGGTAATCGGCCGCATCGTGCTGGACGCCTCGTTCTCGCCGGTTCGCCGCGTTTCGTACGCCGTGGAATCGGCGCGTGTGGAACAGCGTACCGACCTGGACAAGCTGGTGATGAACATCGAAACCGACGGCGTGATCTCGCCGGAGGAAGCGATTCGCCAGTCGGCCCGTATCCTGGTTGACCAACTGTCGGTGTTCGCCGCGCTGGAAGGCACGGAATCGGCAGCCGAGGCTGCTTCGAGCCGCGCGCCGCAGATCGATCCGATCCTGCTGCGTCCGGTCGACGACCTCGAACTGACCGTGCGTTCGGCCAACTGCCTGAAGGCCGAGAACATCTACTACATCGGCGACCTGATCCAGCGTACCGAGAACGAACTGCTCAAGACCCCGAACCTGGGTCGCAAGTCGCTCAACGAGATCAAGGAAGTCCTGGCTTCGCGTGGTCTGACGCTCGGCATGAAGCTCGAGAACTGGCCGCCCGCAGGTCTGGAGAAGTAATTGGAGTTGCGGGGCTGTGGCAACACGGCCCCGCAATTTCGTACGCGCCACTGGCATACCGCTTGTGGCATGGAAGCACTACCGGCCCGCGCCCGTGCAAGATGCAAAGGCGATAGAAGAGCTGGTTAAACACTACAATCGAAAGGAATCATCATGCGTCACCGTCATGGTTTGCGGAAACTGAACCGCACCTCGTCGCACCGTCTCGCGATGCTGCGCAACATGTCCAACTCGCTGTTCCAGCACGAGCTGATCAAGACCACCGTGCCCAAGGCCAAGGAACTGCGCAAGGTTGTCGAGCCGCTCATCACGCTGGCCAAGAAGGACACCGTTGCCAACCGTCGTCTGGCTTTCGCCCGTCTGCGCGACCGCGACATGGTTACCAAGCTGTTCACCGAACTGGGTCCGCGCTACGCCACCCGTCCGGGCGGCTACACCCGCATCCTGAAGTTCGGTTTCCGTCAGGGCGACAACGCGCCGATGGCGCTGGTCGAACTGGTGGATCGTCCGGAAGTCACCGAAGCCCCGGCTGAAGAAGCTGCGGAATAAGTGATGGCCGCGCCCGTCGCACACTGACGGGCTAACGGACACCGCACTACAATCGAGCCAGGCTTCTGCCTGGCTCTTTTGTTTTGTGCTCCCGTCATGACATGACCGATTCAGAATTCTCTCCTGTCCCCCAGGCGGCAGACTCGCTAGAGTCGGTGCTGGTGGCGATGACAAACCTGCCGGACGAGGCCTCCGCGATCAAGGTGGCCAGGGCCGTGCTCGAAGCACGTGTGGCGGCCTGTGTGAACCGCCTTGCGCCTTGCCAGTCCGAGTACTGGTGGCAAGGCAAGCTTGAGCAGGCGCAGGAATGGCCGCTGCTGATGAAGACCACCCGGCGCCAGTATGCAGCGCTGGAAGCGGTAATCCGCGCCGAGCATCCGTATGATGTTCCAGAACTCATCGCGTGGCCGCTGGCAACTGGCTTGCCTGCGTACCTGACATGGGTGCAGAACGAAGCGACGGGTACCAAGAAAAACGGCTGAAGCCGTGCAAGTATCGGAACAAAGACACATGGCAATGACGGGCAACAGCATCGAAACGGCTTGGAAAGCGGGTCCAGCACGCGAAAGCAGGCTGTGGCATATCGCCACAGTCTGGCTGACTGCATTGGCATGCCTGTTCCTCTGGGCCAATGCGCACGCTGCAGCCGCGGAGGACTTCCTTCCTCCTGAGCAGGCATTTCGTTTCGCAGCCAGGCAGATCGATCCAAAGACTGTCGAAGTCCGCTTCGACGTGGCCGACGGCTACTACCTGTACCGTGAGCGGTTTGCCTTTGCAGCCAAGCCGGCAGGTGTGAAGCTCGGCAAGCCGGATATGCCGCAGGGCAACGTGCATTTCGATGAGACCTTCGGTAAGGACATGGAGACTTATCGCCGCGCCGTCGTGATCAAGGTACCCGTCGACGAGGCGCCGGCCGATGGCAAGTGGTCGCTGGTCGTGACGTCGCAGGGGTGCGCTGACAAGGGTCTCTGCTATCCACCGATGGAGAGCGTCTACAAGGTGGGCGGCTCTGCGCTCTCGAACCTGTTCGGAGACCGTAGCGCGCCTGGCCAGTCCACACCGGAGGCGCAGGCGCCGGCCCAGGCACCGGCCACAGCCGGTCCTGGTGCGAACACGGGCAGTGCGCAATCTGGCCGTGCCACAAGTCTTGCTGACGACAGCGATCGCATTGCCGGTGCGCTGGCCAGCCGCAACCTCGCGCTGATCGGCGCGCTGTTCTTCGGCCTCGGATTGCTGTTGACGTTCACGCCATGCGTTCTGCCGATGGTCCCGATTCTGTCGTCGATCGTTGTGGGCGAGCATGTCACGCGCTGGCGAGCCTTTGTCGTGTCCCTGGCCTATGTGCTCGGCATGGCCGTGGTCTACACGGCTGTGGGCGTCGCGGCGGGTCTGGCCGGAGAAGGGCTTGCCGCTGCACTGCAGACTCCATGGGTGCTCGGGACTTTCGCATTGATGATGGTCGCGCTGGCCATGTCGATGTTTGGCCTCTACGAGCTTCAGATGCCGCACCGCTGGCAAGCCCGGTTGACCGAATCGTCAAGCCGCCACGAGAGTGGGCAGGTGGTCGGCGCCGCAGCGATGGGTGCGATCTCGGCGCTGATCGTGGGCCCGTGCGTCACGGCGCCATTGGCTGGGGCGCTGGCCTACATCGCGCAGACCGGAGACGCGTTGACTGGTGGTGCGGCCCTGTTGGCGATGGCACTTGGAATGGGCGTTCCGCTGCTGCTGGTGGGCGTTGGGGCAGGCAATCTGCTTCCGCGGGCCGGCAAGTGGATGGAGACAACCAAGCGCTTTTTCGGCTTCCTGCTCATCGGAGTGGCGATCTGGATGGTGACGCCAGTATTGCCTGCATGGGTTGTCATGCTGGCCTGGGCAGCACTGCTGCTTGTGGCGGCCGTGTACCTCGGCGCGTTCGACGCACTTGGCCCCGATCCGCGAGGGCTGTCCCGGCTCGGCAAGGGCCTTGGCTTGCTGGCGGCGCTCGCCGGTGGAATCCAGATTGTTGGCGTGGCATCGGGTGGAAGGGATCCCCTGCAACCGTTATCGCACCTGGCAAGTACTTCGTCCATCGGTGCAGCTTTGCCGCGCGCTGAAGGGATCCGCTTCGAACGAGTGCGCAGCATTGCCGAGCTTGACGCACGCGTCGCTCGGGCTGCGGCGGAAGGGCGCCCGGTCTTGCTGGACTTCTACGCCGACTGGTGCGTGAGCTGCAAGGAAATGGAGAAGCTGACGTTCCCTGACGTGAAGGTCAGCGCGCGGCTCGCCAACGTCGTGTTGTTGCAAGCCGATGTGACTGCAAACAATGCCGACGATCGGGCGCTGCTCAAGCGCTTCGGGCTGTTCGGCCCGCCGGGCATCATCCTGTTCGACAAGGATGGCCGGGAGCGTCCCGTGCGCGTGATCGGCTATCAATCGGCGCCCCGCTTCCTCGATAGCCTGGAGCGAGCGTTAGGGCCGCAACCGCAGACCTGAGTACGGTGCGCCGGCTAACGGTCCAGCCAGCGCCCCAGGCCCCGGCAGCCACTTGTTGCGGCTACCACGCTGCCGCGCGGAAGCGTTCCCGGTGAGTAACGCGCCCGTGGTGTCGAGCGGTTCAATCGTATAGACCTGGCTGGCCGAGAAGCCCGGCGCTGGCCGGGCAGGTCCATCCGTGATCAGGCTTTCAGCAGGCGTGCGGCATCGCGCGCGAAATAGGTCAGGATGCCATCGGCGCCGGCGCGGCGGAACGCCAACAGGGATTCCATCATGACCTTGTCGTGATCGAGCCAGCCGTTCTGCGCCGCGGCCTTGAGCATCGCGTACTCGCCGCTGACCTGGTACACATACGTCGGGAAGCGGAACTCGTCCTTCACGCGACGCACGATGTCGAGATACGGCATGCCCGGCTTCACCATGACCATGTCGGCGCCTTCCATGATGTCCTGTGCGACCTCACGCAGCGCCTCGTCGGTATTCGCCGGGTCCATCTGGTAGGTCATCTTGTTGCCCTTGCCCAGATTGGCGGCGGAGCCCACAGCATCACGGAACGGGCCGTAGAACGCCGATGCGTACTTGGCCGAGTAGGCCATGATGCGGGTGTGAATGTGGCCGGCGTCTTCGAGCGCGGTGCGTACGGCACCAATGCGGCCGTCCATCATGTCCGACGGCGCAACGATGTCGACGCCAGATTCGGCCTGGACAAGCGCCTGCTTGACGAGAATCTCGACGGTCACGTCATTGATGACGTAGCCGTTCTCGTCGAGCACTCCGTCCTGGCCGTGGCTCGTATACGGATCGAGCGCCACGTCGGTCAGTACACCCAGTTCGGGGAAGCGGTCCTTCAGCGCGCGCACGGCGCGCGGCACCAGGCCATCGGCATTCGTAGCCTCGATGCCGTCCGGTGTCTTCAACGATGGATCGATCACGGGGAACAGCGCAATGACAGGAATCCCCAACTTCACGCAGTCTTCGGCAACCGGCATCAGCAGGTCCACCGAGACACGCTCCACACCCGGCATCGATGCCACGGCCTGACGCTGATTCTGACCATCCAGAATAAACACCGGATAGATCAGGTTATCGGGTGACAGGCGATTCTCGCGCATCATGCGGCGCGAGAAGTCATCGCGACGCATGCGGCGGGGACGGTACTCGGGGAACGTGGACATGGCTGAATCTTGGGAGAGTCGTGGACGGATGCGCGGCGCACGCCACCGCAAGACCCATGCGGCAGCGAACATCTGAAGTACGCCGAAAGAAAAAAGAACTTTTGCGCGTGCCCGCCATCATACTCGCGGACACCTTGTGTTGCTTCGCGCAGCGCGGATGTCCCCCGCTACTCCTCCCTGAGCGGGTACCCGCCCTGAATCGGCGGGAAAGTTCATCCCCGTTGTTCGCAACGGGGTTTTTTTTGGGGAGAGCGGTAGCGCGCCAATTCAGCCCTGTGGGGCGTCGGGCGCATCCGTGGCGGAAACGGCGGGCTGCGCCTCCGGCAATGCCAGCCAACCGGCCACCACGCGCTGCGCCTCCTCGATTCCGCGTCGCTTGAGACTCGAGAACAGTTGCGCAGTCAGGGCCGGCGGATCTTCCATCTGTTCCGCGTAGTCAGCCAGCATCTGGCGCGTTGCGCGCAGCGCTTTGGCGTTCTCGCTGGTAGTGAGCTTGTCGGCCTTGGTCAGCAATATGTGAATCGGCTTGCCCGTGGGCAGGAACCACTCGACCATCTGGCAATCCAGTTCCGTAAATGGGCGGCGCGCGTCCATCATCAGAATCAGCCCGGACAACTGTGGTCGCGTCTGCACGTAGTCGGATAGCAGGCCTTGCCAGTGAAACTTGGCGCTGCCCGAGACTTCCGCGTAGCCATAGCCCGGCAGGTCCACCAGAAAACCGATTGGGTCCGGTGCCTTGACCGGCGCCACCGTAAAGTAGTTGATATGCTGCGTGCGGCCTGGTGTGCGCGAGGAGAATGCCAGGCGCTTCTGGTTGCACAGTGTGTTGATGGCCGTCGACTTGCCGGCATTGGAGCGTCCGGCGAACGCTACCTCGGGGACCGCCGTGGCAGGCAGGTCGCGCAGGTGGTTGACGGTTGTAAAGAAGCGGGCCTGGTGTAGAAGGGACATACAAGAGAACGTTGAGGCGGACGACGCGGCGAAAGCCTAATACAAAGTGCAATGCGGACGTCGACACAGAGACTGATCTAAGTCAATCCGGAAAGCGATTTATTGTACAATAACCCGGTTTACGGTCTCCTGAGCGGGTGACGTGTGGCATCCTTGCGCGATGTCATCGGCGATGCTTTAAATTGCCCGGAAGAATGTCCCGGTCAGTTGCAGCATTGCGTATCCCGGTCAGCCCCTGCCCCCAAATTGGCGCTTCCTCACCGCCTGGCAAGGGACGATCGGCGTGCATTACGGTGTTCATAACAATTCTGACAAGGTGTACGAATGAACCGCATTGCGAAACTTCTGGGTGTCATGGCATTGGCCGTTCCAATGGCTGCCATGAGTGGACTGGCATCTGCCGCAGAGCAGGCCGCCGCCAAGGCAGATCCCTCCAAGGGCGAGACACTTTATTCGCAAGGCGCACCTGATCGCAATGTTCCCGCTTGCCTCTCCTGCCACGGTGCCGCCGGAAACAGTGCCGCAGCCACCAACCCCAAGCTGGCTGGCCAGCAGGCGGGCTACGTACACAAGCAACTGACCGACTTCAAGGCGAAGGATCGTAACAACGCCATCATGACGCCGTATGCGTCCGCCCTGACCGATCAGGAAATGAAGGACATCGGCGCCTACCTTGCCAAGCAGCAGATCAAGCCTGCCACGGCGAAGAACAAGGATACGATCGAGGAAGGCCAGAAGATCTATCGCGGAGGTATCGCCGCCAAGGGCGTGCCGGCCTGCGCAGGATGCCATGGCCCGACTGGTGCCGGCATTCCGGCGCAATATCCGCGTATTGGAGGCCAGTTCTCCGAATACACCGAAGCGCAACTGGTGGCGTTCCGCCAGGGCACCCGCAAGAACAATTCGGTCATGAGCACGATTACCGCCAGGATGTCGGATGCCGAGATCAAGGCGGTCGCGGATTACGTCGCTGGCGTCCGTTAAGTCGTACCTGGCTGGCATGGCAGGGTATCCCCGCAGGGGATGAACCCGTTGTGCCGGCATCAATCGAAGAGGGTGGCCTGCTTGCCAAAGCACGTCCACCCTTTTTTGTTTTCGGCGCCGGGATCGGCGTCACTTTCCGCATCAAACCGGCTTTCAGGCATTACCGCACATGTCGACCCCATCCACTTCAGGATTGCACCTGAGGACTCATCACCGCGTGCTGCGCGACGGCGTCGAGCTGCTGTCCTCGATGCGTTTCGCCATCACGCTGCTGACGGTGATTGCCATCTCCAGCATCATCGGCACGGTGCTCAAGCAGAATGAGCCGTACCCGAATTACGTCAACCAGTTCGGGCCGTTCTGGGCGGACCTTTTCCATGCGCTGTCGCTGCAGAAGGTGTACAGCTCGTGGTGGTTCCTGCTGATCCTGGCTTTCCTCGTTGTCTCGACGTCGCTTTGCATCGCGCGCAACGGGCCGAAAATGATCGTCGAGATGCGTTCGTGGAAGGACCACGTTCGCGAGCGCAGCCTGCGCGCGTTCCATCATCGCGGCGAATACGATGCCTCGCGCAGTCGCACCGAGGCCATCGGCCGGCTGGACGCGTTGCTGCGCAATCGCGGCTATCGCGTCAAGCCAGTCGAGCATGATGGCGCGACGCTGCTGGCCGCAAAGGCCGGTGCGGCGAACAAGCTCGGCTACATCCTTGCCCACACCGCCATTGTCGTGATCTGCCTTGGCGGCCTGCTTGACGGCGATATGCTGATCCGCGCGCAGATGTGGTTCGGCGGCAAGACGCCGATCGACGGCAACGCCATCATCAGCGAGATTCCCGCGCAGCACCGGCTCTCGCCTGGCAACCCGGGCTTCCGTGGCAACGCGTTTGTACCCGAGGGCGCGACCGTGTCGACTGCCATCCTCAACATTGCCGATGGCGCGCTGGTGCAGGACCTGCCGTTCAGCATCATGCTCAAGAAGTTCACGGTGGACTTCTACTCGACGGGCATGCCCAAGCTGTTCGCCTCCGACGTCGTCGTGACGGATCGCGCCACCGGCAAGAAAACCGAAGCGACTATCAAGGTCAACGAACCGCTGGTCGTCGACGGCGTTGCCATCTACCAGTCAAGCTTCGAAGACGGCGGTTCGCGGCTGAAGTTCGTTGGCTATCCGATGACCGGCGCAGCGCACGCCACGTTCCCGTTCGCGGGCACGGTTGGCGGCAATGCACCGCTCGCCGGCACTGGAACCGGTGCCGACAAGGACGGGCTGACCGTCGAGTTCAGCGATTTCCGGTTGATGAACGTCGAGACCGTTACCGACGCCTCGGGCAAGGCCGATGTGCGTGGCGTGGCGCGCAAGTCGTCGCTGGGAGCGCTCGAACAGCACCTCGGCGCCGCAGCGAGCCTGGACAAGGACAAGAACCTGCGCAATGTGGGGCCGTCGGTGCAGTACAAGCTGCGTGACCGCAACGGTCAGGCGCGCGAGTTCAACAACTACATGGTGCCCGTGCAGCTTGATGGTCAGTCCGTGTTCCTGGCCGGCATGCGCGAATCGCCGAATGAGCCGTTCCGCTATCTGCGTATCCCGGCTGACGACCAGAACAGCGTAGCTGACTGGATGCGCCTGCGCGCGGCGCTGCAGGACAAGGCAATGCGTGGCGAGGCGGCACGCCGCTTTGCCGAGATCTCCATGCCGGGGGCTGACAAGGCGGACCTGCGCAAGCAGCTTGCCGAAAGCGCCATGCGGGCGATGGATCTGTTTGCCGGCGCCACACGCATGTCGGCCGACGCGCCTCCGGGCGGCTTCACGGCCATCGCGGCATTCCTGGAGAAGTCCGTGCCCCAGGCCGATCAGCAAAAGGCCGCCGACGTGCTGCTGAAGATTCTCAATGGCTCCATGTGGGAACTGTGGCAACTGGCGCGCGAGCAGGACAAGCTGCCTGCCATCCCGAACGATGCGAAGAGCGGCGTGTTTCTCCAGCAGGCCATCAACGCGCTGTCGGACAGTTTCTTCTATGAAGCGCCGGTATTCCTGCAGCTTGACGACTTCCAGCAGGTCCAGGCAAGCGTGTTCCAGATGACCCGTGCGCCCGGTAAAAACATCGTGTATCTTGGGTGCCTGCTGCTGGTCCTGGGCGTGTTCTCGATGTTCTACATCCGCGAGCGGCGTGTCTGGATCTGGGTCAAGGACAAGCACGCCGACGATGCCGGACACCCCGGTGGCAGTCACGTCCTGATGGCAATGTCCACGCAGCGCCGCACGATGGATTTCGAGAAGGAGTTCACGTCACTGCGCGACGATATCGGCCGTGCGGTCGGTGGCGCGATGACGCCCGAGGCACAGCAAACCGGGCCATCAGCGTCTCATGATAAGAAAGCGTCGTCGCTATAGTACAAAGGTACAAAAGCATGAACCGGCGTCCGGCCCAGCGGAGACATGCGGGCGGGACGCACGGCAGATATAACAGAGGCGCCATGCGCCGAAGAGCAGGAATGCCATGTCCTCGAATGTGAATCACGCCAATTCCGGCCTGGCGCCGCGGCAGGCTGCCGTAGCCCCCGACGCGCCGCGCGACGCGGCTGCCCTGGAGGCCGACTACCTCGAACCTTCATTTCTTCGCCGGCTTGGGCCGGTTGACTGGATTTTCGCGCTGTTTCTGGTGGCGGGCGCCGGGTTTGCATTGATGCGCTACGGTCACTGGATGAACGTCTATGACAAGGCGGTGCTGATTGCCGCGGTGCCGACCTTCGCGCTGCTCGGCTGGCACTGGAAGGCTGTCCGCCCGCTGATGGCGGGCATTGCGGTGCTGTCGCTGTCTGGCATCCAGCTCTACCACGGCGATCTGGCGCGGGCCGAGCAGGCATTCTTCCTCAAGTATTTCCTGTCGAGCCAGTCGGCCATCCTCTGGATGAGCGCCCTTGTGTACCTTTCGACACTGTTCTACTGGGTTGGCTTTGTCTCGAAGTCGGCCACGGGGGCGAGCATCGGCAGCAAGCTCTGCTGGGCAGCAGTGGTGCTGGGCTTCACGGGCCTGATGGTGCGCTGGTACGAGTCGTACCTGATTGGCGCAGATATCGGCCATATTCCGATCTCGAACCTCTATGAGGTGTTCGTCCTCTTCACGTTGATCACGTCGCTGTTCTACCTGTATTACGAGCGTCGCTACGCCACGCGTGCACTGGGGCCGTTCGTGATGCTGGTGGTGTCGGCCGCGGTTGGCTTCCTGCTCTGGTACACCGTCACGCGCAACGCGCAGGAGATTCAGCCGCTGGTGCCTGCCCTGCAAAGCTGGTGGATGAAGATCCATGTCCCCGCAAACTTCATCGGCTATGGCACGTTTTCGCTGGCGGCCATGGTGTCCGTGGCCTACCTGCTCAAGCAGCACGGCATTCTGGCCGAGCGCCTGCCCTCGCTCGAATTGCTCGATGACGTGATGTACAAGGCCATCGCCGTCGGCTTTGCGTTCTTCACGATCGCGACGATCCTCGGTGCATTGTGGGCTGCCGAAGCCTGGGGCGGTTACTGGAGCTGGGACCCGAAGGAAACCTGGGCGCTGATCGTCTGGCTCAACTATGCAGCGTGGCTGCACATGCGCCTGATGAAGGGCCTGCGCGGCACGGTTGCCGCGTGGTGGGCGCTGGTGGGACTGCTGGTAACGACCTTTGCGTTCCTGGGCGTCAACATGTTCCTGTCCGGGCTGCACAGCTACGGCGAACTCTGACCCACACTGCCTTCGACTGAACGACAAGGCCTGCCGCGATCGGCAGGCCTTGTTGCTTTCGGGCCATTGCGATCCGCCTTTGATGTGGCTTCGCCCGACGGCCAGTGACGGCTCCGGCAACGTTTCGTCAGATTACGCAATGCCGATCCTCCGGCATCTTGCCTATACCTTAAACGCCACATTCATCGGTTGAGCGCCACATTTTTTTGGGCTGCGCGGAATAAACACATCACATTAGGTGTTTACTGGAGGAGAACGGCGCCGGCTGTCGGCACCGCACTGGAGAAGGAGAACCCCATGATGGCTTCCCGTCACACCGCTGTATCCATGCTCCGCCCGATCGCACTTGCGATGGGTGCTGCCTCTGTCCTGCTGGCCGGTTGTTCCAGCATGGGCATGAACATGGGCGGCGGCAACATGCCGCCGACCGTGAAGGTCACCAACGGTGCGCTGACCGATCCGCAGGGCCTGACGCTGTACACGTTCGATCGTGATCCGGCCAATGGCGGCAAGAGCGTATGCAACGGCATGTGCTCGACCAACTGGCCGCCGCTGCTGGCCGAACCGGGCAAGAGCGGCTCGGGCGACTACTCGATCATCACGCGTGACGATGGCACCCGCCAGTGGGCCTACAAGGGCAAGCCGCTTTACCGCTTTGCCAAGGACGCAAGGCAGGGTGATCGTGGTGGCGACAACTTCAACAGCGTCTGGCACGTGGCGACGCCTTGAGCCCCTTGCGGTAGAGCGGAAGCCCCGGCATGGAACCGTTTGAACGCCAGTTGGTGGTGCTGGCGCCGCGCTTGCGGCGCCACGCGCGCGGCCTGACCGGCGACGCCACGCTGGCCGACGACCTCGTGCAGGACACGCTCGAGCGTGCCCTGCGCTATCGCTGGCGCTTCCGCCTGCGCCCCGGGGCGCTCTGGGGTGACGGTGCCGACGGGCTGCTGCCATGGCTGCTGACGCTAATGCACCGTCTGCGCCTGAACCATCTGCGCAAGAGTGACATCGTGACCGCTACCGATACCCTTCCCGACGTGGCTGCACATGACGCGGATCCTGGCCTGCGCCGCGATCTGCTGCAGGCGTTGGGCAAGCTGCCGGAAGCGCAGCGCGCGGTGTTGCTGCTAGTGAGTCTGGAACAGTTTTCCTATGCCGAGGCGGCCCAGGTGCTCGAGGTGCCGATCGGTACGGTAATGTCACGGCTTGCCCGTGCGCGCGAACACATGCGTCGCCTGCTCGACGGCGGCCCCGAGGGCGCGGCGGCGCCAACCGCGCTGCAGCGAGTGAAATGATGGTGACCCCGACCCCTGTCGGCGAAGCCGACCTCCATGCTTATGCGGATGGCCAGTTGAGCGGCCCGCGCCGCGCCGAAGTCGAAGCCTTCCTGGCCGCAGACCCGGAAGCCGCGCGCAAGGTCGAGGCCTGGCGGCGGCAAACGGCGGCGCTGCACGCCTCGCTTAATAGTGTGCTCAAGGAGGCCGTACCGCTTGCCGCACTACCGCGCGGGTTGCGCGAAGGCACTGCACGCCCCAAGTCACGCCGTCCGGGCTGGCCGTTGGCGCTGGCGCTGGCGGCCAGTGTCTCCACGTTCATCATCGGCGGGGCGAGCGGCTGGATGGCGCGTGGCCGCTTCGATGCCGATCTGGGCGGCGTAGCGCCGGTCGAACGTTTTGCCCGCGATGCACTGGCCAGCCATGTCGTCTATGCGCCTGAGGTGCGCCACGTGGTCGAGGTGCCTGCCAGCGATGAGGCACACATGGTGGCCTGGCTGTCGAAGCGGCTCGGGGCCCCGCTGCAGGTGCCGGACCTGCGCGCCCAGGGCTTTCACCTGATCGGTGGGCGGCTTGGCGTGGCAGAAGGCGGGCCGATGGCCATCCTGATGTACGAGAACGACGACGGCATGCGTCTGTCGCTGCAGCTGCGCTGCATGGCGCAGGGTACGCCCGACACGGCGTTCCGGCTGGAACGGCTGGTGCCGGGGCAGGGTGGTCCGCCCGCCGGGCCGAATGCCATGGCATTCTATTGGGTCGACCGTAACCTGGGATTCGCGCTGGCCGGCCCGCTGGACCGCGAGCGTCTGCTGGCGCTGGCGCATGCGGTCTATCAGCAATACCAGCGGGGATGATCGAGCCGACGCACTATCCGGCCAACTTCCTGACCAACTTTGCGGCCACACTTGCTGTCGAATCCTGCAAGCACCACCAAGGTCCATCCCCATCATGCTGATTCCTGCCCCGAAATGGCTGCGCGGTGACGATATCGCCGCATCGGAAATCACCCCCCAACACGTGTTCGCCACGCGGCGGCGGCTGCTGGCAATGGCCGCGGCCGGTGCCGCAGGCAGCCTGGCAACGCCGTGGTTCGCGCGGCAGGCATTCGCGCAGGGCACCCCGGGCAAGCTTCCCCGGTTGGCGGCCACCCCAAACAACGCGTACGTGGTGACGGACAAGCGCACACCGTATGAGGACGTCACCACCTACAACAATTTCTACGAGTTCGGCACCGACAAGTCCGACCCCGCCCGGTACGCGGCCACGCTGCGGCCGCGCCCGTGGCAGGTTGCCGTGGAGGGGCTGGTGAAGCGGCCAAAGGCCTATGACCTCGACGAACTGCTGAAGCTCGCGCCGATGGAGGAGCGCGTCTACCGGCTGCGCTGCGTGGAAGGATGGTCGATGGTGATCCCTTGGATCGGCTATCCGCTGGCGGAGCTGATCCGCCGCGTCGAACCGCAGCCTGGCGCGAAGTTCGTCCAGTTCATCACGCTTGCCGACAAGAAGCAGATGCCGGGCATCAGCAGCGGCGTGCTGGACTGGCCCTACAGCGAAGGCCTTCGCATGGACGAGGCCATGCATCCGCTCGCGCTGCTGACGTTCGGGCTCTACGGTGAAGTGCTGCCGAACCAGAATGGCGCCCCGGTGCGCATGGTGCTGCCGTGGAAGTACGGCTTCAAGAGCGCGAAGTCGATCGTGAAGATCCGCTTCACCGACAAGCAGCCGCCGACGAGCTGGAACATCGCCGCGCCGAACGAGTATGGCTTCTATTCGAACGTGAATCCGGACGTGGACCATCCGCGCTGGAGTCAGGCGACGGAGCGGCGTATCGGCGAAGACAAGGGCGGCGGCGGCTTCTCGGCGCTGTTTGCGCCGAAGCGCAAGACGCTGCCGTTCAACGGTTATGGCGCGCAGGTGGCCTCGCTCTATCAGGGCATGGATCTGAGGAAGAATTTCTGATGGCGGAGCGTGACCTGACGGCCACCAGCGCGGCACGAGCCACGCGACAGCAGGGCGGCGGACTCGCCATGCTCGCGCCATCGCGTGTGCGGGCGGTCAAGGTTGTCGCCTGGTGCCTGGCGATGCTGCCCTTTGCCCGCCTGATGTACCTCGGCGCCACGGGGCAGTTCGGCGCCAATCCGCTTGAGTTCGTGACCCGTTCCACTGGCACGTGGACGCTTGTGATGCTGTGCGTGACGCTGGCCGTCACACCACTGCGCCGGATCACGGGCTGGCATTGGCTGATCCGGCTGCGCCGCATGTTCGGCCTGTTCGCGTTCTTCTACGGCGTGCAGCATTTCCTGCTTTGGCTGGCGGTGGATCGCGGGTTTGACGTGGCCTACATGATCAAGGACATCGGCAAGCGGCCCTTCATCACCGTGGGCTTCGCGGCGTTCGTGCTGATGACCCCGCTGGCTGCCACATCCGCCAACGCGGCGGTGCGCTGGCTTGGCGGCAGGCGCTGGCAGGTGCTGCACCGGGCCATTTATGCGATTGCCGTACTGGCGATCCTGCACTACTGGTGGCACAAGGCCGGCAAGCATGATTTCCGCGAGGTGTCGATCTATGCCGCGGTGGTGGGCGCGCTGTTGGGGATGCGCGTCTGGTGGTGGGTGCGCAGACCGCGGGCGGCACAGTAGAAATAAAAAGGGCGACGCAAAGCGTCGCCCTTTTTATTGCTGAAGCCCGGTCAGGCCTTCAGCAGCCGCTCGCCGCGGAACAAGTCGGCCGGCAATTCGCGTTCGCGCACCAGGTGCACGGTATCGCCATCGACCATTACCTCGGCGGCGCGGCCGCGCGTGTTGTAGTTGGAGCTCATGACGAAGCCGTACGCGCCGGCCGACATCACGGCCAGCAGGTCGCCCGGCTGGACGGCCAGCGAGCGGTCGCGGCCAAGCCAGTCGCCCGATTCGCAGACCGGGCCCACCACGTCGTACTTCACCAGCGCGTCGTTGCGCGGGGTGACGGGTTCGATACGATGGAAGGCCTCGTACATTGCCGGACGTGCGAGATCGTTCATTGCGGCATCGACGATGCAGAAGTTCTTGGCCACGCCGGGCTTCAGGAATTCCACCTGCGTGAGCAGCACGCCGGCATTGCCCACGAGCGAGCGGCCCGGCTCGAACAGCACTTCGCGATGACCATGGCCACGCGCGGCCACGCGATCGATCAGCGTTGTGGCAAAGCCCGTGATGTCCGGCGGCGTCTCGTCGGCGTAGGTAATGCCCAGGCCGCCGCCCACGTCGATGTGTTCCAGCTTGATGCCCTCGGCTTCAAGCGCTTCGACCACATCCAGCACCTTGTCCAGCGCTTCCAGGTACGGCGCCACTTCGGTGATCTGCGAGCCGATATGGCAGTCGATGCCAGTCACCTCGATATTCGGCAGCGCAGCGGCGGCACGATAGGTCGGCAGCACGTCTTCGAACGCGACGCCGAACTTGTTGCCCTTGAGGCCCGTCGAGATGTACGGGTGCGTCTTGGCATCGACGTCAGGGTTGATGCGCAGCGACACGCGCGCGCGCTTGCCCAGGCGGCCGGCTACGGCGTTCAGGCGGTCCAGTTCAGGAATCGACTCGACGTTGAACCCGCGCACGTCGTGCTTCAGCGCCAGTTCCATGTCGGCGATGCTCTTGGCTACGCCCGAGAACACCACCTTGCGCGGGTCGCCGCCGGCTGCGATCACACGCAGCAGTTCGCCGCCCGATACGATGTCGAAACCGGCGCCAAGCTGTGCAAAGACCTGCAGCACGGCCAGGTTCGAATTGGCCTTTACGGCGAATTGCACGTGAGCGTTGCGTCCTTTGCAGGCGGCCGCGTAGGCGTTGTACGCGGCGGTCAGCGCGGCGCGCGAGTAGACGAATGTCGGCGTGCCGAACTCGGCGGCGATGCGGGCGAGCGGAACTTGCTCGACGGAAAGGGCGCCGTCGCGGCGATGAAAGAAGTCGGTCATGTTCTAACGAGCACTAAAGCGGGCACTCAACGTGCTGATGGGGCGGAACTGCCGTGGGCCGGTTCGATGGGAGCGGGCGCAGCCGTGGTTGGATCGGCCATCGGGCGCGCCGGTACGACGGCACCTGGCGCATCCGGCTTGCCCAGGCCGGGATCGGCCACGGCGGGCGGTGTCTGCGCGGGCGGTACAGTCGGCATGTAAAGCGGGCCGCGAATGCCGCACCCGGCAAGGGGCATCGCGAGCATGGCGGCAAACGCCGATACAATCGCACCACGACGCAGCATCGGGGAGTCCTTCATTGTCTGGATGGCTTTTCGGATGGCTGCGGGGAGCGCGGAGCTTCCCGATTTTTCCATCAATTGATGCCGGCCCGAGTGCCCTTCTGGAACGGGGCGCCGGCGGCCTTGGAGTGTAGCATGCCCCCCCTCAGTGAAAGCGAGTTCCTGGCTCTGGCCAGCGAGGCCCTGGATCAGCTCGAAGCGGCGATCGAAGCCGCCGCCGATGCCGCCGATGCGGACGTGGAAATCAATCGCACCGGCAATGTGATGGAACTCGAGTTCGAGGACGGCTCCAAGATCATCGTCAACAGCCAGGCGCCGATGCAGGAACTGTGGGTGGCGGCCAAGGCAGGTGGCTTCCACTTCCGCCGCGACGGCGGCAAGTGGCTCGACACGCGCAGCGGCGCGGAACTGTATGCGGCGCTGTCGGCGTACATGAGCCAGCAGGCCGGGGCGGCGTTGGTGCTGAGATAGGTCGGCCTGCTTCAGACCCTGAATGCAAGACGCCCGACCAGGCTCGTCGGGCGTCTTTCGTTTTGGGCCTGCCGGCGCGGTTTTTCGGGCCGTCCTGTCAGGCTGTGCCAGGCCGGGCGGCTACCGCATGCAGCCCGGCCGCCCTTGTCAGAGATAGACCAGGGAAAGTGTTGCCGATCCGTCTAGCGGAACTCCGCCTGTTAGCGAGGGAAGGTTGTTCTTCGGTGCAATGCGGGTATCGAGATATACGGTTTGTTGAATGGTTGTGAAGGCCTTTGGCGTTGTGGTGCCCATCTCTGCCCATAGGGTAATGGCGTTCGGCATAGGCCTGAAATAACTAGCCGTCTCCCAGCCCCCTCCGCTGCGCTGACCCCAGAGCGCTACCACGTCGTTGCCGTCTCCTACTGGAGTTTGATAGCCAAGCCACAGCAAGTATCTACCGACGCGTTGATTATCGACCATCCCGAGACCGAAGGCATTTTGGTTCGCACCGGTTCTTGTACCTGCACGGTTGTCTACCGCCGCGATTGCAAACACCGTCGGCGCATCGCATATGATGGACAAGTCGAAGGTCATGGCGGGCAACACCGTATCCTGGGTGTCGCTCAACGTCGTTGCCGAAATAGTCCCGTAGTCGAGTGTTGTCCTTGACAGGGAGATGTTGCAGGCAGCAGGACGAATTGTCCCCGCCACCGAGAGATCGGCGGACTCGGCAGCAAAGGCGCCGAGCGAGACACCAGCCAGAACGGCAACCAGCGAAATTCTGCCGAGGAGAGGCGGCATGACGGTAGACCCTTTCAAGGTTGGGAAATGTCGATGTCACACCGCGAGTTGTTGCTGCGGAGCGATATCTACATAATCATTATTGAAAGGGCGCTACTCGCAATCAATGGTGTTATTTTCGATTATGGCGAATCTGCCTGGACAGCCAGGTGTCATCGGCAGGGCCTGGAAGGGGCATCACGCCCCGCCGAACATCTCCAGAATCTTCTTCTTCTCGGCCTCTGTGTCCTGCGGCGGACGCGAGCTTTCGTCCGGCTTGCCCGGCCACGGATCACCCAGCCCCACCGATGCCACACCGGCACCAGCGGCGTTTTCCTCGAGTGTCCAGTCGCCGCCCGCCATGACCACGCCTTCGGGCGGCTGGCGATCCGGGCTTTCGGGCACGCCCTTGAGCATCTTGCCCATGTAGCCGACCCAGATCGGCAGCGCCAGGCCGCCACCGGTTTCGCGCACGCCCAGGCTCTTGGGCTGGTCGTAGCCCATCCACGCGATGGCAACCAGCTTCGGTGTATAACCGGCGAACCATGCGTCAACGGCGTCGTTGGTGGTACCGGTCTTGCCGGCCATGTCGTTGCGGCCCAGGCGCTGCTTGGCCGGGTTGGCCGTGCCGCTGCGCACCACTTCGCGCAGCATGCTGTCCGCGATGAATGCCGTGCGTGCGTCGAGCACGCGTACCGCATCTTCACCAACCTTCTGCGGATGTGTCTCCGAGATTACCTTGCCGCGCGAGTCCTCGACACGCTGGATCAGGTACGGATTGATCCGGTAGCCGCCATTGGCAAACACCGAATAGGCGCCGGCCATCTGCAGCGGCGTCACGCTGCCGGCGCCCAGCGCCATCGGCAGATAGGCCGGGTGCTTGTCGGCCTCGAAGCCGAAGCGCGTGATGTAGTCCTGCGCGTACTGCGTGCCAATCGCGCGCAGGATGCGCACCGAAACCAGGTTCTTCGACTTGGCCAGCGCACGGCGCATCGTCATCGGGCCTTCGAACTTGCCGTCGTAGTTCTTCGGCTCCCAGACCTGGCCGCCCGTGTCGGGGCCGATCGTCAGCGGTGCATCATTGATCACCGTGGCTGGCGAGAAGCCTTTCTCCAGCGCCGCCGTGTAGATGAACGGCTTGAAGCTCGATCCCGGCTGGCGCCAGGCCTGTGTCACATGGTTGAACTTGTTGCGGTTGTAGTCGAAGCCACCAACCATCGAACGGATCGCGCCGTCCTCGGGGTTCAGCGAAATGAACGCCGCTGCCACCTCGGGCAACTGCGTCACCGACCACGCGTTGTCCTTCGGATCCTGCGTGACGCGAATGATCGCGCCTGGGCGAATCCTGACCTTGGGCTGCGCGCTGGCCGACAGCGACGGCGCGATAAAGCGCAGCGCCTGGCCTTCGATCGTCGCCACTTCACCCGACAGCAGCGTTGCGCGCACCTGTTTCGGCGTCACGCTGGTGACCACCGCGGAGCGCAGGTCGTCGCTACCCGGATGCTCGACCAATGCATCGTCGATGGCCTGCTCGCGCTCGGCCGAATCCGATGGCAGGTCGATAAACGCTTCAGGACCGCGATAGCCGTGCTTGCGCTCGTAGTTCATGATGCCGCTGCGCACGGCTTCGTAGGCGGCGTCCTGGTCGGGCTTGGTCAGCGTCGTGTAGACCGTGAGGCCGCGCGTATAGGTCTCCTCGCGGTACTGCGCATACATCAGCTGGCGCACGATTTCGGCAACGTATTCGGCGTGGGTGGAGAACTCGTTGCCCTCGCTGCGCACGTTCAGTGGCTCGCGCACGGCCTGGTCGTACTGTTCCGGTGTGATGTAGTGCAGGTCACGCATGCGCTGCAGGATGTACTCCTGACGCACCTTGGCGCGACGCGGGTTGACCACCGGGTTGTAGGCCGACGGCGCCTTGGGCAGGCCGGCCAGCATGGCGGCCTCCGCTGGCGTCACGTCCTTGATCGACTTGCCGAAGTACACGCGTGCCGCGCTGGCAAAGCCGTACGCGCGCTGGCCCAGGTAGATCTGGTTCATGTACAGCTCGAGAATCTGGTCCTTGCTCAGGTTCGCCTCGATCTTGTATGCAAGCAGCATCTCGTAGATCTTGCGCGTGTAGGTTTTCTCGCTCGACAGGAAGAAGTTGCGGGCCACCTGCATCGTGATGGTCGATGCGCCCTGCGACAGGCCGCCGCGCAGGTTGGCCAGACCCGCGCGCATCACGCCGACGAAGTCCACGCCGCCATGCTCGTAGAACCGGTCGTCCTCGATCGCGAGCACGGCCTTCTTCATGACGTCGGGGATCTCGTTGATCGGCACGAAATTGCGGCGCTCCTCGCCGAATTCGCCGATCAGCACGTTGTCAGCCGTATAGATCCGCAGCGGGATCTTGGGCCGGTAGTCGGTGATCGTGTCCAGCGACGGCAGGTTCGGCGCCGCGACAACCAGCGCATAGCCAACCAGCAGCGCCGCCGCTGCAATACCGGCGACAAGCAGTCCGATCACCCAGATCATGACCCGCAGCCACACGGGGCGGCGGACGGGAAGGGACGGCTTCTGTTGTGCTGTGGCCATAAGGGTTTACCTAATCAGAGTGCCCCGGATTATATCGTTGCGCCCCTCGCGCTCCGGCGTTCCTGTGGCCCGGAAGGCGCTATCGCGCTGTTACAAGATGTAATGCCATCGGGGTTTGCCCGTGATGCCTCGCAAGGCCGACTGGCAAGGCGCGCGTTGCCGCGCGTGCGCTTGAAGCGGTAGCCGTGGAGGGCGCGGTTTCGTCGAGTATCGTCGGGGTTCTCGGACAGGAGAGATGATGGGGCGGCGGGATGCAACGCTGTGCAACGAAGACGTTGTTGACCGTCAGATTTTGGCAACGCTTTGACGGGGTCCTTCTGAAAAAGAAAGCGTGGTCAAACCGGCACATTGCCAGCGCCTCCGGTTTTTGTAAGAATCCACGAGCATAAAAGAGCAAAACGTTTCATCCAAAGAAACTGGCTCGCACCATTAGAGCAGACATGCCGTGGGCGAGTTCAAATGTCAGGGGGTCACCTTGCGACGGGGCATCTTGTCGGGTCTTCTACGCCGGACTACGGTCGGCGTAGATATTGGGTCGTCCAGCGTCAAGGTCGTTGAGCTGTCCGTTGGGGCGGGCAAAAACGACTACAGGCTGGAGAAATGCGCCAGCGAACTGCTGGATCGCAACGCCGTTGCCGATGGCAACGTGGTCAACATCGAGGCCGTGGGTGTCGCGCTCAAGCGCGCGCTCGGCAAGGCTGGCATTCGCACCAAGGACGTAGTGCTTGGCGTGCCGTCCATGCTGACCGAATCCCAGACGGTCAGTCTTCCTGACAACCTCAGCGAAGACGAACTCTATTCCCAGGTCGAATCGGAGGCGCACCGCCTCTATCCGCCATCCCAGGCGGTCAATTTCGACTTTGCGGTGATTGGTCCCAGCGAAACCGAAGGCGGCATCGGCGTGCGTGTCACGGCCGCCAACAGTGATCGTGTGCAGGAGCGCGTGACGGCCGCCGAAATGGCTGGCCTGAAGCCGCAGGTGATGGACGTGGAAGAGTACGCCGTGCAGCGCTCCGTCGTGCAGATGCTCGGCGTGCCGGCTGGCCTGACGGAAACCGATGCCAAGGATCTGCCGGTGGTGGCCGTCGTCCACCTGGGCGGCAGCCGCTCCAAGGCAATCTTCTATCAGGGCTGGAAGGAACTGTACGAGCAGCCGCTGAACAGCTATGGCGATCAGCTCACGCAGAGCGCCGCACGCATGTTCACGCTCGATGCGCTCAAGGCTGAAATCAAGAAGCGCAAGAACACGCTTCCTGAAGCCTGGCGCGCGCAACTGCTGAAGCCGTCGCTGGAAGCGCTGGCCATGGAAGTGCAGGGCGCCATCGGCAATTTCATCGCCAGTTCCAGCCTGGGCCGCGTGGACGAGATCCTGCTGTCGGGCGGGCATGCGTCGTTGCTCGGCATGCAGGCAGCCATCCAGCAGCAAACACAGATCACGACCACGCTGGCCAATCCTTTCGCCAACATGATGACCGCAGGCAAGGTCAACGAGCGCTATCTCCAGCGCGACTTGCCCGCGTACATCGTAAGTGCGGGACTGGCACTGCGCGGACTGCAATAACCCACCGGGGGGACAAGCATGTCCATGACGACGAATTCCATTCCGTCGGTCAACCTCTTGCCGTATCACGAGGCGCGCAAGGCAGCCCGGCGGAAGAAGGTCTACACGATGCTGGGCGGAGCAGCGGGCGCGGGGGCGCTCGTGGTTCTGCTCGGCGGTTTCTATATCGACTCCGAGATCGATGCGGTAGCGGCGCGCAACCAGGTGTTGACGCTCGAGAACGCCCGCATGGATGGCCAGATCAAGGAAGTCAACACGCTCAAGAAGGACATCGAGGCCCTGCTTGACCGCCAGCGTGCGATCGAGAGCCTGCAGGCGCAGCGCAACCTGCCTGTGCAATTGCTCGAAGAACTCGTGCGCCAGGTGCCGGAAGGCGTGTACCTGACCAGTCTCAAGCAGACCGATGACCACTTCGTGATGTCCGGCGTGGCGCAGTCCAACGAGCGCGTGTCGGAACTGCTGCGCAACATCGGGCAGGTGGCATGGCTGGACCAGGCGGATCTGGTCGAGTCCAAGGCGATCACCATGACGAATAACCTGCGCGAGCAGCGCCGGCTGTTCGAATTCTCGATGCGCTTTGCCTATCGCGCGCCGGAAGTGCCGGCCGACAGGAAGAAGGGCGCCTCCGGTGCCGCAGCCAAGCCTGCAGGAGGAAACGTCTGATCATGGCGCTCAATTCCGATATCTCCCTGCAGGACCTGACCGCGCAGTTTCGCGGTCTGAACCTGAACGAGCCTGAAACCTGGCCGGCGGCACCACGCGTCCTGTTCTCGACACTTGCCGCAGCCATCGTGCTGGTGCTCGGCTGGCAGTTCTACTGGAGCGACAAGAGCGAGGAGCTGCAGCGCAAGCAGGCCGAGCACGAGACGCTGAAGCAGCAGTTCAAGTCCAAGGTCACCCAGATCGCGAACCTCGAAGCGCTGCGCGCGCAGAAGGTCGAGGTCGAGAAGCGCGTGGCGCTGGCCGAGCGCCAGTTGCCGAACAGCACCGAGATGGATGCCCTGCTGGCCGACGTGAACCACGCCGGCGTGGCGCGCGGCCTGCAGTTCGAGCTGTTCAAGCCGCAGGCGGCCACGATCAAGCCCTACTATGCCGAAATCCCGGTCAACCTGAAGGTCACCGGCCGCTACCACGACGTTGCACTGTTCAATGCCGATGTGGCGGCGCTTTCGCGGATCGTCTCGATGCGTAACCTGAACATGTCTGTTGGCAAGGACGGCACGCTGTCGATGGAAGCCGTGGCCATGGCCTATCGCGCGCTGGATCCGGACGAGCAGGCTGCGCAGCGCAAGGCAGCTGCGGATGCATCGAAGAAGGGTAAGGGAGGTGCCAAGTGAGCCGGCTGACCCGACGCCCCCCCATGGCCCTGCACACGCTGGCCGCTGCGGCGCTGGCCGTTGTCGTCCTGGCCGGTTGTGGCCCCAGCGAAGACCAGAGCCTGCAGCAATGGATGACGCAGACCCGCACGGCAAAGGCGCCGCCGCCCGATCCGCTGCCCGAGGTCAAGCCCTATGTGCCGCGTGAGTACGCTGGAGCCAAGTCGCCGGAACCCTTCGCACAGACGAAGATCGGCGAGTTGAACAAGACGATGTCGGAGTCGCCGGAGGCCGGACGGCGACATGAGCCGCTTGAGGATTTTCCGCTGGAGAACTTCAAGATGCTCGGCATGCTGAAGAAAAACGGCGAGACCTACGGTGTCGTACGCGTAGATAACAAGATCCATCACGTTAAGGTGGGTCAGTATCTCGGCCAGAACTACGGCCGGGTGATCCGCATCACCGATCAGGAGATCGTGTTGCGCGAATTGGTTCGGGAAGGGGTCTCAGAGTGGAAAGAGAAAATGACCAGCCTGAAGCTGGAGGCATCGGCATGATCACGGCACGTTGGGTCAAGGCGCTTGCGGGCGCGGCAGCAATGGTGCTGGTGCTGGCCTCTCCGGCCGCTCTGGCGCAAAACAACCAGGTCAAGCAGATGGAAGCCAACGTAGTTGGCGAACAGACCGTCTTCACGATCGATCTGCAGGGCCCCCTGGCGCAGAAGCCGGCGGACTTCACCACGCAGAATCCGGCGAAGATCGCGATCGACTTCTTCGATACCGGCTTCGCGGCGGGACGCGCGCAGTATGACTACGGCGGCAAGCTGTTGAAGAGCGCAAACGTGATGCAGATCGGGGACCGCACGCGTGTCGTGCTGAACCTGACCCGCACGGCCACGTACCGCACGGAGATGCGCGGTAACCAGTTCGTGGTGCTGCTGGATAACGTTCAGCAGGCCGCCACCGCGGCCGCGCCGACGTTTGCGCCGGCTGCAATGACGCCCGTGGCCATGGCCGCGAACCGGCCGTCGATCCGCAACATCGATTTCCGGCGCGGTGGCGATGGCGCGGGTCGTGTGGTGGTGGACCTGTCGTCGCGCGATTCCGGCATCAATATCGCGCAGCAGGGCCAGAACCTTGTGGTCGATTTCATGGGTACCTCGCTGCCGGCGGACCTGCGCCGCCGCTTCGATGTCACCGATTTCGGCACCGCGGTCCAGAGCATGCGCGCCAGCGACACCAACGGCAGCGCCCGCCTGACGATCGAGCCGCGCGGCAACTGGGAGTACAGCTCGTACCAGACGGACAACCAGTTCGTGGTGGAGGTGCGCCAGGTCAAGGATGACCCGAACAAGCTGATTGCCGGTCAGGGCTACCGTGGGGAACGGCTGTCGCTGAACTTCCAGAACATCGACATCCGCTCGCTGCTGCAGGTGTTTGCCGATTTCACGAACCTGAACATCATCACGAGCGACACCGTGCAGGGCAACCTGACGCTGCGCCTGAAGGATGTGCCGTGGGATCAGGCGCTGCAGATCGTGATGGACTCGAAGGGCCTGGCTTCGCGCCGCAATGGCAATGTGCTGTGGGTTGCGCCCAAGGCCGAGCTTGCCACCAAGGAGAAGCTCGAGCTTGAAGCGCAGCAGCAGATCAACGAGCTTGAGCCGATCCGCAGCCAGGTGTTCCAGCTTAACTACCAGCGCGCCGACGACGTACGCCGCATGCTGCTGGGGCTGGCCGCAGGCGCGGGCGGTGCGGGTGCCGCGATGCCGATGCCGGTGGGCGGTGCGGCTGGCACGATGGGGGCCACGCGCATGCTGTCCAAGCGTGGCTCGCTGACGGCCGATCCGCGTACCAACCAGCTCTTCGTGTCCGATATCTCCACCAAGCTCGAGGAAATCCAGACTTTCCTGCAGAAGATCGACATTCCGGTGCGCCAGGTGATCATCGAGGCGCGCATCGTCGAGGCCAGCGATACGTTCAGCCGCAACCTCGGTGTGAAGCTCGGCTTTGCACTGCCGCGTGCCGGTAGTTCGCTGAGCAGCAACTACGCGAACTCGCTGCCGAACGCCACGAACGACAACACCCCGGCGCTGAGCCTGCCGGCAGCGGTCATCAACGGCGCGAACCCGGCAACGGCGGCATTCAGTATCTTCAACGCCGGCGCCGGCCGCTTCCTGGACCTGGAACTGTCCGCGCTGGAAGCCGATGGCAAGGGCAAGATCATCTCCAGCCCGCGTGTGGTGACGGCCAACAACATCAAGGCGTTGATCGAACAGGGTACGGAACTGCCGTACCAGTCAGCCACGTCCAGCGGCGCAACCTCGGTGCAGTTCCGCAAGGCCAACCTGAAGCTTGAAGTGACGCCGCAGATCACGCCGGAAGGCAACGTGCTGCTGGACGTCGACGTGAACAAGGACAGCGTCGGCATCCAGACGACCAACGGCTTCGCCATCGACACCAAGCACGTGCAGACGCAGGTGCTGGTGGAGAACGGCGGCACCGTGGTCATCGGCGGTATCTACAGCCAGGAAGAGACCAACAACGTGAACAAGGTGCCCTGGCTCGGTGACATCCCCTGGCTGGGCAACCTGTTCAAGAACACCGCCAAGGTCAACAACCGGACCGAGCTGCTTGTGTTCCTGACGCCACGTATCCTGAACGACAACGTATCGCTCAAATAACGGCCAGCCGGGTGCAGCAGGGGCCCCGGATGCAGTAGACTGGCAGGCCGCGTCGCAAAACGACGCGGCCTTTTTCTATTTGGCGGCATCGTTGGCGTCGCTGACGACCAGTCGGGTCCGAAACCCCGGGATGCATGCGTAATGGCGCATGAATCACCTCAGGTGGCCCGGGCCGGTGCAGACGCTCGCCGCCGTATCGTGCAAGACCTCAGTCCAGTGACAGCCAATCGCCCGAATCTCTTCTTTGTTGGCCTGATGGGCGCCGGCAAGACCACCGTCGGCCGCACCGTGGCCCGGCGCCTCAACTATCCGTTCTTCGATTCGGATCATGAGCTTGAGGCGCGATGCGGCGTCCGTATTCCGGTGATCTTCGAGCACGAAGGCGAGGCGGGTTTCCGCGATCGCGAGGCCCAGGTGATTGCAGATCTGACGTCGAGGAGCGGGATTGTGCTGGCTACCGGCGGTGGCGCGGTCCTGCGCGAGGAGAATCGCGCCGCGCTCAAGGCCAACGGCACCGTCGTCTACCTGCGCGCCAGCCCGCATGACCTGTGGCTGCGCACGCGGCACGACCGCAACCGCCCGCTGCTGCAGACCGAGGACCCCAAGGGGCGCCTCGAGGCCCTCTACGCCGAGCGTGATCCGCTCTATCGCGAGGTGGCGGACTTCATTATCGAAACCGGCAAGCCGACCGTGGCGCAGCTTGCTAATATGGTTCTCATGCAACTTGAAATGGCCGGCTTTGTGTGTTCGCCCGCGGAAATCGCCCCGGATGCCGCGGAAGCAGAGCCGCCGGCGCAGGACACCCAACCATGATCACCCTGGAAGTCGATCTCGGAACGCGCAGTTATCCGATTCACATCGGCGGCGGCCTGCTGGACCGCGCCGAACTGCTGGCGCCGCATGTGCGTGGCCAGCACGCCGTCATTGTCACGAACGAAACGGTTGGCCCGCTGTATGCGGCGCGCGTGGAGGCCACGCTGGCCAGCCTGGGCAAGTCGGTGCGCACCGTGGTGCTGCCGGACGGCGAGCGCTTCAAGCATTGGGAAACGCTGAACCTGATCTTTGACGCGCTGCTGCAGGCCGGCGCCGACCGCAAGACCACGCTGGTTGCGCTCGGTGGCGGTGTGGTAGGCGACATGACCGGGTTTGCCGCCGCCTGCTACATGCGTGGCGTGCCGTTCGTACAGATGCCGACCACGCTGCTGGCGCAGGTCGATTCCTCGGTGGGCGGCAAGACCGGCATCAACCATCCGCTTGGCAAGAACATGATCGGGGCGTTTCATCAGCCCAATGCGGTGATCGCCGATATCGACACGCTGCGCACGCTGCCGCCGCGTGAACTGGCCGCCGGCCTGGCCGAAGTGATCAAGCATGGCGCCATTGCCGATGCCGATTACTTTACGTGGATCGAGGACCATATCGGCAAGCTGAACGCCTGCGATACCGGCCTGATGGCCGAAGCGGTGCGGCGTTCGTGCGAGATCAAGGCTGCTGTGGTGGCCCAGGACGAGCGCGAGGGTGGCCTGCGTGCGATTCTGAACTTCGGTCACACGTTCGGGCACGCGATCGAAGCCGGCATGGGCTACGGCGAATGGCTGCACGGCGAGGCCGTGGGCTGCGGCATGGTGATGGCTGCTGACCTTTCGCACCGGCTTGGATTTATCGATGCGGAAACCCGCGCGCGCATCCGCGAACTGACGCAGGCGGCGATGCTGCCAGTGGTGGCGCCGGATCTGGGCATCGACCGCTATATCGAACTGATGAAGGTGGACAAGAAGGCCGAGGCGGGCAGCGTCAAGTACATCCTGCTGCGCAAGCTCGGCTCCGCGTTCATTACCACCGTGCCGGATGCCGATCTGCGTGACACGCTGCGCCACGCGGTATTGAAACCTCCCACCGAGGCGTCGGTCGCCTGAGCGATCGGTTATGCCTCGCAACCCTGAACCTGCAACGGAACAACGGATTGCCGCATGACCGCCCAAATGACCGACCTTGAAGCCCATCTGGCGCCGTATGCCGCCCGCTCCGCGCGCACGCGCGGGCGCGTGCATGCCGAGCCGGCCTCGTCTTCACGCAGCGAATTCCAGCGCGACCGTGATCGTGTGATTCACAGTACGGCGTTCCGGCGCCTGGAGTACAAGACCCAGGTCTTTGTGAACCACGAGGGCGACCTGTTCCGCACGCGGCTGACCCACAGTCTTGAAGTCGCACAGATCGCGCGCTCGATCGCACGCAACCTGCGGCTCAACGAGGATCTGGTCGAGGCAATCTCGCTCGCGCATGACCTCGGCCATACGCCGTTCGGCCACGCCGGGCAGGACGCGCTCAACGCCTGCATGAAGAACCACGGCGGCTTCGAGCACAACCTGCAGAGCCTGCTGGTGGTCGACGAACTCGAGGAGCGCTACGGCGGCTTCAATGGCCTGAACCTGACCTTCGAGACAAGGGAAGGCATTCTCAAGCACTGTTCGCGCGTCAACGCCGCGGCGCTCGGGGAACTGGGCCGGCGCTTCCTGGAGGGTACGCAGCCCTCGCTCGAAGCCCAGCTGGCAAACCTTGCCGATGAGATCGCCTACAACAATCACGATATCGATGACGGCCTGCGTTCCGGGCTGCTGACGCTCGATCAGCTCGACGAAGTGCCGATGTGGGGTCGCCATCGGGCCGAGGTGAATGATGTGTTCCCGGGCATCAACGGCCGCCGGGCGATCAACGAGACGGTCAGGCGCATGATCAACACGCTGATCGTCGACCTGATAGAGACCACCAGCCGCAATATCGTTGCCGCCAACCCGAAGTCGATCGAAGCAGTGCGCGCAGCCGGGCCGCTGGTGTCGTTCAGTCCCAAGGTGCACGAGGAAGCCGCGGCGCTCAAGCGCTTCCTGTTCCGCCATCTGTACCGGCATTACCTGGTAATGCGGATGTCGGCCAAGGCCCAGCGGATCATCTCCGACCTGTTCAGCGCATTCATGCAGGATTCGCGGCTGCTGCCGCCGCAGTACCAGGCGGGCCACGGCGGGGAGCAGCCACGCCTGATCGCGCATTACATCGCCGGCATGACCGACCGTTATGCGATCCGCGAGCACCGCCGGATCTTCGCGGTCAGCGAGACGAGCTGACCCGCGCCAATAAACGGGGACAGATCAGCGTATCATTGCGGGCATCGCTTACGCAGGATGCCCGATGGCCCGCCTTCCCCGCTTCTCTCCCGCCGGCCTGCCGGCCATGGTGTTGCAACGCGGCAACAACCGCCAGCCCGTATTTCTGGGCCCCGACGACTATCTCCACTACCTGGACTGCCTGCGCATGGCCGCGCGCGAGCATGACCTGGCAATTCACGCCTATGCGCTGCGCCCGAACCATATCCACCTGATTGCCACGCCCAAAGAGTCTGACTCCCTGAGCCTGACGATGCAGGCGGTGGGCCGCCGCTATGCGCGGCATTTCAACCGCGTGGCAGGCCGCACCGGCACGCTCTGGGAAGGACGCTTCCGTTCGGCAGTGATCGAACCCGATACCTGGCTACTGCCGGCAATGCTCTATGTCGAATCCAACGCCGTGCGCGCGGGCGATGCCATGACGCCGGAGGCCGATCGATGGAGCAGCTACCGTCATCACGTGGGCATCGAGGCAAGCCCGCTTGTAAGTGATCACTCTGCCTACTGGGACCTTGGCAATACGCCGTTCGAACGTCAGTCGAACTTCCGGGCGCTGACGCTTGAAGGGTTGTCGGGCAAGACGCTGGCGACACTGCAGAAGCACGCACACAGCGGATGGCCGCTTGGCAGCGACGCCTTCCTTGCGCAACTGGAACGCCATGCTCCCCGTCGTGTCCATCCGCTGCCGAAGGGGCGCCCCCGAAAGGCTGTGGAGCCAGAGGACGATCTTAAGGGTGAAGCCATCGATTCCGCCAATGCACCAATATGAGGATTTGGTGCACCAAACTTAATGTGTCCCCAATTAATTTGTGATCAGAAGCGGTGCGAAATTTAATGTGTTCTGACCCCATTTAAAATTTTTGCAAGGGATCAGACGATTCTTTTATAGTTGCTCCACCCACAGTCATTGTGCGGCGCGTCACGCTCGTGTACGCCGCTGCGGTCCCGCTGTCTGCCACGCCCGCCAAAGAGGCGCCCCTGCAACAGCCACCCCGTTCGGTCTGCCTTGCTGGCTGCGCAGCCTTCACCGGAATTCAGCCCGTGGACCACTCGCAACAATCCTCCGATCTCGCCGCCCGCCCGCAGGCCCAGGGCCTCTATGACCCGTCCAACGAGCATGACGCCTGCGGCGTCGGCATGGTGGCGCACATCAAGGGCAAGAAGTCCCACGAAATCATCTCGCAGGGTCTGAAGATCCTGGAGAACCTCGACCACCGGGGTGCAGTCGGCGCGGACGCGCTGATGGGCGATGGCGCCGGTATCCTGATCCAGATTCCGGACCAGTTCTACCGCGAGGAAATGGCCAGCCAGGGCGTGAAGCTGCCGCCCGCCGGCGAATACGGCGTCGGCATGATCTTCCTGCCGAAGGAACACGCGTCGCGCCTGGCCTGCGAGCAGGAACTTGAACGCACCGTGCGCCTGGAAGGCCAGGTCGTGCTGGGCTGGCGCGATGTGCCGGTGGACACGAAAATGCCGATGTCCCCGACCGTGCGCAAGACCGAGCCGGTGATCCGCCAGATCTTCATCGGTCGCGGCCGCGACATCATGACCACGGACGCGCTGGAACGTAAGCTCTACGTGATCCGCAAAACCGCAAGCCACGCAATCCAGGCGCTCAAGCTCAAGCACGGCAAGGAATACTTCGTGCCGTCGATGTCGGCCCGTACTGTCGTGTACAAGGGCCTGCTGCTGGCCAACCAGGTTGGCGAGTACTACCTGGATCTGCTGGACGCCCGCGCCGTGTCGGCCCTGGCCCTGGTGCACCAGCGCTTCTCGACCAACACGTTCCCGGCCTGGGAACTGGCCCACCCGTACCGCATGGTCGCCCACAACGGCGAAATCAACACGGTCAAGGGCAACGTGAACTGGGTCAACGCGCGTACCGGCGCGATCTCGTCGCCCGTGCTTGGTGACGACCTGCCCAAGCTCTGGCCGCTGATCTATCCGGGCCAGTCGGATACGGCATCGTTCGACAACTGCCTCGAACTGCTGACGATGGCCGGTTACCCGCTCGTCCACGCGATGATGATGATGATCCCGGAAGCCTGGGAGCAGCACACGCTGATGGACGACAACCGTCGTGCCTTCTACGAATACCACGCCGCGATGATGGAGCCGTGGGACGGCCCCGCTGCGATCTGCTTCACCGACGGCCGCCAGATCGGTGCCACGCTGGACCGTAACGGCCTGCGTCCGGCCCGTTTCTACGTGACCGAAGACGACTTCGTCGTGCTGGCCTCGGAAGCCGGCGTGCTGCCGTTCCCCGAGTCGCGCATCGTCCAGAAGTGGCGCCTGCAGCCGGGCAAGATGTTCCTGATCGACATGGAGCAGGGCCGCATCATCGACGACAAGGAACTCAAGGACAACCTGGCCAACGCCAAGCCGTACAAGAGCTGGATCGACGCGGTGCGCATCAAGCTGGACGAACTCGACGCCAAGCCCGAGGACGTGGCCGCCGAGCAGAAGCCGCTGTCGCCGCTGCTGGACCGCCAGCAGGCCTTCGGCTACACGCAGGAAGACGTCAAGTTCCTGATGGCCCCGATGGCGCTGGCCGGCGAGGAAGCCACCGGCTCGATGGGCAACGACTCGCCGCTGGCCGTGCTGTCGTCCAAAAACAAGACGCTGTACCACTACTTCAAGCAGCTGTTCGCCCAGGTGACGAACCCGCCGATCGATCCGATCCGCGAGAACATGGTGATGTCGCTGGTGTCGTTCATCGGCCCGAAGCCGAACCTGCTCGAGCTGAACAACATCAACCCGCCGATGCGCCTGGAAGTGTCACAGCCTGTGCTGGACTTCAAGGACATCGCCAAGATCCGCAACATCGAGCACTACACCGGCGGCAAGTTCCGTTCGTACGAACTGAACATCTGCTACCCGACCGCCTGGGGCAAGGAAGGCATCGAAGCGCGCCTGGCCTCGCTGTGCGCGGAAGCCGTGGACGCCGTGCGTTCGGGCTACAACATCCTGATCGTGACGGACCGTCGCGTGGACGAAGGCCAGGTGGCCATTCCCGCGCTGCTGGCCACGTCGGCCATTCACCACCATCTGGTGGAGAAGGGCCTGCGCACGTCCGCCGGCCTGGTCGTGGAAACCGGCTCGGCCCGTGAAGTGCACCACTTCGCGCTGCTGGCCGGCTACGGCGCCGAGGCCGTGCACCCGTACCTGGCAATGGAAACGCTGGCCGACATGGCCACGGGTCTGTCGGGCGACCTGTCGCCGGAGAAGGCCGTCAAGAACTTCGTCAAGGCAATCGGCAAGGGCCTGCACAAGGTGATGTCGAAGATGGGCATCTCCACGTACATGTCGTACACGGGCGCCCAGATTTTCGAGGCGATCGGCCTGTCGCGCGAACTGGTCCAGAAGTACTTCCACGGCACGCCGTCGAACGTCGAAGGCATCGGCATCTTCGAGGTGGCCGAGGAAGCACTGCGCCTGCATCGCGACGCGTTCGGCAACAACCCCGTGCTGGAAAGCATGCTCGACGCCGGCGGCGAATACGCATTCCGTATCCGCGGCGAAGAACACATGTGGACCCCGGACTCGATCGCCAAGCTGCAGCACTCGGTGCGTGCCGACGACGGCAAGGGCCAGTACCAGACGTACAAGGAATACGCGAACATCATCAACGACCAGAGCCGCCGTCACATGACGCTGCGCGGCCTGTTCGAGTTCAAGGTCGACCCGGCCCGCGCGATTCCGCTGGAAGAAGTGGAGTCGGCCAAGGACATCGTCAAGCGTTTTGCCACCGGCGCCATGTCGCTCGGTTCGATCTCGACCGAAGCCCACACCACGCTGGCCCTGGCGATGAACCGCATCGGCGGCAAGTCGAACACCGGCGAAGGCGGCGAGGACGAGAAGCGCTACCGCAACGAACTGCGCGGCATCCCCATCAAGCAGGGCGACACGCTCAAGGGCCTGCTGGGCGACCACGTGATCGAACGCGACCTGGAACTCCAGGCCGGCGACTCGCTGCGCTCGAAGATCAAGCAGGTGGCGTCGGGCCGTTTCGGCGTGACCGCCGAGTACCTGGCATCGGCTGACCAGATTCAGATCAAGATGGCCCAGGGCGCCAAGCCTGGTGAAGGCGGTCAGCTGCCGGGCCACAAGGTGTCGGATTACATCGGCAAGCTGCGTTACTCGGTGCCGGGCGTCGGCCTGATCTCGCCGCCGCCGCACCACGACATCTACTCGATCGAGGATCTGGCACAGCTGATCCATGACCTGAAGAACGTGAACCCGGTGTCGGACATCTCGGTCAAGCTCGTGTCCGAAGTGGGCGTGGGCACCGTGGCCGCTGGCGTGGCCAAGGCCAAGGCCGACCACGTCGTGATCGCCGGTCATGACGGCGGCACTGGCGCGTCGCCGTGGTCGTCGATCAAGCACGCTGGCACGCCGTGGGAACTGGGCCTGGCCGAAACGCAGCAGACGCTGATGCTGAACGGCCTGCGCAACCGCATCCGCGTGCAGGCAGACGGCCAGATGAAGACCGGCCGCGACGTCGTGATCGGCGCGCTGCTGGGCGCCGACGAGTTCGGTTTCGCTACCGCGCCGCTGGTTGCCGAAGGCTGCATCATGATGCGCAAGTGCCACCTGAACACCTGCCCGGTGGGCGTGGCCACGCAGGACCCGGCGCTGCGCAAGAAATTCCAGGGCAAGCCCGAGCACGTCGTGAACTTCTTCTTCTTCGTTGCGGAAGAAGCACGCGAGATCATGGCCCAACTGGGTATCCGCACGTTCGACGAACTGATCGGTCGTGCCGACCTGCTCGACACGCGTGCCGGCATTGAGCACTGGAAGGCGCGCGGCCTGGACTTCGGCCGCATCTTCTACCAGGCACCGTTCCCGGCCGATGTGCCGCGCTATCACACCGACGTGCAGGATCACGGCCTGTCGGCGGAAGCTGGCAAGGCGCTCGATCATGTGCTGATCACCAAGGCCCGTCCGGCCATCGACAAGGGTGAGCGCGTGTCGTTCATCCAGCCGGTGAAGAACGTGAACCGTACGGTTGGCGCGATGCTGTCCGGCGTGGTGGCCCGCCAGTACGGCCATGAAGGCCTGCCTGACGACACGATCCACGTCCAGTTCCAGGGTACGGCTGGCCAGTCGTTCGCCGCGTTCCTGGCCCATGGCATCACGGTGGATCTGGTTGGCGACGCCAACGACTACGTGGGCAAGGGCCTGTCGGGCGGCCGCGTGATCGTGCGCGCTCCGCACGAGTTCCGTGGCGATCCGACGCGCAACATCATCGTCGGCAACACGGTGCTGTACGGTGCCATCGCCGGTGAAGCATTCTTCAACGGCGTGGCCGGCGAGCGTTTCGCGGTGCGTAACTCGGGCGCCACGGCAGTGGTGGAGGGCACGGGCGACCACGGTTGCGAATACATGACCGGCGGTACCGTGGTGGTGCTGGGCGGCACGGGTCGCAACTTCGCGGCCGGCATGTCGGGCGGCGTGGCCTACGTCTATGACGAGGACGGCCTGTTCGACAAGCGCTGCAACACCTCGATGGTGGCGCTGGAAGCCGTGCTCGCGGCGGCCGACCAGGAGAAGGGCCAGCCCAAGGCGCAGTGGCACAAGTCCGGCGGCACGCGCCAGGTTGACGAAGTGATCCTGCGCAACCTGATCGAGCAGCACTTCCGCTACACCGGTTCGGAGCGCGCCAAGGCGCTGCTGGCCGACTGGACCACGGCACGCCGCAAGTTCGTCAAGGTCTTCCCGACCGAGTACAAGCGCGCGCTGGGCGAGATGTACGCGAAGGAACAGGCCGCCCGCGACAGCGATCGCGAAGCAGTGGCCGCCTGATCAGGCAGCTCCACGAGATGGCGCCGTACCCACGGTGCGGCGCCAACAAGATTCTGACCCCACGCGAGGCCGGCCCGGCCGCCTCGCGCCAAGCAAGACCAAGGATGCAACATGGGTAAGGCGACTGGCTTTCTCGAATTTGCGCGCCAGAACGAAGGCTACGAACCCGTAGTCAAGCGCGTGAAGCACTACAAGGAATTCGTGTTCGCGCTGTCGGACAGCGAAGCGAAGATCCAGGGTGCGCGCTGCATGGACTGCGGTATCCCGTTCTGCAACAACGGCTGCCCGGTCAACAACATCATTCCGGACTTCAACGACCTCGTGTATCGCCAGGACTGGAAGTCGGCGATCGAAGTCCTGCACCAGACCAACAACTTCCCCGAGTTCACGGGCCGTATCTGCCCGGCACCGTGCGAGGCCGCCTGCACGCTCGGCATCAACGAACTGCCGGTGGGCATCAAGTCGATCGAGCACGCGATCATCGACAAGGCCTGGGAAGAGGGCTGGGTCGAGCCGCAGGTGCCGGCGCACAAGACCGGCAAGACCGTGGCCGTGATCGGTTCGGGTCCGGCGGGCCTGGCCGCTGCGCAGCAACTGGCGCGCGCCGGTCATGACGTGACCGTGTTCGAAAAGAACGACCGCATCGGCGGCCTGCTGCGCTACGGCATCCCCGACTTCAAGATGGAGAAGGGCCTGATCGACCGCCGCATCGAGCAGATGCAGGCCGAGGGCGTGACGTTCCGCGCTGGCGTGATGGTGACCGATGGCGACAAGCTGCCGGCCGGCATCAAGAACTACGCCCGCGAAACGGTTTCCGCGCAGGCGCTGATGGACCAGTTCGACGCCGTGGTGCTGGCTGGCGGCTCCGAAGTGCCGCGCGACCTGCCCGTGCCGGGCCGTGACCTGGCCGGCGTGCACTACGCGCTGGAATTCCTGATCCCGCAGAACAAGGAAGTGGCGGGCGATGGCGTCAACGAAATCCGTGCCGAAGGCAAGCACGTGATCGTGATCGGCGGTGGCGATACGGGTTCGGACTGCGTGGGTACGTCCAACCGTCACGGCGCCGCTTCGGTGACGCAGTTCGAACTGCTGCCGCAGCCGCCGGAAGAAGAGAACAAGCCGCTGGTGTGGCCGTACTGGCCGATCAAGATGCGCACTTCGTCATCGCACGACGAAGGCTGCTCGCGCGATTGGTCGGTGGCCACCAAGGAACTGACCGGCGAGAACGGCAAGGTCAAGGCACTGAAGGCCTGCCGCGTGGAGTGGAAGGACGGCCGGATGCAGGAAGTGCCGGGCAGCGAATTCGTGCTGCAGGCCGACCTCGTGCTGCTGGCCATGGGCTTCACCAATCCGGTGGGCTCGGTGCTCGACGCATTCGGCGTGGACACCGATGCACGCAAGAACGCCAAGGCCTCGACCGAAGGCGATCGCGCGTACTACACCAACGTGCCGAAGGTGTTCGCCGCCGGTGACGTGCGCCGCGGGCAGTCGCTCGTGGTCTGGGCCATCCGCGAAGGCCGCCAGGCAGCCCGCTCGGTGGACGCGTTCCTGATGGGCCATTCGAACCTGCCGCGCTAAGCTGGTTCAGGCTTCAGCAAAAACCCCCGCAGGCGATGAGCTTGCGGGGGTTTTTGTTTGTGGGTTGCGCATTCATCGCTGGCCCTCTCCCCCAGCCCCTCTCCCGCTTTGCGGGAGAGATGGAATGAA
>NZ_ALOU01000065.1 GCF_000292345.1 Cupriavidus sp. BIS7
GGTTCGCGTTGGGGTCTGCGCGGTACGGAAGACCTGGGCGGTGGCCTGAAGAGCGTGTTCGTGCTGGAAAGCGGCTTCAGTGTCGACACCGGCACGATGCAGCAAAGCAGCCGCCTGTTCGGTCGTCAGGCTTTCGTCGGCTTGTCGCACAGCACCTTCGGTCAGGTCACGCTGGGCCGCCAGTACACCTCGCTGTTCGCGGCGATGGCGAACTTCATGCCGACCGCCTATGCCACGCAGTATGAGCCGGCAGCCTTCATGGCCGGCAACAACTTCCGTGAAGACAACACGGTAGCCTATACCGGCGCATTCGGTCCGTTCACGGCGTTGGCGCACTTCTCGTTTGGCGCCGGCGTGCCCAGCCTGCCGCTCGGCACGATCCCGCCCGCCACACAAGCCATTGGTGGTGCGAACGGTGAAACCCCGGGTGCGTTCCGTCGCGACAATGCCTTTGGTGTGGCCGGCGTCTACTCGGCAGGCCCGTTCGGCGCGGCCATTGCCTATGACCAGTGGAATCCGTCGATCAACAACCTGGCCGGCACTCCCACGGGCAGCACCGCCACGCTCAAGAAGGCATCGGTTGCCGGCAGCTACGCCATTGGGCAGGTTGCCAAGATCATGGCTGGCTACCGCTGGGGCGAGGCCAACAACCACAGCAATGGCAGCCAGCTCCAGCGCGACGATTACTACTGGATCGGTGCCAACTACCAGGTAACGCCGGC
>NZ_ALOU01000066.1 GCF_000292345.1 Cupriavidus sp. BIS7
GAACCGCAATGCCCTCTCCCCCAACCCCTCTCCCATTGCATGGGAGAGGGGAGCAACTACATAGGTCCGCATCGCCCCGATACCCGTTCGACGTATCGCCTTCGTTCACATCGGTAAGGTTGGTAAGCATTGGTAAGCACACTGGCGCGGCGCCCCCGGCAAATGCGACCCTTGCGCACCTTGATGGTCCCTGGGAGTCTGCCCATGTCGCAAATCATTTCGCGAACGCCCTTCTTCCATCGCAACCAGGTGCGCAAGCGCCGCGTGGCGATGGCCACTGCCGGCGTTGTGGCCGGTATTACTGCTGCTACCGTGTTCCTTTGCATCCGGCCGGCGGTGGTTCCAACCGCGGTCGCGGCCACATTGCCGGTGACTGCCTCCGCGCATGCCGATCAGCCAGAGCGGCAAGCCATGCACGAGGGCCGGGCCGCGGCAGCCGCCGTGGCGATGGCGTCCGGCGCCATGGTCACGCTGGCCGACCGCCATGCGAGCGATGCCGTGCGCCTGGCCGATGCTTCCGCGTCTGATTCGGCGGACGATCTCGACTGGGATTACGTGCAGCTTCGCATGTAGTCCGTTGCACTCAGCGTGAAACGGGCCGCTTGCCCAGCTTGCGCTGCAACGTGCGCCGATGCATGTTCAGCGCACGGGCCGTGGCAGAGATATTGCCGCCGTGCTCGGTGAGCACGCGCTGGATATGTTCCCATTCGAGCCGTGCCACCGACAGCGGTACCGGCTCTTCAAGCGCGGCCTCGGCCGCATCTTCTGAAATCCCCGCCATCAGCGCCGTCAGGATCGAATCGACGTTGGCCGGCTTGGCCAGGTATTCGTCCGCCCCTTGTTTGACGGCCGCCACGGCCGTGGCGATGCTCGCGTAGCCGGTCAGCACCAGGATGCGTGCGTCGGGCAAGGCCGCGCGCAGCGGCGCCACCAGATGCAGTCCCGATTCGGCCGGCGCGGTGCCGCCCGATTCCGGGGGCGGCCCCAGATGCAGGTCGAGCGTGACGTAGGCGAACGATGTCCTGGCAGCCAGTGCCAGCGCTTCGGCGCCATTGTGGGCAACCTGCACCGCGTAGCCGCGGCGCGTCAGCGCGCGGGCCAGGGTGCCGGAGAAGACCTCGTCGTCATCGATGACGAGGAAGGGCGTAGCGTCGTTGGGTGCAGTGACGTCGGTCATCACGGTTGAAAGTCTGTTTGTGCGGCGATGGTCGGTTCCGGCGCGGCCGTGAGCGGCAGGCGCAGTTCGACCACGGTGCCGCCTGCGGGATTGTCATGCCATGCAATCTGGCCGCCAAGCTGGCGTGCCGCGCTCTGCGCCAGATACAGGCCGATGCCCTGGCCGCCATGCGCGCTGGCCACGGGGGCTTCGCCAAGCCGCGTGCGCAGCGTGGCCGGAATGCCGTGGCCGTGATCGGTGACGCGATAGACCAGCGCTTCGCCCTCGCGCACGATGGCCAGCCGCAGCGGCGGCCCCTGGCGGTGGTCGTGGCCGGCAGCCTGCTGGCTGCGCGCGGCATTGTCCAGCACGATCGTCAGGATCTGGCTCACACGCGCGGTATCCACGGCCTGCTTGCCAGCCTCCGGCGCGGCGGCGGCCTGCAGGCTCGCCTGCGGATGGCGTAGTTGCCAGCGTTCGACGAACGGCGCGAGCCAGGCATCGATCCGCTGCGGCGCCAGTGTTTCGTTGTCGGCGCGCAGGCGTGCCAGGATCGAGCGGCAAAGCTCGAGTTGCTGCTCCATCGTGCGCAGGTCAGGCTGGTAGTCGGCCACGGGCGTGGTGCTGCGCCTCGCATCCTCGGAGTCCGCGCGCAGTTCGCCGGCGATCACGGCCAGCGTGGCCAGCGGCGTGCCGATTTCGTGCGCGACGGCGGCCGCCTGGTCGTTAAGCGCCTCGACGCGCGCCTCGCGCAGCAGCAGTTCGCGTGCCTGATTCAGCTGCGCATCGCGCTGGCGCAGGACATTGGACAGCCGCGCAACAAAAAACGCGATCATGACCGCGCTGGCAACGAAGTTCAGCCACATCCCGGCCAGGTGATAGTTCACGGCATTGTCGGGGTTGTGCAGGTCCAGCGGAATGTATTCGAGCAGCAGCATCGAATAGCAGGCCAGCGCGTAGGCGGCAAGTGCCACGACAAGCCGCCACGGCAGGATGGCCGCGGCGATTGCAAGCCCCGGCAGGTAGAACGAGACAAACGGGTTGGTCGCGCCGCCCGTATAGAACAGGATGGCCGACAGTGCCGTCAGGTCCACCATCATCTGCACCATCAGCTCGCCGTCTGACGGCATCGTGTTGTGCCGGGTGTGCCAGTGCAGGCGCGCCACCGTGAACACATTGAACACCGTCTGCACGACGAACAGGAACAGAAGCGGCTTGTAGGGCAGGATGATCCCGGCCAGCGATTCGCACGACACCAGCAGCATGGCCTGGCCGGCCAGCAGGGCCCAGCGCAGCCAGCACAGGCGCCGCAGGCTCACCAGGCTGTGGCGCTGGGGCGCCGAACCGATGGCAGGAGCGGCGGGGGGCGATGTGGCGGTCATGGCGATCTGAGAATGCATGGCGCGAGTGTAGCAATGCCGCGGATGGCCGCTTGCGCCGTGCGACACAGTGCCGCATTCTGAACCGTGGGCGGCGCTGCCAGACTTCGATGTTTGGGTCGCGGCAAGACAAGCGGGGCACCGCGTGATCTAATGACCGCCCTCAACACCGCCTTCTTCTTGCAGAAATCGTGGAGATGTTTATGAAAGCCAAGTTTCGCGCGGCCCGCGCCGCATCGATCGCAACCCTGGTCCTGGGCGGCCTGCTGGCCAGCGCGCACGCCATGGCGCAAGTCGAAGTCAGCGACGCCTGGGTGCGCGGCACCGTGCCGGCGCAGACGGCGTCGGGCGCGTTCATGACGCTCCACGCGCAGCAGGATGCCAAGCTGGTCGGCGTATCGTCGCCGGTGGCTGCCGCCGAACTGCATGAGATGAAGATGGAGAACAACGTCATGCGCATGCGCCAGATTCCCTCGCTGGATCTGCCGAAGATGCAGGACGTGCAACTGAAGCCCGGTGGCTACCACGTGATGCTGATGGGCCTGAAGCAGCAGCTCAAGGCTGGCGACACGGTGCCCATCACGCTGAAGATCGAGCAGAACGGCAAGGTTACCGAGCAGCAGGTCAACGCCCAGGTCCGCGATGTGGCCGCGCCCGCGCAAGGCGGCGGTCACGGCGATCACAAGCACTAAATCCGGACCGGACAGGGGCCGGACAGGGACCGAGCCGGGGACGGTCAGCCGCGCAGGCTGATCGCCTCCGTGCTGTCAGCCTCCGGGGCGGCGGCCTGCAGTATCCGCTCGCGCAGCCAGGTATGGCCCGGATCGGCCTCTGCCTTTTCGGCCCAGATCATGCTGTAGCTGAAGCCCGGGATCGCGAACGGCGCCTCGAAGATTGCCAGCCGGTCGTCGGCCAGCGCTTCCAGCGTGCGCCGTGCGGCGGTCAATACCATGTTGGTCCCCAGGATCAGCCCCGGCGCCACGCTCCAGTTCGGCACCGCGCAAGCAATCTTGCGCCGCCCGCCAAGCCGCGCCACGGCGGCGTCGATCGCTTCACCGCGTTCGACAGCGGCGGTGACCAGCACGTGCGAACGCGCCAGGTAGGCCACGTGGTCCAGCCGGCCCGTGTCACGTACGGTGGCTGCATCCACCGCGCAGGCGAAATCGTCGTCGAACAGCACCGCCGTGCGCACGCCTTCGGGCTCGAACGCAAACGCACCCAGCGCGAAGTCGATCTCGCCGTCCGCCACTTGTGCCGTCATCGTCTCGCGGCTGGCCTGCGTGACCACCAGGTCGATATTGGGTGCGGCCTTGCGCACGGTGCGTAGCAGGCGCGGCAGCACCACCAGCGCGCCGTAATCAGACATTGCCAGCCTGAACGTGCGTCGCGCAGTGGCGGGCTGAAATCCGCCCGGCCCCAGCAGGATGCGAACCTGCGCCAGCGCCTCGGCCAGCGGGCCGGTCAGTTCGTGAGCGCGCGGCGTCAGCACCAGGCCGCCCTGGCCACGCACGAGCAGCGGGTCGTCGAGCAACTGGCGCAGCCGCGCCAGCGAGTGGCTTACGGCCGGCTGGCTCAGTTGCAGGCGCAGCGCGGCGCGCGATATATGGCGTTCGGCCAGCAGTGCTTCCAGCACCACTAGCAGATTGAGGTCGATTCCGCGTAGGCTATTCATGCGGCGAATGTTAAACGTAATGCGGCAGCTTTGCGCATTCGTTGAATAAAAAATACAGCGGGAAGCAGTAGGATTAAGCGGAGGGCTCGTCCTGCCGCTGTTTCAGGCAGGCGGGGCACAGGCAATGCTGGCCCGCGACGATCTTGCGCGAAGGCAGCAACGGCAGGCTGGCGCACCAGCATTCGGGCAGCCCGGCCACGTAGCCGCAGACAAAGGCGGCGCCGCACTGGCTGCAATGCTCGACCGGGCGCAACTGGCCCGTCAGGATCGTCGACGGATCGGTCATCGAATGCCCCTCTCGCGGATTGCAATGCGGTCGCAGGTTTCTTGTAAAATCGGCGGCTGCCGTGGCCGGATGACGCACTCGGGGGACCCCCGCAGTGATCTGCCTCCCAGACGGTTATTGCCGCAACGCCGGCATCGCCCGTCCTGCCTGTCCGGCGGACGGTTGTCATGATACCTGCTCTACATCACACGGAATGTCCAAAGCCATGAACGACAATCCTGGGCCTGCCACCACTTCGGTTGCGGCCATCGCTCCCGCCCTCAAGGCCGAAATCCTTGCCGAGGCGCTGCCCTATATCCGCAAGTTCCACGGCAAGACCATTGTGGTCAAGTACGGCGGCAACGCGATGACGGAAGAAAAGCTCAAGCACGGTTTCGCGCGTGACGTGATCCTGCTGAAGCTCGTGGGCATGAATCCGGTGGTCGTGCACGGCGGTGGTCCGCAGATCGACGAGGCACTGAAGAAGGTCGGCAAGGTCGGCACGTTCATCCAGGGCATGCGCGTGACCGACGAAGAGACCATGGAAGTGGTCGAATGGGTGCTCGGCGGTGAGGTCCAGCAGGACATCGTCATGCTGATCAACCAGTATGGCGGCCAGGCCGTGGGCCTGACCGGCAAGGACGGCGGCCTGATCCGCGCCAAGCGCCTGCAGATGCCCGATCGCGAAAAGCCGGGCACGTTCATCGATATCGGCTACGTGGGCGATATCGAGGCGATCAACCCGGCCGTGGTCAAGGCGCTGCAGGATGACGCATTCATCCCCGTGATTTCGCCGATCGGCTTCTCCGACGACGGCCAGGCCTACAACATCAATGCCGACGTGGTGGCCGGCAAGATGGCCGAGATCCTCAAGGCCGAGAAGCTCGTCATGATGACGAACATCCCGGGCGTGATGGACAAGAAGGGCAATCTGCTGACCGACCTGTCCGCGCGCGAGATCGAGGAACTGTTCGCCGACGGCACGATCTCCGGCGGCATGCTGCCGAAGATCTCGTCGGCGCTCGATGCCGCAAAGAGCGGCGTGCATTCGGTGCACATCATCGACGGCCGCATCGAACACTCGCTGCTGCTCGAAATCCTGACCGAGCAGGCCTTCGGCACGATGATCCGCTCGCACTGAGCGCATCATGCGGGAATCCGTGCGATGCGCGGGTTCCCGTTTCTCCCTTCATTCCATATACCCGCGTGTTTATCAGACAGCCCACCCAGCGTAGCGGCGTAGTACGCGCTCGCGTATCGTCGAACCACCGGCCACGCCGACGTCTGGCCCGTGGCGCGGTTGGCGATACGTCGGGCGACGTCGTCTGGCTGTTCGACCTCGACAACACGCTGCATGACGCGTCGCACGCGATCTTTCCGGCCATCAACCGCCTGATGACCGCGTACGTGGCGCGCGTGCTGGGCAGCGACGACGCCACGGCCAGCCGTGTGCGCGTCGACTACTGGCAGCGCTACGGCGCCACGCTGCTTGGCATGATCCGGCACCATCAGGTGGACCCCGCGGATTTCCTGCGCGCCGCGCACGACTTCCCCGAACTGGCCGACATGGTGCGCGTGCGGCGTGGCCTGGTGGCCGCGCTGCGCCGGCTGCCCGGACGCAAGATCCTGGTTACCAATGCGCCGCGCGACTATGCGCGGAGCGTATTGGCGATCGCCGGCATCGAACGCTGCTTCGAACGGGTCGTGGCCATCGAGGACATGTGGGTGCACGGCCATTTGCGTCCCAAGCCGGATCGCCGCATGCTGCGGCGGCTGCTGGCGCAGATCGACGTGTCCCCGCACCGCGCGGTTCTGGTGGAAGACACGCTGTCGCACCTCAAGCACTATGCGGCCACAGGTATCCGCACGGCCTGGGTGACCGGCTATCTGCGCACGATCGCGCCTTCGCGGCCGCATGTGGCGCCGGCTCAGGATAGCAGCGTGCCCGGTGCGGTGCGCGATGCCGCCACGCGCTCGACGCTGGCGGCCGAAGATCGCCAGAACGTGGCGCATACCGCGCAGGAGCGTTCGGTTACGCTGGTGGCGGCCGAGAGCCAGGACCCCGCCGGTGCGGCAACCGCGCCACAGTCACAGCCGGATCACGCGCCGCGCGTGCGGGCACGCATGACGAAGCGGCCCGGTTATGTGGACATAAAAGTACAATCAATGCATCAACTCCTACGACGAATACGGGGAATCGGGTCATGACGGAAATCATTGCAAGCCAGACAGAGGCGCACACGCCCGCCGGCCACTCGCTGGAGGCTCCGGCGCGCAAGCGCCCGCGCCCGGGCGAGCGCCGTATCCAGATCCTGCAGACGCTGGCCGGCATGCTCGAGCATCCGCGCGGGGAAAAGATCACCACGGCGGCGCTGGCCGCGAAGCTCTCGGTTTCCGAGGCCGCGCTGTACCGCCATTTCGCCAGCAAGGCGCAGATGTTCGAAGGCCTGATCGGCTTTATCGAGCAGACCGTTTTCGGCCTGATCAACCAGATCACCACGCAGGAAGAGCATGGCCTGCGCCAGGCCCAGGCCATCGTGCGCATGCTGCTGTCGTTCGCCGAAAAGAACCCGGGCATGACGCGCGTGCTGACGGGCGAGGCTCTTGTGGGCGAGCACGAGCGCCTGCAGGAACGCATCAACCAGATGATCGACCGCATCGAGGCGTCGCTGCGCCAGTGCCTGAAGGTGGCCGCCACCCAGGCGGCGTTTCCGCCCGATGCCGATATCCCCGTGCGCGTGGCGCTGATCACGGCTGCCGTGCAGGGGCACTGGCACCGCTATGTGAAGAGCGGCTTCCGCAAGGCGCCGGGCGAGAACATCGACGCCCAGTTGCGCGTGCTTCTGGGGTGATCGAAGCGGAGCCGGGCACGAAATCCGGATTGCACTATAATGTGCGGGTCGCGCCGATTTGATGACTGGCTTGCGGGCGCGCGGCAACGGGAAGGAAGGCTTCCGGTTGCCAATATAAATGCGGCTAAAGAGGTTGGGTCGGTGCCTCGCGGGAAAGTTAATCCACGTACGGCACCGGCGCGCGGGACACCGCGAAAGCCCGACTTGGCTGCGAAGCAACACACGCACTGCCAGTCGGGTTTTTTTATGCCTGCCTCACTCGCGGGCCCCGCTCATGACCGATGTCGCTCCTCCCGCTGGCGTACTTGATGTGCCGACCGATTCCGTCGGCGTCGTCACGCCCCAACGCATGCATTTCGCAGAGCCGCTGCAGCTCCGCAACGGCAGCCAGATCGCCGGCTATGACCTGATGGTCGAAACGTACGGCACGCTGAATGCGGCGCGTACCAACGCCGTGCTGGTCTGCCACGCGCTCAATGCCTCGCACCACGTGGCCGGAATCGCCGCGGATAATCCGCGCGATATCGGCTGGTGGGACAACATGGTTGGCCCGGGCAAGCCGCTCGATACCAACCGCTTCTTTGTGATCGGCGTGAACAACCTCGGGTCGTGTTTCGGCTCGACCGGGCCGATGAGCATCAACCCGGCCACGGGCGAGCCCTATGGCGCGCTGTTCCCGGTGGTGACGGTCGAGGACTGGGTCAACGCGCAGGCGCGCGTGGCCGATATCTTCGGCATCCAGCAGTTCGCCGCGGTCATGGGCGGCAGCCTCGGCGGCATGCAGGCGCTGGCCTGGAGCCTGATGTATCCGGAGCGGCTGCGCCATTGCATCGTGGTGGCGTCCACGCCGAAGCTGTCGGCGCAGAACATCGCGTTCAACGAGGTTGCGCGCAGTTCGATCCTGTCCGACCCGGACTTCCACGGCGGCAACTACTACGCGCACAACGTCAAGCCAAAGCGCGGCCTGCGCGTGGCACGCATGATCGGTCATATCACCTACCTGTCCGACGAGGACATGGCGGAGAAATTCGGCCGTTCGCTGAAGACCGAGGACATCCGCTTCTCGTTCGACGTCGAGTTCCAGGTGGAAAGCTACCTGCGCTACCAGGGCGACAAGTTTGCCGAGTATTTCGATGCGAACACCTACCTGCTGATCACGCGCGCGCTCGATTACTTCGACCCGGCGCTGACCCATGGCGGCGACCTCACGCGCGCGATGGCGCAGACGCAAGCGGGCTTCCTGGTGGTGAGCTTTTCCACGGACTGGCGCTTCGCACCGAACCGCAGCCGCGAGATCGTCAAGGCGCTGCTCGACAACAAGCGGCCGGTATCGTACGCGGAGATCGACGCCCCGCACGGCCACGACGCCTTCCTGCTCGACGATCCGCGCTATCACAACCTGATGCGCGCCTACTACGACCGCATTGCAGAGGAGATCGGCGCATGAACGCGGCCTCCAATCCCAACATCCTCGCGCTGCGCCCGGACTTCCGCGCCATCGCGCGCTGGATCGAACCGAATTCCACGGTGCTGGACGCCGGCTGCGGCGACGGCAGTCTGCTGCGCGTGCTGCAGGATGAACTCGACGTGCAGGCCTACGGCATCGAGATCCGCGACGAAGAAGTGCTGGCCTGCGCCCAGAAGGGCGTGCATGTCATCCAGCAGAACCTGGAAGGCGGGTTGGCTTTGTTCGAGGACAAGAGCTTCGACACGGTGATCCTGTCGCAGACGCTGCAGACCATCCACAACACGGCCCAGGTGCTGCGCGACACGCTGCGCGTCGGCCGCGAGTGCATCGTCTCGTTCCCGAACTTCGGCTACTGGCCGCACCGCCTGTCGGTATTTCGTGGCCGCATGCCGGTGTCCGAGTCGCTGCCGTACCAGTGGTACAACACCCCGAACGTGCGCGTGCTGACCATCAGCGACTTCGAGGCGCTGGCGCCCAAGGTGGGCCTGCGCGTGCTCGACCGCGTGGTGATGCACGAGGGCGTGACGGTGAACTGGGGCGTCAACTGGCGCGGCAGCCTGGCGGTGTACCGCGTTTGCGCGGCCTGATGGGTATCGACATGGCGAGTCGATAGCTTGACGCAAGCGTGTGGCAGGCATAACGTACGTGAGTTAGCGAACGATCGTACTTTTTCCTGCCATGACGCAAGCGCCCCTGCATCCACTCGATCAAGCCCTGCAACTCGAACCGGCTGGCGAACACCGGTTTCGCGGACACACCAGCCAGGCCTACTGGAACATGATCGGGCCGTTCGGCGGTGCCACGGCGGCGGCCATGCTGCAGGCCGCGCTGATCCACCCCGAGCGCCTTGGCGATCCCAGCGCGCTGACCGTCAATTTTGCGGGACCGATCGCCGAAGGCGCGTTCGAAATCGTCGCGCGCCCGTCGCGCACCAACCGGTCGACCCAGCACTGGCACCTCGAACTGCTCCAGAACGGTGAAATCACCACCACCGGCAGCGCCGTGTTTGCAGTGCGGCGGGAGACCTGGAATTGCGGAGAGGCCGTGATGCCCGTGGCATCCGCCCCCGAATCGTTGCCGAGGATGAACGGCTTTGCGCCGGTCAAGTGGCTGGGCAGCTATGACATGCGTGCCGTGCGGGGCGCCAAGCCATCCTCGTCCCCCGGCACCGAGAACCCTGACAGCCTGACCCAGTTCTGGATTCGCGACGAACCCGCGCGCACGCCCGACTACGCGGCCATGGCCGCCTGGTGCGACGCGTTCTACCCGCGCATCTTCCTCAAGCGTGCGGGCTTCGTGCCGGCCGGTACGGTGTCGTTGACCACGTATTTCCATGCCGATGCGGCCACGCTTGCGGCGCTGGGTCATGGTCATGTACTTGGCAGCGCGCAGGCGCGGGTGTTCCGCCAGGGGTTTTTCGACCAGAGCGCGGAGATCTGGAGCGCCAGCGGCGAGCTGCTCGCCACCTCGCACCAGATCGTCTACTACAAGGAGTGATTGGCGGGGTGCGCCTGCGGCTGAGTGTCAGGCCGGGCGCGGCACTGCCGGGTCCGCCGGCTCACGCGCCTGGGCTTCGTAGCGGTGCACCGTGTTGCGCATCGCCCAGAGCAGCGCCACGCCCGGCACGGCTGCCAGCACGGTGCCAAGGTAGAACGGCGCCCAGCCCCAGGCTTCGACCATGTAGCCGGAGGTGGGACCCACGTAGACGCGCCCGATCGACGCCAGCGCCGACAGCAGCGCGTACTGCGTGGCGGAGAACGAGCGGTTGCAGAGCGTCATCAGCAGCGCCACGAACGCGGCGGTGCCCATGCCGCCGCAGATGTTCTCGATGGCGATCGTCGCGCCCATCGACCACAGGTGCGGCGGCGTGACAGACAGGATCCAGTAGCCGAGGTTCGACACCCCCTGCAGGATGCCGAACAGCATCAGCGAGCGGTACAGGCCCAGGCGCACCATCAGCGATCCGCCGAACAGCGCACCGATGATCGTCGCGGCCAGCCCCAGCGTCTTGTTGACGATGCCGACCTCGCCCGGGTCGAAGCCAAGGCCGCGGATCAGGAACGTGGTCGACAGGCTGCCGGCGAAGGCGTCCCCGAGCTTGTAAAGGACGATCAGCAGCAGCAGCCACCAGGCACCCTGGCGGCCAAAGAAGTCACGCAGCGGGCCCAGAACCGCGTCTTCGAGCGAGTGCGGCGCACGCGCCGGGACATCGGGTTCGGGCGCCCAGAGCAGCGTGACCATCCCCACGCTCATCAGCGCCGCCATCAGCAGGTACATCTGTGGCCAGCCCAGCACACGGTCGGCCAGATAGAGCGCGAGCCCACCGGACACCAGCATCGCCAGCCGGTAGCCGAGCACCTTGACCGCCGCGCCAACACCGCGTTCGGCCGGGCGCAGCACGTCCGTGCTGTAGGCATCGAAGACGATATCCTGGGACGCCGACAGGAAGGCCACCAGCGTGGCCAGGGCCGCCAGCGCCCACAAGGCCTGGTGGGGCGGGCAGAACGCCATTGCCGCAATGCCCAGCACCAGCCCCAGCTGTGTGACCAGCAGCCAGCCACGCCGCCGGCCCAGCAGCGGCGGCGTGAAGCGATCCATCAGCGGCGCCCAGAGAAACTTGAAGATATAGGCCTGGCCGACCAGCGAAAAGAAACCGATGGTCTTGATGTCGAGCCCCTCGACCGTCATCCATGCCTGAAGGGTGCCCGAGGTCAGTGCCAGGGGCAGCCCGGAGGCAAATCCCAGCGTCAGCATGGCGCCGATGCGGCGGTTGCGGAAGATGTCGAGATAGTCTTGAAAATTCATGATGTCGAGGACGGCGCACGGCTGGCTGTGTATTATTGCATCACCATTCGGGCGCCCCCGAACAAGTCACGACTTCCTACTCAGCGAGCCCTGCCGTGAACCCGATCGAGTCCGAGACATCGTGCCGGTTGTACCAGCAGGCCGTGGCCGCTGCGTTCGCGTTGTCCGCCGTGCTTGGTGCAGTTTGCGCCCCGCCGGTCCGGGCGCAGGAACTGTCCGTGGTTGCCGCCCCCGACGACGGCGTGCAGGTCGAGCGGCGCTATTCCAAGGTGCGCGAGATCGTGCCGATGGATGTCATCGACCAGCAGGCCGCCCGCGAATATGAACAGGTCAAGCAGGAGGCGATCGCCAAGCACACGCTGGTGGATGAAGACGATCCCCAGGTGAAACGCCTGCGCGAGATCGGCATCCGGCTGCTGCCACAGACCGTGCTCTGGAACCCGCGAGCGGGGCGCTGGGCCTGGGAAATCAACCTGATCCGCTCCAAACAGATCAACGCCTTCTGCATGCCGGGCGGCAAGATGGCGGTCTACTCGGGCCTGCTCGAAGAACTCAAGCTGACTGACGACGAAGTGGCGATGGTCATGGGCCATGAGATCTCTCACGCGCTGGAAGAGCACGCGCGCCAGCGCGCCGCGCAAGCCGAGATCTCCAATCTTGGCGCCAACGTTGTGTCGCAACTGACCGGCTTCGGCAATCTTGGAAACATGGATATCGGCTCCAACGCCAAGATGCTGTCGCTGCGCTTCTCGCGGCAGGAAGAGACCGAGGCCGACCTGATCGGCATGGACATTGCGGCGCGCGCCGGCTATGACCCGCGCGCGGCCATTACGCTCTGGCAGAAGATGGGCACGGTGCTCAAGGCCGGCGACGAGTTCACGTCGACCCATCCGTCCGGCCGCAACCGGATTGCCGTGCTCCAGGCGCACATGAACGAAGTGCTGCCGCTCTACGCGAAGTCCATGTCCATGTCGATGGACAAGCTGCCGCCGTACAAGGCCAATATGGCCGACCTGAAAGATGCGCCGGTCGATTCGGGCGACGAGGATCGCCAGCATCCTTTGAAGAAGTAGGGGGGGCGCGGCGCGGATGGCACCCGCGAGGCGAAAAAAAACCGGCTCGATGCGAGCCGGTTTTTTTGTGGCAAACGGGACGTCAGGCAGCCAGCCCCGTGGCTTCGTCCGCACCGATATGGACGTTCATGCATTGCACGGCCGCACCGGCCGCACCCTTGCCGAGGTTATCCAGGCGCGCCACCAGGTTCAGGCGGTCTTCGTTGCCGAACACGAACAGGTCCACGCGGTTGGTGTCGTTGTTGGCTTGCACGTCGAAGAAGCCGTTGTCCAGGTTGGCGTCGCTGTTGTACGGGTGCACGCGCACAAACTGCTCGCCTTCGTAGTGCTTGCGATAGATGTCGAGGATGGCTTCCGCATCGGCCTTGCGCGACAGCAGCGCCGGGTACACCGGCACCGTCACGGCCAGGCCCTTGAGGAAGTTGCCAACGATCGGGTTGAAGATCGGCGCCTGCGACAGGCCGGCCTGCACACGCATTTCCGGCAGGTGCTTGTGCGCCAGACCCAGTCCATACGGGCGCGGGCTCATCAGCTTCGGATTACCTCCGGCCTCGAACTCGGCGATCATCGACTTGCCGCCACCGCTGTAGCCGGTCAGCGAGAACGCCGAGAGCGGATAGTCGGCCGGCATCAGACCGGCTTCCACCAGCGGGCGCACGGCCAGCACAAAGGCGCTGGCGTGGCAGCCCGGCACGGCGATGCGCTTGCTGGCGCGCACCTTCTCGCGCTGGCCGCGGGTCAGTTCCGGCAGGCCATAGGCCCAGTTGTCTGCGGTGCGGAACGCCGTGCTGGCGTCGATCACGCAGGTATCGGGGTTGGTCACCAGCGACACGGCTTCTCGCGAAGCCACGTCCGGCAGGCACAGGAAAGAGACGTCCGACGCGTTCAGGAATCGTGCTCGCTCCTGCGGGTCCTTGCGCTTGTCATCGGCAATGCGCAGCAGCTCCACATCGGTGCGACCCGAGAGATAGTCAAGCAGCCGGAGACCGGTGGTTCCTTCCTGACCATCGACGAACACTTTGAAAACCATGGCGGACTCACTCTGAAAAATGCGAAAAGTCTCCTGTCCCAGAGGGTGGAGAACCTGCATTGTAGCGAGGTTGGGGGCCGGACGCAGGGTTTACGCCAAAAGAGACCTATTGCAGTTCGGCACAGTTCGGGACTGGCAGAAAATAACCAAGTAGGTTAATCTCGCATGGAGAAATCGACGGCGCATTACAAGCTGGACCGGGTAAGGACGCTGATTGCAGAAAGGCGCATCGTGTTTACGGCTGGCGCTTCACAGGGCTACCGCGCAATGTCGATGTCCCGGGTAGAAGCCGTGGAAATAGTCGAGAGGCTGTGCCCAGCGGACTTCTACAAGAGCATGACCACCTATGCGGATCATCGTGTCTGGCAGGATGTCTATCACCCTCGCACACCCATTGGCAGCCTCTACGTAAAGCTGACGGTGGAGAGCGAATTGCTCGTTGTGTCGTTCAAGGTCCGGTAGAAGGTGTCCGAAGGGAGTAAATGAGATGAAATGTCCAGAATGTGGCGGCGCCGACCTGGTCAAGGGGCGCCGTGACCTGCCTTATACCTATCGCGGCGAAAGTACCGTCTTTGAAGACGTGGAGGGCCAATGGTGTCCCGTTTGCGGCGAAGGAGTGCTTTCGCGGGAAGAGGACGAGCGTCTCGACGAGATCGCCCTGGCCTTCAACAAGCAGGTCAATGCCGCCCTCGTCGATCCCAATTTCATCGTTTCCGTCCGCAAGAAGCTTCACCTGGACCAGAAGGAAGCCGGCCAGATCTTCGGCGGCGGAGTGAACGCATTTTCTCGCTATGAGACCGGCCGCACGAAGCCACCGCTGTCGCTTGTCCAGCTACTCAGATTGCTGGATCGTCACCCGGACTTGCTGGACGAGATCCGCGCGGCTTGAGGGCGGTCCCCGGCATGGCGCCGGGGCTCCACATCACAACGGATAGTCGTAGTCGATCGAAAGCGGCGCGTGGTCGCTGAACTTCTCGTCCTTGTAGATCGAGCAGGCCTTGGCCGTGGCGGCAATCTTCGCCGTAGTCAAGTGGTAATCGATACGCCACCCCACGTTCTTTGCGTAGGCCTGGCCACGGTTGCTCCACCACGTGTACTGCTCGGGGCGCGGGTCAAGCTGGCGGAACACGTCGACATAGCCGTGGTTGTCGAACAGTTCGCCAATCCACGCGCGTTCCTCGGGCAGGAAACCGGAGTTCTTCAGGTTGCCCTTCCAGTTCTTGATGTCGATTTCCTTGTGGGCGATGTTCACGTCACCGCACAGAACGATCTCTCGGCCGCTGGCCTTCAGTTGCAGCAGATGGGGCAGGAACGCCTCCATGAAGCGGAACTTGGCCTGCTGCCGCTCCTCCGAGCTTGAGCCGGAGGGGACATAGACCGAAATGACCGCGAGATGCGGATACTGCACCTCGACATAGCGGCCTTCGGCATCGAATTCCGGGTTTCCGAACCCGGTGATCACGCGGTCGGGCTTGTGGCGTGTGTAGAGCCCCACACCGCTGTAGCCCTTTTTCTCGGCATAGTGGAAGTAGCCGTGATACCCATGTGGCGCCAGGAACGCCTCTGTCATGTCGGCTTCCTGGGCCTTGAGTTCCTGGACGCAGACCATGTCCGCTTCCTGTGTACCCATCCACTCGAAGAAGCCCTTCTTGGAGGCTGAGCGGATGCCGTTGAGGTTGGCGCTGATAATCCGTAACATCTCGGGAAAATTTGAATTCAGAGAGAAAAGATGACGCAGCAGACGACGACGGACGACCTCAGCCAGTCCTTTATCCGCTTTGCACTGGACGCGGGCGTATTGTCCTTCGGCGAGTTCGTGACCAAGGCTGGCCGCAAGTCACCGTACTTCTTCAACGCCGGCTTGTTCAACCAGGGCGCAATGCTTGGCCAGGTGGCGCAATTCTACGCGAAGACCCTGCTTGGCTCGGGCGTGGAGTTCGACGTGCTGTTCGGGCCGGCCTACAAGGGCATCACGCTGGCTTCGGCCACTGCGGTGGCGCTGGCCGGCATGGGACGTGACGTCGGCTTCGCCTACAACCGCAAGGAAGCCAAGGACCATGGCGAAGGCGGCACGTTGGTGGGGGCAAAGCTCCAGGGCAAGGTCGTGATCATCGACGACGTGATCTCCGCCGGCACCTCGGTGCGTGAATCGATGCAGCTGATCCGCGCCGCGGGCGCCGAACCGGCCGCCGTGCTGATCGCGCTGGACCGCATGGAAAAGAGCGGCACGGCCGACAACATCGGCACGCATTCCGCGGTTCAGGACGTGCAGCGCGAGTACGGCATCCCGGTCATCGCGATCGCCACGCTCAAGGACCTGCTGGCCTACCTCGATGCGTCGCAGGACCCCTCGCTCGGGAACTCTCGCGAGGCGGTAGCAGCCTACCGTCAGAAGTACGGCGTCTGACAGCACACACGGCCCCGGATGGGGCCGTTTCTATTTGGGAGCATGGCGTGGCGGAAAAGCGGCGTAACTCGGAAGCGACGGGACGGATCGAACGGGAAATCGGCGAGCAGGGCGCGCCGCCGCAGGACTCATCGTCGCCCGCGACGCCGGAGCGCGCGAAGCGTGGCAACCGTGCACGCCGGTCCACGCTCAGCGAGCATTGCGCGCCAGCGGTGGAGCCCGGTGAAGGGCCGGCTCACGAAGCCTATGCGGTCCGCGCGCTGGTGCTGCAGGGCGGCGGCGCGCTCGGTTCGTACCAGGCTGGCGTCTACCAGGGGCTGGCCGAGGGCGGTATCCATCCCAACTGGATCGCAGGCATTTCGATTGGCGCGCTCAATGCCGCCGTGATCGCCGGCAATCCGCCGGAGACACGCGTCGAGCAACTGCGCGCATTCTGGGAGTACATCTGCGCGCAGCCGTGGCTGCCCGGGCTGCCGCTGGAGGTGCTCAGTGAGGCCGCGCCGCTGTGGCCCGAGCCGATGCGCGTCTGGTTCGACAGCATCAACGCGGCGCGCGCCGTGGTCGAAGGCCAGCGCGGATTCTTCACGCCGCGAGCGATCACCGATCTCTGGGCACGCTTCGAGGACCCCGCTCGCGCCAGCTACTACGACACCGCGCCGCTCAAGGCCACGCTCGAGCGGTTTGTCGATTTCGACCGGATCAATCATCCGAAGGAAATGCGCGTGTCCGTCGGGGCGGTCAACGTGCACACCGGCAACTTTGCCTATTTCGACAATACGCGTGTGACGCTGCGTGCCGAGCATTTCATGGCATCGGGCGCGCTGCCGCCGGGCTTCCCGGCGGTCGAGATCGATGGGGAGTACTACTGGGACGGCGGGCTCGTATCGAACACGCCGTTGCAGGAAGTACTGACGGCCCAGCCGCGCCGCGACGCGCTGATCTTCCAGGTGGACCTGTGGAGCGCACGCGGCAGGCTGCCGCATAACCTGATGGACGTGGCCGAGCGGCAGAAGGATATCCAGTACTCCAGCCGCACGCGCGCGATCACCGACTACATGCGCGAGCAGCAGAACTACCGCCGCATGCTCAGCGAGCTGATGGCGCTGGTGCCGGAATCAAAACGCAAAGACCCCTCGTACCAGCGCGCGGCCGACCACGCGTGCGACGCGAGGCGAAACGTGATCCAGCTTATCTATCGCGACAAGTCATTCGAAGGCAGCGCCAAGGACTACCAGTTCGGCGTGCTGACGATGCACGAGCACTGGGCCAGCGGTCTTGAGGACATTCGCGAAACCCTCAAACATCCGAAATGGCTGGCGATGCCTGGTCCGGAGCACCCGTTCGTCACGCACGACGTACACCGCGGCGACGGCGAAAAGTAAGCCGGCTCACTCAAGCCCGCTCACTCAAGCCCGCTCACTCAAGCCCGCTCACTCCACAACGACCTTCGTCAACTCGGGTTTGGCCGGCGGGTACGCCGGCTTGAGCTTGCGGAACACTTCGGCAAGGATCTCCGCCACCATCAGGTTGCGATGGGTCTTGGAATCTGCCGGCACGATGTACCACGGGCTCTCGGGCGTGGCCGTGGCGGCAATCGCGGCCTCGTAGACCTGCTGGTATTCCTTCCAGTACTTGCGCTCAGCCACGTCCTGCATGTCGAACTTCCAGTGCTTTTGCGGATCTGCGATGCGCGCCTCGAGCCGCTCCTTCTGTTCGGCCTTCGATATGTGCAGGAAGCATTTGATGATCGTCGTTCCAGTCTCCATGAGCATCTGCTCGAAGGCCCGGATCTGGCTGTAGCGCCGCAAACACTCGGCTTCGTCGATCCAGCCGTGCACCCGCGTGATCAGCACGTCTTCGTAATGGCTGCGATTGAAGATGGCGATCTCGCCCTGGCGCGGCACCTGCGCATGCACGCGCCACAGGTAGTCGTGTGAAAGCTCTTCGGCGGTCGGCGCCTTGAAACTGGCCACGCGTACGCCCAGAGGGTCGAAACTGCGAAAGACCGAACGCACGGTGCCGTCCTTTCCGCTGGTGTCCATGCCCTGCAGGATGATCAGCAGCTTGCGTCGGTGCTCGGCGTAGAAGATGTCCTGCTCTGCATCGAGGTGCGTCGATAGTTCGCCAAGGCGCGCAATGTCGGCTTCCTTGTTCCCGGAGGAAAGCGGTTTGCTCTGTGCATCGAAATCGGCAAGCTTGAACTCCTTGCCAGAGGTGATGCAGAAATCTTCCAGTTCCATGGGGGCTCCAGTCGGCCGGTGGCATACAGCCGACATGGTCCGCCATGCCGAAGGCGTCGTCAATGCGGCCTTCCTCTCCGTCCTTCTCGCGACCCGCGCCCCGGTTGGCATCGGAATCTTTAAGAAAAATCTGAAAATAACAAGTTATCGATTTTCTTATTGCGACGATATTTGGATTGATGATCGTCAAAGATAAGAATTTTGGGATATGCGGCGTGTTGCGTGATGCTAATCTGGGCTGCCGTCATTTCCTTATTGGGCCGCCAGATTTGAAAGCTGCGAGTGAATCCCATGAGACACCTGGTAAGCGACGACAAATGGAGAATGGACGATGCCCTATGGGGAAAAATCAGCCGTTTCCTGCCCGCATGCGAGGTGCGCAGAAACCGGCGGCCGCGTACGGACGATCGCATCATCATGGACGCCATTCTTTTCGTGCTGCGCTCGAACTGTCACTGGAAGGCGCTCGATCAACATCGTTTGAGTTCCGGCAGCACGGTTCACCGCCGGTTTCGCGAGTGGGTGAAGGCCGGAGTTTTCGAAGAAATGCGTCGTGCCGGAGTGCTGAATATCGAAGCCCTCAGGAATATTGACTGGACTCGTGTGGAGTGCCACTCAAAGGCACGAAGAATACGATCATCCGAATCAGATAATCGAAATCTCTCCAGAGGATAAGAAAAATCCTATCTACATATTCGTAGCACGTTCTTGAAAAGGATCCGAGCATGACCATAGACGTCCAGGCCAAGTCCATCGCTGTTATTCCGGAAATCGGACGGAAAAGGCGGAAATCGGTGTCGGCGCTTCATGATGCCGCCAACGGAGTGGAAGATGGTGCAGTGGCGCTCTGGTATGACACGCGGGCGCTGGATTCACTTGATGTCGATCTTCGCATCGCGCTCATTGCGAAGATCGCCGAGACCGGGTTCAACGGCGTACTGCTGTATCCCCAGAACTGGGAGGATCTTGCCGAGGCGTTCTCTTCCGAAGTCGTCAAGATCTTCAATGTGGCAGATCCGGAGGAATGGGAGGCCGCCCGGAGCTTCTACGCGGGCTTCGCTCAAAGGGGTAACGCCATGCCCTTTGCGGCAAGCGCGGATGTCGCCGTTCTCTCGCTGGCCGCCCACGCAGGGTGGCGCACTTGCTTGCGCAAACACGTCGACGATGCCGCTACCCTCGGTGAATCGTTCCAGGAGGGGGCGCAACACGATGCCGTCATGGTGTCGTTCAAGGACCCGACGAACATTCCGCTCGAACTGGTCATTGCCGAACTTCACGGTACCGATGTGCGCCTGGTCAAGGAGGTCGGCGTGGACATCGATGACGCGGTCATCGCGCTCGGCGTGCTTGAGCTTGGCAGCGATGGCGTGATCGTGCAGTTCGACGAACCGGCCCAGTTCGACGACTTCCGCACGCGGCTCACGGCCGTCAGCAATCCACCCATGCAGATCCAGGTGGGAACCGTGGTGGCAACGCGGCATCTCGGGCTCGGCTATCGCGCCTGCATCGACACTACCCACATGTTTGCGCCGGACGAGGGGCTGCTGGTGGGCTCGACTTCCACGGGCGGCATTCTGTGTTGTCCGGAGGTGTTCCATCTTCCCTATATGGAGCTTCGACCTTTCCGCATCAACGCGGCTGCCGTGCATAGCTACGTCTTTCATGCCAACGATCGCACGAACTACATCAGCGAACTGAAGGCGGGCTCCCAGGTTACGGCCGTCAGTGCATCCGGACACTGCCGGCAAGTCTACGTTGGCCGCGTCAAGACCGAAATCCGGCCTCTGCTGTTGATAGAGGTCCGATTCGATGACGGCCACATGGTCAACATCGTGATGCAGGACGACTGGCACGTGCGGATCTTCTCCGCAGATGCGCGGCCGTGCCACATCACCGAACTGCGCCCCGGAGACAAGGTGCTGGGCTTCACGACGCAGCCGGGGCGCCATGTGGGCGTGCAGGTCGACGAACACATCATTGAATGCTGATGCCCAGGATTCTTCTGACCGGCGCGACGGGATTCGTTGGCAGCGTGCTGGCCACGATGCTGCTGGCGCGGGGCGTGCAGGTCACGGCAATTTCGCGGCGTGACACTGCCGGCTACCGTACCCTTGCGGCCATCCTCGAGGCTGCCAGGGGGTGTGGCATCCGCTTCACGGCGGAAATGGCCGACCGCCTTCGGACGTTCGACATGGGTGATCGGGCGCTCTCCGAATCGCTCGATGACATGGCGATCGACGACATCGATGCCGTCTGGCACTGCGCTGCCGACATGAGCCACTCGGGCCTTCGGCTGACGCAGGCGTTCAATACGAATGTCTGCGAAACCGCGGCGCTATATCGCTGGGCATCGACAAAGCTACCGCGCTGCAAACGCTTCTACCACATGTCGACGGCATACACGGCGGGCATGCGTGGGGGAGCCACCGAGGAGCAGCTACACGCGGGGCAACGGCTGGTGAACGCATACCAGGTCACCAAATGGGCAGCGGAACAGGCACTGCACACGCTGCACGCGGCCTGCAATCTGCCAGTGACACTGTTTCGCCCAACGATTGTCGTCGGGCACAGCCAGTCAGGATGGACGCGCCGCAACGGCTTTGGCTTCTACATGTTCGTGGAGGCGGTGGAGGCAGCGCGGGCGGCGGGGCAAACGCGAGTCGCCTATGACATGCCTGATGGTCCGTGCATCGACCTGATCACGGTGGATAGCCTTGTTCGCGACGCCGTCGATCTGACATTGCAGGAGCATGATCGCGGCAATTTCGAAGTGTTCCATTGCGCAGGTGGCAGGTCGATGTCCTCCCGCGACATGCTGTCGATGATCGGCGACCTGCTGGGCGTACAGATTGTCTCAGCACCGGCGGAAAGCTCTCACGACCGCGTTTTCGCGCGAGCAGTAGGACCAAACCGTCCGTTCGCCGAGATGGACTGGGACTTCCGGCGCACGCGGCTCGATGCTGTGCTCGGCCGTGACTCGGGTGCGGAGCCCGTGTGCACAACCCAGTTGCGCAAGTTGATTCTCTGGTACGTCGATGCCATTCGGTCGGCGGGGGATGGCGCAGTCGTACCGGCGGAGGCCGCCGGATGACTGCCGTGCCTCGCCATCTCACCAACAATCCCCTGGCACCGACGGATGCGCTGACCTCCGCATTCGTCCAACTGGTGCGTTTGGAAAACACCAACACCAACCAGATCGTAGTGGTGCGGGGCATTCTGGATGCCCAACGACTGTCGGCTGCGGTGCGCCGCGCCGCACAGTCCTTCCCCCTGCTTCGTGCGCGTCATTCTGCCGCCCCCGATGCAAGGCCGCCCCTGGAATGGGCGCCGCTTGGCGTTTCGCTCCATGACTGGGACGGACCATGCGATCTCCATGACGCGGCATTCCGGGGCATGCTGATGACGTTGAGCCGCAGCAACCGCCTGGATTGGTTGCGCCGGCCTCCGATCCAGGTCTACCTGATCCTCGCACGGGATGGGCAGTCCTCATGTGTGTACCTGACGAGCGCGCATGCGGTGGCGGATGCGCGCAGCGACTGCCTGCTGCTGGCGCGCATCATGAAAGAGTTTGCGGCGAACGAAGGCGCGGATGAGCGTTCGCAAGTGGCGAAGGAAGAGCACGGATTCGCAACGCTACAAGCGATCTTGCCTGCGTGGTACACGCCCCATGCACGGTTGCGTCGCCTGGTTAGTGCGGGCTGCAGCATTGCGCGGGACATTCTGCGAAGCGACCAGCGTCTGGTGTGCAAGCGGGCGCCCGATGTCCCGCATTCCGACATCGATTTTTTCCAGAGTCTGGTGGACGCGGAGACCGCAGCTGCCATCAGGTACGCTTCCAGGTATGCGGGCGTCACCATCAACACCCTGTTCCTTGCGGCCCTCATTCGGCTGGTTGAGCGCAGCGGCGCACGACCGATGACACGCGTGACTTGCGCACTCAGTCTGCGCAACAGCCTTGACGCCGTCTACGACCAATCATTTCGGAATTACCTTCTCCCGATCACGGTACGCGCACCCCGCGGAATGACCGACGCCGACCTGGTTGGTCACGTGCACGAGGCGATGGATGCCGCCAGGCGTCCGGGGGCGCTGCAGCGAGAACTAGGCCGCCTGGAGTGCATGACACAGTCCGTTGCCATGCCTGTTCTCGATCCGCTCACCCGTATCGTGATCGGGCGAGCGCAGGGCACCAATGCGTGCCTCTCGAATCCTGGTGTGATCCGGGAAGACCTGTCCGGATTCGGCCCGGCCCACCCGACCCTGCAGTACGTAGGGTTCGGTTGCCTGCTCGAACCCTACGACTTCGTTCTGTACCCGCCGACCGTCAATGGCCGGTTGCAGCTCGACGTGGTGTATCGACGTGCAGCATTCCGCGATATTCGCAAGGAACTCGTCGAACCCTATCGCAAGGAGTTGCTGGGGCTGTTGCGTTCGGTGAGCGCAGCCTTCACCGCCGAAGCCAAGACCATATGACGCCGATTCAAATCATAGGCTGTATCGCGCTGGGCGCAATCGTGATCTACATGCTGCACGTCATGCGAGAGCTAGGCGTTGCAGGCCGGCTTGCCAGTCTGCGATTTGCGCGCGCCCCCCATTTCGAGATTCTTGTGCGCGCGGCTCGTCATCATCCCAACCGCATCGTGGCGGAACTTGACGCACCGCTGTCATGGCAGCCACGTGTGAATGGGCGGGAGCACGATACACGTGAATGGTCTGCAGGAGCGATTCACAATGTCGTCTGTCAGCTTGCCGGAGTGCTGAACGGGCAGGCGGTTTCGGCGAATGATCGTGTGGCCATCTACAAGGAGAATGCATTCGACATTTTCCTTTTCGCAGCGGCAAGCAACTGGATTGGTGCGATTGCTGCCCCGATCAATGCAAACCTGGACCCAGCCATCGCTGGCCCATACATCGCTCGGCTTGATGCCACGGTGCTGGTAACGGACCGCAACGGTCTGGCACGATTGGAATCCGCCGGTCTGCAGCATTGCGGCGTACGAACGATCATCGTCGTCGATGGGGGCCTGGAGGACGCACGTACGACGCGGGAAGGGATCCGCATCGATGCGCTTTGCAAACTGCTTGGAACGCCCATGACGGCGGTAAAGGCATCGCCATGCGGCGCGGATGACATCGCCTTCATCTTCCATACTTCCGGCACGACGGGCGTGCCAAAGGGGGTCATGGTGTCGGCGGGCGGCCTGGTGCAGGCGTTGCGCTCGGTGCTGAAGTTCAATCTGGTATCGAAGCGTGACCACGCGTATTTCGCGCTACCCATGAACCATCAGGTCGCGCATCTTTACACGTATGCGGTACTTCTACTTGGCTTGCGGACCTGCTTCGGCACCCGGATGGACCCGGTGCACGCACTCCAGACCATCGCGGACAGGCGCGTCACGGCGTTCTTCGGGTTTCCGATCACGTTCACGCGCATGATGGCGTGCGACCCAAGCCGCTACGACCTTTCGTCGATCCGGATCTGGGGAACGACGGCTGATGCGATTCACGAGGTTCAGCAACGCGAGTTCGTCAAATACGGAAGTTTCTTTCGCCGCCTGTGCATACCCCGGGATGGGGCGGTGTTTTCCGATGGGCTCGGCTCGACCGAGGTCGGCATCGCGGCCTTGTGGCGTCTTGTGACACCGTGGACGCGCAAGTACGGCCGTCGTGTCGGGCGTCCGACGCCAGGTGGCCCGCGTGTGAAGGTAGTGGACGAAGCGGGGCGTCCGGTGGCGCGCTCCCAGCCCGGCCGGTTGATGATCAAGGGACCCGCGATGTTCCGCGGGTACTGGAATGCGCACGACCTGTTGATGAAGGCCTCGCGGGATGGATGGTGGTTCACGGGCGACATCGTCATGCAATTGCCGGAAGGCGATTTCGTTCACCTGGACCGGGAAGTCGATGTCATTCACGGCAAGGCCCACCTCACATACACGCTGCCCATTGAGGAGGCGCTGCTCAAGCATCCTGCCGTGCTGGACGTCAGCGTGTTTGGCGTGATCAACGCCGATGGAACCGCCGTACCCGCGGCAGTTGTAGCCCTGCATTCGGGCGTGCCTGCTGAAGCCGGAGCCAGACTTCGGGACGAATGGAATGCGATGCTGCCGTCAAGGGACCGGCTTGCGCATGTATGGATCGAAGACTGGGCATCGTTTCCGATCGGCGCTACTGGCAAGACGCTGCGGCGCAAGCTGCGGGAGCGCTATCCGGGGCTACCTGAGTTCAAGGAACATGTCCCTGCAGCCAATGCGGGGGACGCGTGATGCTGGCCGAGCGCACCAGGCGATCGCAAGTTGCAGCAAGATGCCGCAGGCTGGCACCCATGATTGCGGGCGTGCTGCCGCTTGCCGCGCAGGCACTCGAAACGCGCCTGGCGGGTTTCGATGTCCGGGCGGAAACGACGCTGCAGGCGCTCGCGGGGGACGACCGCTATGGCACGGGTGGCTGGAATGATCGCTATGCCAATCTGGAAGGTCGCCTTGACGTGTCGGCGGCGTGCGCGATGGCATGGTGTGCCGGAACGCGGCTGATGCTGAAGCCCCGGGCGCGCTACTTCGAATCGGATACGAATTTCTCAGCCGCACCGGCGCCCGCCGCGTTTTCGTGGACGGAAGTCTACGCCGCCGGTCATGTGTCGGAGGATGTCACGTGGCTGACAGGCAAGCGCTATCTGGCCTGGGGGCCTGGCATGTTGTTCTCGCCAACCAACCGGCTGTTCCCCGACAACGGCACCGCCACGCCACGCCGCGAGATCGCCGGCAAGTGGCTCGGCATGCTTTCATATGCGCCCGCTCCGCCATGGATGGTGTCCGCGCTCTACGCAAATCCCTACGTGGCGTCCGTGCCGGGAGTATCCAGCTCAGGCGGTTTCGGGCTGCTGCGTACCGAGTACCAGAGCACGGGAGTTCGACCGACTGCCGCCGGCGTTGTGGCAGGCGGCGGCGGTCCTTATCGCCCTTACCTGGGCGCCTATTTTCAACATCTGCTCAATGACGCCTGGACAGTCGGGGCCGAGTTCTCGGCGTCGCGAGGCTATGCGCGGACATTGGGAGAAGGCCCCGACCTGCGCGAGAACGATGCCAGGCTGATGTCCGACGCACTGGTGAACCTGCGTTATGGATTGCGCTCTGGCGGCGAGCTGGGCATCGAGTACATCTACAACGGCTATCGCCTCAGCCACGGCGAGTTGCAGAACCCGCTGCTGGCCTTCCAGCCGGCCGGAGGCGTTTGGCAGACACGCAACCGTCCGCTGCACCCGCTGCCGGAGGGGCAGTACCTGAACATGCAGGCCCTGTTGCCGAACCTGTTTGGCGATCGGCGTTTCGGCGTCGTTTTCAGGACGCTGACCGCGCTGGCGTCGGGTGGCAACCTGACGTTCCTGGAGTTGTCGTTCAGTCCGCGCGACGACCTCACGGCCTTCATCGGCCTGACACGCACGTTTGGTCCGAGTGACGCACCACTTGTTCGCTCAGTCAGCCACGGCATCTATGCCGCACTCGAAATTTATCTGTGACCGCACATGGAGCAAGACATGCCGATCGTCGAAGCAATATCGGTGACGAAGACGTACCAGCTTGGAGATACCGCCGTCAACGCGCTGGATGGCGTTGATCTTGCCATTGCGAAGGGTGATTTTCTTGCGTTGACCGGGCCGAGTGGAAGCGGCAAGACGACATTGCTGAACCTGATCGGTTGTCTGGATCTGCCAACTATGGGTGAGGTGCGTATCGACGGAACATCCACCGCCGCTCTCGGCGAGGCAGCACTGGACCAACTGCGCGGGCGGACGTTCGGCATGATCTTCCAGTCGTTCAACCTGATACCCGTGCTCAACGTGCACGAGAACGTTGCATTGCCGCTGCACCTGCACGACGTGTCCGCCGACGAGCGACGGGCCCGGGTGACCAGGGCCATCGCGGCGGTAGGGCTTGCGCCATTCGCTGCCAGCCTGCCAGACCATCTTTCTGGAGGACAGCGGCAACGTGTGGCAATTGCAAGAGCGCTTGTCACGGAGCCGAGACTGATCCTTGCCGATGAGCCAACTGCCAGCCTGGACAGTGCGAACGCCTTTTCATTGATCGAACTGCTGCAGACGCTGAACCGGGACAACGGCGTCACCTTTGTCTTCTCGACACATGACGACCGGCTCTTGCGCAACGTGCGCGATGTGGTGACCTTGCGCGATGGTCGCGTCCAGGCCGCCAGACGTTTGCCGGAAGGGGAGCTGGTTTCATGATTGGGCTGGCAATGAACAACCTGTGGCGCGATCGAAGGCGCACGATCGCCACGATGGTGGCGCTGACAAGCGGCCTGGTGGCGGCGCTTCTGTTCCTGGCCTATGTCAACTTCGTGGAAGCCTCCCTGGCGAAAATCGTCATCCATTCGCAAGGCAACGGTCATGTGCAGGTCTATCGCAAGGGTGGGCAGGCGAACCTGGCTTCGTTCCCCGCGAAATACGCGCTCGATGCCGAGGATCAGCATCGGGTAAGGACACTGATCGACGCAACCCCGGGGGTACGGCGCACGGGTTCGGACATGACCGGCGTCGGCATGATCCAGCTGGACACTCGCAGCGCTGTGTTCCTGGCCACGGGAATGGACCCCGACTTTGAGGCCGCCCTGCGTGGCGATGGCGATACGGGCGCGGGCCCGCGGCTTTCCGATTCGATCCGCGTGACGCCGCATCTGGCGGACCGCATCGGTGGTGGCAAGGGCGCGGAGGTGCAACTGGTAGCCACGTCGTACGAACACCGCGGCAACGCCATCGATGCCACGATTGGCGATTTCTTCTCGACGGGTATCGAGGCCATCGAGAACAAGGGGCTAAGGATGTCGCTGGCGTCCATGCAGGAGCTCTACGATACAAGCGCCGTTTCGCGCATGATCGTCCAGCTCGATGACCGGGCGACTACCGATCAGGCCGCTGACAAACTCGCGCAGGCACTGGAGGCAGCGATGCCAGGGCGATTCGAAGTGACGACGTGGAAGAGTCCGCAAGTCGGACAGCTCTACAACAGCTTCATGGGGTTCTTCAACATGCTGTTCGCATTCGCGGGCGTTGTGATTGCGCTGGTTGCCGTGGCCACTGTGCAGCACACAGTGGCGATGAATATCGAGGACCGCATGAAAGAGGTCGGAACAATGCGCGCCATGGGCTTCTCGCGCAGGCGAATCGTCGGCATCTTCGTGCTGGAAAGCACCATGACGGCGGGCATCGTCGCGGCCATCTCCGCGCTGTTCGCGCTGGCCGTGTTCGCCGTGCTGGCGGGCGCGGGCGTCACAACGATGCTGCCGCGCGTGGCCCAGCCAGTGCCGCTATCGCTATCGCTGTCACCGGAGCAGATGGCGAAAGTACTGGCGATGGGGTGTGTGCTGATCGTGGTGTCAAGCGCCATCACGACCTGGTGGCGTCTGCGGCGAACCGTGAGGCTAGGCGGGAAGCACGCGCAATCGTTGGCGCGAGTACTGGCGGGCGGGGTCGCGGCATTCACCGGCTGCGTCTTGCTGACGGTTCCGCTTCAGTCGTTTGCTGCCGACGCTTCGCCAGACGTGGCAAGGATGACAGAGTGGCTGCGGCAAGCCGATATGGCGCGCGGCGGGCACGCCAATCTGACCTGGGACGTCGCCGTGCATTCGGAAGAGCCTTCGGGTATTACCGACACGCGGTACACCGTCAAGGTGCGTGACGGCGATGCGCTGATTCGCACAACCGAGCCGCGTCGGTACCAGGGGGAGCGAATTCTCATCGCATCCCAAGCCATGTGGTACACGAAGCCGGGACTGCGCCGGCCGATCAGCGTCAGTCCGCAGCAGCGGCTGGTGGGGGAGGCATCCAATGGAGACATCGCCGCGACGCAGTATGCGCGCGACTACACGCCGGAGTATGGCGGAGAGGTAACGCTGGACGGGCGCGACTGCCACAAGCTCGTGCTGAAGGCCACGCACGGCGCGGTCACGTACGCGGGCATCGTGTACTACCTCGACAAGCGGACGCTGCTCGGTGTCCGGGCGGATTTCATGACGGCATCCGGCGATGTCTTCAAGACCGCGACGTTCGAGTACGGCAATACGGTCGCCCGTGATGGCAAGCGGCTGCCTTTCGTATCGGCCATGTCCATCGTAAATGCCGCGTTCCCGGAGCGGTTCAGCCGGTTGATCTATACCGGCGTCAGCGAGGCCGCTCATCCGGCGTCAGTGTTCTCGCGCGACCAGTTGACGGCGATGTGACCGGCTGACACGAGGAGGAGTACGTCGATGAAAGGAATGCTGTTGATGTCTCTGTCCGCAAGGAACGTCTTGCGTCATGGGAGACGCTCCACGGGGACATTCGTCATCATGCTTGTGTCGGTGCTGGCGCTGAATGTTCTGTTCGGCTATGTGGCCGCGAATCTCAAGCTGACGCAGGATGCGTTCATGCGCTGGGGCGCACGAGGCCACCTGGTCATCGAGCGGCCGACATCACCGCTCGCGGAAACGTTCGAAGGCGTTGGGCAGCAGCCCATCGACGCCGCCATGCAACGCGCCATCGAAGCCATCCTGGCGGTCGACCCGGCCGTCACGGCGGTTGCTCGGTCCATCGGCGTCTCCGGTCTTGTGGCCGGTGACGGGGTGACAGGCATCTTCGAAGGGGTTGGGTACGACGCCGATGCGGTGCGCCGGATCAAGGGGCCGGCATACGAGTACGACGTGGTAGCCGGTCAGCCGCTCTGGATGACCGAACACGCCGACGCCGTGGTGCTGGGGCAGGGCCTCGCGGGAATCCTCGGCTGCGATGTGCCGCAGGAAGGCTTCGCGCCGCTTCGCGTTGGGGAATCGCCGACGGAGCGGCGGTTCCATTGCCCGCCCGGACCGCTGCAGCTATCGGCTGTCACCGAGCACACGGGGTACATCAACGCATCGTACGTACGGCCGACTGGCGTGATGGACTGGGGCATCAAGGAAGTCAATGACCGGCTTGCCGTGCTGCCATTGTCCTCGGCGCAGCGGTTGCTGGGAACCGACGACATATCGACATACCGTGTGCTGCTGCGCTCCGATAGCGAGATGCAGGAGGCACGGACGCGAATTGGCGAGGCGTTTGGTCGCGAAGGCATCGACGCGCGCGTCTTCCTCTGGTCCGATCGGGCAACGTTCTATCGCGAGGTGCGCGGCGTGCTGCTCACGTTCTTCGGCTTCGTCTTTGCCGTCGCCATCGTGGTTGGGTTCACGAGCCTGCTCAATTCGAGTTACACGAACTTCATGCGTCGCAAGCGCGAACTGGCTACGTTGCGCAGCCTTGGGTACTCGCGCGGCTTCGTGACTGCCATGGCGGCGCTGGAGAATGCCTGGCTCGCCGTGGGCGCTGCAATCGCCGGGACGCTAGGCGCACTGGCCATTACCCATGCGGTGCGCGCGGCAGGTTGGATGTGGACGCCACCGGGGTCCAGCAACGCGGTTCCGGTCACGATCGCCTGGGTGCCAGGTACCTATGGCGCGGTGTTTGCCGGATTCGTGCTGCTGGCCGTTCTGGCGAGCCTGTTCCCGACGCGCCGCATCCTGGCTGTTCCCATCCGTAGCGCGCTTGCCGATACCTGAGGTGCAGCGCAGCCCTGACAATTTGCGAAAGGACATACCATGGCCGACACGGCACGTATGCGACGCTGGTCGCGGTTTGTGGATCGTTCGAGTGGTCTGGCGCTGATCGTCCCGATGGACCACGGTCTGACGGTCGGGCCCATCCGCGGGATCGACCGTATCGAGACCGTGACGCGCTGGCTCTCGCCGGATCTCGTCACGGGGGTAGTCCTGCACAAAGGGCTCGCCGAACGGCTTGGCCCGGCCATTCATTGCGGGATGATGGTTCATCTGAACGGCGCGCTGGCGCTGGACGATGCGCCGGATCGCAAGCTGCTGCTGACCAGTGTCGATGCGGCGATCAGGTTGGGTGCGGACGCCGTGTCGGTGCAGACAAACTTCACGCCGGGAACTGCGGCCCACAATCTGCGGCTGATCGGCGATGTCGTGGAGCAGGCGCATCAATATGGCCTGCCAGTGATGGCGATGGTGTACGACCGCACAGCCGGCCGGCCGGATGAAGCCATCGCACGCATGCGGCATTTCATGCGTGCCGCAGTCGAACTCGGCGTCGATGTGCTCAAGATCGGTGCGCCGGACGATGCGGACTCGCTTGGCGAGTTGCTGGACGGCATTCACAAGCACGTGCCTGTCGTAATGGCTGGTGGAGCGCTGATGCCGGATGAAGCGCTGCTCAACCTCACGCGCGCAATTGCCCGATGCGGTGGCGCGGGACTATGTGTCGGCCGTAACGTGTTTCAGCGCGATGACCCCAGTGCAATGCTCCGCAAGCTTGGTGAAGCCTTGCGCGGCGGCCGGGCTTCGCATTCGCCAGTATCGGCGCCGGGTGCTGCATTCACCCGGAACCTGTCGGCGTGAGGGAAGGGCTTTATGACGACAGTTCCACAGCCATCGTTCAACTGCGTCGACTGGATGGTCGACCGGCACGTCAGGTCCGAACGCGGTGAACACCCTGCTTTGGTCGAATGCGGAATTGACGGCCGGCGGCGCGTGCTTACCTACACGCAGTTGCGTGCCGCGACCGCGCGCACGGCCGACCTACTTCTCGCCCGGATCAATGAAGCAGGACGGGGCAGGCGCATTGCAATTCTTGGCAGCAGCACGCTGGAGACGCTGTGCGCCTGGCTTGGGGCGATGCGTGCGGGATGCCTGCCGTTCGTGATCCATCCGGATCTCGGCGAAGCAGCGCGTGAGGCGTTGCTTGCCGACTTCCGCCCCGATCTCATCTGCTACGACAGGACTGGCTACTACGCTGCCGGCATCGCACTGCCAGCGATCGATCCGGAGGAAGTCATCGATCCGTTGACCGCCATTCCCGCCGCTGCGCCGGCCACTGCGCGTCAGCCGGCTTTCTGTCTGGCGTCATCGGGGTCCACTGGCAGGGCCAAGATCTGTGTCCATTCTCACGGCGCTATTCCGGCGTTCGATTGTCATGTCACACGTGCGCTCTGGCGAATGTGTGCGGACGATGTCGTGCTCGGCAGCAGCGGCCCCTACTTTTCGTTCGGGCTGCAGGGCATTCATACTGCCTTGTCGTTGGGCGCGACGGCCGTGCTGCTGCCCGAGTGGGCGCGGCATGAGGCATTCATGGAAACGATTGAGCGCGAGGGCGTCACGGTCTTCCTTGCCGTGCCGACGTTGCTTCACCTGCTGATGGCACGCGCAAGCCGGATCTATCGCATGCGTACGCTGCGGTTGTGTCTTTCGGCCGGGGAGCGGTTGCCAGATGCCATTCGCTCGCGCTGGGAGGCGTACTCCGGGGCGTATCTCGTTGACTCGATCGGGACGACGGAGACGTTTCTGCCGTACTTGACCGAAGTTCCGGGGGAGGGCGCCGGGTTGAAGGAGGTTGCCGCATTTGAGTACGCGTTCACTGCTGCCGAGTGCGCATCGAACGAAGAATCTGCCATGACAGTTGCGCTGACTGGGCGGGCGATGATGCTCGGCTATCTGGAATCGCGGCCCGATGCCCTTCGATGGCGTCAGCGTCCCGCCTTCGAGACTGGCGATCTCTTCAGCCGTGTCCTTGGAGGCTGGTCGTTTATCTCGCGGCGCAGCGAGCGCGTGAAGATTGCGGGGCACTGGGTGTCTCCACAGGCGCTCGAGGCCTTCTTGCTGACCGATGCCCGGGTGCTCCAGGCTGCGGCGGTCCCGGTGGAGACCGAAGTCGGATTGAAGCGACTGAGAGCGTTCGTCGTGCTCGGCGACGCCTATCGTGACGGCGATGCTGTGACCACGGCACTGACGCGCCGCATGCGAGAGGAACTCAAGCCAAGGGCGCTGAGGCCGGACCGCATAGAGGTCGTTTCGTCGCTGGCCAGCTCCGCAAACGGCAAGCTGCAGCGGGGTGAGATTGCTGCAGCGGTGGCGCGCCAGCAGGTCGGCGCCCAGAGAGGAGTGGTGCCCATCTGACGATGCAGGTAGGTCTTGGTGACTTAGTGGCTAAGTAACTAAGTGGCTAAGTGACTAAGTGGCCCGGTGAGCGGGCCTCAGTCCGCCACTTGCAGCGCGTCAAGGTCGATGGAGCCTTCGAACACGGTCGTCGCCGGGCCCGTCATCTGCACGGACTGGCCGTTGCCATGCCAGGCGATGGTCAGGTCGCCGCCATGCGTGTGGACCTTGACCGGAGAATCCAGCAGGCCGCGACGGATGCCGGCCACGACGGCCGCACAGGCCCCGGTGCCGCAGGCCAGTGTCTCGCCGGCGCCGCGTTCAAATACGCGCAGGCGCACCGTGTTGCGGTTGACGATCTGCATGAAGCCGGCATTGACCCGGTTCGGGAACGCCTTGTGATGCTCGATGACCGGACCGTCCTGCAGCACCGGAAACCGCTCAACATCTTCAACGACCTGCACGGCGTGCGGGTTGCCCATCGACACGGCGGAGATCCACTCGGTGCGGCCGTTCACTTCAAGCCCGTAGAGCGTGTCCTCGCCGTCGCTGCGCGTGGGCAGGCCATCGGCGATGAACGGCACACGTGCCGGCGTCAGTTCGGGCTCGCCCATGTCCACGGTCACCTGGCCGTCGTCCTGCAGCATCAGCGTGATCACGCCGTTCATGACCTCCACGCGCACCGAGCGCTTGTCGGTCATGCCGCGGTCGGTGACAAATCGCACGAAGCAGCGGGCGCCGTTGCCGCAGTGCTCCACCTCGCCGCCGTCCGCATTGACGATCCGGTAGCGGAAGTCCACGTCGTCGCGGTCTGATTTTTCGACGATCAGGATCTGGTCGGCACCGATGCCGAAATGGCGGTTGGCCAGCGCGCGCCATTGCGCGTCGGTCAGGTCTAGCTTCTGGTGAATGCCGTCCAGCACGATGAAATCGTTGCCGGCGCCGTGCATCTTGGTGAACTGGATTTTCATGAAGCAGATTGTAATCAGTAGATGTCTGGTTCGCCGGGCGGGCGGTGCTTGAAGCGTTTGTGGACCCAGTAGTAGTCAGGCACTCGCGGGCCGATCGCTTCCTCGAAGAAGGCGTTCATGCGCCGTGTGTCGTCGGTCACACTTTCGCCGGGGTAGTCGTCCCACGGCGGCAGGATGTGCAGCACGTAGCCCTTGTAGTCGGGCAACTGCTCGGTATAGATCGGCACCACCTTGGCACCGGCCAGCCGCGCCAGGCGCGAAACCGAGGTCAGCGTCAGGGCCTGGACGCCGAAGAACGGTACGAACTCAGAGTCGCGCTCGCCGAAGTCCATGTCGGAGATCAACTGGAGCGCCTCGCCCTTCTTCAGCACGCGGAGGATGTTGCGCACGCTGTCGTTGCGCGAAATCATGTTGGCGCCGAAGCGGCCACGCGCCACTTTCAGGAAATCGTCAAATGGAGCGTTCTTCTGCACGGTGTAGAGCGATGCACCAGAGCGGCCCACGGTGTCCCGCAGGTGCATCGTCAGGCGTATGGCACCGGCTTCCAGCCCCGACAGATGCAGCGTCACCAGGATATGCGGCGAGCCGTCGAGTGCGGGCAGGTTGCCCTGGTCGTTGATCTGTACCAGACGGCGCATCTTGGCCTCGTTGCAGGTCCAGAAGATGCCGCCCTCGGCAAAGCTGCGGAAAACCTTGCGGTAGGTCTCGCGCGACATTGCCTCGATTTCGGCGTCTGTCTTGTCCGGGAAGCACAGGCGCAGGTTGGCGCGCACCACCTCGCGGCGCGGGTTGGGAATCAGGAACAGGAAGCCGCCCAGCGCTTCGCCGAAGCGGGCCACAAATGGATAGGGGAGCTTGCCCAGCACCGTCAGCAGAGCGATGCCGAGCCAGGTAAAGATGCGGCTCATTGGATATTGTTGTTGGTAACCGTCGGCGTGGCAGAGAGCGTGTCCGGCGGAAGTTCGGCGCCGGCCGGGTGCTTGTAGCGGTTATACCCCCACAGGTATTGGGTCGGATCGATCGCGATCAAGTCTTCGATCGTTGCATTGATCACGGCCGAAGCCGCTGCCGGATCGTCGGGCAGCATGCCGCCGTCGCACAGGATGCGCAGGTGGCCGCGATAGCCCGCGCCCTTCGGCAGGCGCTCCGCGTAGACCATCACCACCGGGGCTCTGGTCAGTTGCTGCAAGCGGTGCACCAGCGTCATCGAATAGGCGGGCTTGCCGAAGAAGGGCGCCCAGGTGCCCTCTCCGCCGCTTGGCACCTGGTCGGGCAGGATGCCAACCGCCTGTCCGCGTTTGAGCGCCTTGACCAGCATGCGCACGCCGCGCGGATTGGCCGGAGCCATTGCCATATTGGGTCGCGCGCGCATGCGCTCGACGAACTCGCGCAGCCACGGCTGGTGGGGCGGCTTGAACAGACATGTCACGGGCCGCAGTCTGGCGTGCGACTGTGGCAGAACCTCGAAACAGCCAAGGTGCGGAGTCAGGATGATTACGCCATTACCGGCCGCACCAAGACGCGCCAGTTCCGGCCAGAGATAGTCGTCGAGGTTTTCCGTATGCACCGAGAGCGTTTTGCGGCTCCAGAAGTACGGCATTTCCATGACCAGCCGGCCCATTTGGCGCGCGGCATCGGCCAGCATGGCGTTGGAAACCTCGGGATAGGCCTGGCGGAAGTTTTCCTCCAGCCGGCGGCCGTAGCGCCCCGGCAGCCGTGCCGCCAGCAGGCCCACGGCGCCGCCGATGGCATGCAGTACGCGCAGGGGCAGGCGGGAAATCAGCCAGAAAATGAAAGTCATATCGCCGTCAGGGCTAAATCCGGCAGCGAGCCTGCCGAAAATGAGTCAGTTCGGATTCGGATTCGCGCCGGCCGCCCTCGGTGGCTTTCCCATCATTGGCGCGCTGCAGCGAAGCCGGCAGGCGCGTATAATAGCCTGCATCGCCGAGTTAACTGACAACTTGCGGGGCGATGCCGCTCTACCAGAGGGGCCTGAAAATACCGCTAAAGCGTCGCCGCATCGTTTCCCCGAGGCTGGCACGCAATAGCCAACCTGGAGAAACCAGATCGTGTCGAACGATTTCCTCTTTACTTCGGAGTCTGTCTCCGAAGGCCATCCCGATAAAGTAGCCGACCAGATTTCGGACGCCGTCCTGGACGCAATCCTTGCCCAGGACAAGTACGCCCGTGTGGCGGCCGAGACGCTTTGCAACACCGGCCTGGTCGTGCTGGCGGGTGAAATCACGACGACGGCCAACGTCGACTATATCCAGGTCGCACGCGACACCATCAAGCGCATCGGTTACGACAACACCGACTACGGCATCGACTACAAGGGCTGTGCGGTGCTCGTCGCCTACGACAAGCAGTCGCCAGACATCGCCCAGGGCGTGGACCGCGCCTCGGACGATTACCTGAACCAGGGTGCAGGCGACCAGGGCCTGATGTTCGGCTACGCCTGCGACGAGACGCCGGAACTGATGCCGTTCCCTATCTACTATTCGCACCGTCTGGTGGAGCGCCAGTCGCTGCTGCGTCGTGATGGCCGCCTGCCCTGGCTGCGTCCGGACGCCAAGTCGCAGGTGACCGTGCGCTACGTGGACGGCCGCCCGCACAGCGTGGACACCGTGGTGCTGTCGACCCAGCACGCGCCGGACATCTCGCAGGCCCAGATCCGCGAAGCCGTGATCGAAGAGATCATCAAGCCGGTGCTGCCGGCCGAGATGCTCAAGGAAACCAAGTACCTGGTGAACCCGACCGGCCGCTTCGTGATTGGCGGCCCGCAAGGCGATTGCGGCCTGACCGGCCGCAAGATCATCGTCGACACGTACGGCGGTGCCTCGCCGCACGGCGGCGGTGCGTTCTCGGGCAAGGACCCGTCGAAGGTGGACCGCTCGGCCGCCTACGCCGCCCGCTACGTGGCCAAGAACGTCGTGGCCGCCGGCCTGGCGCGCCAGTGCCAGGTGCAGGTCAGCTACGCGATCGGCGTGGCCCGCCCGATCAACGTGACCGTGTACACGGAAGGTACCGGCAAGATCTCCGACGAGAAGATCGCCGCGCTGGTACTGGAGCACTTCGACCTGCGTCCGAAGGGCATCGTGCAGATGCTGGATCTGCTGCGTCCGATCTACGAAAAGACCGCTGCCTACGGCCACTTTGGCCGCGAAGAGCCGGAATTCTCGTGGGAAGCCACGGACAAGGCCGCCATCCTGCGCGCAGCCGCCGGCCTGTAAGCGCCAGCCGCCCGAGTGCAGGACAGACCCCGCCGGTCCATCAGGACCGAGCGGGGTTTTTTGTTGATCTGGCTTCACCTGACAATGCGCGCCGCAGGGGTAGAATCCGGTCCAAACCGAATTTAATGGAATGGCCATGTCCCTGGATCTGATCCGTACTCAGCCCTATACCGACTGGTCGCCCGAGGTCTCGCCGGAGACACAGGCCGCGCTGCGCCGCGAGCTGGAGCAGGGCGCCGTACTGTACTTCCCGAACCTGCAATTCCGTTTCGCGCCGGGCGAGGAGCGCTTCCTCGACAGCCGCTATTCGGACGGCAAGTCCAAGAACATCAACCTGCGCGCCAATGACCGCGCCGTGCGTGGCGCGGCGGGCAGCCAGCAGGACCTGACCGACCTGTACAACCTGATTCACCGCTACGCCGAATCGAGCGAAGCCCTGATCCGCGCGCTGTTCCCCGAGTACGGGCCGCACATGACGCGCGCCGGGACGTCCCTGCGCCCGAGCGAAATTGCCGGCCGCCCGGTGAGCTGGCGCAAGGACGACACGCGCCTGCACATCGATTCATTCCCGTCGAATCCGCTGCTTGGCAAGCGCCTGCTGCGCATATTCCACAATATCGACCCGCAGGCGCCGCGCGTATGGCGGGTGGGCGAGCCGTTCGCCGATTTCGCCAAGCACTTCGTGCCGCAGACCCACGGCATGTGGCCGGGGCAGGCGTGGCTGATGAAGACGCTGCACATCACCAAGCGCACGCGCAGCGAATACGACCACCGCATGCTGCAGCTTCACGACCTGGCCAAGGCTGATCTCGATTACCAGAAGACCGTGCCGCAGCAGGAATTCCAGTTCCCGCCCGGTTCGACCTGGATCGTGTTCAGCGACCAGCTCCTTCATGCGGCCATGCGCGGCAAGGCGATGATGGAACAGACCATCTACCTGGACCCTGCCGCCATTGCCGACCGCACGCACTCGCCCGAGGCCGTGCTGTCCAGGATGCTTGGCAAGCCAATGCTTGCAGCCTGAGTTTTTTCGCGGCTCCCCGCCCCGCTGCGGGAAACGCCGAGGCGGGTGGTGCGGCGATAGCCCGCTTCACCACCCCCGCACCAGCGCCTAAACTGGATTTTCGCGGCACGCGTCCGCCGTAGATTTGCTAACGGACACCGGACACGCGAGGAGACAGATGGAAACGACCTTTGACTATCTCGTCGTGGGGGCCGGCTCGGCCGGCTGTGCGCTGGCCGGGCGGCTGGCCGACAGCGGCGGTGAAAGCATCGCGCTGCTGGAAGCGGGATGGCACGATCATCATGTGCTGGTGCGCACACCTGCGGCCGGCAGCGTGTTCCCGCAGCGCGCCAGCGTGCGCAACTACGGCTACCAGACCACTGCACAAAGCGCTCTTGCCGGACGGCGCGCACATCAGCCAGCCGGGCGTGGCCTGGGCGGTTCGTCATTGATCTCGGCGATGGTCTACACGCGCGGTCGACCTGCCGATTACGACGACTGGGCTGACTCGGGCTGCGATGGCTGGTCCTGGGACGATGTGCTGCCGTATTTCCGGCGCGCCGAGTGCAATGCACGTGTCGCCGGTCATGACGACGATCCACTTCATGGCGGCACCGGACCGCTTCACGTCAGCGACCTGAGGTCGCCCAACCCGTTCGGCCAGCATTTCATCGATGCGGCCCAGCGCGCCGGCATCCTGCGCAACGACGACTTCAACGGCGAGGAGCAGGAAGGCGTGGGCTGGTACCAGGTCACGCAGCACAACGGCGAGAGATGGAATGCCGCGCGCGCCTATCTGCACGGCGGCAATGCCCGCAACCGCGCCTGCAATGGCGGGCGCGGCCACCTGCATGTGCTGACGGGTACCCAGGTGGTGCGCATCCTGTTCGAAAAGCGGCGCGCGGTAGGTGTAGTCGTGTGGCGTGATGGTCAGGAAGTGGAACTGCGCGCGCGCCGCGAGGTGATTGTCTCGGCTGGCGCAATTGGATCACCGCAATTACTGATGGCGTCAGGCGTGGGCCCCATCGCACATCTGGCCGAGCTTGGCATTCCGGTGGTGCATGACCTGCCCGGCGTCGGCGCGAACCTGCAGGACCACGTGGATATCGGCGTGCACAGGCGCGTCAGTGCATCGGAGCTGTTCGGCCTCTCGCTGGGCAGCGCGTTCCGTTTGATCGCCGAATGCCTGCGCTACCGGCGCGAGCGCATGGGGATGATGACGTCGAACCTTGCCGAAGCGGGGGCATTCGTGCGCAGCCGTGCCGGCCTGCCCGAGCCTGACCTGCAGTTGCGCTTCGTGGTGGGGCTGGTCGACGAAGCCACCGCACGCATTCGTTTCGGCCACGGCTATGCCTGCCATGCCAGTGTGCTGCGCCCACGTAGCCGCGGCGTGGTGCGGCTGGCTTCGCCTGACATACGCGATGCGCCGTCGATCGATCCGCGCTATCTGTCAGACCCGCAGGACATGGAAGACCTGCTTTCCGGGCTGCAAATCGTGCGGCGCATCCTTGCGCAGGCCCCGCTGGCGGCCTTTGGCGGGCATGAGTTGAATTCCGGGCAACTGCGCCTCGATGGCAGCGATGACGACGCGGCACGTGCATGGATTCGCGAGCACGCGGGCTCGGGCTGCCATCCCGTTGGCACCTGCCGCATGGGCATGGACGCGATGGCCGTGGTGGACCCTCAACTACGCGTGCGCGGCGTCGAGGGCTTGCGCGTGGTGGATGCATCGATCATGCCGACGCTGATCGGCGGCGACACCGCCGCCCCGGCGATCATGATCGGCGAACGCGCCCATGACCTGATCCGCTATGCGCCGCATGTGACGTTGCGGATCCGCGAGACCGTGGCGGCCGACTGACCACACCGGCCACCACGTTTTCGATCGGTCAACCGAAGCGGTCAACCGAAGCGGTCAACCGAAGCGGTCAACCGCGCATCTGGAACTGGCCCACCATCTCGCGCAGGCGGCCTGCCTGCTCGTCCAGCGACTGCGCAGCCGCGGCGGCTTCCTCCACCAGCGCCGCGTTCTGCTGCGTGACCTGGTCCATCTGTCCCACCGCGTGGCCCACCTGCTCGATGCCGGCGCTCTGCTCCTGCGAAGCGGCCGAGATCTCCGCGATGATGTCCGATACCCGCTTCACTGCCTGGCGGATCTCGGTCATCGTATTGCCCACGCCATGCGCCTGCGTGGAGCCCGTGCGCACGGTTTCCACCGAGGCCTCGATCAGTTCCTTGATTTCCTTGGCCGCGCTCGATGAACGCTGGGCCAGGCTGCGCACCTCTCCGGCCACCACGGCAAAGCCGCGGCCCTGCTCGCCCGCACGTGCGGCCTCCACGGCGGCGTTCAGCGCGAGGATGTTGGTCTGGAATGCAATGCCTTCGATCAGGTTCGTGATCTCGGCGATGCGCTCGGAACTGCTGCTGATCGCACCCATCGTGCCCACCATCTGCTGCACGGACTGGTTGCCCTCGTCGGCCACCAGCGCAGCATTGGAGGCCAGCGACGATGCCTGGCGCGCGTTCTCGGCGTTCTGGCGCACGGTGGCGGTCAGCTCCTCCATGCTCGATGCGGTTTCCTCGAGCGATGCGGCCTGCTGTTCGGTGCGCGACGACAGGTCGATGTTGCCTGCCGCAATCTGCGCGGCGGCCACGCCGACCGAGTCGGTGGACTGGCGCACCTCGCGCAGCGTTGTCGCCACGCGGTCGATCAGCGCGTTGAACGACTGCGCGGTCAGGCCGATCTCGTCGAGCCGGCCAACGGGGGCGCGATGGTCGAGGTCAAGCGTGCGGTTCACATGCTCCAGCGTCCCCTGGATCTGCGCCAGGCTCCCGCTGATCCGGCGGTAGAGCGTCAGGGCCATGAAAGCTGTGAGTGCAACGGCGAGCACGATCACGGTCAGGAACACGCGCACTGCCCACGCGTGCTGCGCCTTGTTGTAGGCCACGGCATCGGCACCGAGCTTGGTGTTGTACTCGAGGTGGTCGTCGATGGCCTTGCGCAGCGCCGTGGACGCCAGGTGTAGTTCGCCAGCCGTCAGCATTTGCTGTGTGGCGGCGTAGTCATTGCTGTGGGACCGTTCGAAGAGCACGGCAAACTGGCCCTGATAGCGCCTGGCGGCCGCGCGATCCGCTTCCAGCAGCTTGCGGTCCGTGTCGTCCGAGATGTCTTCGCGCTCATACTTGCCAAGCATGTCGTCAAAGTGCTTGCTGGCAGTGGCCAGCGTGGCTTCGGCATCGGCCTTGCCCTTGGCGTCCTCGGTGATGGCATGCCGGTACAGGGCGATGCGCATCGCGCCAATCGCGTTGTTGACGGCGTTGAGGTCGCGCACGCTGCCGAGCGTGTTGTCGTTGAAGTACTCGAAGCGTTCCTCCGCCTGGTTGAGCTGCCAGATGCCGCCAAGTCCGACAAAGAGTAGCGCGAGTAACGCGAGGGAAAGTGTAAGAAGGAGGCGTTTGGTGATGGTCATGTGCGTTCGCGGCACACGCTACTTGGCGCATGCCGTCCGTGGTGGCGACTTGGTTTTCGCAGCGGGCCGGCGGCCCGTCGCCATGACGTTTACGGCAGCGTTGATATCCCCCTGAAGGTGGGGACGCTGCAATAAATACTGCAACGCAGCATTCGTGATGCGATCTCCGCACCTGGCGGGTCGGCAGGTCCGCAGGGCTCAGCCCGGCCAGGAGCGATCCGCAATGCACGCCAGCGTGGCGGCGTCCGCGTCCAGCGTGCCAAACACGCGGCCATGCTGGCGGCCGAGCCTGCTTGCCACGAAATGCCGGGCGGACTCGGCATTGCCATGCGCGATCATCAGCGCCGCCTGCGCCGTCAGCACAAGGCCCTGCGCGAAGCGGCGCGCACTGGCCTCGAGTTGCTCGGCCGGCCCGCGCAGCATCGCCTGCAACGATGCCAGTTCCGCGCGCACTGCGGCATCGCCGTTCGACAGCCGCGCCAGATCCTGCAGGATGCGCACACCGTCGTCGGGATTGCGCTGGAGTGCGCGCAGCACATCCAGGCACATGATGTTGCCCGAGCCTTCCCAGATGGAATTGACGGGCGCTTCGCGGTACAGCCGCGCCATCGGTCCTTCCTCGACATAGCCGTTGCCGCCCCAGACTTCCATGGCCTCGCCGGTGGCTTCAAGTGCGCGCTTGCAGATCCAGAACTTGGCCGCAGGCGTCATCACGCGTTTCCACGCGGCGGCCAGCGCGTCGCCATCGGCATGCTCGAAGGCATCGGCCAGCGCCATCATCATCAGCGTGGCCGATTCGGATTCCAGCGCCAGGTCGGCCAGTACGTTGCGCATCAGCGGCTGGTCGGCCAGCAGCCTGCCGAACGCCATGCGGTGCCGCGCATGGTGGAGCGCCTGTACCAGGCCCGCACGCAGCAGCGCGGAACTACCGATCACGCAGTCGAGCCGGGTGTTGGTGGCCATCTCGATGATCGTCGGGATGCCGCGGCCTTCCTCGCCGATCAGGATGCCCGTGGCACCGCGGAACTCCACCTCGCTGCTCGAATTGGAGCGGTTGCCGAGCTTGTCCTTGAGCCGCTGGATCAGGATCGGATTCTTGCTGCCGTCGTCGCGGAAACGCGGCACGAAGAAGCAGGACAACGGGCCATCCACCGCACCCATGCGCGCCACCACCAGATGGGCGTCGCACATCGGCGCCGAAAAGAACCACTTGTGGCCCGTCAGCGCATACTCGGCGCCCCGGCCTTCGCCGCGCACGGGCAGGGCCACCGTGGCGTTGGCGCGCACGTCGGAGCCGCCCTGTTTCTCGGTCATGCCCATGCCGATCATCACGGCGGTCTTGTCGCGCCACGGCAGGTCGCGCGCATCGTGCTCGGGCGTGTAAAGGCGCGCTTCGAGATCGCCGAACAGCGCGGGCTCCTTGCTCAGCACCGGAATGCTCGCGAACGTCATCGTGGTCGGGCATAGCGATCCCGATTCGACCTGCGCCTGCAGGAAGTAGCCGGCCGTCCGCGCGGCCCAAGCCCCCGCACGCGGCTGCGCGAATGGCAGGGCCTGCAACTGCTGGCTGCGCAGCAGCGTCAGCAGGTGATGCCACGACGGGTGGAACTCGACCCTGTCTATCCGCTCTCCGGTACGGCTGTGCGTATGCAGTTCAGGGGTGAAACGGTTGGCGTCGGCGGCCCAGCCCTGGACCTCCGGGTCGCCCAGCCGCGCGCCGAACGCGGTCAGTGCATCGGCATGCCATGCTCCGCCAACGCGATCGAGCGCCACAAGCAGGCCGGGGTCTGATTCGAACAGGTTGTAGTGCGCCAGGTCGGGAACCTGGTTGAACACCGCGTGGGTTTGCGCGCTACCGGGATCGACGGCGGATGTGGCGGTCATGGCATCTCCTGAGGGCGGAAATCGGGCAACGGGCCAGCCTGCTGGAAATCATGGTACGGCAACGCGGGGTTCGCAACACTCCCAAACTCGCCCGCAAGAAGTGCCAGCCGGCACACATCTGCGCCGATCGTGCGCCGCAGCACGGCGATTCCGATACTGTGGCGCATCACAGATGCAACTGATTTTTGGCTGGCGCGGGGCTGGGGCTTGTGCTTAAATTCACCCCGTTGGATGAAACAGGGGTGCCGTTCGGATGGGCCGGGCGGCTGAGAGAGTCCCTTCGAACCCGATCCGGATAGTACCGGCGTGGGAAGTTTCAAACAGAACCGAATTGCTCTAGTCCCGCAACGGGACACCGCCGCCGGCCAGGCCTCGCGACGGACCTCACAGGGCTCCTGGTTTCGTCCATCCCCGCATGAGAGAGGACGATACCCATGGCCCGTACTGCCCCCGCTGCTTCGTTTGAATCGCTCGAAAGCGATCTCGACCAGAAATTCGCCTACCCGGCTTCCAGCAAGACCTACATCAACGGCAGCCGCCCCGACATCCGCGTGCCGATGCGCACGATTCTGCAGACCGCCACTCGCACCGAGAAGGGCGAAATGCAGAACCCGCCGATTCCGGTTTACGACACCTCGGGCCCGTACAGCGACCCGGACGTGCATATCGACCTGAAGGCCGGTCTGCCGGCCGTCCGCGCGAAGTGGATTGAAGAACGTGGCGATACCGAAGTGCTGTCGGGCCTGTCGTCCGAATACGGCCTGGCACGCGCCAACGACCCCGCCACCGCGCACCTGCGCTTTGCGCAACTGACCAACCCGCGCCGCGCCAAGGCCGGTGCGAACGTGTCGCAGATGCACTACGCACGCAAGGGCATCATCACGCCGGAAATGGAGTACGTGGCGCTGCGTGAATCGCTGAACCTGCAGGCGCTCTACGACAAGCCCGAGTACAAGGCACTGCTGCGCCAGCACCCGGGCAACGCCCTGGGCGCCGCGCTGCCGCTGCGTCCGGAAGACATGACGCCGGAATTCGTGCGTCGTGAAGTGGCCGCCGGCCGCGCGATCATCCCGGCCAACATCAACCACACGGAACTGGAGCCGATGGCAATCGGCCGCAACTTCCGCGTGAAGATCAACGGCAACCTGGGCAATTCGGCGGTGACGTCGTCGCTGGCCGAGGAAGTGGAAAAGATGGTGTGGTCGATCCGCTGGGGCGCGGACACCATCATGGACCTGTCCACCGGCAAGCACATCCACGAAACGCGTGAGTGGATCCTGCGCAACTCGCCGGTGCCCATCGGCACGGTGCCGATCTACCAGGCGCTGGACAAGACCGGCGGCATCGCCGAGGACCTGACCTGGGAAATGTTCCGCGACACGCTGATCGAGCAGGCCGAGCAGGGCGTGGACTACTTCACGATCCACGCCGGCGTGCTGCTGCGCTACGTGCCGCTGACGGCCGACCGCGTGACCGGCATCGTGTCGCGCGGCGGCTCGATCATGGCCAAGTGGTGCCTGGCGCACCACAAGGAAAACTTCCTGTACACGCACTTCGACGAGATCTGCGAAATCATGAAGGCGTACGACGTGTCGTTCAGCCTTGGTGATGGCCTGCGTCCTGGCTGTATCGCCGATTCGAACGACGATGCCCAGTTCGGCGAACTGCGCACGCTTGGCGAACTGACCGACAAGGCGTGGAAGCACGACGTGCAGGTGATGATCGAAGGCCCGGGCCACGTGCCGCTGCAGCGCATCCAGGCCAACATGGACGAAGAGCTCAAGCACTGCTACGAAGCGCCGTTCTACACGCTGGGGCCGCTGGTCACCGACATCGCGCCGGGCTATGACCACATCACCAGCGGCATCGGCGCCGCCAACATTGGCTGGATGGGCACCGCGATGCTGTGCTACGTCACACCGAAGGAGCACCTGGGCCTGCCGGACAAGGAAGACGTGCGCGAAGGCATCATCACGTACAAGATCGCCGCGCACGCCGCCGACCTCGCCAAGGGCTGGCCGGGTGCACAGTTGCGCGACAACGCACTGTCCAAGGCGCGCTTCGAGTTCCGTTGGGAAGACCAGTTCAACCTCGGCCTCGATCCGGAGCGCGCTCGCTCGTTCCACGACGCGACGCTGCCTGCCGAAGGCGCCAAGATCGCCCATTTCTGCTCGATGTGCGGGCCGAAGTTCTGCTCGATGAAGATCACGCAGGAAGTGCGCGACTACGCGGCATCGCTGCCGGAAGCCGAACGCGGCATGCAGGAGAAGTCGATCGAGTTCGTGAAGACGGGCTCGAAGATCTACTCGTAAGCCGAAAGTTCTAGCGGGAAGGGCGCGGCCGCAAGGCCGTGCCCGGCAGTACCAGCAGCACCTGCAGTACCCGAGTCCCGCGCGCGGCGCCCCCACGCGGCGCGGCGGTATTCACCCAACCGGAGGCCGGACGGCGCGTACATCTTTCATGCCGCCGGCATACAAGCCCATGACAGCAGTACAGTCCTTCGATGTCGCCATCCTCGGCGCCGGCCTGGCCGGGCGGCTATCCGCCTGGCAGCTCGTGCGTGCGGGCGCCCGCGTGGCGCTGATCGAGCGTGGCGGTCCCGACGGCAGCGGCTCGGCCGCACACGTGGCAGCGGCCATGCTGGCGCCGCTGGCGGAATCGGCAATCGCCGAACGGCGTATTGTCGATCTCGGCATGGCCAGCGTCGATCTCTGGCGTACCTGGATCAGCGAGTTGCCCGAGCCTGTGTTCTTCCAGGAAGACGGCACGCTGGTGGTCTGGCACGCGCGTGACCGCAGCGAGGTGTCGCTGTTCACGGGCCGCATGCGTGCGGTGGCGCCGCCCGAACTCGTGCAGCAGCGGCTGCGCGCGCTCGACGGCAACGGCGTGGCGCAGGTCGAGCCGGCGCTGGCCGGGCGTTTCCCGCAAGGGCTGCTGCTGCAGGGCGAAGGACAACTCGACAACCGTGGTGCCTTGCGCGCGCTGCTGAGCTGCGCGGTGGCCGAAGGGCTGCACTGCGTCTGGGAGGCCGGCGACATCGATGCCGACGCTTTGCCCGCGCTCGGCATTCGCGCGGGCGTGGTGCTGGACTGCCGTGGCCTTGGCGCGCGCGCCGCGTGGCCTCAACTGGCTGGCGATCATGGCGTGGCACTGCCGGGCCTGCGTGGTCTGCGCGGCGAAGTGGTGCGCGTCCATGCACCCGACGTGAAGCTGCATCGTCCCGTGCGGCTGCTCCATCCGCGCTATCCAATCTACATCGCACCAAAGCCGAACGATCTCTACGTGATCGGCGCCACCGAACTGGAAAGCGAAGACGAATCGCCGATGAGCGTGCGCTCCGCGCTGGAACTGCTCTCGGCCGCCCATTCGCTGCACCCGGCGTTCGGTGAGGCACGCGTGCTTGAACTCAACGTGCAGCGCCGCCCGACGCGCCCCGATCACCTGCCCGCGATTCGCGTCGACCAGCAGGCACGCGTGGTGCGCGTCAACGGCCTGTATCGGCATGGCTGGCTGATCGCACCTGCGGTGACCGAAGCGGCTTGCGCCGTCGTGCGCGCAATGCTCGGTGGCGACCCGGCCGCGCATGCCGTGCCTGCCGCGCTGCGCTGGCCCGGCATGATCGAGACCGTGCAGGAGGCGGGCATCGTCATGCCGTCGTTATCGGCCGAAGCCGGTAGCGGCTTGCTGCATTAATAGACAGACACCATGGAAATCCTGCTCAATGGCCGACCGATAGAACTGCCCGATGCCGCCACGCTGGCGGACGCGGTGACGGCGGCAGCCATCGCACCGCCGTTTGCTGCAGCAGTGAACGGCCAGTTCGTCCCGCGCACCCGTCATGCGGCCACGCCGCTGACCGTGGGCGACCAGATCGACCTCGTGCAACCCGTGACGGGAGGGTAAAGACCTCTTATGACATTCGAACCTGCTGAAACCCTGCGCGACCCGTTCGTGCTGTATGGGGAATCGTTTGCTTCGCGCCTGCTGCTCGGCACGGCGCGCTATCCGTCCCCGGCCACGCTGCAGGCCGCGGTGGAGGCCTCGCATCCGGCCATGATTACGGTGGCGCTGCGCCGGCAGACCGCCGTGGGCAGCGGCGATGGCCAGACGCTCGGCGGCGAGACCTTCTGGCAGATGCTGCGCACGCTGGGCGTGCCGGTGCTGCCCAACACTGCGGGCTGCTTCACGCCGCAGGAAGTGATCAACACGGCGATGATGGCGCGTGAGGTGTTCGAGACCGACTGGATCAAGCTCGAACTGATCGGCGACGACTACACGCTGCAGCCTGACACGCTGAACCTGCCTGCCGTGGCGGAGACGCTGATCAAGGAAGGCTTCAAGGTGCTGCCGTACTGCACCGAGGACCTCGTGCTGTGCCGCCGCCTGCTCGACGTCGGCTGCCAGGCGCTGATGCCGTGGGCCGCTCCGATCGGCACGGGCCGTGGCGCGGTAAATCCGCACGCGATGCGCACGCTGCGCGACCGCCTGCCCGACACGCCGCTGATCGTCGACGCTGGCCTGGGCCTGCCGTCGCACGCGGCACAGGTGCTGGAATGGGGCTATGACGGCGTGCTGCTCAACACGGCCGTTGCACAGGCCGCCTATCCGGTGAACATGGCGCGCGCGTTCGCGCTGGCCGTGGAAGCCGGGCGCACCGCGTACCTGGCCGGACCGATGCCCGAGCGCGAGGTGGCGCAGGCCAGCACGCCCGTGGTGGGCATGCCGTTCTGGCACGCCGAAGGCGCGGAGGACCGCGCATGACACGTCAGGGAGTTGCGGCGCCAATCGACGCCGCGCTGTTCGAAGGCCTGATGCAGCGCTTTGGCGCGACATTCGGCCGTGACGAAACGCCGTGGCGCGCATGGCCGGCAGCCAATGCGCCGGCTGTGCTTGATCGACATGACGTGGTGCTGTCCGACGGCGAGGCCATGGGCGATCTGATCGATCGCGTGGCAGCGGCTAACGCCGTGCTGATCGAAACGGACCGTGAAGGCGGCCGCTGGATCGACACGGTGCGTTCGCCGATGGGCACGTGGGTGCTCGAGGTGCAGGCCGACGATGACACGCCGCATTCGCCCGGCTTTGCGGCGGTGCTCTGCGCGGCGTTGTCACTGCATTTTCCGGCGCACGATGCGCTGTGCATCGCACGTGCCTGGCGGAGTGGTGCTACTGCGTGGCCGGACGAATTCGCGCGTTTCCCGCGCGTGCGGCACGCCGCGCTGGTGTCGCCCGATCAGGCGGCGCAGCCGTTTGCACCATGCCCGCCCGATCTTGGCCTCTACGCGGTGATGCCGACCGCCGATTGGATCGAGAAGCTCGTCCCGCTGGCAGTGCCGACCGTGCAGCTGCGTTTCAAGTCGGCCGATGCCGGGGCGGTGAAGGCCGAAGTGCAGCGCGCCGCGCAGGCGGCAAAGGGCTCGCAGTCGCGCCTGTTCATCAACGATCACTGGCGCGTGGCGATCGACTACCACGCGGCCTGCGGCGGTGACAGCGGCATTTACGGCATTCACCTCGGGCAGGAAGACCTCGACGAGGCCGATCTCGACGCGATCCGCGCATCGGGCCTGCGCCTTGGCGTATCCACGCATGGGTATGCCGAGATGCTGCGCGTGGCCGCGATCGCGCCGAGCTACCTCGCGCTCGGCGCGATTTTCCCGACCACGACCAAGGTCATGCCGACCCAGCCGCAGGGGATGGGCCGCTTCCAGTCGTACGTGGCGCTGATGAAGCCGGTGATTCCGTCGCTGGTCGGTATCGGCGGCGTCAACGCGGGCAACATGCATGAAGTGCTGGCCGTGGGCGTCGGCAGCGCGGCCGTGGTACGCGCGATCACGGAGGCCAGTGACGTGGCGGCAGCCGTGGCAGGGCTCAATGCATTGTTTGCCTGATCGACACTGATTGAACGGCTTTACCCTCTCCCCCGGCCCCTCTCCCGTGCGGGAGAGGGGAGACCACCATCGGTATTTGAAATGCTGCGGGTTTGCTCCCCTCGCCCGCTTGCGGGAGAGGGGTTGGGGGAGAGGGCCAGCGCTTCAACACCTGACAGTTTGGGCGCTAACCGGCCACTCCGGCTGGCCGCGCCCGGACAATCCGCATATCCTCTCCGATCATCATCAAAAGGATCGAGGTTCCGCCCTACGGAACCCTGTAGAGAGGAAACAGCAGTGAACGAGATCGTCCCCGCCGCCCCCGGCACGCCTGACAAGCCCTATTTCGGTATCGAGATCCCGCTGATGCGCCTGCTGGGCCTGCAGCCGGAGCACATGGAAGACGGCTTGTGCCGTACTCGCCTGCCGGCCAGCCCGAATGTGGTGAACAGCCGTGGCGACGTGCACGGCGGCACGCTGATGGCGGTGCTCGATTTCACACTGAGCGGCGCAGCGCGCTCGCACGCGCCACTGGAAATCGGCGTGATTACGATCGACATGTCCACGCACTTCCTGGCCGCAGCACGTGGCGAACTGACGTTCGAGGCCCGCACGCTGCGACGTGGCAACAAGATTGCATTCTGCGAGGGAGAGGCCCGCGACGCATCAGGCACCGTCTGCTGCGTGGCTCGCGCGTCATTCAAGCTGGTGCAGCTTGCGGGCGGCAATTAACCAGAAAGCTGTGGGACGCTCTCAGAATGAAGCAAAGCGGTTCTGGCTAGGCGTGCGGCCGCAGACAGTACAAACGGTACGGCAAGGCCGCGCAACGACGCCAGAATCATTCTGAGGGCGTCCTTCGATATACGGCAAGAAAACGGGCGCGTTCGGTGATGCCATAGTCGCCGGGCGCGTACTGCATCAGCCAGTCGCCCGGCTTGCCCGTCAGCACATCTCCACCGGTCGACCGCGCGATCGCAAACGCGTGCGGCATTTCCTTCGCCAGCACTGGCACCGGCTTGTTGCGATACGGGCCGGCTTCGCCATGGGCATTCGGGCCCACCGCCACGTACCGCGGATCGAAACGGCCGCGCGATACTACCCAGCGGTCGCCGGTGGCGCCCGTCACGATTGCGTCGCCGCGCTGATAGCGGTTCGGGCCCTCGCGGCTGATCAGTTCTCCCGCCTCGGTGGCAAAGACCACCTGCACGGTTTCATCCTTCACATACCAGCTTGCCGCGCTGTCTTCGCGCAGGTCGATATTCGTCAGTGTCTGCATGGGATTTGTGGTCAGCTCAACGCACGTGGCGCGAAGCTGTGATTGAGGGGGCCGTTGCCGCTGCCAAGGCGCAGCCGCGCGCCCGAGGCGATGGCTTGCGCGACGTAGTCGAGCGCTGCGCCGACCGCGTCCGGCAGAGTATCGCCGCGTGCAAGCTGCGACGTGATCGCCGCCGCCAGCGTGCAGCCGGTGCCGTGCAGGTTAGGTGTATCGATGCGTGGATGGGTGTAGACGCGTACGGTGCCGTCGGCCAGCATCAGCAGGTCGTCCAGCCCGAAGCTGTCCGGGCCGTCGTCCTCCAGGTGCCCACCCTTAAGCAGTACGGCCTGGCAGCCGAGCGCGAGCAGATCCACGGCTGCAGTCTCCATCTCCGCGCGGCGCGTGATGCGGCGGCCCAGCAGGTACGACGCTTCGGGCAGGTTCGGCGTCACCAGCATCGCGCGCGGGAACAGCAGCCTCACCATCGCCTGGCTCGTCGCGTCGTCAGACAGCGTGGCGCCCGAGGTCGAGATCATCACCGGGTCCACCACGAGCTTGCGGATGCCATGGCGATCCACCGCGGCCGCCACGGCCTCGACGATCGCCGCCGCGCCCAGCATGCCGGTCTTGGCCGCGTCTACGCCAATGTCGCTGGCCACGGCATCGATCTGCGCAGCCACCATCTCGGCAGGTATCGCATGGACACCGGTTACACCCAGCGTGTTCTGGGCCGTGATCGCGGTGATGGCGCTCATGCCGAAGCAGCCGAGCGCCGCAAAAGTCTTCAGATCCGCCTGGATTCCGGCGCCACCGCCGGAGTCGGAGCCGGCAATGGTCAGGGTACGGGGTGGCGTGGAAAGCATGTGCAGGACAGGAGCAAACGGTAACAAAAAACGGGAAAAATCTGGCAACTCGCGCCGCACGGCGCGAACAGGCACGCTACAATACCGCCACTCCGAGGAGCGTTGCAACGGATGGCCCTGCCATTCGCCAGGCTCGGAAGTCTCAACGGCGCTCGCTGTTCCGTGGTTCGCACGGGACGCGAGTCGACCTGTCTGCCTGCCTTGCCCGCACATCTCATGTGCCGGCGCGGCCATAGGTTCCCAAATGGTGCCCATCGGTAACCCACCGGGGCTGCCTTCGTACTCCGTCTCGTGCATGACCACTTCAACTCCGGAGTGACTCATGAACGCTGTGACTGACCTCAAGCAAGATTACCTGATCGCCGATATCGGCCTGGCCGGCTGGGGCCGCAAGGAAATCGCCATCGCCGAGACCGAAATGCCGGGCCTGATGGCAATTCGCGACGAATTCGCCGCTGCGCAGCCGCTCAAGGGCGCGCGTATCGCCGGTTCGCTGCACATGACGATCCAGACCGCCGTGCTGATCGAAACGCTCAAGGCACTGGGCGCCGACGTGCGCTGGGCCTCGTGCAACATCTTCTCGACCCAGGACCATGCCGCCGCCGCGATCGCCGCGTCGGGCACCCCCGTGTTCGCGTTCAAGGGCGAATCGCTGCAGGAATACTGGGACTTCACGCACCGTATCTTCGACTGGGCCGACGGCGGCACGCCGAACATGATCCTGGACGACGGCGGCGACGCCACGCTGCTGCTGCACCTGGGCGCCCGTGCCGAGAAGGATGCGTCGCTGATCGCCAAGCCGACCAGCGAGGAAGAAACCTACCTGTTCGCCGCCATCAAGGAAAAGCTGGCAAAGGATCCGAGCTGGTACAGCCGCAACCTGGCAGCCATCCGCGGCGTGACCGAAGAGACCACCACCGGCGTGCACCGCCTGTACCAGATGGCGCAGAAGGGCGAACTGAAGTTCCCCGCCATCAACGTCAACGACTCGGTGACCAAGAGCAAGTTCGACAACCTGTACGGCTGCCGTGAATCGCTGGTGGACGGCATCAAGCGCGCCACCGACGTGATGATCGCCGGCAAGATCGCCATCGTGGCCGGTTACGGCGACGTGGGCAAGGGCAGCGCCCAGGCCCTGCGCGCGCTGTCCGCACAGGTGTGGGTGACCGAGATCGACCCGATCTGCGCGCTGCAGGCCGCCATGGAAGGCTACCGCGTGGTGACGATGGACTACGCCGCCGAGCACGGCGACATCTTCGTGACCTGCACCGGCAACTACCACGTGATCACGCATGACCACATGGCGAAGATGAAGGACCAGGCCATCGTTTGCAACATCGGCCACTTCGACAACGAGATCGACATCGCGTCGATCGAGAAGTACGAATGGGACGAGATCAAGCCGCAGGTGGACCACGTCAAGTTCCCGGACGGCAAGAAGATCATCATCCTGGCCAAGGGCCGCCTGGTGAACCTGGGCTGCGCCACGGGCCACCCGTCGTACGTGATGAGCAGCTCGTTTGCCAACCAGACGATCGCCCAGATCGAACTCTGGCTGGAGCGCGACAGCGGCAAGTATCCGGTGGGCGTGTACACGCTGCCGAAGCACCTGGACGAGAAGGTTGCACGCCTGCAGCTCAGGAAGCTCAACGCGCAACTGACCGAACTGACGGAGCAGCAGGCTGCCTACATCGGCGTGAAGAAGGAAGGCCCGTACAAGGCCGACCACTACCGCTACTGATCGGCTACTGACCGGCCGGTGCGCGATGATGCCTCAAAGGAATCGCGCACAATGGATTCCCTTCACTGACCAGAATAAGGAGTTGCAATGAGACTGTTGGCCGTATGGATCATCAATGCCGCATCGCTGTTCCTGGTGGGTTACCTGATCAGCGGGGTGCATCTTGGCAGCTTCGGCTCGGCCATGATTGCCGCGCTGGTGCTGGGCCTGGTCAATGCGCTGATCCGGCCGATCCTGGTCATCCTGACGCTGCCGGTCACGCTGCTGACGCTGGGCCTGTTCATCTTCGTCATCAACGCGCTGCTGTTCCTGTTTGTCGGCAACCTGCTGCAGGGGTTTGTCGTGCAGGGGTTTGGCGCCGCGCTGCTCGGCTCGATCCTGTACAGCGTGATTTCGTGGATTCTTTCCAGCGTATTGCTTGGCGAGCGCAACTGACGCGCCGAGACTCTTTTTCCGGGGCGCCGCCTGAGCGGCGTGCCAACCATGACTGATCGTTACTACAGCTTCGAATTCTTCCCGCCCAAGACGGCGGAAGGCGCGGAGAAACTGCGCAACACGCGTGCCCAACTGGCGCCGCTGCAGCCCAAGTACATCTCGGTGACATTTGGCGCCGGCGGTACCACGCAACAGGGCACGCTGGATGCCGTGCTGGAAATCCAGCGCGAGGGCATCGAGGCCGCGCCGCACCTGTCGTGCGTGGGCTCCACGCGTGACAGCATCCGGCAGATCCTCAAGACCTACCGCGATGGCGGCATCCGCCATATCGTGGCGCTGCGCGGCGACATGCCGTCCGGCATGGGCGAGATCGGCGAATTCCGCTATGCCAATGAACTCGTCGAGTTTATCCGCGCGGAGACCGGCGACTGGTTCCAGATCGAGGTGGCTGCCTATCCCGAGTACCACCCGCAGGCGCGCTCGCCGCGCCACGATCTCGATAACTTCGTGCGCAAGGTCAAGGCGGGCGCCAACTCGGCCATCACGCAGTACTTCTACAACGCCGACGCGTATTTCCGCTTTGTCGACGATGTTCGCGCGATGGGCGTGGAAGTACCGATCGTGCCCGGCATCATGCCGATCACGAACTACTCGCAGCTGATGCGCTTCTCCGAGATGTGCGGCGCGGAAGTGCCGCGCTGGGTTGCCAAGCGGCTCGAATCGTTTGGCGACGACAAGGAAGCGATCCGCGCATTCGGCCTGGATGTGGTGACCGACCTGTGCGCGCGCCTGCTCGATGCCGGCGTACCGGGCCTGCACTTCTACACGCTCAACGCGGCTGGCGCCACAAAGGCAATCTGGCAACGCCTGAAGTTGTAATCGACCATGCCCGCCGCGCGCCGCCCGGACCCGTTCATCGAGCATCTGCTTGAACTGATGGCGCCGCTGGCGGCCAATATCGGGGCCATCACGGCCAAGCGGATGTTCGGCGGGCACGGGCTGTTCTACGACGGCCTGATGTTCGGGCTGGTCAGCGGCGGGCAATGCTTCCTGAAGGCCGATGACGTCACGCAGGCGCGCTTCGAAGCCGAAAGCAGCGAACCGTTCCGATACCAGTCTGCACGCCGCGAGGTGACGATGCGTCACTACCTGAGCATGCCGGCCGCGTGCCTGGAATCGCCTGTGGCGATGACGCCTTGGGCGCGTATGGCGGTCGAGGCCGCATTGCGCCAGGGTAACGCGCGCTGAGCGCCTTGCCATGACCCTGGCCCAGGGTGTCTACTCGACGCCATGGTCACCGCCACCTTCCGTTTCTACGAGGAACTGAACGATTTCCTGGCGCCAGCGCAGCGCCGCCGGGACCTGTCGTGCCCCTGTGCGCGCGCCGCCACGGTCAAGCACATGATCGAGGCGCTCGGTGTGCCGCATACGGAGGTGGAGCTGATTCTCGTCAACGGCGAATCGTCGCCGTTCGAGCGCATCGTGCATGACGGTGACCGCGTCGCCGTCTATCCCAAGTTCGAATCGCTCGATGTCTCGCCGCTGCTGCGCGTCCGCGACTACCCGCTGCGCGTGATCCGCTTCGTCGCCGATGCGCATCTGGGAGGCCTGGCCCACCTGCTGCGCATGACCGGGTTCGACACGCTATACGACAACCACTACGAGGACAGCGAGATCGAGCGCATTGCCGCCGAGGAGAACCGCATCGTGCTGACGCGCGACCGGGAACTGCTCAAGCGCCGCGGCATCACCCACGGGTGCTACGTGCGGGCGATCAAGTCGTCGCTGCAGGTTCGGGAGATTTTTTCCCGCCTTGACCTTGCGCGCAACGCCAGGCCGTTTTCGCTCTGCCTGGACTGCAACGTGCCGCTGCATCGCATCGACAAGACGGAAGTGGATGGGCGGGTACCGGAGGGCGTGTTTGAGCGCCACGATCGGTTTGTGACCTGTCCCGAGTGCCGGCGCGTGTTCTGGGAAGGCTCGCACTGGCGCAGGATGCAGACGCTGGTGGATGACCTTGTGAAAGCCTGAAAATCGCCACCTGTTTGCTCCCCTCTCCCACTACGTGGGCGAGGGGAGCAAACCAGCAGCCTTTGAAAGGCTCTTGGCGCCTCTGCCCTTCACACTACGTGGGCGAGGGGAGTTCTACATCACACCCCGTTCCGTCACCACCCAGTCCATCGGCAGATCATGCGCCTCCGCCTGCAGCGGTACCTCGCACGCAACAAAGCCGATCCCGATTGCCACCGGCGTGGCGCCAGCGGCCGCCATCGCGGCCAGCGTCCGGTCGTAGAAGCCGCCACCGTATCCGAGCCGGAACTTATCGGCACTGAAACCGACACAGGGAATCAGTAGTGCGTCGGGCATGACTGCCTCGGTGCCGTCGGGCACCGGGATGCCGTAGTGGCCGGTGCGCATCGTCGTGTCCGGGGTCCAGGTATGAAAGTCGAGCGGTGCGCCGGGGCGGCTCACGACGGGCAGCGCGGCCACGCGGCCGGGCATCGCGGCAAGCCACTGGGCCACCGTGTCGCGCGCGTCGAACTCCTGCTGGATCGGCCAGTAGAACCCCAGCCGTTGTACCCCGATGCGTTCGAGCAACGGTGCGAGCGCGGCCGCAATCCGGGTATCGGCAGAGGCGCGATCGGGCAGCGCGGCGCGTAACGCGAGCAGGCGGCGGCGCACCGTGCGGCGGTCTTCCGGGGCATTGAAATAAAGGCTGTCCGGCCCGTTGTCCGGTGCTTGGTTTGACGGCATGGCGTGCAATAATGGCCAGCGAACAGACATCTGAAAACAATGCCGGACGCGCGAATGACGACGCGCGCCGAGTGAAATGAATCCTGCGGGGCTGTTGCGCGACAGGCGTTGCGTGACAGGCCCGCGACCTGACAAGGAATACCCAGAATGCCGAAGGGAGTATATCTGCGCCATGCCGGCCGCATCGCCTGGCTTGCGTTCGCAGGTGCGTTGCTGGCCACGCCGGCCTATGCGCAAAAGCGTTTGCCCGCGCCTCAGAAGACGGTGCAGCAACAGCCGCCCGCACTGACCATTCCGACGGACCCGGATGACGCCTTCGTGGCGCTGCGCGACGCTGCCCGCAAGAATGACGCCGACCGGGCCGCTGCCATCTCGGCCACGCTGGTCGATTACCCGATTCCGTCGTACGTCGAGTACTTCCGCATCAAGTCGCAGATGTTCGATTCGAGCGGCCAGGCCCGGATCGACACGCCCGACGCCGAGATCGCCGCGTTCCTGCAGCGCTACCAGGGCGAGGCGATTGCCGACCGCATGCGCAATGACTGGCTGCTGGTGCTGGGCAAGAAACGCGACTGGGCCAATTTCGATGTCCAGTATCCGCAGTTCGTGCTGAAGGACGACTCCCAGGTGGAGTGCTATGCACTGCTGTCTCGCGCGCTGAAGGGCCAGAACGTGGCCGCCGAATCGCGTGCGGCGCTGGTGGACCCGCGCTACTACGGCGAAGGCTGTGTCGACCTGATCAACTACCTCGCGCAGAGCCAGCAGATCCAGCGCGGCGACGTGGCCTTCCAGGCGCGCCAGGCGCTGGAGCAGAACTACACGACGCTGGCCGGCAAGATCGCCGCCGCCTTGCCCGATGCGCGCGTGGACGGCGACTCGCTGGCCACCGTGGTCAAGATGGCGCGCACGGATCCCAGCCAGGCCGCTTCCTATCTGGGAACGATTTCCGGCAACCTGTCGCGCGACGAGCAGGGCGCGGCGTGGGGCGTGGTCGGCCAGTTTGCCGCCAAGAAGCTGATGCCCGAGGCGGCCGGCTACTACCGCCGCCAGATGGACCTGGGCGGCAACCAATGGCTGTCCGACGAAACGCAGGAGTGGCGCGTGCGCGCCGCGCTGCGTCAGGGTGACTGGAAGCAGGTGCGCCAGTCCATTGAGTTGATGCGCCCCGAACTGCGTGCCAAGGACCCGGCGTGGACGTACTGGTACGGCCGCGCGCTCAAGGCCGATGGCCGCAACAATGACGCCCAGCAGCAGTTCCAGTCGATCGCGGGCCAGTTCAACTTCTACGGCCAGCTTGCCAGCGAGGAGCTGGGCAACCGTATCACGCTGCCGCCGCGGACCACGGTCAGCGACGCGGACGCGATGGCGATGCGCACGCGCCCCGGCTTCGTGCGTGCGCAGAAGTTCTATGACCTGAACCTTCGCTTCGAAGGCAATCGCGAGTGGAACTGGGAACTGCGTGGCATGAGCGACCGCGAACTGCTGGCCGCGGCCGAGTACGCGCGCAAGATCGAACTGCTCGATCGCACCGTCAACACGTCCGACCGTACGAAGGCCGAACACGATTTCGCCCAGCGGTTCCCGATGCCGTATCGCGACATCATGCAGCGCGCCACCGACGAAGTCGGCCTCGACATGGCCTGGGCCTATGGCCTGATCCGTCAGGAATCGCGCTTCATCATGAACGCACGGTCGTCGGCGGGCGCACATGGCTTGATGCAAGTGATGCCGGCCACGGCCAAGTACGTGGCGCGCAAGATCGGCATGGCCGATTTTTCGCCCACGATGATGGGAGACCCCAACATCAACATCATGCTCGGCACCAACTACATGAGCATGGTGCTGACGGACCTGGACAGCTCCTGGACGCTGGCGTCGGCTGGCTACAACGCTGGCCCGGGCCGGCCCAAGGCGTGGCGTGCAAGCCTGTCGCGCCCCGTGGAAGGCGCGATCTTTGCAGAGACGATCCCGTTCACCGAGACGCGGACGTACGTGAAGAATGTGCTTTCGAACGCTACGTACTATGCTGCATTGATGAGTGGCCGGCCCCAGTCGCTGAAAGACCGCCTGGGAATGGTCGCGCCGTCCTCGGTTACGACGACCAGCCTTCCCTGAGCCTGAACCGGCACTCTGACGGGGCGGTGGGCCCCGTGGCCACGGACGCGCGCATCGACGCCTGCGTAACGTGATCGTCACGGAGCCCACCATGCAGACCAGCAATGTTCTCGTCATCGGGGGCGCCGGTTTCATCGGCAGCCACCTCGTCTCCCGCCTGGCCGGAGCGGCCAGCGCCTCCGGCGCGCCGCTCGATCCGGCCACCAATCCCGATAGTCCCATCGCGCCCGACCGCATCATCGTCGGCACGCGCAATATCGAGCATGCCCAGCACCTGCTGCTGCTGCCACGCGTGGAGGTGGTCGAGCTCGGCCTGGCCGACGATGCCGTGCTTGACGATGCGATCGGCTCGCTTGGCGTCGATGGCATCGTCGTCAACCTGGTGGGTGTGCTGCACGGTGACCGCGGCGAACCCTACGGCCCGCAGTTTGCCGCCGCGCATGTCTACCTGCCGCGCCAGCTTGCCGATGCCTGCAAGCGCACCGGGGTCCGCCGGTTGATTCACATGAGCGCGCTTGGCGCCGACGTGGAAGGCCCGTCGATGTATCTGCGCAGCAAGGGCGAGGGCGAGCGCATCGTGCGGGACAGCGGGCTGGACTGGACGATCTTCCGGCCGTCCGTCGTATTCGGCCCCGACGACCATTTCCTGAACCTGTTCGCCCAGTTGCAGCAGATGGCGCCCGTGGTGCCGCTGGCATGCGCCCACGCGCGGTTCCAGCCAGTGTTCGTGATGGATGTGGTGCAGGCCTTCGTCAATGCCATGGTCAATCCGGAGACGGTGGGCCAAACCTACGACATCGGCGGGCCACAGGTCTATACGCTGGAGGAGCTGGTGCGCTTTGCCGGCCAGGCGTCCGGCCATCCAAGGCCTGTCATCGCGCTGCCCGACGCGCTGGCACGGATACAGGCTGCGGTGCTCGAACACATGCCGGGCGGAGCGGTGCTGTCGCGCGACAATCTCGACTCGATGCGGCTCGACAACGTGCTGGCGCACCCGATGGCGTCGGAGCTTGGCCTGCATCCGGTCAGCCTGGAGGTGGTGATGACGGACGTGCTGTCCGGCCGCAATCGCGATAACGTGCTGCAGGTCATGCGCGGCAGTGTGCATCGTTGACGCACGGCTGCGCAGTCCGATGTGATCCTGGCTCACAGGCTTGCGAACGCATTTCGTTTGGAATGTGCTGCCCGAGGCCGATAGAATGATCGGTTCGCGGCTGCGCCGCCGCGCCCGCGAATTCTTCCGATCTCCGTCCCCCAAGGATCTGCGATGAAGCTTGTCATCGGCAACAAAAACTACTCCTCCTGGTCGCTGCGCCCATGGATGCTGTTGCGCCAGGCCGGCATTGATTTCGAGGAAATCCCGGTACGCCTGTTCACGAAGGAATTCGCGGCCGAGATCGCGCGCTACTCGCCGGCCGGCAAGGTGCCAGCGCTGATCGACGGTGATGTGACCGTGTGGGATTCGCTGTCGATTTGCGAATACGTCGCCGAGCGCTTTCCGGCCAAGGCGCTGTGGCCCGTGGACGCCGCCGCGCGTGCGGTGGCGCGTTCGGTCTGCGCCGAGATGCATTCGGGCTTTGGCGACCTGCGCAGCCAGATGCCGATGAACGTGACGGCCATTCTGCCGGGCCTGGGCTGGAATGTGGCCGTGCAGCGCGATATCGACCGCATTGCCGCCATCTGGACCGACCTGCGCACGCGCCATGGCGCCTCGGGCCCGTTCCTGTTCGGCAGCTTCACGATTGCCGACGCGTTCTACGCGCCGGTGGTCAGCCGCTTTGCCACCTACGGCGTGCACCTGCCCGAAGTGGCGAAGGCCTACGCGGACTTCGTGCTGGCGCTGCCGGTGATGCAGGAATGGGTGGCCGCGGCGCGCGAGGAGCGGGATTTCGTTCCGTCCGACGAACCGTATCGCACCGCGCCGGACCGTCCGGACGCCATCATCGTTTCGGGCTGACCCATGCAGGTGTACGCAGTCGGCGGGGCCATCCGCGACAAACTGCTCGGACTGTCGAGCCAGGACCGTGACTACGTCGTGGTGGGCGCCACGCCCGCCGCGATGGAGGCTGCCGGCTTCAAGCCGGTGGGCAAGGACTTCCCGGTCTTTCTGCATCCGGTAACGAAGGCCGAGTACGCGCTGGCGCGCACCGAGCGCAAGACCGCCGTTGGCTACAAGGGTTTTGCGTTCTACACGGGCGCCGACGTGACGCTTGAGGAAGACCTCGTGCGGCGCGACCTGACCATCAACGCCATGGCGCAGGCCGTGGACGAGCACGGCAACCTGGTCGGCCCCGTCATCGACCCGTATGGCGGCCAGAAGGACCTGGCCGCGCGCCAGTTCCGCCACGTGTCAGAGGCGTTTGCCGAAGACCCTGTGAGGATCCTGCGCGCAGCACGTTTCGCCGCGCGCTTCCAAAGTTTCGCCGTGGCACCGGAAACGGTCGCGCTGATGCGCAAGATGGCCGATGAGGGCGAGGTGGATGCGCTGGTGCCCGAGCGCGTCTGGCAGGAACTGGCGCGCGGGCTGATGGAGGACATGCCGTCGCGCATGTTCGATGTGCTGCGCGAGTGCGGCGCACTCGCGCGCCTGCTGCCCGAGCTGGACAGGCTCTGGGGCGTGCCGCAGCGCGCGGACTACCATCCGGAGGTCGATACCGGCGTGCACGTGATGATGGTCATCGACTACGCGGCAAGCGTGGGCGCGCCGTTGCCGGTGCGCTTCGCCGCGCTGGCGCACGATCTTGGCAAGGGCACCACGCCCGATCATGTGCTGCCGCGCCATATCGGCCATGAACAACGCAGTGTCGATCTGCTGGAAGCCGTCTGCCAGCGCCTGCGCGTGCCGAATGATTGCCGCGAATTGGCTGTGGTGGTGGCGCGCGAGCACGGCAATATTCATCGCTGCACCGAGTTTGGCGCTGCAGCGCTGACGCGTCTGGTGGAGCGGTGCGATGCGTTGCGCAAGCCGGAGCGCTTTGCCGAGATACTGCTGGCCTGCGAGGCCGACGCACGCGGGCGCCTGGGATTCGAGCAGAAAGACTATCCGCAAACGGCGCTGCTGCTGGCCGCGCGCGAAGCGGCGGCATCCGTGGACGCCGGCGCCATCGCAAAGGCCTGCGGGGACAGGGTCGACCTGATCAGGGACCGCGTGCACCAGGCGCGCGTGGCGGCGGTGGCGCAGCAGCTGGCGTTGTCGGAATAAGAGAGGCGTATCGAATGCTGTCGGTTGGCTCCCCTCTCCCGCGCGCGGGAGAGGGGCAGGGGCAGGGGAGGGGAGGGGGCCAGCGCTGGAACAACTACAGCAATCGCGACTACAACAATCGCCCAATCACCAGCGCCACCAGCGACAACACAATCGTCGAGGCGAACGGAAGTACATAATCGCGCCCGAACAGCCGGAACCGCACGTCTCCCGGCAGGCGCCCAAGTCCGATCTTCTGCAGCCACGGTAGCGAGGCCGACAGCACGATCACGCAGAGGAATATGGTGAACGTCCAGCGCAACATGGCTTAGTCGATGTCCTGAAGCGCGAACGCGCGATCGCCGCGCGCGAAGCCGTCGAGCGGCAATGCATCGTCGATACCGCGCGTGAGCGCGATGACCTTGAACAGCTCGCCCATCTCCGCTTCCGACAGCAGCTTCTGTACCGCGTTGGCCTGTGGCAGGAACGCGCGTGCGTCGCTCGGGTCCAGCGACATCATCAGGTCGGTGATGCCGGCATTCATCAGGAAACGCGCCTGCGAGGCAAAGCCGGACACGCTCAGGCCGGCCTCGACGGCCGCATGGGCGATGCCGCTGAAGTTCACGTGCGCGGTAATGTCCTGCAGCCCCGGGTAGAGGAACGGGTCCGGGTGGGCGTGGTGCCGGTAGTGGCACATCAGCGTGCCGCCCGTGCGGTGCGGGTGGTAGTACTCCGGCGCCGGGAAGCCGTAGTCGATGAAAAAGGCCGCGCCACGCGCGAGCATCGCACCCACGGCGCGCGTGAAGCCTTCCGCCTCGGCATGGGTCTCGGTGACGAAATCGTGGTCGCCGAGAATCGTGTGCAGCACGGCGGGAAGCGCGCCGTCTTCCAGCGGCCGGTCCTCGAAGGTGAAGGTCTCGGCGCCGGGCTTGCCGTCCTTGCCGCAGACCACACCACGTTCATGCCAGCGTCCGCCAATGCGCGCGAACAGCCGTACCGGCATCGCGTCGAGCACCTCGTTGCCGATCACCACGCCTTCGAAGCGGTCGGGCAGGGCGTCCAGCCAGGTGACGCGCCCGGCCAGATGCGGGGCGCGCTGGGCAAGCGTGTCCTGCTGGCGCGTGCGCAGTTCGCCCGACAACTCGACGATCTGGTACGTATCGGGCAACGCGTCCTCGGCTTCCAGCGCAAGCAGCAGGTCGGCGGCCAGCCGGCCCGTGCCGGCACCGAATTCCATCACGCGCGGCAGGTTCATGCGGATCAGCGGCGCGAACTGGCGCGCCAGGGTGCGCGCAAAGAACGGCGTCAGTTCGGGGGCGGTGATGAAGTCGCTGCCATCGTTGACGTCGCGGCCGAACTTGGCCGCGCCGCCACTGTAGTAGCCGAGCCGCGGCGCGTAGAGCGCCAGCGACATGTAGCGGTCGAAGCCGATCCAGCCGCCGGCGGCATCAATGGCGCCCGCAATAGAGACGGAAAGAGCCGCGGAGGCGTCGAGCGCATCGGCGGAGGGAAGGGGTAGACTAGCAACTTTCTGCATACCGCGAATTGTAGCAATGCCAGATTCACAGACTTCAGGCGCTTCGCAAACTTCCAGCGCCAAATCTCATGGCGTGGCGCTTGTCACCGGCGGCGCACGCCGCCTGGGCCGTGCCATCGCCCTTGAACTCGCCGTGCAGGGCTGGGACGTAGCCATCCACTGCAACCGCTCGCGCGATGAAGCCGAGGCGCTGGCCACGCAGATCCGCAGCCTGGGCCGCCGCGCCACCGTGCTGCAGGCCGACCTGTCCGACGAGGCCGCCACCAGCAAGTTGATTCCGGCCTGTATCGATGCGCTGGGCGCGCCGGCCTGCCTGGTCAACAATGCCTCGCTGTTCCAGTACGACGTGGCCACCAGCTTCTCGTATGGATCGCTCGATACCCATATGCGCACCAACGTGGCGGCGCCGCTGCTGCTGGCGCGTGAGATGCACAAGGCGCTTGGTGCCGATGGCAACGAGGCCGAGCAGCGCGGCGTGGTGATCAACCTGCTGGACCAGAAGCTGAACAACCTGAACCCCGACTTCCTGTCGTACACGCTGTCCAAGGCCGCCCTGCAGACCGCCACCGTACAGCTTGCGCAGGCACTGGCGCCGCGCTTGCGCGTGGTGGGCGTGGCGCCTGGCATCACGCTGGTGTCCGGCGACCAGTCCGACCCGGGCTTCGTGCGCGCGCATGGGATGACCCCGCTGCGCAAGTCGTCCACGCCGGAAGACATCGCGCAGGCCGTGGCCTATCTGGCCGTGGCGCGCGCCGTGACCGGCACAACCCTGTACGTCGATGGCGGCCAGCACCTGATGCCGCTGGCCCGCGACGTGATGTTCCTGACCGAATAAGCAGTTCCGAGTACCTGACCATGACCTTTGCCGCCCTTTCCCACCCCAGCCTGCAAGACTGCCGCCGCATGTTCCTGCGCAACTTCGAAGTGCAGATCAACATCGGCGTGCATGAATTCGAGAAAAAGGGCGAACAGCGCGTTCTCGTCAATATCGACCTGTTCGTGTCGCTGGCCGAAACCACGCCGCACGCCGACAAGCTCGAGGAAGTGGTGGACTACGACTTCATGCGCAACACCGTGGCCGCGCGCATGGCCCAGGGCCATATCCACCTGCAGGAAACGCTGTGCGACGACGTGGCGCGCGCCATGCTGCAGCATCCCAAGGTGCGCGCCGTGCGCGTGTCCACCGAGAAGCCCGATGTCTACCCCGACTGCGATGCCGTTGGCGTGGAGGTGTTTCACATCAAGAAGGACTGAGCACCCGGGCCGCGCGCCCACGTGGATGTGCGCTGGCTCCAGTAGAATGTTGGCCCGTTGAATCCGGGCCATTGTTCAGCGCCCGCACTGATCCAGGTATGTCATATGAGTCACTCCGCTAACTTCTACCGCCTTGAAACACGCCTGCAATCGCTGACCGGCAAGGCCATTGGCGACTTCGGCATGATCGAGGACGGCGACACCGTGCTGGTCTGCATGAGTGGCGGCAAGGACTCATACACGATGCTTTCGGTGCTGATGGCGCTGCAGAAACGCGCGCCGATCCAGTTCAAGCTGATTGCGATGAACCTGGACCAGAAGCAGCCCGGCTTCCCCGAGCACATCCTGCCGGAGTACCTGAAGGCACAAGGCGTGGAGTACGTGATCGTCGAGGCGGACACCTACTCGATCGTCAAGGAGAAGGTGCCCGAGGGCAAGACCACGTGCTCGCTGTGCTCGCGCCTGCGCCGTGGCGTGATCTACCGCACGGCCAAGGAGCTGGGCGCCAACAAGATCGCGCTGGGCCACCATCGGGACGACATCGTCAACACGTTCTTCCTGAACATGTTCTTCGGCGGCAAGATGAAGGCGATGCCGCCGAAGCTGGCCACCGACGACGGCCAGCACATCGTGATCCGTCCGCTGGCGTATTGCCCGGAGAAGGACATCGCGTCGTATGCGCGAGCGATGCAGTTCCCGATCATCCCGTGCAACCTGTGCGGCTCGCAGGAAAACCTGCAGCGCAAGAAGGTGAGCGAGATGCTGCAGGCGTGGGAACGCGAAAATCCCGGCCGGATCGACAACATCTTCTCGTCGCTGCGCAACGTGGTGCCGTCGCACCTGGCAGATACCGAACTGTTCCCGTTCACCGGGCTGGCCACTGGCCTGGCCAAGGTCGACGAGGCATCACTGTTCGGTGAGACCACCTACAGCCAGCAGGCGCTGACCTTCACGGGCAATGTCGAGGCAAACCGCATGGAATTCGTGCGGTTCGACAAGATCCAGAAGGGCTCGGAGCAGGCCTCGGAACCGGCAGCCTGAGACAGGCCGGCCGGGGGCGCAGCGCCTACTGCGACGCCCGCGTGGCGCCCCGCGCCTCGCGTCCCTCCCGCATCAGCGACTGCACATCGTCGATCCACCCCTGGAAGCGCTTCACCGCGTGCGCCCTCTGTTCCGGCGTGGTCAGGTTGGCGATTGTCACGGTCAGGTTGATTCCCGCATCGGTGCTGTGCTGCTGGCCCGCAGCCGGACGCTGCCAGTCGTCGGCGTACCGTCGCAGCATGTCCTCCGCCTGCGCCCTGGACGGGCGCGTGGTGGAGATCTCGCGCGCCAGCGCCACCCACGCCTGCTGACGCCGCACGCGTTCGCTGTAGCGGGCGTCGGCGTTCAGCATGTATGGCCCCATCGCGTCACGGATAGCCTTTTCCTGGTCGCGAGAAAAGCTCCCGTAGACCAGCTTGGCGTAATCCATGATCTTGTCGAAGCGGGCGTCGGTGCGCTCGTCGGCATCGGCCTTCAGGTACTGCTTGCGATACTTCGTGTTGCTTTCGGCGAACTTTGACTCCATGCGCCGGATCTGCTCGGGCGACAGGGTCAGCATCAAGTCTGCAACGTCAGGAATCGCGCTGTCGTACGCCTGCCGGCCCATCCGCTGGGTATCCTGCTGGACCTGCCGGATCATCGAGGCATCGACCGGCCCGGCCACTTCGCCCTTTACCCGGGCCAGCACCCTGGCGACTTCGGGCAGCTGGCTGCGCCGGTGCCAGGCAAAGAAGCGGTCGATGGCATCACGCGTTGGCGGCTCCTGGGCATCGGAAACGTCTACGTAGTGGTCCACCCACCAGTAGGCGAGCCGGTCGCCCTGCTGGTAGCCGAGTTTCATGGCGTTGCAGCCACCCAACGCTGCTACCACGGCAAACGCCGCCAGCCACGCCAGCGCGCGATGTGACCAAATGTGAACAACGGTAACGCCGCGTGATCGCACCGGTCTGGCCCGGGGGGGCATGCTAGAATCTGCGCGCGTAAATATGGGGGTGGTGGATCGCCCGCCAGCCCAAGCGTGGCAACGGTTTGGCCGCATCCAGCCAGTTCGGCGCAATGCCCGGCGCGATGCTTCCAGGCTTGGGATCTCCAGCTTCTTCTCAGACACACTCACTTAGGAACCTCCTTGTGAATATCGTCATTCTTGCCGCGGGCATGGGCAAGCGGATGAACTCCGCGCTACCCAAGGTACTGCACCCGGTGGCCGGCCAGCCGATGCTGTCCCACGTTCTCGACACCGCCCGCACGCTGTCGCCGTCGCGGCTGGTCGTGGTGGTGGGCCATGGCGCCGAGCACGTGCGCGAAGCCGTCGCTGCTGACGATGTTGCCTTCGCCGAGCAGGCTCAGCAACTGGGCACCGGCCACGCCGTGATGCAGGCGCTTCCGCTGCTTGACGACAACCAGCCCACGCTGGTGCTGTACGGCGACGTGCCGCTGACTTCGGCTGCCACGCTGAAGAACCTCGTGCAGGCCGCCGGCGCCGAGCGTCTGGGAGTGCTGACCGTCGAGATGCCTGATCCTACCGGATATGGCCGTATCGTTCGCGACGCCGCCGGCAACATCGTGCGTATCGTCGAACAGAAGGATGCCAGCGAGGAAGTCCGCGCGATTCGTGAAATCAACACCGGCATCATCGTCTGCCCGACGGCGCATCTGCGCCGCTGGCTGGCCACGCTGCGCAACGACAACGCGCAGGGCGAGTACTACCTGACCGACACCATCGAGCGCGCCGCCAACGAAGGCGTGGAGATTGTGTCGGCCCAGCCGGCCGCGCTGTGGGAGACGCTGGGCGTCAACAGCAAGGTCCAGCTTGCCGAGATCGAACGCATTCATCAGCGCAACATCGCCCAGCGCCTGCTGGAAGCGGGCGTGACGCTGCTCGATCCCGCGCGCATCGACGTGCGCGGCGAACTGACCTGTGGCCGCGACGTAACCATCGACGTGGGCTGCGTGTTCGAAGGCCGCGTGCACCTGGAAGATGGCGTGTACGTTGGCGCACACTGCGTGATCCGCAATACGACGATTGGCGCCGGCTCGCGCATCCAGCCGTTCTGCCACTTCGAGGACGCGAAGGTCGGGCCGGACGGCCGCATCGGCCCATACGCGCGTCTGCGCCCGGGCGCCGAGTTGGGCCGGGACGTGCATGTCGGCAACTTCGTCGAGATCAAGAACAGCCAGATCGCCGACCACAGCAAGGCCAATCACCTGGCCTACGTGGGCGACGCCACGGTGGGGCAGCGCGTCAACATTGGCGCGGGTACCATCACCTGCAACTATGACGGCGTGAACAAGCACCGCACGGTGATCGAGGACGATGTGTTCATCGGCTCCGACACCCAGCTGGTGGCGCCGGTCACGCTGCGCCGCGGCGCGACGATTGGCGCGGGCACCACGCTGACCAAGGAGGCGCCGGCCGACAAGCTGACGCTGTCGCGCGCCAAGCAGATGACCGTCGATGCGTGGCAGCGTCCGGTCAAGCAACCGAAAAAATAAGAGGGGTTAAAGCATGTGTGGCATCGTTGGAGCGGTTTCGCACCGCAATATCGTTCCGGTACTGATCGAAGGCCTGCGCCGGCTCGAATACCGTGGCTATGATTCGTGCGGCGTGGCCGTGGTGCGGGACGCCATCCTCGAACGCGCGCGTACCGTATCGCGCGTGGCCGACCTGGACACGCAGACGCAGTCGTCGGGCCTGGCAGGCCAGCTTGGCATCGCCCACACGCGCTGGGCCACGCATGGCAAGCCCGACACCGTCAACGCCCACCCGCACTTCTCGGACGAGACGATCGCGCTGGTTCACAACGGCATCATCGAGAACTACGAGCCGCTGCGCGACGAACTGCGCGCGGTTGGCTACGGCTTCGAGTCGCAGACCGATACCGAAGTGGTTGCCCACCTGATCCACCAGGCCTACACGTACCCCAGCAGCGCCACGCGTGGCGACCTGTTCGGCTCGGTGCGCGCGGTAACCAAGCGCCTGCACGGCGCGTACGCAATTGCCGTGGTCGCCAAAGACCAGCCGGATGTGGTGGTCGGCGCGCGCGCCGGTTCGCCGCTGGTGGTGGCGCTGGGCGATAACGAATCGTTCCTGGCCTCGGACGCGCTGGCCGTGGCCGGCACCGCCAACCGCATCGTCTACCTGGAAGAGGGCGACGTGGTGGAACTGACGCGCGCCGGCGCGAAGATCCGCGACGTGCGCGACCACGAAGTGCATCGCGAAGTGCGCGTGGTGGAAGCCCACGCCGCTGCCGTCGAGCTTGGCCCGTACCGCCATTTCATGCAGAAGGAAATCTTCGAGCAGCCGCGCGCGCTGGGCGACACGCTGGAAGGCATCTCCGCGATTACGCCGGAGCTGTTCGGCGACAACGCCGCGTCGGTGTTCGCCGGGATCGACAGCGTGCTGATCCTGGCCTGCGGCACGAGCTACTACTCGGGCTGCACGGCCAAGTACTGGCTTGAGTCGATTGCGAAGATCCCGACCCAGGTGGAAGTGGCCAGCGAATACCGCTACCGCGACACCGTGCCGAATCCGCGCGCGCTGGTGGTGGTGATCTCGCAATCGGGCGAGACCGCCGACACGATGGCCGCGCTGCGCCACGCCCGCTCGCTGGGCCACCAGCACACGCTGGCCGTTTGCAACGTGGCGACGAGCGCGATGGTGCGTGAGACCGAGCTGCGCTTCCTGACGCGCGCCGGTACCGAGATTGGCGTGGCGTCGACCAAGGCTTTCACGACGCAGCTCGCGGCGCTGTACATGCTGACGCTGGCGCTGGCCAAGGTGCGTGGCCACGTGACCGAAGCGCAGGAAGCGGAAGCACTGGCCAACCTGCGCCACCTGCCGGCCGCGCTGCATGGCGTGCTGGCGCTGGAGCCGCAGATCATCGCCTGGTCCGAGGACTTTGCGCGCCGCGAAAACGCGCTGTTCCTGGGCCGCGGCCTGCACTATCCGATCGCACTGGAAGGCGCGCTCAAGCTCAAGGAAATCTCGTACATCCACGCTGAAGCGTATCCGGCCGGCGAGCTTAAGCACGGGCCGCTGGCACTGGTGACCGAGGCAATGCCGGTGGTCACCGTGGCGCCGAATGACGCGCTGCTGGAAAAGCTGAAGTCGAACATCCAGGAAGTGCGTGCGCGTGGCGGCCGCCTGTACGTGTTCGCCGATTCCGATACGCACATCCAGTCGTCGGACGGCATCCAGGTGATCCGCATGCCCGAGCACTACGGCGCGCTCTCGCCGATCCTGCACGTGGTGCCGCTGCAACTGCTGGCGTACCACACGGCCTGCGCACGCGGCACGGACGTGGACAAGCCGCGCAACCTGGCCAAGTCGGTGACGGTGGAGTAAGCGCGGAGCGGATGCGCTGCTTTCTTTTCTCTAGCGCAGTGCCATCACAAGGGCCGCCTTCGGGTGGCCCTTGTCATTGGGCCGGCAGCACGGGCCTGCCGGGCGAGACGCCGGACGGATCGTGCGATACCACGCGCCCGCGGCCTTCCTGCTTGGCCACGTAGAGCGCGGCGTCGGCACACCGGTAGGCCGACTCGAATTCCTGTGCCGGCGGCAGGCCGCACACGCCGATGCTCAGCGACAAGGTGCTGCCGTCGGGCATCAGGATCGCGCCCGCCTGCTCGCGAATCCGCTCGGCAAGCGCCATTGCTTCGCTGCCGGTGACATCACGCAGCACGATGGCGAACTCGTCGCCGCCAAGCCGCCCCACTAGGTCGCTGCCACGTGTGTTGTGCCGCAGGACCTGGCCGACGCTGGCCAGCACGCCGTCGCCCTGCAGATGCCCGAACGTGTCGTTGATCGACTTGAAGTGGTCGATATCGATCAGCAGGAACGCCAGCGGCGTGCCGTCGCGGCACGATGTGGCGATCACCTCTGGTGCCTGTATCTCGAAGTACGAGCGGGACATGACTCCGGTCTGCAGATCGAAATTGGCGCGCCGTTCGATATCCTGGTTGGCCGCGCGCAGCCGTTGCTCGGTCCGGCTCTGGACCAGGTACAGCGCGCAGCAGGCGCGCAGGAACGCGGAGAACACAGCGGTGAAGGTCAGCCATGGCAGCATCGTGTCCTGCTGCCACGACACTACCGCGTCCATATGGCGCAGCACGTGGACCATGCGCGCGAACAGCGCGGCAACCACCAGCAGGATCGCAAACAGCAGCAGCCGTTGCACGAAGCGCAGCCCCGGCCCGCGCAGGGTGACGACATAGGCCAGCAGCAGCGCCATCTGTACCAGGAACGCCGCCGAGAATCCGACGATGCGCTGCGCATAGGTCCAATCGCCCTGCCACGCCAGGCACCATGCCGCGAAAATCAGCGCGGCGACGATCCAGCGTATCGCCAGTCCGGGCCAGACGGTGTCGCGCAGGTAGACCCGCAGCGCGGTTTCGATCGTGGCGACGTTGGAGAAGATCAGCAGGTTCGATCCAACCAGAATCAGCCATGGCGGCAACGTGCCCCACGCAATCAGCAGCAGCGAGGCCACCGAGAGCTGCAGCCCGTCCAGGATCCACCAGCCCAGTCCCCGCTCGGTGCGCCCCGTGCGCCAGAAGCTCGCCAGAACACCGGCCAGCAGCCCGTGCGCGACAAACGCGAAGAAGTAGCTTGTCCTGATATCCAGCGAAATCATCAAATCAGCGTTCATGCGGGGCGGGGTGCGCTCGGGTGCAACGCCGCCAAGGGGTCTTCCCCGGCGGGCGAAAAGTGATGGCGACGGCTAGTCGCCTGAAACGCGATTCTACGTTCGTTTCATACCCCGGCCGTGACAGCCTTCGGACGGGTTGCCAACGACTTGCGAATGCGTTGCCGAAGCAGGCTGGTGACAGTGGCCGGCCCCCGCCGTCTACCGTCCGGTAACCCCCACCCCGGATGGGACATTGCGTTTCGCGGTATCCTTGCCGGGCTGCCGCGTTTGCGCCCCTTGCCTGGTGCCGCGCGGCGCGCCTGTCCCGGACCTGCATCATGCCGCCCGGGCCCCACGGCGCCTCAAGTCATTGCACACCATATGAAAGACCTAGAAAGTGAGCTGATCGACTCAGCCCGGCTGCCAACCCGCTATGGCGAATTCACCGCCCACGCCTTCCAGGGCGTGGACACGGGTACCGAACACCTTGCGCTGTCCATGGGCGACATTTCCGGCGAGCACGTGCTCGTTCGCCTGCATTCGGAATGTCTGACTGGCGACGTATTCGGCTCCTGCCGCTGTGACTGCGGCGAGCAGCTCGACCTGGCGATGCGAAAGATCGCCGAAGAGGGACGCGGCATCCTTTTGTACCTGCGTGGCCACGAGGGCCGCGGTATCGGCTTGTCGAACAAGATTCGCGCCTATGCATTGCAGGATGGCGGACTCGATACGGTCGACGCCAATCTGGCGCTGGGCCAGGCAATCGATTCGCGCACCTATGCCTTTGCGGCCGATTTTCTGCGCCAGTGGGGCGTGACGTCGGTTCGCCTGATGAGCAACAACCCGGTCAAGATCAGGGCGCTTGAAGATGCCGGCATCAAGGTGACCGAGCAGATGCGCCATATCGTGCCGCCGAACTCGGAGAACGAGAAGTACCTGGCAACCAAGCGGTCGCGCATGGGACACCTGCTGGACTGAGTCACGCCAAGATCGCCTGCCTGCTTTCGCCGGTTGCCAGGGCTGGCATTAAAAGCGCTTCCAGAAGGAAGCGCTTTTTCATTTTCACGCAGAAATCGAAATCAATATCACTCGCATAATCGTCGGCGAGTATCGCCAAATGGCACGAAGCCCGCGCCGGGCTTGATCTTCCGGGCTCTGGAATTACCATGAGAAACACCGCTGCGTGTCTGCGTGTCTGCGTGTCTCTGGAGGGCATGTCATGAAGGCTGATAAAAAGGTTATCCAATTACTGAATGGCCAACTCAAGCATGAGCTGACCGCCATCAATCAGTATTTCCTGCATGCGCGCATGTACGGCCATTGGGGACTCAAGGAGCTTGGCAAGCACGAGTACGACGAGTCGATCGAGGAGATGAAGCATGCGGACAAGCTGATCGAACGCATCCTGCTGCTCGATGGCCTGCCCAACCTGCAGGACCTGGACAAGCTGCTGCTTGGCGAGAACACCGAGGAGATGCTCGGCTGCGACCTCAAGCTCGAACTCGCATCGCAGGCCACCAGCAAGGATGCGATCAAGTATTGCGAATCGGTCGGCGACTATGTCTCGCGCGATGTCCTGTGCGAAATTCTCTCCGACACGGAAAACCACATCGACTGGCTGCAGACGCAGCTTGAACTGATCGGCAAGGTCGGCCTGCAGAACTACCTGCAGACCGCGATGGGCGGGGTCGAATAAACCCGTCTCCTGCAGGTTTTTTCCATATCGGCTACACTGCGCCCCGCACCTCGGTACCGCCCATCAGGGCCGGCATCCCACGGCGGGGTGGCAGAGTGGTTATGCGACGGCCTGCAAAGCCGTTTACGACGGTTCGATTCCGTATCCCCGCCTCCAATTCCCCTGTTCCCTTTTTGTTAGCCGCGATCATCGTCGCGACCCAACATCGTCATCGTGACGCTCTATGCTTGGGCGCCAAGCGCTGGCGCATTTCGTGCTGCGTAAACGCACACGAATGCGGTCATGCGTGGCAGACGTCGCATCAGGTCATCTCCCTCTGGAAAGTCTGCCTCGATTGGGATACTGTCGGGCCGGGCATGCACCAAACATCAGCATTACATCGCTCTCGCTGGCGCATGCCTGTCGCACGACATGCTTGGTTTCAGATACCGGCACAGGGCGACATAACAGTATCTGACCATGCAGGGCTTCCATGGCGATTCGTCCGGACGTGATGAAAAATACAGAGGCTCCAAATGATTAAGGACATGCGAATCCGCGCGGCGCAGCCGTCGGATGCGTCTGCGATCGGTGCCGTACTGGAGCGGTGCGGATTGCCCGTGGATGATCTTCCGCGGCTGGTTGGCGAGTTCCACGTGGCAGTACTCGAATCGCAGGTGGTGGGATGTGCGTGCGCCGAGTTGTTCGGGGATACGGCTATCGTGCGATCGGTGGCGGTGCTGCGCGAGTGGCGCGACCAGGGTATTGCCAGCCATCTCGTCAACGCCGTGATGATGCGCGCCCGCGCCAATGGCAGCCGCCGTGCCGTGCTGCTGACTTCCACTTGCCCGAGCTACTTCGCGCGCTACGGCTTTACGCTGATTCACGCGTCGAAACTGCCGATCGAAGTGCTCGAGAGCAAGGAGTTCCAGCGCATGCGCAATACCAGTGCGCTGTGCATGTCCTGCGACCTCGTCTGAGCATCGTCGGCAGGAATCCGCGAAAGCGTCAATAATCGGGGCTCCACTTTTCGCATGCGCATCGAGGAGACCCCATGCCGACAACCGTCCGCGCCGTTCGCCTTCACGAGTTTGGATCGCCGCAGGTGATGCGGCTCGAATCCGTAGAGTTGCCGCCTCCCGCAGCAGGTGAAGCGCGCGTGCGGCACACGGCGATCGGCTTCAATTTCATCGACATCTACCAGCGGCGCGGCACTTATCCGTTGCCTGCCGGCACAGGCCTGGGCCATGAGGCCGCGGGCGTGGTCGAGGCGGTGGGCGAAGGCGTGACCGATGTCCGCGTCGGTGACCGTGTCGCGTACATGAATGCGGGGCTCGGCGCCTATGCCGAAGGCCGCAACGTCCCCGTGGACAAGCTCGTGAAGCTGCCAGACGCACTCGGTGACGAGCAGGCCGCCGCGGTGATCTTCAAGGGCATGACCGCGCAGTACCTGGTTCGGCATACCTATGCGGTGAAGCCTGGCGACACGGTGCTGGTGCATGCCGCCGCTGGCGGCGTCGGGCAGATACTGAGCAGCTGGGCGAAGGCACTTGGCGCACGCGTGATCGGCACGGCGGGCTCGCCGGCGAAGTGCGAAATCGCGAAGGCGGCAGGATGCGATATCGCCATCGACTACAGCCATGGCGACTGGGTCAAGCAGGTGCGCGATGCCACCGGCGGACGCGGCGTGAACGTGGTCTACGACGCGGTGGGCAAGGACACGTTCCTCGGCTCACTCGACTGCGCACAGACGTTCGGCATGGTGGTGCTCTATGGCGCCGCGTCGGGCCCGGCGCCGGCCATCGAGCCGGAACTGCTCAACAAGAAGGGGTGCCTGTATCTGACGCGCCCGTCGGTATTCCCGCACAACGCGGACGCCACGCGCTTCCGCGCCAATGCGAAGGACCTGTTCGACGCCATTGCGGCTGGCCACGTGAAGGTCGAGATTGGCGCGCGCTTTGCACTGGCCGATGTGGCGCGGGCGCATGAAGCCGCGGAGCGCCGGGAGACCACTGGCGCAATCCTGTTACTGCCCTGAGTTCGGCGGTGCGCTACCAGCCGTGGTAGGGCGCGGCGGGGTCGTAGCGGCCGAAGCGCTCCGCGAGGAAGTCGACGAACGCACGCACCCGCGCCGACAGCTTGTCACGCGACAGATACACCGCATGGATGTCGGCCGGGGGCGCGGACCATTCCGGCAGCACCTGCCGCAGCCGGCCGGAGCGCAGCAATGGTGCGACATCCCATTCGGACCGCAGCAGGATGCCGTGGCCCTGCAGGGCCCAGTTGACGGCCACTTCGCCATCGTTGGTTGCGGCGGGGCCGCGCACCTTGACGGTCTCCTGCCGTTCGGCGGACTGGTGGTGGCGAAGGTGCCACGTGCCATACGCCGCCTCGCTTTCGCGGATCACGATGCAGCGGTGCTGCGCCAGTGCGCGTGGCGAGGCGGGTTCCCCATGGCGGGCGAGATAGGCAGGTGCGGCGCACAGCAGCCGGCTGTTGAGCGCGAGCCGGCGCGCATTGAGGCGCGCGTCGGGCAGATCGCCAACAAGGATGCCGACGTCGTAGCCTTCCTCGGTCAGGTTCAGCGCGCGATCGGTCAACTGAAGCTGCACTTCAACGTCCGGGTAGGCCAGCAGGAAGTCGCCAATCATCGGCGCCAGGTGGCGGCGCCCGAACCCAAGCGTTGCGTTGACCCGCAACAGCCCGCGCGGCGCCACGCGGCTGCCGCCCAGACCCATTTCGAGCTCCTCAAGCTCGGACAGGATTCTTCCGCCCTGCGCAAGATAGGCCTCGCCCTCTGGCGTGACCGATAGCCTGCGCGTGGTGCGATTCAGCAGCCGTACGCCCAGCCGTGCCTCAAGTGCGGCCAGCCGCTTGCTGGCGGCGGACGGTGTAACGCCAAGCTGCTGGGCGGCTCCGGCAAGGCTGCCGCGCTTGACCAGCAGCACGAAAAACGCGAGGTCGGAGAAGGCATCCATCGTCTGCTTGATTCGTGAATGACAGGCACGAATGTAAGTCGGTTCGCGAAATTATAGCGATGGATTCCGCGATTAGACTTCAGCCATTCCATCGTTTTCTCCTCTTGCGCGAGGCAAGGTCATGGCTGGACGGACGCTATACCAGAAGCTTGTGGATTCGCACACGGTTGTCACGCTCGACGCCGACAACGTGCTGCTGTACGCGGATCTGCACATCATGAACGAGTACACCAGCCCGCAAGCGTTTGCGGGGCTGGCCGAGCACGGCCGCAAGGTTGCCGCGCCGGGCCAGAACCTGGCGGTGGTCGATCACATCATCCCAACCCATGCCGAATCGCCGCGTGTGATCCAGGACCCGGCCTCGGCCCTGCAGGCGCGCAACCTGAAGCGCACTGCGACCTGCACGGCATTCCGCTGTTCGATACCAACGATCCGCTGCAGGGCATCGAGCATGTGATCGCACCCGAGCACGGCATGATCCGGCCCGGCATGGTGGTGCTTTGCGGCGACAGCCATACCACCACCTATGGGGCGTTTGGCGCGCTCGGTTTCGGCATCGGCACCTCGGAAGTCGAGCACGTGCTGGCCACGCAGACGCTGGTCTACCGGCTGGCGCGCGACATGCGCATCCGCGTGGACGGCGTGCTGCCCACCGGCACGACGTCGAAGGACCTGGTCCTCCACATCATTGCGCGCATCGGCGCGCAGGGTGCGCGTGGCTATGTGGTTGAGTTCACGGGCAGCGCCATCGGCGCGCTGTCGATGGAAGCGCGCATGACCCTGTGCAACATGACCGTCGAAGCGGGCGCGCGCGGGGCGTTGATCGCGCCAGATGCCACGTCGATCGGCTACGTCCTGCAGCGCGCACAAGACATCGGCCCGGAGATGGTGCCGGGCGCGCGTCAGGCGTGGGTGGCGTTGGCGTCTGACGCCGATGCCGGCTTCGATGTCGAACTGGTGTTCGATGCCTCGGCGGTGCAGCCGTTCGTCACGTGGGGCACCAGCCCCGACCAGGCGATTCCCGTCTGTGCGCTAGTGCCGCGGCCGGCCGATGCCGCTGACGCCATCGCGCGGGCATCGGGCGAACGTGCGCTCGACTACATCGGCCTGACGCCGGGCATATCGATGCTCGGTCTGCCCGTGCAGCGCGTGTTTATCGGCTCCTGCACGAATGGCCGGATCGAGGACCTGCGCGCGGTGGCCGCCGTGGTGCGGGGCCGCAAGGTGGCGCCTGGCATACGTGCGATGGTGGTGCCGGGCTCCGGTGCCGTGCGCGAGCAGGCCGAGGCCGAAGGCATCGCCGCATTGCTGGTCGATGCGGGTTTCGAGTGGCGCAAACCGGGATGTTCGATGTGCCTGGCGATGAACGACGACATGCTTGCGCCGGGCGAACGCTGCGCATCGACCACCAATCGCAATTTCGAGGGCCGGCAGGGACGTGCCGGACGCACGCATCTGATGAGCCCGGCCATGGCCGCCGCTGCGGCGGTCACCGGCTGCATTACCGACGTGCGGCAACTGGAGATCCACCATGCCTGACAACAAGATGATCGAGGCGATCGAGGGCATCGGCGCGCCGCTGCCGCTGCCGAACCTCGATACGGACCAGATCATGCCCAAGCAGTTCTTGCGCGGCATCGACAAGGCGGGGCTCGACCACGGGCTGCTCTACGACATGCGCTTTGATGGCAACGGCATGCCGCGCCCGGACTTCGTGCTGAACCAGCCTGCGTGGCGCGACACGCGCGTGCTTGTGGCCGGGCCGAATTTCGGTTGCGGCTCCAGCCGCGAGCATGCGGTATGGGGGCTGCAGCAGTACGGCATCCGCGCGGTCATTGCGCCGAGCTTTGGCGAGATCTTCTACTCGAATGCGATGAACAACCGGCTGTTGCTGGTGATGCTTCCGCAGACCGATGTCGACAAGATCATGGCCGCGGTGAGCGACCCGGCGGCGCCCGAATCCATCCGTATCGATCTGGCCGCGATGACGGTATGCGCGGGCGATGTCACGGCCGCGTTCTCGCTGTCGCCGCGCCACTTCGACATGTTCCGGCTCGGGCTTGATGTTATCGGCATGTCGCTGACCCACGCCGATGCGATTGCCGCGTTCACGCGCCGGCATCATGCGGACAACCCCTGGCTGCGCGATGTGGCCGCGACTACCATGACACGGCTCGGCCGCATGGCTGGCTGATTCGGGAGAGATACCATGTTTGAAGGATTCGCGACGCACCGCGTTGATCACGATGGCGTGACGATCCACGCGGTGGTCGGCGGGGAAGGGCCGCCGTTGCTGCTGTTGCATGGCCATCCGCAGACCCACGTGATCTGGCACAAGGTGGCGGGCGAGCTGGCGCGGCATTTCACAGTGGTGGCCACCGATCTGCGCGGGTATGGCGACAGCGACAAGCCAACCGGCCTGCCGGACCACAGCAACTACAGCAAGCGCACGATGGCGGCGGACCAGCTTGCGGTGATGCGCGCGCTTGGCTTCGAACGCTTCCGCGTGCTCGCGCACGACCGCGGCGCGCGCGTGGCCCACAGGCTGGCCGTCGATCATCCACAGGCTGTCGAAAAGCTCGTGACGCTCGACATCGCGCCGACGCTGGCGATGTACGCGCAGACCAACGAGGCATTCGCGCGGGCCTACTATCACTGGTTCTTCCTGATCCGCCCGGCGCCGTTTCCGGAGACGCTGATCGAAGCCGACCCCGAGCTCTATCTGCGCCAGACCATGGGCAGCCGCAGCGCCGGCCTTGCGCCGTTCACGGAGGAGGCGCTGTCCGAGTACCTGCGCGGCCTCAGGCAGCCCGGCGCGGCGCATGGACTGTGCGAGGACTATCGCGCCAGCGCGGGTATCGACCTTGAACACGATCGGGCAGACATCGAGGCGGGCCGCATGATCGAATGCGAGATGCTGGCGTTGTGGGGGGCCGACGGCGCGGTCGGAAAGTGTTTTCAGCCACTCGAAGAATGGCGCAAGGTAGCGCGCCGCGTTACCGGCCACGCGCTGCCATGCGGGCACTACATCGCCGAGGAAATTCCCGAGCAACTGCTGGCCGAAGTGTTCCCGTTCCTGCGTGGATAACTTCCGAACCGGCTGATTTACCAGTGTTTTTCTCCCTCTCCCGCAAGGCGGAAGAGGGACCGGGGGAGAGGGCAAGCCGTTCAACATCCCACCTCGCGCTATCTCCCCATCACACCCCGCCTCCCCGCATCTCCAAATTTTTTGATACTCATGTTTAACCTCCGCTATGCAGGGTTTCTCCTACGCTGGCATGATGGCGGCCTGGCGGTTCTCTGATGAGTCGGAAGTTGCCATGCCATGCTTGTGGCACTGGGGCGCTTACATACATTCATGAATGGATGTATAATGCGCAGCAAAAATTCCCTCAGAACCACCGATCTGCTGTTAATTTTCACAATGACGTACCGTTTTATTGCAAGCTGTCTTGCCGTCTGGCTAGGAATCTGCGTTGCTGCAAGTTGGCTGGTGGAACGGCTCTGGGCCTGACCGCCCGGCGCGGAGAAGTGCCTCGGCCGGCATGGCAGTTGATGCAGTCCCATCGATGTCCGTTGCCGAGCCAATCTATCTTTCATGCCCAAAAACATGAAGACGGAACAACAAGAACGCCGCATGCATTCCGCTTCTATCTTCCGCAAACTGATTTCCCTACGTGCCCTGGTGGCCGCCGCGCTGGTGGCGGGTGCCAGTTCGGCTGCCTGTGCCGACGAACTGGTTGGTTGGGCGCACCCCGCCGTGCAGGGGGCGTTCGCGCGTGATCCCGGGCACGGCATCAACAAGTACGAGATCGCCGTCAACTTCAACACGCCGATCCAGTATGGCAACCCCGAAGGCTGGCTGTTCAGGCTGCAGGCGGAAGCCAACCTTGGATTCTGGGATTCACGTAGCGGCACCAACCGCCAGAACCTGACCGAGTTTGGCCTGACGCCTATCTTCCGTGTGGAAAAACGCGGCGCCTACTTCGTGCCGTATCTCGAAGCTGGCGTGGGTTTGCGCCTGCTGACCCATACGTCGACGTCCGACCAGCACAACTTCAGCACCGCGTTCCAGTTCGGCGACATGGTTGGCCTGGGTGTGGGCTTCGGCAAGAACGCCGCGACTGAAGTCGGTTTCCGTTTCCAGCACATCTCCAATGCCGGGATCAAGGAACCGAACCCGGGCACCAATCTCTACACCGGTTACGTCCGCTACAGGTTCTGAGCGGGCAGCATCACAAGCTAGGCGGCCCGGGCCATGGCGCCCCGGCCGCTGCGCACCGCGTCGAAGAACTCCCACAGTTGCGGCGCATCGCTGGTCGCCACATTGAAGCGAATCCATGGCGAGTCTGCTTCGCCGGGCTCGAAATACGACCCCGGCGCCAGCCAGATGCCGTGCTCCAGCGCCAGTGTGGCCAACTGGTTGCCCGATAGCCTCGGCGCGTCGGTTTCCCGCAGGCGCGCCCATGTGAACATCCCGCCCTCGGGCCGCAGCAGTACCTCCAGCCCGTGCGCTTCCATTGTCTCCGTCACATGATCCTGCTGCGCGCGTAGCCGCTCGGCCAGTGCTGCCACGTGCCTGCCGTAGTGCCCGCTGGTCAGCACCGAGTACACCAGCCGCTCGGTGACTTCCGGCGAGGTCAGCCCCACGGCCATTTTCGTGCGTGTGAAGGCCTTGGCCAGATCGGGGCTGGCAGCCAGGTAGCCTACGCGCAGTGACGGCGTGATCGTCTTTGAGAAGCCGTTCACGTAGACCACCTGCGACAGGCCGTCCATTGCCGCCAGCATCGGCGAACCCGCCGGCGCCAGTTCCCGATAGATATCGTCCTCCACCACCAGCAGCCGATGTTGCTCGGCAAGCTGCAGCACGCGGAATGCATTCATGCTGGTCAGACTGGCGCCGGTCGGGTTCTGCAATACGGTGTTGACGAACAGCGCGCGTGGCGCGTGCAGGCGGATGGCGTCGTCGAGCGTGTCCGTATCGAGGCCAGCGGCCGTGCGCGGCACGCCAACGACGCGCAGGCCCGCCAGCCGCAGGATCTGCAGCAGGTTGCAGTAGCACGGTGATTCGACCAGTACTGTGTCGCCGGGCCGCAGCAGCGTACGCACCACCAGATCCAGCGCCTGCGTGGCGCCCTGGGTCAGCACCACCTGCTGCGATTGCACGGGGATGCCGTACTGGCTCAGGTGGACCGCGATGTGCTCGCGCAGCGCGCCAAAGCCATACGGATGCCCATACCCGGAGACCTGCGCCGCTGGCACGCGCGCCGCACTGCGCATTGCCTGGTGCAGGCCTTCCTCGTTGAGCCAGTCGCCGGGGAGCCAGCCCGCGCCAGCCTTGATCGGCACTGAATGGTCGGCAAACACATCGGACAACAGCCAGGCCGCATTGAGCCCCGGCGCTTCCCAGTGTGGCGTGCGCGCTTGGCCGGCAGGGGTATGCCGGTGGGCCACCGTGTAGCCGGAGCCCGGACGCGCCGCCAGATAGCCGAGCGCGGTCAGCCGGCCATAGGCCTCGGCGACGGTGAAGGTGCTGACGTTGTGCTGCTGGGCGAAGCGGCGGACCGAGGGCAGCAAGGCGCCCGCGCGCAGCGCGCGGCGGTCGACCAGCGCGGCAATGCCGGCGACGATCTGTTCGGTCAGGGTTTCGCCGCCACGGCGGCTGCGGACTAGGTTCAGGTTGAGCATGCGGTGCTCGAAGATTCGAAACCTGTACAGTGTAGCGGCTGCTGCGGGATTGATGCGTTGCAGCGTGAATCCCGCCTCCTGGCGTATCACCAGTGACTTTTTCCGTTCCGGGGTGACGCCGCAGACCTGTACGGTAAGGGGTTACTAAACTGTACGGTAAGGCGGCGATCTGGCGACCGTATATTCTTCATGCCAGCCCCCGCCGGTAGAGTTGCCCGATCCGTGGCTGATTGACTAATTGAGTACGGCCCCGACCACCCGCCAACAGGAGAATGTATGGACGCCGCCAAGACCGTGATTCCCGATCTCGAAGCCCTGTGGATGCCGTTTACCGCCAATCGCCAGTACAAGGCCGCACCGCGCCTGCTGGCATCGGCCAGCGGCATGTACTACACGACCCATGACGGCCGCAAGGTTCTGGACGGCTGTGCCGGCCTCTGGTGCGTGGCCGCCGGCCACGGCCGCAAGGAAATCGTCGACGCGATTGCGCAGCAGGCGGCCACGCTCGATTACGCGCCTCCGTTCCAGATGGGTCATCCGCTGGAATTCGAAGCGGCGACCAAGGTGGCATCGCTGATGCCGCAAGGGCTGGACCGCATCTTCTTCACGAACTCCGGTTCCGAGTCGGTCGATACGGCGCTGAAGATTGCGCTGGCCTATCACCGTGCGCGTGGCGAGGGCCAGCGCACGCGCATCATCGGCCGCGAGCGTGGCTATCACGGCGTTGGCTTTGGCGGCCTGGGCGTGGGCGGCATTGGCCCGAACCGCAAGATGTGGTCGGCCAACGTGATGCCGGGCACCGACCATCTGCCGGCCACGCTGAACATTGCCGAGGCCGGGTTTTCGAAGGGCCAGCCGAAATGGGGCGCGCACCTGGCCGATGATCTCGAACGCCTGATCGCGCTGCACGATGCATCGAACATCGCCGCCGTGATCGTCGAACCGATGGCCGGGTCGGCGGGCGTACTGATTCCGCCCGTGGGCTACCTGGAGAAGCTGCGCGAGATCACCAGCAAGCACGGCATCCTGCTGATCTTCGACGAGGTGATCACCGCCTTTGGCCGCCTTGGCGCCGCCACGGCCGCCGAACGCCTGAAGGTCACGCCGGACCTGATCACGATGGCCAAGGCCATCAACAACGCCGCCGTGCCGATGGGTGCCGTGGCGGTGCGCCGCGAGGTGCACGATGCCGTGATCAACGCCACGCCGCAGGGCGGCATCGAGCTGCCGCATGGCTACACGTATTCGGGCCATCCGCTGGCCATGGCTGCGTGCATTGCCACGCTCGACCTGTACAAGCGCGAAAAGCTGTTCGAACGCGCGGCCGAGCTGTCGCCGAAGTTCGAATCTGCCGTGCATGCGCTGCGCGACGCGCCGCATGTGAAGGACATCCGCAACCTGGGCCTCGTGGCTGGCGTGGAACTGGAATCGCGCCCCGGCGCTCCGGGCGCGCGCGCCTCTGAAGCGTTCCTGAAATGCCTGGAGCTGGGCGTGCTGGTCCGCTACACCGGCGATATCCTGGCGTTCTCGCCGCCGCTGATCATTTCCGAGGCTGAGATCGACCAGATGTTCGACACCGTCAGGCAGGCCCTGCAGCAAGTGAAGTAAGCCTGCCCAACGACATAGAGAGTAGAGAGGAAAACCGCTGTGAACATCGCAGAAAACCGGCAGATCGCCGAAATCCATCACTACGTCGGCGGTACCGTGCGCCATGCCGGCTCGGACCGCTTTGCCGACGTATTCAACCCCGCCACGGGCGAGGTGGCCGCACGCGTGGCCATGGGTACCGCCGATGACGTGGCAGCCGCTGTCGCCGCCGCCAAGGCGGCATTCCCGGCGTGGGCGGAAATGCCCCCGCTGCGCCGCGCCCGCATCCTGTTCAAGTTCAAGGAGCTGCTTGACCGCCACCATGACGATCTGGCCGCGCTGATCACGCGCGAACACGGCAAGGTGTTTTCCGATGCCAAGGGCGAAGTCACGCGCGGTATCGAGGTCGTGGAGTTTGCTTGCGGCATCCCCAACCTGCTCAAGACCGACTTCACGGACAACATCGGCGGCGGCATCGACAACTGGAACCTGCGCCAGCCGCTGGGCGTGGTGGCCGGCATCACGCCGTTCAACTTCCCGGTCATGGTGCCGATGTGGATGTTCCCGGTGGCGCTGGCGTGCGGCAACACGTTCGTGCTCAAGCCGTCCGAGCGCGACCCGTCGCCAAGCCTGCTGATCGCCGACCTGCTCAAGCAGGCCGGCCTGCCCGACGGTGTGTTCAACGTAGTGCAGGGCGACAAGGTGGCTGTTGACGCGCTGCTGGTGCACCCTGACGTGCAGGCGCTGTCGTTCGTCGGCTCCACGCCGATCGCCGAATACATCTACACGGAAGGCACGAAGCACGGCAAGCGCGTGCAGGCTCTGGGCGGCGCGAAGAACCACCTCGTGGTGATGCCTGATGCCGATCTCGACCAGGCCGTGGATGCGCTGATCGGCGCCGCTTACGGTTCCGCTGGCGAACGCTGCATGGCGATCTCGGTCGCGGTGGCCGTCGGTGACGTGGCCGACAAGCTTGTGCCGCGCCTGGCCGAGCGCGCTGCTTCGCTGAAGATCCGCAACGGCATGGAGGCCGACGCCGAGATGGGCCCGCTGGTTACAGCCGCCCACAAGGCCAAGGTCGAAGGCTATATCGCGAAGGGTGTCGCCGAAGGCGCGAAGCTGGTGACCGACGGCCGCGGCCACAAGGTGGATGGCCACGACAACGGTTTCTTCGTCGGCGGCACGCTGTTCGATAACGTCAAGCCGGACATGACGATCTACAAGGAAGAGATCTTCGGCCCGGTGCTTTCCGTGGTGCGCGTGCATGACTTCGCCGAGGCAGTGGACCTGATCAACCGCCATGAGTTTGGCAACGGCGTGTCGTGCTACACGAGCGACGGCGGCATCGCGCGCGCGTTTGCCCGGCAGATCCAGATCGGCATGGTCGGCATCAACGTGCCGATTCCCGTGCCGATGGCCTGGCACTCGTTCGGCGGCTGGAAGCGCTCGCTGTTCGGCGACCACCACGCCTACGGCGAAGAAGGCGTGCGCTTCTACACGCGCTACAAGAGCGTGATGCAGCGCTGGCCCGACAGCATCGCCAAGGGCGCGGAGTTCACGATGCCGGTAGCGAAGTAAGAATTTCATCCGCGCGCTGCGCGGGCAAGCTCGATCGGGGCGCCTCTTCGGAGGCGCCTTTTCTTTTGCGAGTATGATCGCGCCCTTCCGCCGGCGGGACTGCCATTCAAAAGATGTGCACCCCAGGCCGCTGGCGGGTTCTGTACAACCTATATTCAATGCACGGACTATCCCCGGAGCCGCCTCATGAGTCTCTTTCGCACCAAGAACATCGAAGCCATGCTGGAGGTCAGCGAGCATGACGGGTTGCGCAAGGTGCTGGGGCCGGTTGACCTGGTGCTGATGGGTATTGGCGCCATCATCGGTACGGGGATCTTCGTGCTGACGGGCACGGGCGCGTTGACTGCCGGCCCTGCGCTGACCCTGTCGTTCGTGATCGCGGCCATGGCGTGCGGGTTTGCGGCGCTGTGCTACGCGGAATTTGCTTCCGCGATTCCCGTATCGGGATCGATCTATACCTACAGTTATGCCACGCTCGGCGAGATCGTGGCGTGGATGATCGGCTGGGACCTGTTGCTGGAATACGGTCTGGCGACTTCGGCGGTGTCGGTGGGCTGGTCGGGGTATTTCCAGTCACTGATCGCCGGCTTCGGCATTCACTTGCCCACTGCGCTGACCGCCGCGCCGGGGGCCGTGCCCGGCGAGCACACGCTGTTCAACCTGCCAGCCTGCCTGATCATGCTGGCGATCACGTGGATCGTGTCGTACGGCGTCAAGGAGTCGGCGCGGCTCAACAACGTGATGGTGGCGATCAAAATCAGCGTAGTGCTGCTGTTCATCGCCGTGGGTATCTGGCACGTGAAGCCCGCGAACTGGCAGCCGTTCGCGCCGTTCGGCATGACCGGCGTGTTCAATGCCGCCGCGCTGGTGTTCTTCGCGTTCATCGGGTTCGATGCAGTGACGTCGGCGGCCGAGGAAGTGCGCAACCCGCGCCGCGACCTGCCAATCGGCATCATCGGATCGCTGGCTGTCTGCACGATTCTCTATGTCATCGTGGCGGCCATCATGACGGGCATCGTGCCCTTCACGAAATTCGAGGGCGTCGATCACCCGGTGTCGCTGGCGCTGCAGTATGCGGGCCAGAACTGGGTGGCCGGGTTTGTCGACCTGGGCGCGATCCTTGGCATGACCACCGTGATCCTGGTGATGACCTACGGACAGACGCGCATCATCTTTGCGATGTCGCGCGACGGGTTGTTGCCAGAGGTGCTGTCGACGGTGCACCCTGTGCACGCCACGCCGTTCGTGGCCACGTGGGCCGTCGGCATCGTGTTCGCGGCGATCGCGGCGTTCGTGCCGCTGAACGTGCTGGCCGAGCTGATCAATATCGGCACACTGGCCGCGTTCACGCTGATCTCGGTTGCAACGCTGGTCCTGCGCCACACGCGCCCGCATCTGCCGCGCGCGTTCCGTTGCCCGGGCGTGCCGGTGGTACCGCTGCTGGCCGTGGGGTTCTGCGTGTTCCTGATGGCCCACCTGCAGGCACTGACCTGGATTGCCTTCCTGTGCTGGCTCGCGCTTGGTCTGCTGATCTACTTCGCGTATTCGCGCCGCAACGCGGTGCTGCATAACCACGGCGGCCAGGCCGAGGACTGATCAGCGGCTGCCCGCGTCCTCCAGGAACGCGCGCGCGCGGGGCTCTCCCGCATAGGCCGAGTTGATGCGCACCCACGCCGTGGTCTCGCCGCCGGGGCGGAAGAAGTGGCCCGGCGCCAGCGCGATGCCGTAGTGCTGGGCCAGCGTTACCAGCTCGCGCGAGTCTTCCATGCCGCGCGGGCGCGCCCACAGGAAGTTGCCGCCGGCCGGCTCGCAGAACACATCCCAATTGCACTGCCCGAGGATTCTGACCGCGTCAGCGGTTACTTCGCGCGTGCGCACGCGCAGGCGCTCCACGTATTTGCGATAGTTGCCACGCTCCAGCATCGTCGCGGTGACGGCCTCGGCGAAATGGGAGCCTGCCACGCTGGTCAGCACCTTCACGTCGATCAGGTCCTTGACCAGTGCCTTGTCGGCCACGATGTAGCCCACGCGCAGCGCTGCGGACACCGTCTTCGAGAACCCGCCGATGTAGATCACGTGCTCGAGTTGGTCGAGCGTGGCCAGCCGGTCGGTGAAGTTCAGCTGGAAGTCCGAGAAGATGTCGTCTTCCACGAAACGGAAGTTGTGCTTGCGCGCCAGTTCGAGCAGGCGGAATGCCACCGGCGGCGCCAACGTCGAGCCGGTCGGGTTCTGCAGGATGCTGTTCGTGAAAAACAGCTTGGGCTTGTGGTCGCGCAGCAGCCGTTCGCAGGCTTCCGGATCGGGGCCGTTCGGCGTGTGCGGCACGCCCACCAGCTGCACGCCCTGCATGCGCAGCAAGCCGAACAGATTGTAGTAGCCGGGGTCTTCCACAAAGACGGTATCGCCGGGCTTGAGCAGGTGGCGCGCCACAAGGTCCAGCGCCTGGCTTGCGCCCACGGTAATCAGGATCTGCGACAGCTCGGCCTGGATGCCGACCTGCCGCACGCGCGTCAGCACCTGCTTGCGCAGTTCGGGATGGCCCAGCGGCGTGGCGTAGTGAATCACGCTGTCGATATCGTGGCGCGTGATATGGCGGATGGCCTGCGTCAGGCCTTCCACGTCGCGCCATTCCTCGGGCACGAAGCCGCCGGCGAGTTTCAGTGCACCGCTTGGGTGGTGGAACTGGTCGATGATATGGAGCGACAGGTCTTCCGCCAGGCTCGGGTCCGACCAGCCGCGCCCGCTGCGCCCGGCCAGCGTGCTGTCCGCGACGTAGAAGCCCGAGCCCTGCCGGGAATCGACCAATCCCTGCGAGACCAGCCGGTCGTATGCCTCGATCACCGGAAACCGGCTGATGCCGTGTTCGGCGGCCAGTTGCCGGATCGACGGCAGCCGCGCGCCGGGCGGCGCCTCACGCGAACTGATCCAGGATTTAACGGCCAGCACGATCTGCTCGGTCAGCGGAATGCCGGTGGATGGGTCGAGTACGAGTCTCATATGCGGCGGGGGCGGCAACTGTCAGCAAAAACTACTGAACAGTTCAATGAAAACTGTTCGGAACTGTGCATGGGATTGTAGACCTCGGCATGAATAATGGAAGCGTGGCGCAGCGCCCCCGCAAACCTCTCCGCCGCGCCGGCATGACAAGGAGAACCCCATGCGTGAACTCAAGACTTTCGAACTCGACGAACCGGACCATCCGGTGACCTGGCGTGCCCGGCATGGCCAGAGCGTCACCGCACTGGAAGGCCGGCTGTGGCTGACCGTGGAAGGACATATCGCCGATATCTGGCTGCGTCCCGGCGACGTCATGGCCCTGCCCGAAGGTGAACGCGTCTGGCTGTCTGGCGAGGCGCCGGGTGCGCGTTTCATGCTGGCGGAATCCCCGGCGCCGTGGTCAATGCGCCGCGCCGCCTTCGTCGCCCGCCAGTTCGCGCGCCGCTGGGGCGAGCGCAAGACCGACGCCTTCGGCGACTGCCCACAGGTCAGCGCCTGACCAGCTTTCGACCGTTGTGACCCGGAGGCCCCGTAGCGGGCTTTCGGGCTTGTCCGCGCGCTTCCAGACAGCTTCACCCTATCTTCCCTCTGTGCGACGATGCCGCCATGGCACCGGATATTCCGGTCCGCACCTTGCCTTACGTTAACGTAAACGTCATATAATCGTCCGGCCCTCGTCAGTGCGGTCGTCAGAACCGCCGGCGCATGGCAGCCAGCCACATAACAGAGCGGTGGAGACAATGACTGATCTTTCCGATGTGAGCAGGACTGCGGCAGCCAAGCCGCAGGCAGCCCCGGGCCGCGGGCCGGCCAACAAGGTGCGCTTTGTCACAGCTGCGTCGCTGTTCGACGGCCACGATGCGTCGATCAACATCATGCGGCGCATCCTCCAGTCGCACGGCTGCGAGGTCATCCATCTTGGTCACAACCGTTCCGTGCAGGAGGTTGTCACCGCCGCGCTGCAGGAAGACGTGCAGGGCATCGCCATCTCCAGCTACCAGGGCGGGCACGTCGAATACTTCAAGTACATGATCGATCTGCTGCGCGAGCACGGCGGCGAGCACATCCAGGTGTTCGGCGGCGGTGGCGGCGTGATCGTGCCCGACGAGATCCGCGAGCTGCAGGCCTATGGCGTAGCCCGCATCTACAGTCCCGAAGACGGCCAGCGCATGGGCCTGGCGGGCATGATTGCCGACATGGTGCAGCGCTGCGATATCGACCTGACGCGCTACGCGCCCACCGCGCTCGACGCCGTGGCAGCAGGCGATCGCCGCACGCTGGCGCAACTGATTACCGCGCTGGAGAACGGCAAGGCCGCGCCGGCGCTGGTCAGCGCGCTGCACGCGCAGGCGAAGACGGCGGCCACGCCGGTGCTCGGCATCACGGGCACGGGCGGTGCGGGCAAGTCATCGCTGACGGACGAACTGATCCGACGCTTCCGGCTTGACCAGCAGGATGCGCTGTCGATTGCCGTGATCTCGATTGATCCGTCACGCCGCAAGTCGGGCGGCGCGCTGCTCGGCGACCGCATTCGCATGAATGCGATCAATCACCCGAACATCTTCATGCGCTCGCTGGCCACGCGTGAGGCCGGCTCGGAGATCTCCCAGGCACTGCCCGATGTCATCGCCGCCTGCAAGGCCGCGCGCTTCGACCTTGTCATCGTGGAGACGTCGGGCATCGGGCAGGGCGATGCTGCCATCGTGCCGCATGTCGACCTGTCGCTGTACGTGATGACGCCCGAATTCGGCGCAGCCAGCCAGCTCGAGAAGATCGACATGCTCGACTTCGCGGACTTCGTGGCCATCAACAAGTTCGATCGCAAGGGCGCGCAGGACGCGTGGCGCGATGTGGCCAAGCAGGTGCAGCGCAACCGCGAGCAATGGCACAGCCGCGCCGAGGAAATGCCGGTCTACGGCACGCAGGCGTCGCGCTTCAATGACGATGGCGTGACCATGCTCTATCAGGGCCTGGTGGAGGCGCTGCGCGCGCGCGGCCTGTCGTTGCAGCCCGGCGTGCTGCCAGTGCTCGAAGGCCGGATTTCCACGGGCCAGAACGTGATCGTGCCGCCAGCACGCAGCCGGTACCTGGCGGAACTGGCCGATACCGTGCGCGGCTACCATCGCCGCGTAGTCGCGCAGAGCAGGCTGGCGCGCGAGCGCCAGCAACTGCGCGCGGCGCATGACATGCTGCAGGGCGTCGGCCAGGATGGCGAGGCGCTCGAGACGCTGGCCGCCGAACGCGACGCATCGCTCGGCGCCGTCGAACGCAAGCTGCTGGCAATGTGGCCGCAGATGCGGCAGGCCTACAGCGGCGACGAATATGTCGTGAAGATTCGCGACAAGGAAATCCGCACCGGGCTGGTGACCACCACGCTATCCGGCACGAAGATCCACAAGGTGGTGCTGCCGCGCTTCGAGGACGACGGCGAGATCCTGAAGTGGCTGATGCGCGAGAACGTGCCGGGCAGCTTCCCGTACACGGCCGGCGTGTTCGCATTCAAGCGCGAGGGCGAGGACCCCACGCGCATGTTCGCCGGCGAGGGCGACGCGTTCCGCACCAACCGCCGCTTCAAGCTTGTATCCGAAGGAATGGACGCCAAGCGGCTGTCCACGGCATTCGACTCGGTCACGCTCTATGGTGAAGACCCGCACGAGCGGCCCGACATCTACGGCAAGGTGGGCAATTCCGGCGTGTCGATCGCTACGCTCGAGGATATGAAGGTCCTCTACGACGGCTTCGACCTGACCAACCCGAGCACGTCGGTGTCGATGACGATCAACGGCCCGGCGCCGACGATCCTGGCCATGTTCATGAACACGGCGATCGACCAGCAGATCGACCGCTTCCGTGCCGACAACGCGCGCGAGCCAACCGCCGACGAGGAAGCGAAGATCCGCGCGTGGGTGCTGCAGAACGTGCGTGGCACGGTGCAGGCCGATATCCTCAAGGAGGATCAGGGCCAGAACACCTGCATCTTCTCGACAGAGTTCTCGCTCAAGGTGATGGGCGATATCCAGGAGTACTTCGTTCACCACCAGGTGCGCAACTTCTATTCGGTGTCGATCTCTGGCTATCACATCGCCGAGGCCGGCGCGAACCCGATCTCGCAACTGGCCTTTACGCTGGCCAATGGCTTCACGTATGTGGAGGCCTACCTGGCGCGCGGCATGCACATCGACGACTTCGCGCCGAACCTGTCGTTCTTCTTCTCCAACGGCATGGACCCCGAGTACAGCGTGCTGGGCCGCGTGGCGCGCCGCATCTGGGCCGTGACGATGCGCGACAAGTACGGCGCCAACGATCGCAGCCAGAAGCTCAAGTACCACATCCAGACGTCGGGCCGTTCGCTGCACGCGCAGGAGATCGACTTCAACGACATCCGCACGACGCTGCAGGCGCTGATTGCCATCTACGACAACTGCAACTCGCTGCATACCAACGCGTATGACGAGGCCATCACCACGCCGACGGCCGAGTCCGTGCGCCGTGCGCTGGCGATCCAGCTCATCATCAATCGCGAATGGGGCGTGGCGAAGTGCGAAAACCCGAACCAGGGCAGCTTCCTGATCGAGGAACTGACCGATCTGGTCGAGGAGGCCGTGCTGCAGGAGTTCGAGCGCATCGCCGAGCGCGGCGGCGTGCTTGGCGCGATGGAAACCGGCTACCAGCGCGGCAAGATCCAGGAGGAGTCGCTTTACTACGAGCAACTTAAGCACGACGGCACGCTGCCAATCATCGGCGTGAACACGTTCCGCAACCCGAATGGCGACCCGACGCCACAAAAGCTGGAACTGGCGCGTTCGAGCGAGGAAGAGAAGCAGAGCCAGCTGGGCCGCCTGGCGGAGTTCCACGCGACGCATGATGCGGAAGCTGGGCAGATGCTGGAGCGGTTGCGCCAGGCCGTGATCGACAACCGCAATGTGTTCGCCGTGCTGATGGACGCCGTGCGCGTGTGCTCGCTAGGGCAGATCACGCACGCGCTGTTCGAAGTTGGTGGGCAGTACCGGCGCAATATGTAATTGCGTCATAGGAAATAATGGGTGGGAGCGGTTCACGGCGCGGGACGCTGGGGCTACACTCAGCGTTCCGCTTGAATATCCGAGACATCCATGCAGGCCGAGTACGACAGCAACAACATCTTCGCGCGCATCCTGCGCGGCGAACTCCCGTGCTTCAAGATCTATGAAGATGCCGACACGATTGCGTTCATGGACATCATGCCGCAATCCGACGGTCACACACTCGTCGTGCCGAAGGAGCCCTCCGTCGACCTGTTCGGCCTGTCCGAAGCGGGCGCTGCCGCGGCGATCCGTGCGACGCAGATCGTCGCACGTGGCGTGCGCGATGCATTCCAGCCCGATGGCCTGGTGATCAGCCAGTTCAACGGCGCGGCGGCCGGACAGACCGTGCCGCATATCCATTTCCATATCGTGCCGCGCTACCTGGACCAGCCGCTGCGCGGACACGCGCGCCAGCAACAGAACATGGACGTGCTCAGGCAACATGCCGAGCGCGTTATCGCCGCACTGGCAAAGCTCAAGGGCTGAGCCGGTCCGGTTCTACGAATCCGCAACAACCGAAGTAAGAGGAAGACATGGCAATCAAGACAGTGGGCATCGTTGGTGCCGGAACGATGGGCAATGGCATTGCGCAGGCCTGCGCTGTGGTCGGCATCGACGTGGTGATGGTAGACATCAACGACGCGGCGGTGCAGAAGGGTATCGCCACCGTGGCGGGCAGCCTCGATCGTCTGATCAAGAAGGAAAAGGCCACCGAGGCGGACAAGGCCGCGGCGCTGTCCCACATCCACGGCAGCACGTCGTATGAAGATCTCAAGCGCGCCGATATCGTGATCGAGGCCGCCACCGAGAACTACGACCTGAAGGTCAAGATCCTGAAGCAGATCGACGGCATCGTTGGCCCGGACGTGATCGTGGCATCGAACACGTCGTCGATCTCGATCACCAAGCTGGCCGGCATCATGTCGCGCGCCGAACGCTTTATCGGCATGCACTTCTTCAACCCGGTGCCGATGATGGCGCTGGTCGAAGTGATTCGCGGCCTGCAGACCAGCGATGCGACGCACGCCGACGTGGAAGACCTGGCCAAGCGTCTGGGCAAGTACCCGATCACGGTCAGGAACAGCCCGGGCTTCGTGGTCAACCGCATTCTCTGCCCGATGATCAACGAGGCGTTCTGCGCGCTCGGCGAGGGCCTGGCATCGCCCGAAGAAATCGACGAGGGCATGAAGCTTGGCTGCAACCATCCGATCGGCCCGCTGGCACTGGCCGACATGATCGGCCTGGACACGATGCTCGCCGTGATGGAAGTGCTCTACACCGAGTTCGCCGATTCGAAGTATCGCCCGGCGATGCTGTTGCGCGAGATGGTGGCCGCTGGTTATCTGGGCCGCAAGACGGGCCGTGGCGTGTACGTGTACTCGAAGTAATTTGTTTGGGTTCTCCCCTCTCCCGCAAGGCGGGAGAGGG